>JBBRQD010000010.1:0-85976 GCA_038227045.1 Planctomycetota bacterium
ATTTCGCGCCCCGTCACGCCCAAAATTATACAATTACGCAACTTGCCTATCCGTTCCTGCACCGTCATGCGCATTTGCATCTTTCAACCCTTGAAAAATCGGGTAAACTTTGCCATGCAAAATTAGTGCCGAACAGGATTGTGGCTGTCCATATTTTCTAAACGTCGTCGGAGATCCAACTCCCGCAATACCCGTCAGATCTTCTTGAATTCCCAATATTCTTCACGATCTTCTGGGCCAGGTTCGGGTTTATCAAATACCTCAACATCCTCCGGCTTAATATATTTTTTGTAGCAATCATATTCAATTACCTTCGTCTCGCCAGGAATAATTGATGCTACCGGAAGGCGACCGCCGCCATTCAATATGCCTTGGTTTGGTGGACGATGTTTTCCACGAATGCCAACCGAAAGATATGGAAGTACCATTTTAGAACCATTATGAATCTCAAACTTTAAGTCCCCATTGCCGCTTATACCAACAATCCGCCATCGAAATTGCTTCCGTGCTGCCAATATTGCCTTTTCTTCCACAGTAAAAGGAGAAGGCCCTTGCATAATGGCTTTCCACTCCGACTGTTTGTATTTCTTTCGCGCCCAATTACATTTGGCTTTTAACCACTCCTCAAATCCAGATGCCGTTTTACGAAGACCTTGTCCAGTATGCCATTCAAAAACTGGTGTTTCGGAATTTTTAGTAAGTAACGATTTTTTAAAGTAGGCAAGCGAGGTATGCGTCCGACCAAACTGCATTAGCTCCTCCCCATTATCGCTGATCGATTCCCTAGGACCGGCATATATCTCCAATTGCCAATAACTGCTCTTCCGATACAATTTTGCATTGCCAAACTCAACGACAAAAAGCCTATAGGACGGAGGCATTGCCCCCCCCATCTGATCTACGACAAAACGAAACTCGGGTGATGCGGGTCCATCAATGAGAAAAAATTTATTCGTTTTGACTAAGTCTATCTCGTTAGCAAGCCATTCAAACATTCGTTTACTCCACTAGTTTCGGCCGTCCACCCATTTCGCCCCAACGCTGAAAATCTGTCTTACCGTCTGGCCCCGGAATCATATGAAAAAAAGTGACAGAGCACTCACTTTTTTCCACACTCCACCCAATCTGACTGACTTGCTCGCTTCACGGATTCAACTCCAAACACACCAACGCCGTTGCGTTTCGGACGTATAGTTTTCCCCCCGCGACGATGGGCGCTGTCCAGCTTTGTCCGCCCAGCGGTTTGATGCGGCCGGATTCGACGTAGCCTTCGGGCGACATCTTGCACAGAACCACGTCGCCGTCGCTGCCTCCCACCCCGATAATCATGCTATCGATGCCCAGGATTCCGCCTTTTTGGAAGCCGGGCTTCTTCCATTTTACTTCGCCCGTTGCGTGAACGATGCAGCTCAAATCGTCCGGTTCGCCCGTGCCGTAGATGTGCCCTTCGAAGAAAATCGGCGAACTGAAATGCGCTTTCAGCGCTTTGCTGCGCCAGAGTTCCTTCGGCGGGGCGATGGAGGCATCGAGCATTTCGCAGCCGACTCCATAATTGCTCGATACGAAGACCGTGTTTCCGACGACCAGCGGTGTGGCCGCGTTGACGCCATAAGCCGTGCGCCACGGCGAAGTCCAGAGCACTCCGCCGCTGGCTGGATCGACTCCCAAAACGGTCGCGCCGCTGAAGAGTATGTACTGTGCTTTGCCGCCGATCTCGGCCTTTACTGGCGTGGCATATCCGGCTTGTTCGTCGCCACCGCCCTTCCAGAGGTCTTTTCCAGTGTATTTATCGAGCGCTGCCACCAACGCTCCCGGCCCGCTGGGACAGATGATCAATTTGTCGCCATCCACCAGCGGCGACGCGGCGTAGCCCCAGTTGTCGCCCTTCCATCGGCCTCCGAAATCGGCCTTGATGTCGCGCTTCCACACCAGCGTGCCGTCGTCCGCTTTGAGGCAATTCAAGATGCCTTGGCGGCTGAATGTAAAAACGCGCCCGGCGTCGCAGGTTGGAGTGGTGTGCGAGAAGCCGTATTGATTCTTATCCGCATCCTCGTAGTCGTAGGTCCACACGTTCTTTCCCGTCTTGATATCCACGGCTCGCACGCTGTCGCGGCTGTCCTTATGATCGATGATAAAGAGCTTTGAACCAGAGACGGACGGCCCCGCGTAACCGTTGTCGCCAAGGGTGATGCGCCAGATTTCTTTCGGCGGTTTATTTTTCCAATCTTTATTTGGCAGTTTTTCGCCGCAAATTCCGTCATAGTCAGTTCCACGGAAATTGGGCCAATCGGAAGCATGTGCACTGGCGCACATTAGGAGCACCGTTGCATTCAGAGCGAATTTTTGAATTTGCCGCATTGAACCGCGTCCTTGTTAAGGTCTTATGAAGTGTCGGGTTCTAATCGTCCCGTCCTCGGTTTTACTAAATGGTATTCGGATTTTTTTTGAAGTGTCGAGTTCGAAACTGGATGTAGTGGGATTAGGATTGCATGAAAAAACTTTTTTGATGCCGCTCTTCAAGTTATTCGACGTGCTGAAAAAAGCAATTGAAATTGGCATTCGCAACGTGCATAGATTGTGTTAAGTTTAGAGTGCGAAAAGTCTGTCCGTGGAGCAAGGATGGAACCGAAAAGCCAAATCGATGTCAATAGCGATCAGGCACCACCCTCTAAACCGCCAGAGTCTGCTGTGTTTGGTTTGTGGTACTGTCATCGCTGCTCGATGATGCTCCTTCCGCCCGGTTCCCAAGGAAATGTAGCCGCGGATGGCGAATGCTATTGTACTTCGTGCCCGCCTTTTGAAGTTGAACTCCCACGAGAGACGGCAGCCACCGGTGTAACGCTTGCATTCGCACAAATAACTGCAAAAGCGAGCGGCGTGAGAGAAGGCGTTCGAATTCGCAAGAGATACGACGGCGCGTCAATCGCCGAAAAGGCGCACTACCCGCGCGCTACTTCTTCGAACGGGAAACTCGTTTGGATCATCGGCGGCTCGGCAGCGGCGATGCTTGCATTCGCCTTCGTGTTCTCCCACAGCCAAAGCTCCAGCAAGGCGGTCGTCGCACGCTCGACTACTGCTGAACCGATCACGCTGAAAATTACCGTATCCGGGAGCGTGACCGCCATATCACTTGATAAAAGCGGGGGCGAGAAAAGAGCGTCGGATGGCACTCCGAAACCGGCCGACACCGATGAAAAATCCTTGCGCGCGGAAGCACAGGGGAAGGCTGGCGGCTTGTTTGCGAGTCTGCAGGCCGGCGCCAACAATCAGAGTGCGAATGCCCCCGCCGCACAGAACCAGGCTGCGAATCCGAGCGCGAAGGCCGAGGTCGAATTGAATGACGCCAAAGCGTTCACAGCCGCGGCGCAATCGATGGGCGATTTCGAAGCGCGTTTCAAGGCATTGCAGCCGTTGATCGACGCCGAAAAATATTCGGACGCCGAGAATCTGCTGAACGGGCTGTCCAAAGATTTTTCACCAGAGCCGTGGTGGACGAAACACGCGGATCGCGTGACCAAAGCTCAAGCAACAGTCCGTGGAAAAAATGACGAGCTCGAACAACGGGCGCGCGCTGCCGTCGCACAGGCCCAGGGCTCGGCGAAGAAAGAGCAGTTGGACGGATTCGAAAACGACTGGAAAGGGAAACTGGCCAGCGGCGGATCGGCGGCCAAAGCGGCACAGCAGGTTCTGGATGCGGTGCGCGCCTCGCGCGACCGGCTCGCCAAGGGCGATAACGACGGTCGAGCCAAGATCCTCGCTGACACCTTCGAAAAGCTTGAAAAGCGAACGCAGCCCAAATTGTCCAAAGCGGACCTCGAATACGCGCTGAAGGCGCTGAACGACCTCAAAACGCAACTGGTTTCCGATCCGGCGTTGGCGGAGAAATTCTCCGACCGGTGGGCGGCGTTGAGTTTCGATTTAAATTTATCGCGCGGCGCCGAGCAGGCGCTGTTCCATGTCGAACCCAGCGGCAACGGCCCCAGCGACGTGAATTACGATTTTAAAAATGCCGACCAGGTTGCCGCATGGAGTTTCGAAGGCGACGGCGCGAATTCCGGAAGCATCGACTACGACGATGCCGCAAAACTGCTGGTGCTGAAAGCCGTCGGCGAACACCAACTGGATCCGCGAAGCGGAAAGCGCGTTCCGATGGCGACGCTGCCCTTCTATTTCAATCCCGGCGCCGCATGGGCGTTCGAAGCCGAAGCGGGCGTCTTGAAGGTCCATGCGCACGAAAAGAAAGATCAGCTTCCAAGCTTCGGAATTCTGGTTTCGGACGGCGGCACCAATGTGATTCGACTGAGCGTCAAGGAATGCAGGAAAAATGAGCTGTGCGTTTCCGGACGGGGCGCATGCGACGAAAAGGAAACTACGGGCCATCTGCCCGGGAAACAGGAAGACAAGATTCGGTTTCGCATGGTGTGCAGCAGCGGCCGAATTTCGTTTACCGCGACGAGCAGCGCCAAACCGATTGAGCTGGGACGGATGCCGATCGGTTTCGAGCCCAAGTTTGTGGGCTTGTACATCGAGACTCACGACAAGGAAGAGAATGCCAGCATCGCCTTCGACAACGTCAAAATCTCAGGCATGATGGATAAAGCAAAGATCGGCGCTGTAATCAATGCCCGCCGTTCGGAAGCCGTCAACGCCGTCAAAGCCGAGTTAGGCAAGACGAACAAACCCAACCAGCCGGTTCAATTTATTCCTCCATCGGTTCCATTCATTCCGAAGAAATAGATCGCCAATACAAATTGCCTGATTGAATTCGCCGTACAAACCGTTTAAATTGCGTTGACACTTTTTCATCGAAAGGGCCGGTCATGCTGCACGCCATTCGAATTAATGCCATGCTGAGCGTTGTGATCGCCTTCGCCAGTTGTGGCGAAGAAAAAAAGGAAGTCGACACGAATTTCGATAACTACAAGCCGCTTTCCGCGGCAATTGAAAAAGCGGGCAAAGTTACGCTTTACGAAGGCACTCCGCGAGAACGCCGGGATGGAAAACCGGTAGAAGGAAAAGTGATCAAGCTGCATGACTTCGCTTTTTTTGAAAAGCAGCCGGTGTTAAAGGACGAAGACGCCAAAAGCCTGACGAAGCTATTTTGCGCCAAGGACTCATTCGGAAAATGGGAGGGATATAAGAAGTGCGGCGGATATCACCCCGATTTTTGCATCGAATGGAAAAACGGCGACGATGCGTATCAAGTGCTGGTCTGTCTTGGATGCCATGAAGTCAAATGCTTCGGCCCGAAAGCTGAATTGTATTGCGACATCAACTCGGATGCGTATAAGCAGTTTTCGGAAATACTGACGCGCTACTATGCGCCAAATAATAAATCGAAAGACTGAGCGCACGGCGAAGCTAGGCTCATTCTAACCACCTTTCACCACCACCACCACCACTACCTTCGCCATGAAAAGGACCGCCCAAATGCCGATCGACCGCGCAACAATTGTGGCCGCCGCCGAAGCGCGCCGCGAAATGGTGACGACGCTGCTGAGCGAGTTGATTCAGCTCGACACCGTCAATCCGCCTGGCAACGAAAAGATCGCTGCCGAATACGTTGGCAAATTCTGCGCCGCGCGCGGAATTCCGTTCAAGACGTACGACCCCGGCGCGGGGCGCACGAGTCTCATTGGCGAGATTGGCAGCGGCGCAAGCCCGCGCCTCTTTATCCCCGCGCATACCGACGTGGTGCCGGTCGGCGAGGGCTGGAGCGTGCCGCCGCTGGGCGGTGTAGTGAAAGACGGCTACGTCTGGGGGCGCGGCGCGACGGACGACAAAGGCCCGCTCGCCGGACTGCTCGCCGCCGCGGATTATTTAAAGACGGTCGAAGGCGAATTCAAAGGCACGCTGATGATCGGCGCGATCGCCGACGAAGAGCACGGCTCCGATCTGGGCTTGGACTGGCTGCTGAAAGAATGCGACGTCAAAGCCGACATGGCGTTCGTTCCGGATATTCCCAGCCACATGGCGGAAGTGGAAATCGCGGAGAAAGGCTTGGTCAATATCCGAGTCACCTTCCACGGAAAGCAGGCACATTCGAGCACGCCGTGGGACGGGGTTTCGGCGCTGAGCGCTCTGGCCGAAATGATTTACCTCACCGAAGCGTGGAAACCGAACGGCAGCGACATCAAGCATCCGCTGCTGACGCCGACGACCTGCGTCGTGGCCAAAGCCGATGCGGGAATCGCGCACAACATCGTGCCGGGAAAAGCCACCGCCGTGTATAATCTGCGCTACCTGCCGCACCAGACGGGCACCGGCATCACTCAGGAATTGCGCCGCATGGCCGAACAGATCGCGTCGCGCCGCAAGGGTGTCACGGTCGAAGTCGAGAAATTCGCGGAACTGGCGCCATCGGAAGTAAAGTCCGATCAGCCGGTCGCTCAGGCGTTGTATGGGGCGATCCACGAAATCACCGGCAAGGAGCCCAAATTCGTGGGCATCGGCGGAGCGACGCTGTGCAAACAATTGATCTGGGCCGGCATCCCGGCGGCGGCATTCGGCCCCGGCGACCACAACATGCCGCACATGGCGGACGAACGCATTTCGGTGGATGAATTGGTAAAGTACACGGCGGTGGTGATTGGCGCGACGCTGCGGGCTGTGGGTAAATAAAGAAGGATGAATTAGGAAGGATGAAGGATGAACTAAAGACATTCATTTCATCAGCAGAAATCCGATGGCGTTCCATTTCGTGAGTGGCTAATAGAATCAACGCGTTTGGGTTAATTGGACGGCTTGGGAGGGATTTCTTGTCGCTGATACGACCCACCCCAGCAAGCAGCATTGGGCCACCCGCCAAACTCATTGTTTATCACAAGTTTGTGTTTGAATGGCAAAATACGGCCAAAACAAATTTCCTGTCTGGAGGAAAGATATGCCTATTTCGAATTTAAGCGATATTGTAACCCATCTTGAAGCAGAGACAGGTGCCGATCCAACGGTGCTTTGGTATTCAGATTCCGATCACGATGATGATGTAACCGTGACTGCAAACCACGCCGGTTACCTTGTTCTTGCATCTCTTTTTATTCGAGCGACGGTAGGCCAATCAAACTCAATACCTGAAAAACCAACCGCCTACCACTTCTTTACTAACAATAATATTGATCGGGTCGGGCTGCCTCATTGCCGGGACAGTTGTGAATGGCACATAGTTAAGGACGATGCACACGTGCAATGCGTGGGAGCGGAGTCGCCAAAAGCGGCTTAACTATGCGCCATTCGGGACAGTTGTCATTTATCCCTGGATTCTTGGTATTCAACGTATATTATATAAAGGTTAGTTAACAAAACGCATCTTTAAGATTTCGCGGGTGGGTCGTATCAGCCTGTGGGTAAATAAAGAAGGATGAAGGATGAACTAAAGGCATTCATCCTTCATCCTTCCTCATTCATCCTTTAATTAAAATCCTTTACCCATTCTCCCCGCGACGGCCCTGTAGAAGAACGAGTAGGTGCCGCCGTATACCTGATTGCCGACTTCTATGGACAGCGGGATCTGAATCGTCGTCCCATTGGTTGTTTGGTTGGTGGCGCCATACGGAGCCAGCAGGCTTTGCAGGGACGCGTACCGTGTTGCATATTCGATTATCCCAAATCGCGAATTTACGGTGAATTTTCCAAATTGACCATAGCCTCTGTTTCGGAACAGGACGGCGGAGTCCACTACCTGGCCGCCGACCTGAACGCTGACTGTCTGGCCGTCGTTCAACGCTCTAAAATCGCTGTTTAAGAGGGCGATATCCAGCGTGACGATCCCGCGCGCAAAATTAAGGGTAAACGATTTCTTCACCGCGATGGAGTTATTTCCTCCTCCTCCGCCGCCTCCACCGACGCTCACATTGACCGTCACGCTGCCTGAAACCGAGCCGCCTTGTCCGTCCGATACGGTGACGCTCACGGTATATGTACCTGCTGCGGTATAGGTATGCGTCGGCGACGTTCCTGTGTTCGTGCCCGCATCTCCAAAATTCCATGCGTAGGCCAGGGTGTCGCCGTTGGCATCGGTCGCCGCGGCGCTGAAGGTTACGGGCGTGTTAACACCCGGCGCCAAAGGCGCGAAGGTGGGCCCGGAGACGATAACCGGCGGCGTGTTGTTCGCATTTCCACCCGTCACGGTGATCTGAGTCGGGAAGTAGAAGAAATTATCGTTCTCGTTGCTTTCGCTCACTTGCCCGAGCGCATCGATGGACCAGACCAGGTAGTACTTTCCCGCTGGAACATTCGGGCACGTTCCCGACCACGCCGCCACGGCAGTCGCGCCCGAGGCCAGCGAATTGACGGACGCGTCGCCGAGCAGCGTATCGGTGGCCGCGGAATAGGCCGTATCCGTTGAAAGACGATAGCGGACGACGAAGGCACCGGCATTCGCTCCAGTGCAGAGCACGCCGCTGCTGACATTCATGCTTGCTCCCGCCGCGATTGTCGCCGGAGCGGCAACCGCTGTGTTTGGATCGAGGGTTAAATTGGGCAGCGTGCTCACAGCCGTGACGGTGATCTGTGTGGCGCGAAAAAAGAAATTATCGTTCTCGTTGCTCTCGGCGACCTGGCCCAGCGGATCAATCGACCAGACAAGGTAGTACGTGCCGGGCGTTACGTTCGGGCACACGCCGTTCCATAAGGCGGTGGCCGTGGCACCCGCTGTCAGTCCGTTCACGTTCGCGTCGCCAAGCAAGGTATCCGTAGCTGGCGAATAGGTCGAATCCGTCGAGAGCCTGTAGCGCACGACGAACTGCCCGGCGGTACCCGTGTCGTTGTTGATGACGCCAGTGGCGATGGTCATGACATCGCCGATCGCCACAGTATTCGGCGAGACGATCGGAGCCTGCGGATCCAGTGTCAGGTTCGGCTGGCCCGTGCCCGTTCCGGCGGTGACGGTGATTTGAGTTTGAGCGAAGAAGACGTTGTCGTTTTCATTGCTTTCGGCGACCGCGCCCAGCGCGTCAATGTACCACACCAAATAATAGTTTCCCGGCGTAACGTTGGGGCAAACGCCGGTGAACGACGCGCTTGATTTGCCATTCACGGCGAGGCCATTGGAGATCAACGCGTCGCCGAGCAGCGCGTCGGCGGCGTCGAAATTCGTGTCCGTGGACAGACTGTAACGAACGGTAAATGAGCCGGAAGCGGCCGTTCCATTGTTGATCACGCTCGAACTTACCGTGATGTTACCCCCCACGGCGACGGTCGCGGGAGCCGTGACGCCCGTGGAAACATCCAGAGTCAGATTGGGCTGGCCGTTTCCGCCGCCGGACGGGGCGAGCGTTTGAATCAACACCGCAACGTTCGGCGCGCCAATTCCAGTGCAAAGATCGAAGCCCGCCGTGGCATTGTAGACGCCGTTAGTGCCGTTATTGCCTGTCGTAATATCTCTGAAATTCGACGTTCCCAGCAGCGGATAAATCTTCGATCCGAGCGACCCGACCGGGGCCAGTGCCGCATTGGCGCGCGCCTGGTTGATCAGCGCGCAGAAACCCGCGAACATCGGCGCGCTCCAGCTCGTGCCGCCGTATTGCTGGCTCTGTCCGCCGAGCACGACCAGGCAGCCGGTGTTCGGATCCGCGGCCGTCGCCACGTCGGGAACACAGCGCTTCGTACCGGCAGGCACGCCTGAGCCTGTTTGCCACGCGGGCCGGTTGAATTGAATGCTCACGCCGCCGCCACCGTCAAACCACGCGGATTCGCTGCTCACCACTCCGGTGTTGGCGCTCAAGAACAGGCTGGTGCCACCTACTGCAATAACGTTGGGATCGGAGGCCGGCGTTTCCACCTGAACCGGTCCGGTGTGATCGTGACCGCTCGCCCCAGGTGACGAACCGCCGTCGCCGGATGAAACAAACACAGTGACGCCGCCCGCCGCGAGGCTCGAGAAATATTGCGAGTCAGTCTGCATCTGGCTCACCGACGCGTTCGTTTCTCCCAATCCGTAACTCAACGAAACCTGGCGCAAACCGGGCTGCGTCGGCAGGTCGTTGAGGATCCTCTGGTAGCACAGATCCAGATTGGTGAATGACAGCGTTTTCGACGCATACACACGCACCTTCGCGCCAGCCGCGATGCCGCTGGTCCACTCGACATCCAGCGATTCTTCGCCCGATGGAGCCGGCAGCGTGCCGCTCACGACTTGAATGAAGGAGATATTGTTCAGCGATTGGCTGACACCGGCGGCGGTCCAAAACGCGGTCAAATCGCTGGTGCTGGGAAAGGTATCGATGACGATGCCGATGGTCTGTCCCGCGCCGTTGACGGTCAGGCCATTCGCGTTGTAGGCCTTGAGAATTTCAGAGGGCTTGAAAGGCGGCGCGTTTCCTGTCGCAGGAGTGGGCTGCAGCGCCTGGTGAACACTGTGCTTGTGCGGCTGGACGTGGGGTTGAAGCCCGTTGATTCCCAGCACCGGCACCGCCACCGCGGCGGGAAGACTCGGGGCCGTCGTCGCGGATGTAAAGGTCTCTCCGCGCGCCGCGACTTTCGTGAAATTGACCTGCAGCGCCTGCTGCACTTGAGCGACCGTTCCTCTGGCGAGAATTCCCAGGCGGCAGGAATCGGTGCTGACGATCGTGAAACCCTGGCCCGTGAGCCATTCGACCTGCACCTGATAGTCGGCGGCCAGCGGGTAATATTTTTCGGCCATTTCAGCCGGCGAGATGAGTTCGCCTTTGGCGACGCGCGCCTGGAGTTCGTCGAAATTTCGCATCTTCAACGACACCATGAATTCCATCGACACAGCCGTATCGGCTGCGGTCATCGCGTCGCGCGACATCGCGCCAGCGGAGATGGCATTGACACTGCTTCCAAATACGGTTCGATCTTCTGAATACGACGAGGCTGCGATTCCGGCCAATGCGAACAAGGCCAGAAGCGAGACTGCGGAGAGACGCCGGGAAACGGCGCGAGTGGTCGAGGCTGATAGCATGATGAGATCCTCAATAACGTGAGAACAATGTCTCGATGGGATTTGATAATCCCACACCTGCCGTTCAAAATCCGATGCGCGCGAAACATACTCACTGCGTCTGACATTGGCTTCTATACCATCAGACTGCACATTGTGCATTCGTCCTAACAACAGTTTCCGCTATTCGTCGGAATTTCGATCCAGCGAAATTATGACGAATCGTTTAAGGCACCGATTACGGTAAATTTTGCAAGATTTTAGAATTGCGCGATTCGAAATCTTTCACTTTCCTGCGCTCGTCATACTCAAAAAGTTTGCTATACATTCTCCGCAATCATTTAAATCAAATGCATCCATTTCAGAGGTGTCCGGCCATGTCCTCCCCTTCCTCTCATTCCCAAGACGATCCCGCGCACGAAGACAACGACACGGACATTCATTCGCGCAACGCCCGCTACGGCTTGATTCTGTTTTTTCTCTATCTCATTCTATACGGCGGCTTCGTCGGCCTCAGCGCGTTTTCGCGCGACACTATGAAGGAGACATTTGCCGGCATAAACTTGGCATTGTGGTACGGCATGGGCCTGATCGTCACCGCCTTGGGGCTGGCTGGTATTTACATGGGACTTTGCCGGAAATAAGCGGCGCTTACTCCCCCGATTCCTCCGCCACTACCTGAATTACTAATTCTGGAGACTGTTTGTGAATCATCATCCTTCCACAATCGCTGTGGTCGTATTTCTGATCTTCGTCGGCTCGGTGCTGGGCTTGAGTTTTTTTCTCGGCGGCAAAGCCAAATCCGCGAAGGGCTACTACGCGGCTCACGGCGGCGTGCCGTGGTTTATTAACGGTATCGCGTTCGCTGGTGACTACCTCTCGGCCGCGTCGTTCCTGGGCATCTGCGGCATGATCGCCGGCTACGGCTACGATGGCTTCCTTTATTCCATCGGTTATCTCGCGGGCTGGGTTGTGGCCTTGTTCGTGATCGCAGAGCCGCTGAAACGCCTCGGGCGATTCACGTTCGCCGACGCGCTCGACAACAAATTCAATTCGCGCGGCATCAAACTCGCGGCGGCGATCAGCACGCTTGTGGTCAGCCTGTTTTATTTAATTCCACAAATGTCGGGGGCGGGCGCGCTGGTCAAGCCGTTGTTGGGCCTTGAGCACTGGCAGGGCGTGGTGCTGGTGGGCGTTATCGTGATCACCATCGTCACCACGGCGGGCATGGTTTCGACGACGTACGTTCAGTTCATCAAGGGCTCGTTGCTCGTCATTTTTTGCACGATTTTGACAGTCATGATCTTAAACCGCGGCCTGACGACGAAGCCAAACTACGTCCCGGAAACGTATCGCGATTACCGGCGCGACGTACCGGCCTCTGAACTGGCCAAGGACGAATCGCTCAAATTGATCCCCGCCGAAGGCGCGTGGGCGCAGTTGCCTTACGTTCGCTTTAAGAACGAAAAAATGGACTCCGTCGAAATCTGGCGCAAGGGCGGTGCAAACGGAGATTTGTTGAGCGAAACGCAATCCGAATTGACCGTAATCGTCAAGCAAAGCGACAATACGACGATAGTGAAGAAATTCGTCAATGGCTGTCATCTCGAAAAGGGCCAACCAGGCGCTGCGGAGATTCAAGCCGTGGGTGCCGTCGCGACGCTTCCGAACGGCAAGAGCGAGACGGGACCGCTCGGCCCGATGGAATTCTTTACCACCTTCTCCGGCAGCAAAATCGCGCAGTGGACCAAAGAAAAAGATCCGGTCAAAGACGCGGGGGGCGAGACGACCATCTATTATCAAAAACTCACCGATGGCAGCGACCTGCTGCTGCCCGGAAATTCCCCGACATTCAAAGGTCTCAAAAGCGAAAAACTGGCCGACAAGCTGAACTTCATTTCGCTGATGCTGGCGCTCTTCTGCGGCACCGCATCGCTGCCGCATATTCTCATCCGCTACTACACGGTGAAGGACCAGGCGAGCGCGCGCAAGAGCACCGTGGTGGGCATTGCCAGCATCGGTTTCTTCTACATCCTGACCTTCTTTCTGGGCCTCGGCGCGATGACCAGCGGGGCGATCGATCCGACCGACGCGACCAACAACATGGCCGCGCCGCTGCTTTCGAAAACCTTCGGCCAATTGCCCTTCGCGATGATCTCGGCGATCGCGTTCACGACCGTGCTGGGCACGGTCAGCGGTCTGATCATTGCCGCCAGCGGCGCGGTCGCGCACGACCTGATGACTAATTTCCTGAAGTACGATTTGAACGATCATGAAAAAGTGCGCGCTGGCAAACTCGCGGCGGTGGTCGTCGGAATCCTCGCGATCGTTCTGGGAATCCTTTTCAAGAATTTCAACGTCACGTTCCTGGTCGGCTGGGCATTCAACGTGGCCGCCTCGGCGAATCTGCCTGCGCTGATCATGCTGCTGTTCTGGAAGGGCACCACGAAGCAAGGGATCACGTGGGGAATATTCGCGGGCCTGATCTCATCGCTGGTCTGGATCTTCCTGAGCGGCGATGCATACGAAAAACTATACGGCTTGAAGACGGCCGCGCCGATGCCCTTCAACCAACCCGGCCTCGTGACCATTCCGCTGGGATTCGCGGTGTTGATTGTCGTGTCGCTGCTGACACAGAAAAAAGAGACGGCGTGAATTTTCCTTCCGACGCCCCGGTCACGCCTGCTAAACTCGACGCCTTGCGCGCGCAGCTAACAATGCTGAATGTCGAACTTGAACGCGTCGACGAACAAGCCGTCAAGGGCAGCGGGCCCGGCGGACAGAAGGTCAACAAAACCTCCAGCGGCGTTCTGCTGCGCTACGATCTCAACGGAGAAATAATCGTCGTCAAATGGGCGCGCGAACGTTCGCGTTCGTTGAATCGATTTCTGGCGTTGCGGGAACTGGCGGATGAAATTGAAGTGCGCATCTCGCCGGAAACGAGCGGGCGGTTGAAAGAGATCGAGAAGATTCGGAAGCAGAAGGATCGACGGCGGCGGCGGTGAACGTCGATCCTTGGATTCCTGCGATGTGATCGCAGAAATGCAAGGATCGCATTATCTCGAAAAATTGCTCATTCCCCCGCCGCCGCGCTCGGCGGGAACGTCCAGTTCTTCGCGTACTTCATATCGCGCGCTTCGCCGTTCAGAGCCGCCGCGACCATTGCTTCTTTCTTTTCATACAGCGGGCTCTTTTCGCACGCGTCGCAGATGAAGCACGGCGTCTCTTCGCTGGGATTGGTGTCCGCGCACGACACCGTTATGCGCTCCTGCTCGGCACGTTTGAGCTCGCGCTTCAGGAACGCTTCGCTGACCGTGTCGTTGACCACCACCCACGGCAGGATTTCGTCGAGGCGCCGTTCGCGCAGTCCGATCCAGTCGGCGTCCATTTGGAAATGCGCGAACGCTTCCATCCAGATGTCCAGTTTAAGATGTTCCGTCCAGGCGTCGAAGCGCGCGCCGTTGCGCCAGGCGCGTTCGATCGCTTGTCCCAGGCGCCGATCGCCGCGCGACAAGATGCCTTCGAGATAACTCGTCTCGGGATCGTGAACTTTGACCTTCACCGTCTTGACCTTCGAACTGTCGCGGATGATTTTCTGCCGGCGCTTCCATTCGTCGCGCGAGAGCATCGGCGCCCATTGGAACGGCGTGCCGCACTTCGGCACGAAACTCGACACGCTCGCCGAGACCTTCGCCGAACCGCGGCCGAGTTTCGTGCGCAGCATCGCCACCTGGTCGCTCAAGCGCCCGATGGCGCGCAGATCGTCGTCGGTTTCGCCGGGCAGACCGCACATGAAATAGAGCTTCACGTGATCGTATCCGACTTTAAATGCCTGGAGGCAACCCTCGAGCAGATGATCGTCGCGCACCGGCTTGTTGATGATGTTGCGCAGCCGCTCGCTGGCCGCTTCCGGCGCGATGGTCAGGCCACCCTTGCGCACGCGCCCCATTTCTTTCGGGAGCGTCGCGAGCACCGTGCCGATGCGCAGACTGGGCAGCGACACGCCGACGCCTCGCTCCTCGAAATAATTGTTAAGCTGATTCGCCAGGTCCGTGATGCCAAAGTAGTCGCTCGACGAGAGGCTCAGCAGGCCGATTTCGTCGTAGCCGGTCTCTTCGAAACCCGCTTTGGCCAACGCCATGATGGTCTCGGGCGAGCGCTGGCGTTGCGTGCGCGTAATCATTCCTGCCTGGCAGAAGCGGCAGCCATTGACGCAGCCGCGCATGATCTCGATGGCGAAGCGTTCGTGCACGGTCTCTACGTAGCTGACGATCTGCTTCGTCGGAAACGGCGCTTTGTCGAAATCCGCGACCATGCGGCGCTTCACCGGAAACGGCAGGCGCGCGCGCAGCGGCACCACGTCGGCGATAGTGTTGTCCGGGAAATATTGGAATTGATAGAAGCGCGGCACGTACACGCCCGGCACTTCGCGGCAGAGCCGGTACAACAGCGTGTCGCGGTCGAGGCCCAGCGCTTTGAGTTCCGTAATTTTCTGGGTGACGTCGATGGCCAGTTCTTCGCCTTCGCCGATGCAAAACGCGTCGATGTAGTCGGCGATCGGCTCCGGCGCGAACGCGGTGTGGCCGCCCATGATGACGATGGGATCACGCATCGTCCGATCCTCGGTCTTCAACGGAATGCCGGCCAGGTCGAGCATCGTCAAAATGTTCGTGAATCCGCCTTCATACGCGACGGAGAACGCCAGAACATCAAAATCGTGAACGGGCGTGAACGTCTCGAGCGTGTACAGCGGAACGCGGTGTTCGCGCATGCGCTTTTCCATGTCCGGCCAAGGCGTAAAGACACGCTCGCAGACGGTGTCGTCGCGCAGATTCCAGCAATGATAAAGCACCTTCATGCCCAGCGACGACATGCCCAGCGCATACGTGTCGGGCATGCCGAAGGCGATCTTCGTTTTGACCGTCGAATGATCTTTGACGATCTGATTGAGTTCGCCGCCCGTGTATTGCGCGGGCATGTCGACATGCGGTAAGAGATGCGCGCCGACGTAGCGGCGCAGCGCGTCGTTGCGAAGTGCTATGGCGTTGGGTGGAAGTGCGGACATAGTGCAATCGTTTCACGAAGAGGCCGGCAAGCAGCCGTGCCTGCCAATCGAAGCGGCATCTTAACCGGAGAAAAGTGCGGATAAACGAAATAACCGGCGCTAATTTTGCGCCGTAATCGGAGCGCCAACGGGCACGGGCGTGGATGCGGTGGAAGGCGGCGCCGCTTTTGTTGTGATGCCGCGCGTCAGGAAATCAGTGAATTCCTTTACATCCTGCGTGAAGCCTTTGGGAAACGTGACAACTTCATTGCCGTCCGGATTGACGATCACATAAAAAGGCAGCGTCTCTTTCTGGAAACGCTCCTTCTGATCCCGGGCATTTTTATCGCTGCGTGCACTGGATGCGTCGTCGTCCCGCACGTCGGTGTACAGCCGGATCACGACGAAATTATTGAGCAGATCCTCGACTTCCTTTTTCTTGAACATACTGCCCTCCATCAAGCGGCAGTTCACGCATGTCCGTCCAGTGAAGTCGAAAAAAACCGGCTTGCCGGCTTTGCGCGCGGCGGCAATTCCCGATTCCCAATCGTCCGTATCTTTGGGTGGATATTCTCTGGGCGGAAGGGTCGAGTCTACAAAATCGCCAAGAGTCGCATGATATCCCGCCAGGTCGGCAACCAGCAGACCGGCGATAATTATGAAGACGCCTGCGAAGGCCATGCGCGCAAAGCCGCGTTTCTTCAACGGCGTGTCATGCGGGAAACGGATGACGCCGAACAGATAGGCGACGGAAGCGGCTGCGATAATGAGCCATATAATTACGAACGCCTGATGCGTCAAAATTCCCCAGTGCCAGACGAGATCGGCGCTGCTCAAAAATTTCAACGCGGCGGCGATCTCCACCAGGCCCATGACCACTTTTACCGAATTCAACCATCCGCCGGATTTCGGCAGTGTCTTCAGCGCTGTTGGAAACAGCGCGAGCAGGAAAAATGGCGCGGCGAATACCATCGCGAAGACGGTCGTTCCAAGCAGCGGCCAGACCCAGTTGCCTCCATTTACCGCCCACACCATCACCGTGCCGATAAACGGACCGGTGCAAGTAAAGGACGTCATCGAGAAAACCAATCCCATCAAAAGCAGCGACAACACACTGTTGCCCTTGCTCGCTTTCTTGTTCAGCGCGTTCAATATTCCCGAAGGAATCGCCAGTTCGTAATAGCCGAGCAGATTGCCGGCCATCACCATGAACACGACGAAGATGCCTAAATTGACCCACGGATTCGCCGCGAGATTCCGCACGCTTTGACCCATTACTAGCGCAAGAAAGAAGCCAAGCCCGACGAACGTGAACACAATGCCCGCGGAAAAAATCAATGCGTCGCGAACCGCGTGCGCGTGCGACACATGTTCGCGCTTGGTGAAGAAACTGACCGTGATCGGGATCATCGGAAACACGCAGGGCGTCAGCAGCGAAATCAATCCGTAAAACGCCGCCGTCCACAGAAATGCCCAAAGACCCTTGTCTTGCGTGATGTCGTCATCCGTCGTCGCCGCAATTGCCATCGCTTTGCCTTCTACGATCGTAAGTTCTGCTTCCACTGAGCCGCTTATTTCCTTGCAGACTTTTTGCCCCACGTCCCTGCACGCCTGCGATCGGATCCGGAGATTCAGCGGGTATGTTCCCGCCTTGAGTTTCGCGTCGACGAACACTGGGATCGTAAAAACGACCGCGTCTACGAAAGTCTTGATTTGGATATCGTGCCCGGAGTTCTGGTTATGTTCGAACACGATGACGGGGTCGCGATCCATGGTGATTTTCGAATTGGCAATCGCGCCCAGCACAACGCCCTTTGGCTTGTCCGTTTCACCTTTCTTCTCGGAATCTTTCGGAATAAAGGGATCAATTGAAAACGCAGTTACGGCGATGAATTGGAAATCCGGGCCCGTTCCGTGCATTGGGGCAAACGTGTGCCACCCATTCTCGATCATGCACTTGACATGAATCTCGACCAGCTCGCCGGGATGAAGCGCCAGTTTGCGCTGGCTGTCGGCAAGCGTCCATTCGAGTTCGCGATGGAGGGCGCCGGACACAGTCGTGAAGGTAAAATCCGTCGCGGCATTACTTACTTTTTTTTTTAGAAAAACGATCGGCGTCAACTGAGTCGTCGTTTCAGGGAGGCACGTATTTTTGTCGCACATGGTGGACAGAATCTGGATGGACAGTTTGATATCCGTCGTGGCAGTGGCGGCAATTTTGATCGGCAGCGCAATGATCACGGTATTTTCAAATGCCAGGATTTTGTTGCCGAATGCCTTGGTACTTTCTTCATCGACGTGCGGCGCAGGATCGTAAGTCACGTCTGCTTCAACCAGGCTGGCCGTTTCCTTCGGCTCGATTTTGACTTTCGTCGAGGACGGACCCATTCCCGCCTTGTATTTCGTCAACGTATACGTGTGATAGTTCTTTGGAATTTCGCCTTTGACATGAACAATCACCGTTGCACCGGGTTGACCTTCGACTTCCTGCTCTACAAGAGTCCACGTAACGCCCGCTGGCTTTTCGCTGCCGAGCGACAGCGCATGAGCCGGCGCCTGGACGATGGCAAGGGTGATCGCGCAGAGCGCGGAAAGGCTGTAGTAAGACCGCATAAACAGAATATTCCTGTCCTTTTCTCCACACGAACCGTGGCGCAATCGCGTTGTGCTATTTCAACGATGTGTTAGAGACGCCAAAGTATTCCCTTTTATCGACAAAAATCAAATCTTTCCGAAAGAAAAGTAAACCTTCTGCAAGAGTAACGACGAAAAAAGCCTTCAACTCAATGCGTTCTTTTGAATGCCGCCTTACAATATAATGATTATCGATACGACTTCAAGATGAAGAGCAGGGGACGGAAACGCCGGTGGAAATCGAGCTGCCTGCGTCATCCACTTGCGATCGTTCCACTCGCCCCGCTCCGTATTCATTCTTCCCTCCCCCAAACCGTCCTTTGCGAACCTCAGCGCCCTCAATGTGGTGAAAAATTTCTTGCAAGCGCGCGAAAGTGCGTTAGTAAACAGGCATGGCAACGACTCCGTCCACCCCCGGCGGCAATCCGCCCTCGTCCGGCAACGGCAAACAACCGCCGCCCCCCAACAAACCGCGCGCTACCATTGTATTGAAGAAAGGCGGCAGTTCACCCGTTATAACTCCCGCGTCCGGCGCATCGCCAGGCAATCCGCAACGACCGGTGGCTCCGCAGCAACCCGGAAACCCGAGACAGTCCGCGCGCCGGCCCGCGGTCCAGATTCAGGCGGATCGCGAAGCGCTCGGATTGTCCGCGGCGCGGCCGTCCGAAATGGTCGCCGGTTTGGATGAAGCCGTCAAGCGCGCCGAAGCGCTGGCCAATCGCGAGGAAGCCAAGCGCAGATCCGGCGGAAAGCTCAATGCCAACGTCGCGCTGCATGTCGACGACACCGGCAAAAAATGGGCGCTCTGGGTGCGCATGGGCATCGCCGCCGCAGCGGTGGCTGTGTGCGTCGCCGGCTACTTCATGCTGTACAAATCCAATCACGTCGAGCTCAATCCGCGCGTCAAATTGGCGGAGACGCGCGACGCGTTGAACACGCTGGAAATCGCCGCGAAAGACATGCAGCCCTTCGAATCGAGCGATGCCCCCACGGCGCAAACCGCGAAAGAGCGTTTGAGAAAGAGTCTCGATGCGCAGTTGGACGTGGTGAAAAAATCGATCCAGAAAGACCGTGAGTCGGGCCGAAATCCCGACAAGGCGCTGATCATCAAGCGCGACTTCCTCGAAAAATTGATGCAATTCAAAGACGGCTGGGACAAGCCGTTCGAATTCTCCGTGACGGGCGGCGAACTCGCCATTCGGTCCACCTCGCAGGCCGAGGGCGTTCCTGCCGAGCCGGTTAAAATCCGCATTACCGGAAGCGCCGGCAAGACCGAAAAGGAAGACAAATAATCCGCGGTTTTTCGATGCCTCGATGCGCCTCCGTCATCGCGCTGATGGTGTTGATTCCAGCCGCGCGATTGGCGGCGCTCGACGTCCCCGACCTCAATGCGCCGCTGCCGACACGCCCCGAAATCCGCGTGCTCGAAGCGGATGCAGGCGTGCTGCTCAGCAAAGATGGTCATATCCTGGCAGCCGCGTGCCTTCGCCCCACCGATCGCGATCGAAAACACGACGATGCCGAAGTGCTTTCCGCTGCTGCTGCTGCGGCGGCGCTTGCCGGCGAAAAGCTTCAATCCGAAAAGGTTCGCGAACGCCGTTTTCCGATGATCGGCGGGCCGCCAAATTCCACCTTGAACGTCCTCGTTCAAACGCGCGCGGTGGTGAACGGTTTTCGCGCGCTGATTGCGTGTTCGGCGAGCAAACCGAAGAACGATCCCGCGGCCGCGCTCGGCGAAAAGCTTCCGCTCGTGCCGACGCCGCTTGAAATCGCCATTCAGATTTACCCCGATGCCGATGGCAAGCCGCTCAAGCTGACGTACCTTGATGGCGATCTCGTGCCGGGAAAAAAAGCCGACGCGACGGAATTGCGCGCGCGTTCGCTCACCTTTGAAAACGCGAAGAAGCAACGCGTCACGCTCGAGCGTTCCGGGCCGGCGACGTGGACTATTCGGCGGTCGCAGAACGCGATTTTTCTCGTCGCGAAACTCGCCAAAGATCCTCACGATCCAGCGATGTGGGGATCGTTTCTATTTTTTCTAGGATCGGGGCACGACGAAGATCCGCCGGAAGTGTCGCTGCTGCGCCTCGACAAAACAATGGTGCCGGCGCGCGACTCGATCGAAGGATCGTTGCGCGTATACGCGTCCGGCGCGAATCCGTATCTTTCGCAGGACGTGACCGTCGTCGCGGAAGTGGCCATGCCGCCACGCGCGGACGGCACGGTGCCGACGCGCAACCTGCCGTGCTTCTTTTACGAATCGGCGAACCCATCCGCGGAGGAAGGCGAGTTCCGTTTCCGCTTCGCGCCGCCCATCGAAGGGCTGTACGGCGTGCGCGTCTACGTGACGACGCCGGCCAGCAAATGCAACACGGACCCGGAATCGTTTCGAGCCGGGGTGCCCGCGAGTTCCGGCATTGCCCGGGTTCGCGCGGACGAACGCGTGCTGCGGTTGGACGATGGAACGCTTTTCGCGCCTGTCGGCTACGACCTCGCGCGTTTTGGCGCAAAGGACGGAATCGACGCGTTTCGTGAGAAATTCATCGAGCTGGAACGCATCGGAGCCAACACCGCATGCATCGCGCTCTCCCGCCTGATGCCGCTGGAAGGCCCGGACGCGGGACACATCGACGTGGCCGTCGCGGAACAACTGGATGCGATTTTCAAGGCTGCGCAAGTGCGCGGCATCCGGCTGATTTTCGCTCTGGAAACCGGCGGCGACATCGGCAAAGGCAGTGCGACGCATCCTTATTTTATCGAAATGGGCGGGCCGCTGCCGGCGTCGGCGGAGTTTTTTCACGACCAGCAGGCGAAGCGACTTTTTCAAGCGCGCATGTTGTACGCTGCCGCGCGCTACAGCGCATTCCGCTCGCTGCTCTCATGGGAAATCGTGCGCAACATCGACGACGCGTGGCCGCTCACGTTGAAGAAAGATCCCGGCGACAAATCGCTGCCTCCGGCGGAAATCGACCGCAGCCGGCGCGGGCGGCGCGACGTGGAGGAGTGGCTGGCGCAGATGGCGCAGCAGCTTCGCGGCTTCGATCAGCACGGTCATCCGATCTGCGTCTCCACCGCGCTTGAACCCGGCAAAGGATGGCCTGGATTGCAGGCGGTTGAAAACATCGACTGGACACTCTACCGGGACGCGGCCGCGGGCGCGCGCAGCGTCAACGAGAAATTTCCCGGCATCGAAACAAAAATCGGACAATGGGCCGAAGCCGGGCGCGGTCCCGCGCGCACGCGCCGGCCGTGGGCAATCGGCGGATTCGGCGCGACACTAGACAGTGGCGGCGCGCTGTTCGCAAGTCTCGCGCACGGACTCGCGTGCGCGCCCATGATCGCCTGCGATCCCGGCAAACCCGTCGGCGAAGCAGAGCGTGGCTGGCTGCGCGGGGCATCGATCTTCAACGCGGCGCTGGCGGAGATTTCAACGTACGACGCGAAAGACGAACTTGCCACCGTCTCCGAATACGCGGGCGCGCCCGGGCCCAATACGCCGCTCACCGTGGCGCGAGCCTGCCGGCGCGGCGCCGCTGTTTGGATTCAAAACAACACCGTTACGACGGCTGGCGCGGAGTTCAAACTTCCCGGACTCACTGAGGGCAATTACACCATTTCGTGGATGGACACGCGCAGTGGCGAAATGTTCGAGAATCGAAAATATATCGCCCCGCCGCAGCAGGCGGGAAAAGGCCTCGAGCCGTTCGTGTTGAAACTGCCCGCGCTTAAAGGTGACGCGGCGGTGTTTATTGTTCGAGATCGCTAACGTGGCGAGACCGAACGGCTTTTCCCATTTTCCATTTCCTTCGGTTGGTCGATGCGCCCCAATAAATGGCAAATGAAAATTGGAAAGTGAATTTGGTTAAACGAGTTCTGGTTCATTGTTTTGGAATCACCGGTTTCGGGACCGGGACGGTCCCGCCACATTGGCGAATGAAGAAATCGTTGCCGGCGTTCGATGCCGCGTTTGGAAACTCGATCAGCGGCTCGTTTGCGCGCGGAGAATCCGTCCAAAAAATCAGCGCCTCCCTGCCCTCCCCTTTCGCATCTTCGACCGCCCAACTCAACGCTTTCGCCCGCGCCTTCGCCAGGCTGTTATCCATGTCTTCGGCGAGAGCGATTTCCAGCGCTCGCGCCGTGTACGGTTCCGAATTGTATTCGCTGCCGCTCGTATTCATTTTAAGCAACAGTGCATCGCCATTCGTTCGAATCCACAGAGCGCGGCGTGCATCCATGCCTGCCTGCGCGTCTGGACGAATTCGGATTGTGTCCATCGAATTCACGGCCAGCGTTTTCTCGGGCGTGCCAGCGGTGGAACGCGGCGCGAGCGTAATCGAAGCGGCCTGAAGCAGCGCCGGCTGATTCGGCGCAACGAGAATTTTTTCAAGTGCGGGCCGGTCGTCGTCGGTCCAGCGATCCAGACGCGCCGCACGCAGATCGTCGAGTTCGTCAAAGCGCGGCGCGAGCGTGCCGCCCTTCGGACCCCGCGCGGATGTTTCGTCGGCTCGGCGAAACGCTTCGAGCAGCGCCCACTCTTCGCTTACAACGGCGGTGCCGTCCGCCGAACGGCGTTCCCAGTGCACGCGCGAAATTGTCAGTTCTTGCTGCGGAAAAGAATTGGCGAGCAACACGGCCAGCAGCGCACCCGCGCCAACCGGAATCAGGGCCGCCTCGATTTTCGTGCGGCTCGTGCGCGCGAAAAGTAGCGTGGCGCAAAGAATCAGTGCGCCGCACGCCGACCACAACATAACCTTTCCGCGACGCGACGCGCTGGGCGCTGCCGGAGCGAACGCGCCGAAGCGCTCGGGCTGCACGCGCGCGTCCGGCAGCTCCGCGCGCCGCCGCTGCAAATCCGGACGATTGAAGACTGCCGCGCCGTCGGCGTCCGCCGCTTCCGAGCCGGGAAAGAGAAACACGATCTGGCCGAAGCCATGCCACAGCCGCGCGTAAACGGGACGAAAATTCTTGGTCGCGAGAACGTCGTCCTTCTTCAGTCCCGCATTTTTCTCCCACCAATTCAATTCGGCGCGCACTTCTTTTTCCGGTTCCATCGGCAGCAACCGCAAACTCAACGCCGCAGCGAATGCTTCGCGCGAACCGAGAAACAATCGTCCCCCACCAAGCAGCCAGCGCCGCAGCGCTTCGCGCGCCTCTGGCCGCGCGTCTTTTATTCCGCCGTCGTGCAGCACCACCCAGTCAACACTTTCCCACATCCAGCCTTCCGTTGGAAAATCGAGAGGAGATAACCGCGCGGTGTGATCCTGCGGCCCTTGCGGCGCGGCGCGGCCGCCGCAGACCAGCATAATTCGTCCGCCCGGCGGAATCGGGCGCAAGACGCGCGACAGCGACGACCGAAACAATTCGGCCCGGCCGCTCCCGTTCGCGCCGCCGCGCAAAATCAGCATGATATTCGCAGAGACGGCCGGCGCGCGCATCGGCAATTGAAAACGAGTCGTCCCCGTGATCAACGTGCCCGCTCGAGATGGCACGCCGCGCTCAGCCCACTCGCTGCCCTCGCGTCCGTCGCCGCCTTCCACCGCCATCAACTCAACGTCCATTGCCGGCCCGGGATTTTCGACATGAATCTCCAGCGGAAACGCTTCACCAGGGCGGTATCTCAGCCCCAACGGCGCGCGCAGAGACACGCTGACACCGCTGATTTTCAATTCGGTGGGGAGCACAATCGTGTTTTCAAACGCACGCGACGATACACTCGCACTGAGCAATATGGCGAGCGGCGCAAGACTCCACGCGCCAGTGCGCCGGTGCTTCACAAGAAATATTTTTTGTCGCGCCGTCACATTCATAATGCGTTCGTTTCGACCGAAATCCCGCCCTACAAGACCGCTTGTAAAAGCAGCGTCAACAGAAGCCCAGCGACGGATGCGATGGTTGTGCCGACGCTCCATGTTTTAAACGTTTGAGACACGCTTATTCCGAAGAATTCTTTGACGATCCAGAAACCCCCGTCGTTGACATGTGAAAAAATCAGCGATCCCGCGCCCAGCGCGACGACAAGCAACTCTTTGTTGACTCCGGCATGGCCCATGGCCATGGGCCCGACGATCCCGACCGCCGTCGTGATTGCCACCGTCGACGATCCGACGGCCACGCGAATCAGCGACGCAACAAGCCACCCCATGACGAGTGGTGGCAACTGTGCCCCTTCCGCGAACCGAACAATCGCGCCAGCTACGCCGCACTCTTTTAGTATCTGATTGAATCCCCCGCCCGCGCCGACGACGAGCAATGTTGCGGCAACAGGGCCAAGGCAATCGTTGCTGTGCTTCAGAATTTCACTGCTTTTCATTCCGCGGGCGAAGCCAAACGAATAAAACGAAAACAACACTGCGATCAGCATCGAAATGAACGGCCCGCCGAAAAAAACGCACCAGCCGCGAAGCGTCGAATCGGGACTCAGTTTCACATCGGCGAGGCCTTTCATCAGCATCAGGACAATGGGCAGAAACATCGTCACGACCGTCAGACCAAAGCCGGGCGGCGCGACCGGAGCGGCCTTCTTTTCGTCCACGGCATTCGCTTCCGCCGTCGGCTGATCGAAGCGCACTCTCTTCAGAATCCACTGTCCATAAATCGGTCCGCCCAGGATCGCCATGGGGATTGCAATGATGAGGGAATAGAGGATTGTCTTTCCAATGTCGGCATGCAATTCCTTGATCACGATCATCGGCCCCGGGTGCGGCGGCACGCAGGCATGCATGGCGGACAATCCCGCCGCAAGCGGAATTCCCAATTTCATCAACGGTATTTTGTTGCTGCGCGAAATGACGAAGACGATCGGCAGCAGCAGCATGAAACCGACGGAGAAAAATACCGGCATGCCGATCGCAATGGCTGCAACAAGAATTGCCCAGTCGGCGCGCTTCACCCCAAACCACCCGACAATTCGCGCAGCAACGACCTCGGCTCCGCCCGATTCCGCCAGCATTTTTCCAAGCATTGCGCCCAGCACGATCACGCCCGTCACGCTGCCCAGCGCCTTGCCCACGCCGGCCTCGAAACTCTCCGCGATCACCGCGGGATTCATCCCGGCAACCAGCCCCAGTCCCAGCGCGGCCATGGCAAGCGCCAGAATCGCATTCAGATTGAATTTGCCGATTAATACGACGATGGCGACAATGGCGGCCAGCGCGCAAAGTAGGAGCTGCGTGTCGAGAAACGCGCGAAAGAAAGGGAACATGGATGCGCTAGACTATACCGCGTGCGCGCGACGGGAAATGAAAAATCGACGGCTTGACTTAATCGCCGATGAACGCGGATGAACACAGATTACCGCAGATGAATTTTTGAGTGTCTGAGCGCGAAAACTTTTGATGACATCCCCATCGCGTTGACTATAATGCGTGTTCGATTTATTAACTGAATTCAAGAGGTAGCCTTACATGGTTCTCGCTCCGCGCCACAAGACGATTCAAGTTCCCGTGGGCCGCTTTAAGGTGGGCGGCGACGCGCCGGTCTGCGTTCAGTCCATGACCAACACCGACACCGCCGATGCGGCCGGGACCGCGCAACAAATTATCGAATTGGCGAACGCCGGTTCGGAACTCGTGCGCATCACGGTCAACGTGCCCGAGGCGGCGAAGAAGGTCGCTGAGATCAAGAAGCGCGTCAACGATGCAGGCATCGACGTGCCGATCATCGGCGACTTCCATTATAACGGGCACAAACTGCTGACTGAATTTCCGGACTGCGCGGTCGCACTCGGCAAGTACCGCATCAATCCCGGCAACGTGGGACGGGGCAAGGCGCGCGACGTTCAGTTTTCGACGATCTGCAAAATTGCGAAAGACAACGACAAGCCAGTGCGCATCGGTGTCAACGCCGGCTCGCTCAATCAAGAACTGGTCCTCGACAAAATGCAGGAGAACACCGACAAGGATTTGGGTAAGGACGCCGACGAAATCATTAACGAGTGCATGGTGATCAGCGCGCTGCAGAGCACCGAACTGGCGCTCGAATGCGGGCTGCGCAAAGACCAGATCATCATCTCGTGCAAGATTTCGAAGCCGGTGCATTTGATCGCGCTGTACCGCGAGCTGTCGAAGAAGACAGATCAGCCGCTGCATCTTGGACTGACCGAAGCGGGCATGGGACTGAAGGGGCATGTCTGGTCGTCGGCCGCGATGGGGATTTTGCTCGCGGAAGGGATCGGCGATACGATCCGCGTGTCACTGACACCAACGCCCGGCGGCGACCGCTGCCAGGAAGTGTACGCAGCCTGCGAACTGCTGCAATCGCTCGGCATCCGCTCGTTCGCGCCGTCGGTGACAGCCTGCCCGGGCTGCGGGCGCACGACCAGCACGACATTCCAGGAACTCGCCGAACAAGTCCAGGGTTATCTGCGCGAGCAGATGCCGTCGTGGAAGAAGAAATACGAAGGCGTCGAAACGATGACGCTGGCGGTGATGGGCTGCGTAGTGAACGGGCCGGGCGAATCGAAGGCGGCGAACATCGGCATCAGTCTGCCGGGGACCGGCGAGGAGCCGCATTGCCCGGTGTATATCGACGGCAAAAATTTCACGACATTGCACGGCACGCCCGCGGACCTGGCGATTCAGTTTCGGAAACTGGTGGATGATTATGTTGAGACGAAGTACGTGAAGCTGTAGGTTTTGCTTCAACGATTCCGATTCAGGGCGAGCATGAATTTATGGGGCGTCACGATTTTCGTGCGCCCTATTTTTTTGAGCGAGAGCAAGTGCCGGCGATCGTTGGTGACCAAATAATCCGCGTCGCCAGCTATGGCGAGTTCGAGAAATTTGCGGTCGGTGATGTCGCGAACAATTATCGGTAACACAATCCCGCTCGGTTCGATTTTTTCGCTCATCGAATTGATCAATGCGCAAATTTCCGGAACGATGATCGCCTTTTCTTCCAATTTGCTCTTAAATCGCGCCGACGACAACGCATCGAGCAATTCCTGTTGAACCGATGTGGACGACAAAAATTGGAAACGCGCGCTGAGAATGCTTTGCAGAACATCGTAGCATGCGCCATCGTTAAACGGAGTAGTGATTCCCGAAACAAGAATATTGGTATCAATGGGAGCGCGCAGCATTCTGCTTTCGAACCTCCTTTACCGCGGCATTTGCATCCCCCTCAACTTCTTTTGTGCTCTTATAATGTTTGGCTGTTTTCGTTCGAACTTCTACTAATAACTGTTCGAGTCGCTTACGATTCTTTTCTCGCTGCTCCGCACTTGCCGTCCCATTTTTTTCCGCACGATGACGAATCGATTTTTTCGCCGCCATCACAACCACTTTGGCATCGCGCGTCAATTCGACAGGTTCGTCGGACGCCATGACGCGGTCAACGAATTCATTCAGTGTCATGTGTGTCGTTTCGAGTTCCAGGCGCATGTAAAAGTCCTCCTTTATGCAGACATTCTTACTATATCATGATAGCAGCGTCCTGGAAAGCGCACGGGCGAAGTCAGGGAAAGCCGTTATTATCGTCGTTCGATATGGAACCGCGGATCGATTCTCACAGCAAAACGGATGCGCCTGCCGACGCCGTTTCGCGCCCTCGCGTGCTGATTGTTCACAATCGCTATCGTCAGCCCGGCGGGGAAGATGTGGTCGCGGAGGCTCAGGCGCGGTTGCTGGCTGAGCGCGGGCATGTGGTGCGCGTTTTTGAAAAAAGCAATTCGGAGATCGATTCGTATTCTTTTTTGCAGAAGGCTGCGTTGTTCTTCAAGACAGCTGATAATCGCTCCACGGCTGCGGAGATTGCGCGGGTTGTTGCTGAATTCAAGCCGGATGTCGCGCATGTTCACAACACGCTGCCGCTGATCAGTCCGTCGATTTATGAACCTCTCAATAAGGCTGGCGTGAAGATTGTTCAGTGGCTGCATAATTATCGCCTAGTTTGCCCGGCGGGGACGCTTTATCGCAGTGATGCGCCGTGTTCTTTGTGCGTTCAAGGCGGCTTGAAACATGCTGTTGAGTACAGTTGCTGGACTGGATCGAAGCTCGCGACGATGGCGCTGGTGCGTATGTTGAAGATGCATCGCCGCTTAGGCACTTGGCGCGAGCGGGTTGATTTGTTTGTGGCTTTGAACCCGTTTCAAAAACAACTATTGGTCGAATCCGGCGGATTGCCCGAAGAGAAGATCGTCGTTCAGCCGAATTTCTCCGATGCGCCCGCGCTGGATCAACCGGCTTCGGCGGGCGAGGCTGGAGAATTTCTTTTTATTGGGCGGCTCACGCCTGAAAAGGGAATTGCGACGCTGTTGCGGGCGATGGCGGCGCTGCGCGGCGTGCCGATTGCGATAGCCGGCGACGGACCATTGAGTGAAACAGTTGCGCGCGAGTGCGCACAGACGGGACATTTGTGGCTTGGGCAATTGAGCCGCGAGGCGTTGCGTGCGCGTCTGGAGTCCGCGCGTGCGCTGATCTTCGCATCGGAGTGGCCGGAGGGCTGTCCGTCGGTGATTCTTGAAGCGCTGTCGTGCGGCAAGCCGGTCATTTCGTCGAGCGTTGCGGGAGCGGCGGCGTTGCTTCAAGAGGGCAAGACTGCGTTGTTTTTTCCGCCGGGGAATGCCGTGGCTTTGGCGGATTGCGTGCGGCAATTAATCGCGGCTCCACAGCTTGAATCGCGCATGGGCGCGGCGGCGCTGGCGCGTTTTACCGAATTTCATTCGCGCGACGCGGGGTATCGAAATTTGATGGGGAATTTTGCGCGGGTGGGGATTGGGGCGGTCGCTGATTAATCGACTCGTGTTTATTAATCAGCGACCTCCCCTCACCCCGCGAGCGATACGGCTGCTCGTCGGCCCTCTCCCGGGGGGAGAGGGGAATCCGCGCGCTCTTTACAATTCTGAAATCACAAATATAAGTGGGACGCTCTATCCCTTTCACTGCCTTTCGAGGATTCCATACCATGTCCGACGCTATTTCTCCCTGGGCGCTTGAATTGAAGCAGATTTATCAAGGCGGCGCGGCGAATACGTTCCTGCTGCATGGCAACGTGAACGACCGCGAAGCGATGGGGCCGGATGACGCGCGGGAATTTGTGAGCCTCAAGCAGTATTTGATCTGCGAGCGCTTCGCAAAAATGGATTGCGTGATCAGCTACGATCAGGCTGCGGGAATTCAGTTTTCGCAGAACGAAATGCGCGAAGATTTCGCGAGGGTTGCGAAGGCAATCGACACCGTTCAAAGTACGACGTACGCCGACCGCCTGCCGCGCGAACCGGCTCGCGCGCTGCCGCTGATCGAACGCTATCTGCGCACGCGCATCGGCGACAAGCCGGATTTCGGCGCGGCGGTGATCATCGATTACGCGCACTTCGTCGCGCCCGCGAGCCTCGGCTACAGCTTCAGCCAGGACGATGCGTCCTGCCTGATTACGCTGCATAAATGGTCCAGCGAACCGGCGTTTCGCAACGCCGAGATCGTCATTGTGCTGATTACCGAGAACCTTTCGGACCTGCATCCGATGCTGGTCCGTTCGCCCTTCACGGCGAAGATTCACATTCCGTTGCCGGACCCGGAGCAGCGCCTGGCGTACTTGCAGGCGCATCCGGAGCTCAAGCCCGGCGAACTGGAGCGCATCAGCACGCTAAGCGCCGAGGAGATCGCCATTCACACGGCGGGATTGTCGCGCGTGAACATCGATCATTTGATTCGCCGCGCGCGGACGCTGACTAACGAAGGCGCGAAGGCGGCAGTCTTGAAAGAGGCTCGCGCGGTCAGCAAGCAAGTGGCCGAGACCGAAGCGCTGCTGCCGTTTCCGCGCCTGGACCTCGACGCGCTCTTTGAGGAAAAAAAGGCGCTCATCGAAAAGGAGTGCTTCGGGCTGCTCGAATTCCTGAAGCCGAAACGCGGACTCGACTCGCTCAGCGGCCACGAGGCGGCCAAAGCGTGGCTGATCGAAGACGCCAAATTGTTGAAAGAGGGCAAGCTCGACGCGCTGCCGATGGGCTATTTGATCTGCGGGCCGGTCGGGACCGGCAAGACGTACATGATGACGTGTTACGCGGCGACACTGGGCATTCCGTGCGTGAAGCTGATGAATTTCCGCAGCCAGTGGCAGGGCGCGACCGAGGGCAATTGGGAGAAGATTCTCAATACGCTGAAGGCGACCGGGCCGGTGGCGGTGATCATCGACGAAGCCGACGCGGCGCTGGGCAATCGCGACAATTCCGGGGACAGCGGCACCAGTTCGCGCGTCTTTTCGATGCTGGCTCAGCAGATGGGCGACACGCAGTACCGCGGCAAGATTCTGTGGTTTCTGCTGACCTGCCGCCCGGATCTGCTACCGATCGATTTGAAGCGGCAGGGGCGCGCGGAGGTCCACATTCCGTTGTTTTATCCCGAGACCGACGACGAGAAGCGCAATTATTTCACGATTCTGGCGAAGAAAAACGGCGGCACACTCGACTCGAAAGACGTGCCCGCCAGCGCGTTGAAAATGCGGCTTTCGGGAGCGGACATCGAAGGGCTGGCGATTCGCGCAAAACGCCGCGCGCTGCTGGCGGGATCGCCGAACATCCGCGTGGAAGATCTCGAAGCCGTGCTCAAGAATTTCATTCCGCCCACCAATTCGGAAGAGGTGGAGCTGCAGATTCTCGCCGCGGTGGTGGAGTGCACGCACATCGATTTTCTACCGCCCGATTTGCGAAAATTGGATCGCGGCGAGGCGCTGTTGCGCTTTACGGCGTTGAAGCAGAAATTTGGGAGTTGAAGGGGAGTCTCTCGCAAAGACGCACAGAACAGCAATACAGGAAGACAAGAAGAAAACGGCAATACATTTTTAATAACTATTGATCCGCGCGCGGTTAATGCGACACCGCCAGAATGCAGGCTGGAAGCCTGCATGATGTCGCATTAAACATGCGCGAGGAATAAGCCGTTTAACAGTTATGTTTTTTTGGAAGCCGAATTGTGTTCAGGAATCACTACGCTGTACTAAATTGTGAGCGTTTGCTGAGAGAATTTCGCAGGAATTTGCTGATTCGAATACGTCTTATTGAGATGAGCCGTAACTCGAAAGGAATTAGAAATTGAAAACTCAATTCGCGATTGTGTGCACTGTTCTGGGCCTCGCACTCTTTGCGCATGGCGATTCGCGTGGCGGGCAAACACAATACGATTCGGGCGATCCGACGGCCGATGAACAACGCGTATTGGAGCTGATCAACCGCGCCCGCGCGAACCCGACCGCGGAAGGCACACGGCTGGGGATCGACATCAACGAAGGTCTGCCTGCCGGAGACACCGCCGTACCGCGCCCGCCGCTGGCCATGAACAAAATTCTTCTGGGCACGGCCCGAGCGCATAGCGACGACATGTATACGCGCAAGTTTTTCGATCACGTAAATCCGGACGGCAAAGATCCGTTTCAGCGCATCATTGCCGCCGGGTTTACCTATGCAGCCGCTGGCGAGAATATCGCCACGGGCGGCGGCTTTTCGGCGACGGCGCTGGAAGACATTTTAATGATCGATACCGGCATTCCGGGGCGCGGTCATCGCGTAAATCTTCTCAATCCCGACAGTATAGTCTTTCGCGAAATCGGCATTGGTTATCATTTGGGCGCCAATCTCGAAACGGTGACGAGCACGGGCAATCCGCCGTTTCAGACGAAAGATTTCATCACGCAGGATTTTGGGACGGCTCTTTCAGGAACGACAGGACCGTTCGTGCTGGGCGTGGTCTACAACGACGCGAACCACAATAATTTCTACGACCAGGGCGAGGGGCTTGTGGGCGTGACGGTGACGCCGGACAGCGGCAGTTTCTTCGCGGTCACCGGAACGGCGGGCGGTTTCGCATTTCCAGTGGGCACGTCCGGCACGCTGATAGTTACGGCGTCGGGCGGCGGGCTCGCGTCGCCCATTACCATGCAGGTCACGCTGACTGGCGTGAATGTGAAGGTCGATTTTAACGGCATGGCGGCAGCGCCCTCCGGCCCGAAGATCACCAGCCCGCTCACAGCAAGCGGCATGCAAAATGTCAGCTTCACGTATACGGCGACGGCGTCGGGCACTCAGCCGATCTCATTCACCGCGACCGGGCTGCCGGCGGGATTGACGTTGAGCGGCTCAACGATCTCGGGCATTCCAACGCAGTCGGGGCAATTCCTGGTGACGCTCACCGCGACGAATGGCCAGGGAAGCGATCCCGAAACGCTCGTGATCACCATCGCCCCGCCGCCTGTTTCGGCGACCTTGACCGATACCGATGGCGACGGTTTCCCCGACGAAATTGAGACTGCCATGGGCACGTCGCCGGCGAACGCAAGCGACACGCCGTTCGGCGGCGCGCATGCCGTCGCCGAGACGCTGGTTTTGACGAAGCACCAGATCAAGCTGAACTTTGCGCTGACGCTCCACGATTCCATCATGCTCTCCGGAACCGTGGCAATTCCAGCGGAATTCGCCATTGGAGGAAAGACGGCGACGCTGGATGTCGGCGGCGTGATTCGCACGTTCGCGTTCGATGCGAAAGGCAATGGCCTCTCGGGCACGGATACGATGAAGCTCCACATCAAAGCACCGAAAGGCGTCGTGTCCGATCAGACGGCTTCGTTCTCTGTAAGAATAATGAAGGCCACCGTCGCTTCCCTGCTCACGGACGAAGGTCTCGTGAATGCGGATTTCAGCGGGAACGTGGCGGTGCCTATGATTCTGTTGTTCAACCAACACTATTATACGGCGACACCATCGCTCGTTTACAAAGCGCGGAAAGGCAAGACCGCGCTGGCGAAATGAACCATTTGCTGGCACCCCTGCCGGGGAGCGGAGAATTTCGCCGCACGTGTTCCGGTGGTGTCGGCCGGGTACGGCCTCAACCACCGGTTAATAGCTGACATCCCTCCGGGATGAACTCCGTTATTCCACGGGCGGCATGTCGGCCGTTTCGAGTTTCTTGAAGAGCACCGACGGTTTTCCGATTGCGGCTCCGGTTTTCACGATATCGCTCGGGCGCAAGGTTGCGCTGTTCACCGCAAACGGATCGGCGACTCCGAAGTTCGCCAGAATCGCGGCCGCGCTTTTGGGCAGGAACGGGCGCAGCATCAGGCCGATGGTGGCCACGCGATCGAGACAATTGCGGATCACGCGGTGGCATTCCGGGACGTCCACTTTCAGCGATTTCCATGGCGCGTTCGAATCGAAATACACGTTGCCCGCGCGCGCGCAGGTCATGATCGCGGCCATTGCGTTGCGGAACTGGAAGCCATCCAACAGCGCGCATGTGTTGCTTAAAGTGGTCTGCGTTTCGGATGCGAACGCCGGATGTATTTCCGAGGCCGAGGTGCTGTATTCCGGGACGAGTGCGCCGACCTTGTTGACCGCAAACGTCACCACGCGGTGAACGAAGTTGCCGAGCACGTCCGCCAGTTCTCCGTTGTAACGCGCTTGAAAATCTTCCCACGTGAAGGCGCTGTCGGCGCTTTCGGGCGCGATGGCGGTGAGGTAATAGCGCAGCGCTTCGCTGCCGTATTTCGCGGCGAAATCGCCGATCTCAATTGCGTTGCCGCGCGATTTGCTGAATTTGTCCGCGCCGAATTTCAGGAATTCGTTCGCCACGACCTGCGAGACCAATCGATACGGGCGCTCCCCCGGCGGAACCGCGTCGTTGACACCCATCAGCATCGCGGGCCAGATGATCGTATGAAAGACGATGTTGTCCTTGCCGATAAAATTCATCACCGGGCAATCCGGATTCTGCCAGAAATCCATCCACGCGTCGGGATGTCCTTCGCGCGCGAAAAGCTGCTGAGTGAACGTGACGTAGCCGATCGGCGCGTCGAACCAGACGTAGAAGCGCTTGCCTTCCGTGTCGGGATCGTCGAGCGGAATCTTCACGCCCCAACTGGTATCGCGCGTGATCGCTCGGGCTCGCAAGCCGCGCTTCAACATCGCCCGCGATTCACGCTGCGCGTTGGCGCGCCAGGGTTCGGCGCCGTTTTCGGCGTGCGTGTCGACCCATGTTTTTAGGCGCTCTTCGAAGGCGTCGAGCTTTAAATACCAGTGATAGGTATCTTTTAAAATCGGCGTGGAACCGTCGCCGTCGATTGCGACACGCGGTTTGATGAGTTCGGTCACCTCATAAGAACTTCCGCACGCTTCGCATTCGTCGCCGCGCGCGTCGGGGTGGTGGCAGACGGGACATTCGCCGACGACGTAGCGATCCGGCAGAAACATCTTCAGCTTTTCGGAATACAATTGCTGCGACAGGCGTTTTTCAATATAGCCCTTCGCGTGCAGCCGCTTGAAGAAATCCTGCGTCAGCGCGTGATGTTCGGGGCTGGAGGTGCGGCTCCAGATGTCGAATTTTACATCGGCTGCTGCGAAGGCTGCGCCGTTGGCTTCGTGGTTTTCGTCGACGACCTGCTGCGGGGTGATGCCGCGCTTGAGCGCGCTGAGCGTGATCGGCACGCCGTGTTCGTCGGACCCGCAGACGAAGCGCACATCCACGCCTTTCATGCGCTGCCAGCGCACGTAGGTGTCGGCTGGCAAATACGCGCCGGCGAGGTGGCCGAGGTGCACGCGTCCGTTGGCATAGGGCAATGCGCTGGTGACGAGCAGTTTCTTCATGGAGCTCTCCGATTCGTTCGAGGGGTCACTGTATCAGAGAAGCGGGGGATTTCGAGTGCGCGTGGGGATTTTGCGCCATGAAAAAAGCGCGCTTTCGCGCGCTTTTAGCGACGTAATGAATGGGTGCTTCATTCTTTAATTCAACGCGGGAGCGACAGCGTGTCCGTTTGCGGCGGCGGCGACTGCTTTCAACGCGGCGTTGGACGCGGCGGAGATCTTCCTGGCATTCCATCCGGCGACTTGAACGTCGATGAAGTCCTTGAGAATCTTGCGGTCGTTGACGTTGGCGTTGATGAACTTGACGCCCAATTCCGGCGTGACCTTGTCTTGTGAATCAGTGAGGCGCACGACCTGGCATTCGCCAACCAGATTCGCGAGCACCGGCAGTTCCGCGAAGCGGCAGCGGATGGTGAATCGGGAGAGCGGGAGACAGTTCTTCGCGAGCTTCAATTCGGTCAGCAACGCGCCGCCGACGCTGATGTTGCGCGCGGTGGCTTCGCCGCGATCGAAGACGTTGTCGCCGTCCGTGCAAACTTCGATGTCGCACTTGACGTTGACTTCCGTTCGGCCGTATTCGCGCTTGAAAGGCCGGCGAATAGTAGTGAAATCGTAGCCCATTTTTTCGGCTGTACTGAAGACTAAATCGCGGGTCGTCTCACTAGCTGAGTACTTTGGATCGCGGTTAAGAATCTTGGTCACAGTCGTACGCGAAAGACCCAGCTTTTCAGCTATGCTCTGCTGGCTGACACCCATTTTCGTTGTCTCCTGTTTCAATAAAGACATACCCAAATCCCACATATTCATATTAAACTTTTTTCGGCACTTGTCAAGGGCACATGTGCTGCTCTACGTGCATTTATTAAAAATAGTTTTAACTCATTCTTGTTTATAGGTTTATGAATCGAAATATTTCATATTTTATTTATATTGTGCAGAAATTTTTGAGCGCTCGGCAGAAAGTATGCGCAATGCGATTGCTACGCCGATGTCTCGGCAAGCTTTTAAACGGCGAGGGACACAGAGTCGCACGCGTGTAAGGCGGGTTAGAAGCACGCCCTACTTTGAAACGAGAACGGCCCAGTGAATCATGCGATTCGCCGGGCCGTTCGATGGACGACTAGAAGGAGACTACCCATCAGAAGCCTATGGCAAGATGATCCCGCGAATGATCGCGTCGTCTTCCTGCTCCGCTTTTTTCGGGCGCGCGTCGTTCTTGTTCGACTTGCTATTCTTGGGAGCGTCCGATTTATCCGGTGTGCGCCCGGAAGCGGCGGTCGCATTCGCCGCGACGGGATGAATCGGAATCGGGACTTCTTCGGCGTTCGGGAGGTTCTCCAAATCGTTCGGAGTCTGCCCTTGCGGCTCGGCTTCGGCGCGAACGGTGTTTCGGCGGAAACGCTGTGCTTCGGTACTTGTGGGCGAAGCCATTTGCGAGGATCCCGGCGGGTGCGTGTGCAGCACCATGCCGACTTTGAGTTTCGAAGAGTCCGCTACGCGATCCTTGTTCCATTCCTGTAATTCCTTCCATTTCCTGGAATCGTTCAACACTCGGCGCGCAATGCGTTCCAACGTGTCGCCGGCTTGGACGACGTAGTCGTCTTTCGTGATGAGGGTGGGGCCTGAGTGGTGATCGCTGCTGTCGTTCGGGCGGGCGTTAGTGGGACGATTGCCAGCGGCTGTGCTTGCGCCATTGTGCTCGCTCGTTTCCGCCAAAGACGCAGACGAACTCGTGTTTGGAATCTTGAGCTTCATGCCTTCGCGCAGCCGATTGGCGTCGGGCAACACATCTTTGTTAGCGTCTTGAATGGCTTTGATGCCGCCCTTGCCGGGCAGGTTGGCGCTGGCGATCTTGGACAAGTTGTCGCCAGCTTTGACTGTGTAATACTTGAACGCGCCGTCGTGTGAGGAATTTTCATGCATGTCGCCCTGAGCCTGTGCGCGGGAAGGGTGCTGCTGCCCATTGCCGGAGGGCATTTGCGCTCCGACGCCGTCGCTGTTCCCAATGTCCGGAATCCGTGTGTTTGAGCGCGTGTGCGAGTTCGCCCCGCTGTTGCCCGAGGCATGAGCCGTGCCGGACTCGTTGGGGGCACCGTTGGCTTCGGCCGAATTCAAGCGGCGCAGCGGCGTGCCGGGGTTCGGCACAACGTCCCAAACGCTCGGTTGATCTTCAGTACGAATGGCCGGATGTTCCGGGGCGCTGGTTAACGCGTTCGTGCTGCCTGTTCCGTTGGAATTGTCAGCTACTTTGGACGCGGTTGGGTCGGCCAAGTCGCTGGCTGCTTCGAGGCCGGCACCCACCTTGGATTGAGCGACATCGTTCTTTTTCTTGCCGCGGCCACCGTCGTAAACGAGGCAGACAACCACCGTCATGAGAATAAAGAGGGTCAGCAAGCCCCATTTGAATTCACGGAAAATCTTTGCCGCGCCGCTTGAAACGGAAGTCGAGCTTCCGATAGCCGCGGTCTGCGCCACGCCGCTGAAAGCCTGGTTCGAATCGATCTGATTTGTGCTCACGCCCGTCCCCCCTCGATGGTGTCCACTGGTTTAGTGAAGTATCGTAATTGCGGCGGACGGGCTTGAGGAAATTGTGTGCAAATTGGTGAATGGGCGGTGGTTAAACGGCGTGAGTGTTCACTGTTTCACGCACCGAAAACCCGTGTGACAAAGTCCGGTGTCGGGCGTGGTTTTCATACGCGAACTGCAGCGGTAACCGATGCAATAGAGATCGCTGCACATAAAGGAGCCACCGCGCGTGACGCGCTTTTGCGCGCCGGGTTCTTCGGGATCGGCGCTGTCGGCGGGTCCGGGTGGATTTTTCGCGGGGCTGATTTTGTAATAATCCGGGCGATACCAGTCCGCCACCCACTGCCAGACATTCCCGGACATGTCGTACAATCCAAACGCATTCGGCGGAAAACTCGCCACCGGCGCGGTGCCTTTGAAACCATCGTCGGCGGTGTTTTCGTTTGGAAAGCGGCCCTGCCAGATGTTGGCCATCCATTTTCCGCCCGACTTCAATTCGTCACCCCACGGATACGCCTGATTCTTTTTGCCGCCGCGCGCGGCGTATTCCCATTCCGCTTCGGTCGGCAGGCGCTTGCCCGCCCATTTCGCGTAGGCTTCGGCATCGAAGAAACAGACATGCACGACCGGATGCTTTTCGCGGCCTTTCAAATCCGAGGCGGGCCCTTCCGGATGGCGCCAATTCGCGCCCGGTTCGTACTTCCACCAGACCATGTGATTATCGAGCGGCACGTTGCCCGGCGGCGGATTGAAGCAGACCGACCCTGGGACGAGCAATTCGGCCGGAGCGCCTGGGAAATCTTTGGGATCCGGTTTTCGTTCCGCGACGGTGACATAGCCGGTCGCTTTCACGAACGCTTCGAACTGCTCGTTGGTCACGGCGGTCTTATCCATCCAGAATCCGTCCACCGAGACCTCGTGGACAGGCTGCTCGTCGGGTTTGCCGATTGTCGAGCCCATCGAAAACGTGCCGCCGGGAATCCAGACCATGCCGTCGGGAACTTTTTCGTCTTTTGAAAGTGCGATCGTTGCGGACAAAAAAATGACCCACAGCGAAAAAACATCGAATCGCGCGAATCGTCGCGAATCGTCGCGGATAATTTTTGGAAAGGTGGAAGGCATTTCTATCTTCACGTGAACTGCCTCTGTTTACTTCTGCGTTGAGTAATAATAAATCAATGTCGCCGCACCCAGAATAATGCGGTAGTAGCCGAATGCAACCAGGGTGTGCTTCTGGACGTAATGAATGAGCCACCTCACGACGATCCATGCAACAACGAAGGAGGTGACTCCGCCGATGATCAGGATCGGCGTTTCTTCGGCGCGCAGATTGTCGCGTTCCACAAAGAGCTTGTAAACGAATGCGGCGAACATCGTCGGAATCGCGAGAAAAAAAGAATATTCAGCGGCTGCGAAGCGCGTCAAGTGCAACAACCGGCCGCCGACAATCGTAGCGCCAGAACGCGACGTGCCGGGGAACATGCCGAAGCATTGAAACACGCCGATGAAAAACGCGTTGGCCTTCGGCACGTCTTCGGCGGCAGAATACTTTCCATTATCGCCGCCGCGATCGACCAGGATCAGAATGATGCCGCCGACGATCAGCGCGATGGCCACCGGAACGGCCTTCATCAGGTGTTCTTCAATTTTGTGGTGAAACAGTTTTCCAATGATCGCGGCAGGCATGAAGGCGATCGCGAGGCCGATCCAGAAATTTTGAGAACGCGGGTTTGAAAAAACCGTTTTCGCGGAGTTCCACAGCCGCTGCCGAAATAAAATCACGACCGCCAGGATCGCCGGAAATTGGATGACGATGTCAAAAATTTCATCGAGCTTTTCAGCGCGTGCGGCGTCGGCTGTCAACGGAAACCACGGCCGGGCAATGATCAGATGGCCGGTCGATGAGATGGGCAAAAATTCGGTGATACCTTCGAGGATTCCTTTGAGCAGCGCGTTGAAATAATAGATGAGCATTTAGGGGTTAGGGATTAGGGGCTAGAGGTTTGGGGGGCTTATTTTCCATTGCCCATTTTCCATTTGTCATTTTAAACTGTCGAGCGTTCTGCTTTCTTTCGAAGCGTCTTAACGGACGCAGTTATGATTTTGCACAACTCCGTATTTTCTTGTGCTAATTCACCGAGCAAGTCCGGCTTCAGCAGCGAACTCTTTCGAATCATTCTAAGCCAGATGGATGTTTCATTGAGTTCCTTCAACACAACCTTCAATTTATGCGCGAAATCGGCATTGCTCTCGGCACCTCTTGCTTCGCCGTAATTAGGCGCGGGGGAAGTGCCGGAGCGTAAAATTTGATTAGCAATATGCCGCTCTGCCGCAGTTCGAGTCAATGAACTCGACAACTTAATTATGCGAACTGCGAAATCAATCAGGCGCTCTTCGAGTACGTCGGCCAACGCTTGACTTCCGACATTGGAAAAATCTCGTCCCGCATGCTTCAGTTGTTGAGCCGACCCCATTCTCTACTCCATTCAATCGAGGACGTACTCAAACCCGGGATATGCAACAGGCGCCAAATTCGTAAAAATGGAAAATGAAAAATGGCAAATGGGCAATGGAAAATAAGCCCCTAAAGCTACATTCGGGAATTCTTCGCGACGGCGTCCATTGCGTTCTTGATATCAACGTTGGCCAGGCCCATGTTGACATCCCGGCGCATGAGCACGATCAGGATGGTTTGGCCGACGTTGATTAATGCGAGCTTGTTTTCGCTGCCGCCGATCATGAAGCGTTTGAATTCGCCCATCTTGATTCGCTTCAGCGCGCCGTCGAGCGCGACGAGGATTTGTGACGCGATTGCGCCGATTTGCGACTCCTGAACGTCGATCGAGAAATCGCTGGCCACCACAATGCCGTCGCGCCCCACGACCATGCTCCCCCAGATGCCCTGGGTCTTGTTCAATTCGGCCAATATCGCGCGCATGGATCGTCCTTCCTTCCTGTCTCGAATTTATTGCTGCAAAATCGATTCGGCGAAATCGCGGATGCTCTTTTCCACCAGCCCCAGCTTGACATCGGCCTGGGCGAATAGGGTCAAAATCATATCGTCGAATTGGACGATGTGAATGTTGCCGTCCTGGCCTTCAATGACCCCTTCTTCGAATTGTCCGACACCCAGTTTGACCGAGTAATTGCTCGCCGAGCGATACACGTTCGTGATCAACGCCCCGGCCAGGCCCTCGTCGAGAGAAGGGTCGAGATCGGCGGAGATGACCAGTCCGTATTGGTCGACGAGAATCGCCCCGGTCACGCCTTCGACGGTGCGCAGGTCGGCGAGTCCTTTTGCGAATAGTTGAACCTTTGAATGCGTCGGTTTAGGAAGGATGCTCGTGCCGTGGCGCACTCCCGTGTCGGGGCCGCCAAACATCACACGCGTCTGCGATTTGGGGGCCACAAGTTTGGTCTGCGGAACCGCGAGACTCGTGACGGGCTGCTGCGCGTCGCCTTCCGCTTTGGCCGTTTTCAACAGCGCCAGTATGGCTTCGTCGCCGGGCGCGAAATAGAGAATGTCTTCGAGACGTTGCACGGCATCGGCCGGGCGGCTCAATTGAAGATAGACGCTGGCCAGCAGTTTCAGCGCGAGATAATTGTACTTGTCGAGTGAAATCGATTTTTCAAGCTGGGCGGCGGATTCGGACCACTGCTTTTTGTCCGCGAAAATTTGTCCCAGAACCAGATACGTGCCGCCGTACTTGGGGAACGCCTTGATGCCACGCTGACAGGTGTCGATGGTCTTGGACAGTTCGTCGCTGGCTTTGTAAAGCTCCGCGAGCCGCGCGTACAAAATGGGATTGGGGTGCGTTTGAATGCGTTCGACGAGGCGCTTTATTTCCATCTCGCGCTCGTGCTTTTCCGCTTCAGCCTGGCGGCGCACGATCTCCGGCGCGTTGGGATAGCGTGCCGCACCCTGCTTTAAGACCTGCGTGGCCCTCGCCTGGTTACCGGCTTCTTTGTGCGCATCGGCCAATTGCAGGTACAACATTGGCGTAGGTTTTGCCGTCAACACCTGCTCCAGCGAATGAATTCGGGAATTGGTGCGCCATTGGCCAATTGTGTCAAACAGCCACATGCAACCCTTTCCGGGAAAACACGGTTCCCAAATACAAAACCAAACTTCCGCCGCGCGTCGCACGGCTTCGACTCAGGCTAATTGCAATTTATATCGGCAGTATGGGGTCTCTGCACAGCCGAAAAATCACGACAAGACCGCTTTTCAAAGATTCCGGTATATGTGCGCATTTTACCATACAATGCCATCCCGCGCACGGCACTTGTGAATTTTTCGCCTAAATTCTTTGCACAAGGGAAGATGAGTGCGCGTCGGATTTTGAAAAAAGCTCCTGCCCTACCGCCGTTCTTCAGGCGGCATGTTCGTCTTGAAATACTCCACGGTTCGCCGCAGCCCTTCTTCATTGTCGACGATGGGGCGATAACCGAAATCTCGCCGCGCCTTGCTGGTGTCGTAGTAATGCGAACACGATAACGCTTTGGCCAGGAAGCGCGTCATCGGCGGTTCTTCTTTTTTTCGGAGCAGCCAGAACGCGGATTCGCAACCGGCGCCCGCCACGTAGGCCATGCGGGACGAAACGTTTTTCGTGACCGGCGGAAGGCCCAATTTCTGGAGAAACTCATTGATCCATTTCCACAGCACGACCGGCTTGCCGTCCGCAATGAAATAGGCTTCACCTGAGACGCGCTTCGCCGACATCGCGTCACTGGCCAGCAGATGCGCTATGGCAGCGTTATCGACATACGTGAGATCGACCTGGTTTTCGCCGCGGCCGACGATGCGCAATTTTCCCGAGCGGGCGCGCTGGATCAAGCGCGGCAGCAGATGATTGTCGCGCGGACCCCAAATCAAATGCGGGCGAATCGCGCACGCCAGCAGTCCGTCCCGGCCGCTGCTGTTGAGCACCAGCTTTTCGGCCAGCGCCTTGGTGCTTGAATAAATGTTATAGAAGCGTTCCGGATAGGGCGTTTTTTCGGTGATGCCGCATTCGTCCTTCATGTCGAACACGACGCTCGGCGAACTCGTGTAGATCAGCTTGGGCACGCCGCGCCGCTTGCAGCCTTCGACGATATTGCGCGTGCCGAGCACATTGATCGCATGGAAGACTTGGGCGTCGCCCCAGATGCCGGCGAGCGCGGCCACATGAAAAACCGCGTCCATGCCCATGCAGGCGGCGGAACATTCTTCGATGCTGCGGATATCGCCCAGCACGCTCTCCGCGCCGAGCGATTCGACCTCCGGATAGCGGTTGCGCGCCAGCACGCGCACGCGGTCGCCGCGGCTGATGAGCAACTCTACAATCATGCGGCCGAGAAATCCGCCGCCGCCGGTTACGAGGACTTTCATAGGAATCAAGGGCTAGGGTTATGGGGGTTGGGGGTTAGGGGTTAGGGGTTAATTTTTTTGCATCGCCGCCCACCGTCCAAGAGTTTCGCGATCAATCTTTGCATTATGTCGAACATCGACCGGAAATGGTTTGCGGTAAAACAGAACCGTGCCAATATCCGCGGCCAGCGCTTCATCGTTCCATTTTTGGGCGATTGTCGTTTCTACACCGCTGGTGGCGATTTGCCTAGTCGATTCCACGACAAGCGCAGGCATCTTTCCATTCTCCCCGCCGATTCCAACCAGCGCCGCGCGAGCTTCAATACCCATCTTAGTTCGCAGAAATTCTTCGAAGATTGCTTCGCAGCAGACGCTGTAAAACACACGGCCCGCCGCGCCGATGACCCGATGCGCTTTTCGCCCGCAAAACCACAGCCGTCCGGAAGCGTCGAAGTAGCCCATGTCTCCCATGCGGTGCCAGAGGCGGCCGGAATCGGGTTCGATGATCTTGGCGTTTGCGGTTTCCAGCGGCATTTCGAAATATTCCTTCGTCACCACCGGACCGCTCACGATGATTTCGCCGATTTCGTTCGGCGCGCAGACGCTCACTCCGCAAGCTTCCGATCCTTGCGGCGCAGGCACGATCCGCACCGTCATTCCCGGCAGCGGCCTGCCCACACAATGCCCCCTCCCCTGCCGGGTCAGCGCCCACGTTTCGCCGAGAATTTCCGATCCCCGGATGCTCGTCACCGGCAATGCTTCCGTCGCTCCATAAGGAATGAAAACGTCGGCGTCCGGCGAAAGAATCGTCGCGAAGGGCGCGAGAATTTCGCCGCGCACGGGCGCTCCGGCCATCAGGATGCGCTTGAGTGTCGGCAGTTTTATCCCGCGTTCGACGCAGCGCGGGCCGACGCGTTTCCAGATCGCCGGCGATCCAAACGAGTACGTCACGCCGCGCGACTGAATCGCGTTGATGAGTTCATCCGGATCGCATTGTGCCGGGCGCGACGGGTTCATGTCGGGAATCACGCAGGTCGTTCCGAGCGCGGCAGAGAACAACGCAAAGAGCGGAAACGCGGGGAGATCGATTTCGCCTGGCTCGATTTTGAAATGTTCGCGAATGGCTTCCACTTGCGCACCAAACATGCCGTGTTCGTAGCACACGCCCTTCGGAATTCCAGTGCCGCCGGACGTGAACAATATGGCGGCTGGCGAATCGGCGTGAGTCGGCGCGATGGAAAATGCTCCGCGCGCCGCCCCTTCTTTTCGCGCCGAAGAAATATGCGGCCGCGTCGAAAAAATATTCAGCCAACTGCGTCCCGCGACGAACTGGGCCTCGACAGAATCCGGAAGTTTCCCCGCGAGCAGATACGCGGCCGCGATGGCAATCACCGCCTGCGGCTTGGCGCGCGCGATGCAATTGAGCAAATTCTTTCGGCCCATGCCGGGATCGATCAACACGGGAACGGCTCCGAGCTTAAAGAGAGCGAAAGTCAATGCAACAAAATCCAATCCAGGCCGAACGGCCAGCAGCGTGCGGAATCCCGGTTTAATTTTTGCCGACAAGCCCCACGCCAGCGCATCGCACTCCGCATTCAATTCAGCAAACGTCAGCGCGGTTTGTCCGCGGTCGTTGGGCGCGTGCGCACATACGACCGCGGCGCGATCAGGCGCGACGCGGGCCATTTCAGGGAGAAATTGGGCGATGTTGAATGGGGGCATTCGATGGGTGCCACGGAGCAGTACTCTGCTCCGTGCTTCTGGTCATACAAATTTCAAAGTAATCGCCGTATGTCTGTTAAATCGCGCGGTCAAAAGCACGGAGCAGGGTACTGCTCCGTGGCACCTGGCAGCGCATCCGAGACGGCCGCACCACAATAGTTTAATGGCTTCCGCCGGCGCTCAGCTTATCCATGATCTTGATCAGCGGCATGAAGAGCGCGATGACGATGAATCCGACCGTCAAGCCCATGACCACGATCAGAATCGGTTCCAGCAAGCTCATCAAGGCGCCGACCAGCGTGTCCACTTCGTTGTCGTAGGTATCGGCGACCTTCATCAACATCTTGTCCAGTTCGCCGGTTTCTTCACCGACCTGAATCATGTTGACGACCAGATCGTCGAAGACGCCCGAGTGCTTCAGCGGTTCGGCGATCGTATCGCCTTCTTTGATTGACGCGTGCACGGTTTCGACGGCGTTCGCCACCACCATATTGCTTGTGGCTTGCTTGATGATCGAGAGCGCTTCGAGGATCGGGACGCCGGACGTGACCAACGTGCCCAGCGTGCGGCAGAAACGGCTGACCGACGATTTCGAAATGATGCCGCCGAAAATCGGAATCTTCAGCGCGATGGCGTCAACGATCAACCGTCCGCGCGGCGTGCGCACGATCAGCTTGAAGATGATCCAGAACAGCACCGGCGTGAAGATCAGGACGTACCAGTAATTTTTCATCGCCGACGAAATGGCCATCAGCGCAAGCGTCGGAGCGGGCAGTTCTCCGACGTCCATTTCTTCGAACATTTCTTTAAACTTGGGAATGATGAAGATCATGATGAACGACAAGATACACGACGCGATAAACACGACGGCGGCCGGGTAAACCAGCGCGCCGATGATCTTCTGCTGCAGCCGCTGCGCCTTTTCGCGGTAATCGGCCAGACGTTCGAGAATTTCGTCCAGCACACCGCCCGCTTCGCCGGCGCGGATCATGTTGACGTACAGTTTGTCGAAGACGCGCGGATGTTTAAAGAGGCCTTCGGAGAGCGACGAACCGCCTTCCACGTCTTCCTTGACGTCGCCGATCGCGGATTTCAAAATGCCCGGGCGAAGCTGATTGTGGAGAATGTCGAGACTGCGCACGACCGGCAGGCCGGCGTCCAGCAGCGTCGCAAACTGGCGCGTGAACGCCGTCAATTCCTTGGGCTTGACGCGCCACGACAGCGAAAATCCGCCGCCCTTCTTTTTAGCAGCGGTCTGCGGCGTCCCGAAATTACCCTGTCCGCCACCGGGTGCTTTGCCGCCCTTTAGATTGACCTTCGTCGGGAAAAGATTCTGCGCACGAAGCTTTTCGAGCGCATCCGCCTCGGACGCAGCGTCGATTTCGGACTTTACTTCTTTGCCATGGGTGTCCATTGCCTCGTAAGCGTACGATGACATGACAATCTCCAGTCTACGGAATAATTAAAATATGCCGTTCAAAAGCGAAACGATGTTGCCGCACTTGACTCGAGTATCGCCTATTTTTCACAGGCTGTCAATACGGAGGCGCGTATTTCCTGTGCGGATTGTAGACTTTTTGGGCGGATGACTGTTGAATGATAAAGGGGAGGTGTGTGTTTTAATTCCGGCCCGCCTCGTGTATACTGAACTATCAGGAGCGCCCGCAATGATGAGTGCCAGCCAGATGACTTTATCGCTTCGTGCCGGACTGGCGCTGTGTGCGCTTGTGTGCGCCGCGCATCTGCGCGCGGAACAGCCCGGAGCCGATACGGTTGACCTTGCGCCCGGCCGAGTTGCCGCGCTGGATCCCAAAATCAAGGCGCTGATCGCGCAGCTCGGCGCGCCCGACACCGTGCAACGCGAGGACGCCGAAAAAGCGCTTCTGGCTCTGGGCAAGAGTTCCGTCGCACAGCTAAAAGAAGCCGAAGCGTCACCGAATCCTGAAATATCCTTCCGCGCCAAACGCCTTAACGCGCGGCTCGCCGAGGTTTCAATCCGCCCTCAAAGCTACGCAAACATCCTTCCATCGGATTCGGTTTTTTTCTTTGAATTTCGCGACGCGCCCACGACTCTCAACCGCTTCAAGCTGACGCCGCTCGGGCAATTCTGGGAGAAACAGACGATGAAAGCGTTTGTTAAAGGCCATCGCGCAACGCTGCTGGCCAATGAGCTGAAAGTGCTCGACGCCATCGCGGCTCTGCCCAAGCTCGCCAGTGGAAAAGCCTTTTTTGCGCTCTCCACCCCGGACACGATTGAGGCTCACGAAATCGATCCGCCGCTTCTCTATGTCCTGGAAACCAAGGATATGCAAGCCGTGGAAGCGCAGGTCCGCAACATGTTCGAAGGTATGAACGACGCGGTCAAAACCAAGCGGCAATACAAGCAATTTCAGATCGAAGAACAGAACAACGCCTGCACCGTCTTTGGCGCGGAGCGGGTCATTCACGCACTGACGCCCAAAGGCATGGAGGGCTTTCTGGACTTTCTTCAGAAACCGTCCGAGAAGCCGCTGTCCCTCCTGCTGACCGATTTGAAAGCCAAGCGTCCCAACGCCGACGCCTATATCCGGATTTCAGCCGACGGCTTTCCCGTGCTTGCGGAAGCGAATCAATTGTTCGACGACGAACAGGTCAAAATGCTCGAAGCCGCCGGGTTCGCCGAAGGCGGATTTTTGGAAGACGCGCTGACGTTGAACACGGAAGGCGTCGAAGAGTTCGCGCGCTTTTCGGGCGGGGGAGACAATCGCAATAAGGGCTTGCTGGCGCTGCTGCAACGCATGACCATCAAGGCCGCCCCGCCCTTGCAGGCGAATCAGCCACAGGCGCTCGACATGGTTCCGTTCCAGGCGGCAATGGTGGCCACCTTCAGCGGCGATGCGGCGAAACACTCCGCCGACCTCGCGGCGGCGCTGCGCGCGCTCGATGCGATGAACGGGCAACCCATCCACCCAGAACCCAACGTGAATACGGCCGCGCCAAAGACCAACGAAGCTGTCGCGCCGCCGCGGCCTCCGGCGCCGAAAACACGCGCGGAAGATGCGCTCAATCTCGGCGGCGGCGACGTCCTCAATGACAAAAAAGAGATGAAAGCCGCCGGCAAGGATCCGAAGGCGAAGGATGACAAAAAGGCCGGCAAAAAAGCGCAGAAGCCCGCGGAACTGGAGCGCTCGATGCCCCATATCGAGCGGCTGTTGAAAGCGGGATTCAAACTCGAGCAACTGTTCGATCAAGCGGACGGTCCGATGGTGCTGGCGCTGTTCCCCGAGCGCGTGAACATTGCGAAACTGGCCAATCCCGGCGCGCCCGACAACCCGCCGGATCCCGACCGTGTGCCCATTGCCGCGCTTTTTGGCATGTACCTCAAAGACCCCGCGCCGATTGAATTGGCGCTCGAAAAAGCCAACAAGGGACTCAATCCGCTCTACCACAAAACCGTGCTCAACGGCGGCTCGTTCTATGCCGAAGAGCAGGAAGAGAACGCCGCCGGATTCTGGCTAAAGGGCAATTATCTGGCTTATGCAACGTCGAAGGATATCGCTGAATTGGCCGGGGCCGCGACGTTGAATCAGAACGGCACCGAGCGCATGTCCGCACGCAAATCGTACCTCGACTATACGACGAACTACCACGATCCCAAAGCCCTGTTGAACGTCTATGGCGATGCGCGGCAGTTCCTGGAGATGCCCTACAAAATGGCGCAGCTCCAATGGCAGGGCGACCCGAAAAACCCCTGGCCGGATTTCACGCTGGTCGCGGGCTTGTTGAAAGGAAATACGATGCGCCTGAAAGTCACACAAGCGCAGGGCGGACTGCAAATTGAAGCACAGACGCCGATCTCGATTTTGGGATTACTGGAAGCGGTGCTGAAGCCGCTGAAGGAAGCGGTGCTGATACAGTAAAAGAAATTGAAAATCGGTGGCGAAGTACGCTGGAAATTGGAGTGGTCTGTCACCGTTTTTTCAAAGGCGAAAAATCGCCGGTCAACTATTTCCATTTCCACCCCGTCGAACCGATTCAGGGGCGGTTGAGCATCACATATACGTGGTGAAGATAGCACCTTCGGCACATTTCCGACGTTCTCGGCAGGAACGATTGGCCGAATCGCATGGCATCGATTAAGATATGAGCGATAATACATAAGACATAAAGGTCTGCTTAAAAAGACGAGGCTCACAGGAGAAAACATTCATGCGGTTTTTCAAAAACAAGGGGGGTTATGCTGAATTCACGCATTGGAAAGGGGCGGTCGCCCTCTGGTTAGTCTGTTCATTGTCAGCAGTCCATGCTTTGGAGATCACGCAGGAAGCATGGGAAAAGATTCAAAAGCGCCTAGACGACCAGGATGCGCGTCTCGCGGGGGCAGGCGCGAAGATTGAAGGCAGCACCGTCGATTCCGCGCTCGACAGCAAATACGGCCCCAATGCCAACGTCTCAACCAAATCGGGAAAGCTGACCATCAGCGGCCTGGTGCAGATTTGGTACTATCGAATCCAGCCGGACCGGCAGGGCTTTTTCAACGATCCGAACGACAATCATATCGCAGATTCATCGTCGTTCGTGGACAGCAACGGATTTCGCGTGCGGCGCACGGACATAAAATTCTCAATGGACATCAATGAAAATGTCCGCGCCGTGATGATGATCGACCCTGCTCGTGAAGCCATCGGTTTTCCCGGCATTCCAAACAATCAAGTGGACCTGTTCGGCACCAAGAAGGCCAATTTGGTGTCGCCGCAGTATCTGACGACGTTCAAGCCCGTTGGCGTAAACAACACCCTCATTCCGGGAGCCGTTCAAAATGGCGGAACCTATCCAGGTGCGCCTCGACTGCTGCAAGACGCCTATATCAACTGGCATGATTGCATTCCTCATCATGACATCCAAGTCGGACAGTTTATTCCGTGGGTCAGCGAAGAAGGTTTGCGTCCCAGCGGCGAACTCGATTTTGCCGAACGCTCGATGATCGGGTTCTATGGTAATGGACGCGACGTGGGACTCAGCGTTCACGGTTCTTGGTGGGAATGTGAATCAACACCCGGCAACGGGCGCTTTCAGTATTGGGTCGGCGTGTTTGACGGCGCGGGAACTTATTTTGAGCCCGGCAATCAGCAAAACCGGCCGGATACCAACGACCAAAAGGACTTGAATGCGCGTTTCCTTGTCCGCCCACTCTGGGATGATTGTTGGGGAAAACTCGAAATGGGCGTGGCGTTCATGGGTGGGCGACATGGCCAGGGAGACAATGAGCGGCCGATTGCCGTGCCATCCAACAATTTGAATCGCCCCTCCAATTGGGCGGTGCATAACAGTGCGTGGGGCAGTTACAAGTTTGGCAATGTCATGAGCGGTCTTTGGGCGCGAACGGAATGGGCATGGATCAAGGACCGCGAAGCGCCCGGAAGCGTCATCGACGTTTTAGGACAGAGCACGGGCACGAACCATTTTGCGCAGGAATCGGGCCAGGCCTTCAGCCGCCAGGGCTTTTACGGCGCGATGGGATATAAACTCCGCGACAGTAGAATCTGCGATTTGCTTGCTGGTTGAAGCCCATCGAAATCCTCGGCCGATACGAACAATTCCAAAATATCGAAACTGCGGATTTGGTGACGCCGTACAAGACCGACGTATTTTACACGCGGGTGTGGACGGCCGGTTTGAACTACTACATCGCAGGGCACACCGCGAAAGTGCAGGCGAACTATAATTTTGTGACTCTGCCCGCCGACAAATCCAGCCCGTCGCGGGTTTTTCACGACACCCGGAATGATAATTTCGTGATCAATTTCCAAGTCGCGTTCTAAAAAATGTGGAGAAATCGGCAAAGGCGGGGGCCATCCGGAACCAGTGGCGCTGGTCAAGTTGGAAGACGTGGCACTGTCCTGAACGTGCGCGTGATTCGGATTTGCCGAATTTGATTATCCTGAAATTCTGACGCTTGCCGCCGATTCGCACCGGCCTGTCCGTCAGTCCCTCGATGCGTCAAAGCCTGTCGCGTTCTTCCGGTTCCACGTCCGGCACTTTGCCAGCAGCCGTTTCAAGACTTCATGAACATTTGGATCCCTCAACAATCACACATTTATCTGGCACCCCTCCGGGGTGCAAAAAAATCTCCAATGCATGTCCGGGGGTATCGCTTCGCTCAACCCCCGGCTACCATCTTGGACCCCTCCGGGGTCGAAATGCCGTTAATCCCAGCGGAGAACCGAATTACGGGGGACAATTACGGGGGATGGTCACGAAACTAAAATAGATGCGTGTCTGTCCGGGCCGCCCGCGGCCATCCGCCCGAAGTTACAGCCAGGGGAGGGCTGCTTCGGCGAGGCCGAATTTTTCCTGGTTTTCGGTTAGCCAAATGGGGCGGGTTTCGGCGGCTTTGGCCCAGTCGTCTTTGTAGGGTTTGCGGTAAGGGTCGTAGCCGGCTTTTTTCTCGTTTGTGTAGTCGGCTGCGTCGCGGCGGTGGATCAGGTCGCTGGCGCATTCGAAGAATTCGGCGATTTCTTTCAGGATTTCGTCTTCCAGTTGTCTGGGGGTTTTGCCGTAATGCAGCAGGCAGGCGCGGTAAAGGCGCGTGTAGTTGGCGAAGCCGAGTTCGATGGCTCGCGTGGCGAGGCTGAACGAGGGTTCGGCTCGATGGAGTTTCAGATATTCCCAAAATTTTTCGTGGTGCTCATCGCGGTCGCGGAGTTTGGATCCGGGTTTGGCGTGATGCTTTTTGACGTGTTCGACCAGACCGGCACGGATTTTTTCGCGGAGTCCTTCGACGCGGATTTTGTCGGCGAGCTGATTGGCCGTCATGCCGGTCAATTCCTTGAGCAGGCGGTTGAGTGCGGATTGTGAAATTTCGAGCTGGCGGCAGACGGCTGGGATGGGTTCCCAGAGGAAGGTGCGTTCGCCTTTGAATTCGGCGTCTTCCTGCGCGAGCTGGAGTTCGGCGCGAATTTCGGTTTCGGCGGCGGCGGATAGTTTTCGAATGGCGGCTCGGCGTTCTTTGCCTTGCAGGGATTTTTCGGCTTCGACGGTGAGGCCGGAGAGTTCGCGCCATTTGACGGGAGTGGGCGCGGGGGTTTTGGCGGACATGAGGGGTCTCCTTTTTGGCGGCCGTTTGGCCCTTGGAAAAAACTCTCGCACCAAGAACACTAAGAACACAAAGAAGCACAAAGAAAAGAAAATCTAATGGAGGGATGATGGAAAATGAGGATGGATTCTTTGTATTTCCTGGTGTGTCTTAGTGTTCTTAGTGTTCTTTGTGCGAGCGTTTTTTAAGGGATTGAACGGTTGCTCATAAATACAACGGATGATGTTTTACAAAATCAAGTGTATTTTTAGTGCATTTTAGAAGTATTTCTGGGATTATGCGCATTGTGCAAATCTGAAGTTGAGGCTTGGTTTGAGGTTGTGAATTTCATTATCAGGGGATATTGCACTTAATTATTAACATAAAATAGTTGGGCGCAGAACGCGCTTGCGTTCGTTCAAATAACCATTAAAACGCCGTGAATTTATCTTTCTGCGCCACTCATCGCCGGAACGCTCAATCATGCCCTGGACTCGCCCTCATCTGCTCGGCCTCGAAGACCTCTCCGCCGGGGAAATTTTGGAGATTCTCGATACGGCGCAGTCGTACAAAAGCGCCTCGCGCAGCGGGCAGAAACTGCCGCTGCTGCAAGGCAAGACGGTGGTCAATCTGTTCTTCGAAGCGTCAACGCGCACCAGCAATTCGTTCGCGCTCGCCGCCAAACGGCTCTCCGCGGACACGATGAGTTTCAGCAGTTCGGGCAGTTCCGTGAGCAAGGGCGAAACGCTGATTGACACGGCGCTGAATATCGAGGCGATGGGCATCGATGCGTTCGTGATCCGGCACTCGGCTCCGGGCGCGCCGCACCTGCTCGCGCGGCACGTCAAGGTGCCGGTGATCAACGCTGGCGACGGCTGCCACGAGCATCCCACGCAAGGACTGCTCGACATGTTCACGATCCGCGAGAATTTCGGAAAACTGGACGGACTGACCGTCGCGATTCTCGGCGACATCCGCCACTCCCGCGTGGCGCGTTCGAACGCCTGGGGTTTGCGGAAAATGGGCGCGCGCGTGATCCTCGCCGGCCCGCCCACGCTGGTGCCGCCGGCCATCGCCGCGGCACTGGGCGTGGAGGTCAGCCACGACATCGATCAGGTCATCGCCGAGGCCGACGTGCTGAATTGCCTGCGCATTCAATTCGAACGCAAGGCCGCCAATTTCTTTCCCGGCACGCGCGAATACGCGGCGATCTACGGCCTGAACGCGGAGCGCATGAAGCGTTGCAAGCCGCACGCAATCATCATGCACCCGGGTCCGATCAATCGCGGCATCGAGCTTACGCCGGAGCTTGCTGACGGCGAAAGGAGCGTGATTTTGGACCAGGTGCAGAATGGATTGGCGGTAAGGATGGCGGTGCTGGGGTTGTGCATGGGGGCGGCGAGTGCGTTGAAAAATTGAGATTCCCAGATAACCTAAATTTTAAATTTCACTTACGGAAAGATTCAAAACTTCACTGACTATGCCAACCCTCCTCCTCCAATCCGGCCGCGTCTTCGACCCCGCGTCGCACCTCGATTTCATCGGCGATGTGCTGATCGATCAGGCGTCCGGCACAATCCTCGAAATCGGCACGTCGCTTTCGGGCGATCATGTCATCCACTGTTCCGGCAAACTCGTTTGTCCGGGATTCGTCGATATCCACGTCCATTTTCGCGAGCCGGGGAATAATGCGAAGGAGACCATTGCCACCGGCTCCGCCGCGGCGGTGCATGGCGGTTTCTCGACTGTTGTCGTGATGCCCAATACCGATCCGCCGCTGGATAATCCCGCCGCGATTGCATACCAATATTTGCAGGCCAGGAACGCCGGCAAGGCGCGCGTTTTTCCGATGGGATGCATAACCAAAGGGCGCGCGGGGCAGGAACTCGCGGAGTTGGGCTTGATGGCTCGCGGCTTTGGCTCTGGCACGGCCGGTAGCGGGCAGTTTGGCGCGGTCGCGTTTACCGACGACGGCGCGGCGGTGCCCGGAAGCCAGATCATGCGCTCGGCTTTTGAGTACGCGAATGCGCTTGACCGCGTGATTGTCGAACATTGCGAGGATCACGATCTGTCGAACGGCGCGATCATGCATGAAGGCAAAGTCAGCGCAGCGCTGGGCATCAACGGCTATCCAAGCGCCGCCGAGGAACTCATTGTCGCGCGTGATATTCGGCTGGCAAAACTGGCGGGTGCCCGCTTTCACGTGTCGCACATTTCGGCCAAGGGAGCCGTCGCGCTCGTGCGCGAAGCGAAAGCGAAAGGCGTGCGCGTCACGGCCGAAGTCAGCCCGCATCATCTTCTGCTGACCGATGACGGCTGCCGCAACTTCGATACGAATTTCAAGATGAATCCGCCACTGCGCGAACCGTCGGATATTGACGCGTGCCTCGAAGGACTGCTCGACGGCACCATCGACTGCCTCGCCTCCGACCACGCGCCGCACACCAGCGAAGAAAAAGCGCGCGAATTCGTGGACGCGCCGAACGGCATCATCGGACTGGAGTCGAACATCGCCGTGCTGCTGACGAAACTTGTCGCGACCGGCAAGCTTCCCCTGGCGCGCTTCGTTGAGGCGTGGACGAACGCCGCGGTGCGGTGCCTGGGACTAGATAAATGCGGCGTAACTGGGAAGCTTGAAAAAGGCGGCCCGGCGGACGTGACGATTCTCGATCTGGAAAAGGAATGGACATTGGACGCCGCCGCGTTCAAATCCAAAGGGCGCAATTGTCCCTTTAAAGGCTGGCAGCTAAAAGGCGCTCCGATTTATACAATCGTCGGCGGGGTGATTCACGAGGCTATTGGGTTAAATCATTGAGTTGAAAGTTGAAAGTTGAAAGTTTAAAGGTTGAAAGTTGAAGGTTGGATTTTCAACTTTCAAACCTTTAACCGTTTTACTTCTCCGCCAGAGCGTTCTCAACGGCCGCGATGAATTTTGGATCTTCGGGTTTGACTCCCGGTTCGAAGCGGTCGATCACCGAGCCATTGCGGCCCACCAGAAATTTAGCAAAATTCCATTTTATCTCGCCGGGCTTCTTGCTTTCGGTTGTGAGATATTTGTAGAGCGGGGAGATGCCTTCGCCTTTGACGACTTCTTTGGCGAGCATTGGAAACGTGACGTGGTATTTGCTGGTGCAGAATTCCTTGATCTCCTCGTTGCTGCCAGGCTCCTGCTTAGCGAATTCATTCGCCGGAACGCCGATGATGGTCAGTCCCTTGTCGTGAAATTTGGTGTATAGCGCTTGAAGTCCTTCGTACTGCGGCGTATTGCCGCATCTCGACGCGACGTTGACGATCAGCAGCACCTCGCCTTTGTGTTGCGAGAGCGCGTAGGGTTTGCCATCGATGCCTTCGAGGCTGAAATCCAGCACGGACTTCTTCGTGGTTTCTTCAGAAAAAGCACTGCACGCTAGGGCGGCGGCGGCCAAAGCAATGACAATCGTGACGGTGTTCATGATCAATTCTCCGGTTTGAAAAGGTTCTTTGTTTTATGAGTACACCATCGCAACGAAGCAATGCAGGAGGTTACGCTCATTTCGTCTTCTCATAAAACCGCACCCAATCCACCAGAACTTCGGCGGGAAGCGCTGTGTCGTCGACATGGAACGTCTTCGCCAGGGGCGCGCCGATGCAGCTTAACCAGATGCTCATGTCGTCGTGCACGAATTCGTTCGCATCCAGCGTCGAGACGAGTTCGCCGTCGAAAAAATAGCGCGCTTTTTGAGGCGTGAATTCGCAGCCAAAGACGTGAAAATCCTCCGATAAATCGGGCGTTTTTACGCGCCGCGGCCCGAAGGCTCTATGGATTGGCTTTTTCGTCTGGAGATTCACGGAATACGCCTTCAAGTCGATGGAATCGGTTTCACATACATCAATCTCCTGCCGCGCGCCAGTGGACTCCGACTTGTACTGATTCAAAGAAAAAGTCGTATGCCAGCCTTTCCCCGGAGGGCATTTGATGCTCGCTTCGTAATAGCCATAGCGAAAGGCGCGTTTGGTAATGATCCCGCCAGCGGTATAGTCCATCTTTCCCGCCTTTTCCTTTTTCAGTTTCAAATGCAAATAGCCGCCTGAAACAGACACATTTTCCGCCTTCTGCGCGCTCCAGAAACGACTGTCGGTGCGGCAGTCCCAAACGCTTGCATCGAGCTTTTCGGCGTTGAATTCATCGGACCAGGACAACGTGTAGTCGCCAAAATTCTCTCGCCGCACGAACGGACGAGCGACCGCCACCGTCTCAGTCGCCGGAACGGTAACGGGAACCGGCGCAGGAGCCACGACAGTCGCCGGAACCGCTACTCCCGTGCTGGGCGCGGGAACGGGAACAGGAACCGCCTCTTCGGCAGATACAAACGTATGCTGACGGGGCAACAAACCGCACAGGATTGCGAAAATGAGGCAAGTCAGCGCCAAACGTGACTGCATGAACTCAAACTCCGTGATGAGCAACACCAAATATTGTGACGCGATTATAACGTGACTTGCGCGGAATTAGTCGCAAGATTCAAGAAATTAATGGCACCGACATGTTCGCGGAATGGGATACTACTGCACGCGCCCTGCCTACTTCTTCTTCAACACCCGCACCCGATGCGTCTCGCTGTCCCCAATATAAACTGATCCGTCAGTATCTACAAAAATCCCGTGCAGCCGCGCCATCTTGCATTTCAGCGGGTCGCCATCCGGCCCGTCGCCTTTTTCGCCTGTCCCGGCGATGAGTTCCAGATTTCCCGTCTTTGCGTCAATCATCCGCACGCTGTGGCTCTCCGTGTCGGCCAGCCAGGCATTCCCATCGGCATCGATGGCGATGCCTTTCGGTCCTTTCAGCGCCGCCTGTTTGGCCGGTCCGCCGTTGCCCGTGAAACCGCTCGCTCCTGTTCCGGCCATGAGCTGAATCTTGCCGGCTTTTAAATCGAACTTCAAAACCTGGTTCCCCTCGCGAGTAACCAGCCAGAGATTCCCGGCCGCGTCAAAGTCCAGCGAGCGCGGCCCCTTCAACGGAGTCCCGGCGATCGGCGCGCCATCCGGAGTCGCCCCTGTTTTGCCGGTGCCCGCAAACGTGGAGATCGTTCCCGTCTGCATGTCCACTCGTCGAATGGAATGGTTGCCCACGTCGCAAATATACAAGCTGCCATCGGGTCCAAACTGGATGCTGTGCGGCTGCTTGAGCTGCGCCTTCTGCGCCGGTCCGTTATCGCCGCTGTATCCGGACGTGCCGGTGCCCACAAACGTCGTGATCGTGCCGGTCTTGCCATCAACGCGGCGGACGGCGTTATTCTGCATATCCGCAATGTAATAATTCCCCGCTTTGTCGAAGCGAATCTCATGTGGCAAATTGAAGCTCGCCTGCAACGCCGGCCCCCCGTCCCCGCCATAACCCTTCTGGCCGTTCCCGGCGACACTGTGAATCGTCCCATCGGGATCGACTTTGCGAATGCGCTGCCCGGTATACTCGCAAAACCACAGCGCGCCGTCCGGTCCACGCACGAGCCCAAACGGATTGTCCAACTGCGCCGAAACCGCCGGCCCGCCATCGCCGCTGAATCCTTGTTTGCCAGTCCCAGCAAAAGTCGCAATGCTCCACTCAGCAGCCGAAGCGCCGAAATGAAATGCCAGACTCAAAATAGAGAGCAAGACTCGCACGCGGATAAAAATGGAATTCACAAACATCTCCCCTTATTCTCTTCCTCTTCCCTTCCTCTTGCTTTCCTCTGCGAACCTCTGCGTCCTCTCGCGGTTAAACCCTCACGGTTAACTCCCCGTTTTATTCGGCAGCCTCTGCTATAATGCCGATGACACGTCTGTCTACAAGGAGCTCTCGATGTCCGTCGAACAATATTTTGGCAGAGACTTGGAAGCCATGTCCGTGGCTCGAAATTATAACAATTGGATCATCCACGAATTTAAACCCTATTTCGGTGATTGCGTAGCGGAAGTCGGAGCCGGCTGCGGAAACTTCTCCACATTTCTATTGGAAACTGCCATCAAACGCCTGATTGCGTTCGAGCCATCCGAAAACATGTACACTCTTCTTCACGAACGCATGAAAACCAACCCAAAAGTAGAAACCGTACAGGGCTATTTTGGCGACCACTGCAACCAATACACCGGGATGCTCGACGCCGCGCTCTATGTCAACGTGATGGAGCATGTTCCCGACGACAAAGCAGAACTGGCGCACATCCACGGCGCGCTGAAAAAAGGCGGCCACGTGCTGATCTTCGTGCCCGCGCTGCAATGGCTCTACAGCGACTTCGACAAGCGCATCGGCCACTACCGCCGCTACCATAAAAAAGCCCTGGCGGAATTAGTCGCCTCGTCCGGCTTCACCGTTGAGAAAATTAAGTACATGGACGCGACGGGAATACTGCCCTGGCTGATTGCCTTTAAGCTATTCAAGCTATCCATGAGCAGTGGAAAAGTCTCACTCTACGATACGCTGATCGTTCCGCCGGAGCGCTTCTTCGAAAGCCTCATCCCGCCGCCGCTGGGCAAAAATCTTTTGGTGGTGGGTCGAAAACTCTAATTTGTGGTGCAGGCTTCCAGCCTGCATATCTGTAATTGCAGGCTGGAAACCTGCACCACAATTTCTTAATCCATTAGCGCCGCCGCATAGAGCTGTTCCAGATTTTTCGACGAATAAACTTTCAATTGCTCCGCGAGCTTCGCATATTTTTCAGGCAGCGGCGTGCGGGCCGGCGGCGTGGAACGGGTCGCGAACAGTCCATAGCGGAAAATGCAATACAATGCCCGAAAGGCATCCTTTAAACCTATTTTCTTGCCCTCATCGTAGGTCCGTCCATTGTACGAAATACCCAGTTCGAAAACGCAACAACCCATCTTCGCGATCTTTGCCGTGACTTCCGGCTCGAAACCAAAACGCTCTTCCTTCAATTTCACCGATTGAATCACCTCGCGCCGAAACAATTTATAGCACGTTTCCATATCGCTCAGATTCAGGTTGCTGGTCATGTTCGACAGTGTCGTCAACCAGCCGTTGGCCACGCTGTGCCAGTAATACAGCACGCGTTTCGCATCCTCGCCACGGAAGCGCGAGCCGAACACCACGTCCGCGCCATGAGCCAGCGCCGGCACAAGCAGGCGGTAAAATTCCTGCGGGTCGTATTCCAAATCCGCGTCCTGCACGATCGCATAAAAGCCCGTCGCGTGCTGAAATCCCGTCGCCAGCGCCGCGCCCTTGCCGCGATTTTTCGCGTGATAAAACGCCTTGACCCGAGGCTCGCGCGCCGCGATCGCTTCGAGCTTTTCGCGCGATTTGTCCTTCGACGCATCGTCCACCACGATAATTTCCAGCGGCAGCCGCACGCGCAAAACCTGCGCAACAATGTGCTCCAGCGTCCGCTCCTCGTTGTAGCACGGAATGATCACGGACAGCAGCGGCGGAATGGCCTGCTCGGCGGATGGAGCCATCATGAACGCGTTCCCGAATGGGCGTTGTGTGAATTGAAAAAAAGAATCTAACGAGAGAGCGTGCGAATTTCAATCGACTTCGTTTCCCCTCATTTCCCGATCCTCGATCTACAGCATTTCTAAAGGTTTGCCTAATTCATTCGGCCGTGTACATTATTATTCTCGATCCAGGATAACGCAACGAAGAACCGCTTTTCACGGTGAACCATGCGCACCACTCTGATTGCAATCGCGTGTTTGGCCGTGGGTCTGGCGGGCGGTTTTGCGTTGGGCTATTGGGCGCACGGGGCATCCGTGCCGAAAAGATCGCTGCAGCTCGACATCGCCGATGGCGGTGTGTATCGCGTGCGCGCGGTAGTCGACGGCGACACCGTGGTGCTCGAAAATGGTTTGCATCTGCGCTACAACGGCATGAACGCGCCGGAGACGGGGCGCTGGAGTAAAGATTATTCGCCGATGTCCAAGGAAGCGACGGCGAAAAATATCGAACTGGTCGAAGGCAAGCGCGTGCGCCTGAAACTGGCCAGCGATCCCATCGACATGCACGGCAGAGTGGTGGCCAACGTCTTCATCGTCCCCGACGACCCCAAACAGCCAGAACGCGAACTCCGCGAAATCATGATCAAAGAAGGCTTCGCGAAAGCGATGGACGTGGGCATTACCAAAGACGAATACAAGACGCTAAAAAGCTGGCAGGACGAAGCCAAAACCAACCAAGTTGGAATCTGGGGCATCAAAAACGACCCCAAACCGCCCGAGGAAACAAAGCCGTTTTGCGCGTCCAGCACCGGCAAGCTGTACCACAAATCAGACTGCCACGTCGCCAAGCGCATCACAGCCGCCAACCGCCACGAATATGCGACGGCCGAGGAGGCTGAGGCGGTTGGGTTGAAGCCGTGTTCGTTTTGTTTGGGGAAGAAGTGAAATTGCAATATTGAGACTGTTGTTTAAAAAGTGGATTCGCTTAAAATTCAGTGCGGATTGCGTTTCGTCCCGGAGGGACGGCTGAAATCGCGCGTCTAATTTCAGCCGTCCCTCCGGGACTATCAAACCTTTATCATGCTTTCCCAGCGCTGAAGCGCTGGCTATTTTCAAATGTCCCTCCGGGACAAGGAATCGGTAGCAACATACTGTGAGTAGAGGTAAAGAACATGGACCCGCTCCGTTTTTTTCCTTTGCGTCTTTGCGCCTTTGCGAGAGACAATCAATCCGCGATCTTCAACTTGATCTCATCCGAATTCGCCTTCAACTCCGGCGCATACATCGCGCTGGCCTTCGTCGGCAGGGCGCTGAACGTGCCTGGGATTTCGGCCCGCATCCGGTACGCGACACTGTGCTTGCCGCGCGCCAGTTGCCGCACGAACAGACACACCCGTTCGTCGCGCAGTTCCATGTATGCGCCCATGTCGTTGCCGTTGTAGCCGCTGCGCACTTCCACCGGTTCGAAACCGGCTGCTTTTGCGTCTTCGAACAGGATGTACTCGTAGTCGTTCTTGCTGTCGATCTCCAGTTCGATTTCGACCAGGTCGCCGCTCTTGAGCTGCGCCATGTTGGCCAGCGGCTCGCGCTCGTACTTCTCCACTTTCTGTCCGACGGACTGGCCGTGATCGCCCTGTACCTTGATCGCTTTGTCCACCTTCTTGAGCTTGTAGTATTTGCGGTCCACCTTTATTTCCAGACCCGCTTTTTTGATGTCGTCTTCCAGCGTGAAGTTCGTCGAGTAGGCATTGTAGTAAACCGGCCCGGTGCCTTTTTTGCGGAACTCCACTTTATGCGCGCCGCTGGTGACCTGTTCGCCGGTCAGCACCACCTTGTTGTCGAACGAGAACAGATTCGACTGATTGATCGTGACCGTCTTGGCCACTTTGCCGTCGAGCACCACATCCAGCGTCATGTCGGGGGCGTCTTCGCCGCTGGCGGTCATGTATTCGGCCATCGCTTCGACGCAGATCGCCGTATCGCGGGTGCTGTTCCAATAGGTCGCATGGTGGCGGTTGTTGAGCAGATACTTGACCAGCCGCGACGCCTTCTCGTTCTTCGGATCGACGGCGGCCAGCAGCTTCAGGTAATACGCCTGCGCTTCGTACTCGCTGCCGTACCAATACCACCAATAGTTATTTTCCGGCAGCTTCAAGTACGCCGTCTGATTTTCATCGTCTTGAACGAGGTACTGATCGATGTTCTGCATGATCATCGCCAGCTTCTCGGCCTGCTTCTGCTTGTTCAACGCCAGGCCGAACATCGACTTTGCGTAGACGGCCAAGTTGTTGCGGTCGCGGTACAGGAAGTCGCGCATCTCGGCGTTGTCCTGTCCGCCATCGACCAGGACCATGTAGTTGAACGCGTCCAGGTTGTCCGCCGATTCCTTGTACGGCTGGATCTTCGCCGGGCCGTTCTTGATCATCGCCAGTTCTTTTTGCTGGTGATTCTTCAGCCAGTTCACGCCACGCTCCAACATTCCGGCCGGCAGCGCCACGCCGCTGTTCTTGGCGATCTGCATGCCGTGGACGACGTACGCCGTGGTGTGCGGATAGGAATATTCGCCGGTTCCGCTGAACCAGCCCCAGCCGCCGTCGCCGCACTGCATCGCCGCGAGGTGCTCCACGCCGTTCTTGACGATGCGCTTCACTTCGGCGTCGTCGAACACGGGATTGACGTCGTAGCGTTTCCATTTCTTCGCGCGCGCCACGTCGTCGCCGATCTCCTGCGCGTTAAGATTCGTAATCTTGTCTTTCACGTCCTGCAAATTGATGTTCATCCGCAGCAGCACCTTTTGCGTGATCGCGGCCGGGAGGAAGCGGTTGAGTGTCTGTTCGGTGCACTTGTAGTCGTAGTCGATGAGGTACGGCAGCGCATCGACCATCGCTCCCGCCAGCGTCGGCGAGTAGCGCACTTCCAGGCGGCTGTCCGACGCGCGGCGTTCCGCCGGGACGGTGAACGCGATGCTGCCGGTGTTTTTGTCCGGGCGAATGTTTCCGGAGAACGATTCCGTCTTCAGGAGGCCGTGAATATACGCGGGGAATTTCAGTTCCATCGCGTCGGATTCTTCGTTCGTCAGCGCCTTCACGCGGATCGCGGCCTGCCCCGACGAAGTCACGCGCACCTGCCAATCCACGCGCAGTTCGCCGTTCGCTTCGACTTCCACCGAACGCTTCAACGCGGTGATCGGTTCGATGCAGCCGCCGTCGAGTTCGAGAGAGACTTCGACTTTTTTCTTCTCCTTGAGGAAATTGTGCACGTTCGCCGAGAGCACGACTTCGTCTTTCTGCGTGAAGAAGCGCGGCGATTGCAGCCGAATGATGACGTTCTTTTTCGTGATCACTTCCACGTCGCCCTGGCCGACGCGCGAGCCGTTGCTCATCGTCCAGACTTTCAGTTTCCACGTGGTCAGGCTCTCGGGCATGTCCAGCTCGAATTCGGCGATACCTTGAGCATTCGTATTGAGCGTCGCGGCCCAGAATGCGGTGTCCGCGAAATTCTTGCGCACGACCGTCTCCGCCATTGTCTCGCCTGGCCCGCCACCACTGCCCAGACCCTCCGCTTCGCTGCGCTTGTCCGCTGCAAGCGCCCGACGGTTGACTTGTTGTTCGCTGACGCCATTCGCATTCATAGACTTGAAAGCCGCCGAGGGTGCCGCAGGCTCTCCCGCCACCGCATCCATGGCCGACGCCGCCTTCTCCATTTGCTCGCCGCCATCCGACTTCCGCGCCGCATCGCGCAGCATGCCCTCACCTTTGCCGCGCCCCGGCTTTCCGCCCCCGAAGCCGGATTTCAACATATCCCCGCCCTCGCTCAGCGCGCCAAAGACGCCCAGGTAACCCATTCCCATTTCGCCGCTCTTTAGAATATTGTAGCCGCTCTTGTTCAGCGACGATTCGCTCTGCGGATAATTCTGCCGCCGCCATTTCCAGAAAAAGCTGCGGATTTCCGCGACGTTGGATCCACCCGAAATGTACTCGACCGACTTGTCGTAAACCGAGATGGTCGTGCTGCCCACTACAGGCTCGCCGGTGATGTCGGTGAGCTTGATTTTGACCTTCGCCTTCTGCCCCGGCTTGTACTCCGTCGCGTTTGGAATCACTTCGACATTCGTGACCCGGCTCTCCGGCGGCACGACGATTTCCTTCGTTTCGCTGAAGACTTTTCCGCCGCTCACCACCGTTGCTTCAATGAACATGTTGGGCATGTCGCGCTGCGCAACCAGCAGTTCTTCCATCGCGCTCTTGCCGGTGAGGTGCAGCAACTTCGGCCGTTCGCAGATGCCGTTCGATGCGCGCGGGAAGAGCAGCACGGTCGTGTTTTCGCGGTTGGCGTTGATCATCAATTTGATCTTGTCGCCCGCCGCGTATTCGCGCTTCTCCGGCACGATTTCGATGTCGTTGAAGTGGTACGCCGTGCCATTGAATCCTTCGCCCGTCACCACGAAGACGTACCCGCCTTCTATTTCGTGTTTCTGATCGTCGACGACCTTGTAGCTGAGGCGGTACTGCCCCGGCGCGGCCGCTTTGATCTGCTGACGCGCCTTGCCTTCCACGTTCGTATCGAGATCCCACTCCTGCACCGCTTTCTCGACAGGCTGAGCGTCCTTGTCGTAAGTCACTTGCAGGAGTTTCAGAGCGCCCTTGCCCTTCACCGGCTTGTTGTCGACGGTCTGCGCGGAGAAGTCTGCGTTGATCGCATCGCCCGTTCGATAGTGCCCGCGGTCCAGCCATGCGTAGACCTTGAACGGCTTGCGAGCGACGATAACGCTGCCCGAGCCGACGATCGTGCGGCGCGAATTGTCGGTGACTTCGGCCGTGATTTCATAGCGGTGATCTGTGTTGCCGTGAACGGCTTTGGCGACTGCGGTGTCGATTTCAACCTTGAACGTCCCGTCCGCATTCAGCGGCACTTCGTTCTCGCTGATCACTTCCGGCGGCGTCTGCGCATGGCCCCACCACCAGGCGATCGGGCGCCGGTGGCCCCACTCGCTCCAGCCCGGATACCACTTGTAATCGTACGCGAACCACCAATAGCCCGGTTCGTAGAACCAATCCCATGTGCCCTTCGGGTAGAAGTTGGCGCTGTGGTCGCTGCGCAGGATTTTGTACTTAATTTTCCCCTGAGCCACTGGAGCGCCGAAGTAGTACTTCGCGGTAATCGTCGCGGTAATCTTTTCGCCCAGCATGACCGGTTCGGACGGCGCATCGACCTTCACTTCGAACTCGGGCTTCTTGTATTCCTCCAGCCGGAATCCGACGTATCCATTGACGTGGGGCACCGCGATGTAGTACTGGCCGAGCGTCGCTTCCTTGTCCAATTTGAATTCGCCATCGATGCCGCCGAACGCGTCGGCTTTGTAGGTCTTCTCGAATATCTTTTCGCCCTTTGGATTTTGAATCTGCAGAGTCAAATCCTGGTTCGCGTACTGCGACGGACCTTTCTCGTCGTATTTCGCGTTGCCGGTCCAGAACTTAAATTTGATCGACTGATCGGGACGGTAGACGGGCCGGTCGGTCATGCCAAACGATTTGACCTGGTTGTATTGCTGATCGTACCAGGGGTTATTCCAGATGCCGGTGAAGCCCAAATGCGCGAACCGCCCATCGGGAGTCGTCGCGGTTATCAGCCAATTATAATCGGCGGGCAGATTCTTGTCGCTTAAAAAAGCCTGGCCTTCGCCGTCCGCCGTTGCGCTTTGTTCCGCGGTGTCGATCGTGTAAATGTTGTTGTTCCAGCGCTGACGGTAACCGAAGAATTCAAGTTTCGCATTCGGCACCGGTTTGCCCGATTCCGCGTCGGCAATGTACAGATAGGATTGCTTGTCGAGATTCTTTTTGACAATCGCGGTATCGGCAACCCACATCACGATGCGGCTTAAGTTTCCGTTCGCCATCTGCGCGGTCACGAGATACGCGCCGGCTTTCTTTAACGGCGTTTCAACGGTCACGTGCCGGTCGAAGTGCTTCTCGCGCGGCTTAAGCTCCAGCTCCCATTTGCCGGCCTTTTCGCCCAAATACTGAGCCTGATTTTGTTCGACGAGCCGATAGCCGATGTTGTCGATGTTGAGACTCTGCCAATCCATCTGTTTGGGCTTCGATTTGATGTAAGCTTTGACGTCGCCGAGCAGTTTTGACACGTTGATTTCGGTGGCTTCAAAGCTGACTTTGTCGCCGTTGCGGAAACGGTATTCCACGCTTGCGCCCTGAACCGCCGATTGGGTTCCAATGCCTTCGAACACCCCCCAGTTGCCGAGAATCGCGTCGATGCGCTGCTGCAGTTCTTTCTTCGGCCCAAATTCGCCGATGCTGCGTTTCCAATATTCGACGGCGCGGTCGTACTGCTGCCGGTTTTCGAAAATGCCGGCCAGCGCCTGCAGCGATTGGTTTGCGAAACCATTGCCTTTGAATTGGTCCGCATTGCTCTGATAGATTTTAATAAAATTGAATTCGTCGGAAAGCTTGAAACGCTTGATTCCATTCGCCAGCCGCGCGATGGTTTCGTCTTCGCCCAGCGTCTTGACCGCGTACGGCCCGCTCTCGTCCTTTTCCTTTACGCCGCCGCTATCGCCGAAGCTCGCGAAACCGGTCATCGTCTGCACGTCGAACTGGTTTTGCAAAAACTGCGCAAACGTGTAACGCATTTCAGCCGCGCGGTCCGCGTTCAGTTCCTCGGCCTGCATCAAACAGAAACGCCAGCGTTCGCCGTCATTCGCCGCGTCCTCGAAAGACTTGGGAACTTTATACAGAACCGGCTTGCCGTCGTTGTCCACCGGCGCCGCGTGCGCGGTGCCGCCGTTCCAGCGGCCACGGCCGCCGTAGTAACCGTCCTCGTAATCCGGCAATTTCTCGATATCCGTCAGATCCTGAAGCTTCCAGGCTTCGTAATATCCGCCGAGCATCAGCGTGTTGGCGACCTGCGTATAGAATTGCGAAAGCGCTTTTTTGTCCGTTTCGTCCTTGCTCACCGCCATGGCTTGTTTGAGCAGTTGCAGCCCGCGCACGCGGTCGCGCGGCTGCGCGTTGACGTAGCGCCCTTCGCCGCGCCGGTGCCCGCGCGAGAATTTGCCGGCCACTATAAAGCCGACGTGGTTGCCCTCAATGTACGTCTGTGCCGCGCGTTCGAGCAGGTGCCAGTTCTTTGCATGAACGGCAATCGTCTTCTCGCGGAATTCGTCGACCTCGTCTTCGCGGTTGAGGTTTCGAATACACTGAATGCCATTGGCGAGATCCTCGCCCACTTTGAGCGGATCGTCGCTGGCATCGAGGGCCAGAGCGCTGAACTGCGCGTACGCATCCTTGAAATTCCCATTCTTCATTGTTTTTTGGGCGGTGTCGCGCTTCTGCGCATTCGTCTCTTCCGCGCAAATCGGTCTCGTGTGTCCCAGCGCGAATGCAAACAGCACGCAAAGCGTGGTCGCGAAAAGCGAGTGTTTTACAGATGAATACATGGGGAAGGCCCTTCCAATGGATGAGATGATTTCGCCCTGCAGTGGCGAAACTTTTTGTGTGCAACCGACGGATTTGAAGCGCTCGGCGTTGAAAAGTTGCGGGAAAAATGAAAAATCGAAGATTAATAAATGAGGGTTGAAGGTTCGAAAATTGAAGGTTAAGTAACCGTTCGGTCGTGGTACAGGCTGAACGGTTACAATTGTTCAACCATTCTTATTTTATCGCCCGGACAACCGCCGCGCCCATTTCCTTGCATGTGACTGTCTTCTCGCCTTTGCGCGCCAGGTCCGCGGTTCTCAGGCCGGAGGCCAGCACGCTTTCGACCGCGTTGTCGATTGCGTCGGATTCCTTTTGGAGCTGGAAGGAGTATTTCAGCATCATCCCGGCGCTTAAAATAGTCGCCAGCGGATTGGCTTTGCCGGTTCCGGTGATGTCCGGCGCGGAACCGTGCGAGGGTTCGTACATGCCGACCTGTCCGCCGATGCACGCCGACGGCAACATGCCCAGCGAGCCGGTCAGCATCGCCGCTTCGTCGCTTAAAATGTCGCCGAACATGTTGGTCGTCACCAGCACATCAAACTGCTTCGGCTCGCGGATCAACTGCATCGCGGCGTTGTCGACGATCTGGTGTTCGAAGGCGATGTGCGGGTAATTCTTCGAGACTTCCTCCGCGACATCGTGCCAGAGGCGCGAGCTTTCGAGAACGTTGAATTTGTCCACGCTCATGACTTTTTTGCGGCGCACTTCGGCGAGTTCGAAGGCGAGCTTGACGATGCGCTCGACTTCCGGCGCACGGTAAATCTCGGTGTTGACGCCATAGCGTCCCTTGCCTTCCCCATGCAATCCGCGCGGTTCGCCGAAATATATTCCGCTGATCAATTCGCGGACGATCAGCATGTCGGTGCCTTGAATGACTTCGGGCTTCAGCGTCGAAGCGTCTTTCAACGCGTCATACAATTTCACGGGGCGCAGATTCGCGTACAGATCGAGTCCCTTGCGCAGCGCGAGAATGCCGGCTTCGGGGCGCTTCTTGTTGTCGATCTTGTCCCACTTCGGGCCGCCGAACGGCCCTTTCAACACGGCCTGCGCGTGCTGGCAGGCTTTGAGCGTGTCCGCTGGGAGCGGCGAATCTGTCTCGTCGATGGCGGCGCCGCCCGCGAGATGGTATTCGTAGTCGAACGAATGCCCGAACACTTCCCCGATGCGGTTGAGCACGTTCTGAGCTTCACCGACAATCTCCGGCCCGATGCCGTCGCCGCGCAACACTACGATATGAAATTTCATGGCATCCTCTTTTTTCATTGAATGAAACGATCGTTCAAAGGGAGTATAATCGAGCCGCGTGGAATTCCGAGTTCTGGATTGCAAATAGACCGCCTAATTGTTTAGAATGCGTGTACGATCGAGTAACAATGTGCCAATTAGAAAGTTGTGCCATGAACGAACAACAAAAAGAAAATCGCCGGCACAACCGCAGAGTGGCCGGACCCTTGTCCGTGCTGGTTTTCTGGACGGGGAAGTCGGGGCGGCACACCGCCGATATGCGCGATATCAGTCTCGAAGGCTGCTACCTCAACACGTCGGGCACCGCCCACGCGGGCGAACGGGTCACCGTTGAAATTCCGGAATCGAGCGCCTCGGACGCGGTCGTCAGCATTAGCGGAACGGTGATTTTACAGCACCGAAAGCACATCGGCTTTGCTCTTCACTTCGAATCGCAAACAGATCAACTGCAAGCGTTCATTGCGCGTTTAATGTCCAGAGCGCCGGAAATTGAGGATCTACGTGGATGAGCCATTGGGAACGAATGAGACGATGATTGCAGAAATGATCGCTCCGGAAATGACCGTCGAGCACGCGCCAACGGCTGCCGTGCGGGTGAAGCCGTTGCGCATCGGGCCGCTGGTTGTCGATCCCCCGATTTTACAGGCTCCCATGGCGGGATTCACCAACTACGCCTACCGCTCGATCGTGCGCGAATTTGGCGGCGCGGGTTTGCAGGCCACCGAGATGATTTCGGCGGAAGGGTTCGTACGCCAGACCGCCGGATTGAAAAGCACCGTCGAACGCCTCTGGGGCGTGAAGGACGAAGCGCGTCCGCTGGCAGTGCAGATGTGGGACAACGACCCGGAACTGCTCGCGGAATGCGGCAAGAAACTGGCGTTTGAATATGGCGTCTCAGTCGTGGATTTAAACTTCGGCTGCCCGGTGCGCAAGATTTCGGAGAAATCCCACAGCGGCAGTTATCTGCTGCGCGACCCGCAGCGCGTCGGCGCGATCGTCAGCCGCGTTGTCAAGGCGTGTGCGCCCGTTCCGGTGACGGCGAAGATCCGGCTGGGCTGCACGCACGACTGCATCACCGCCAAGGAAATCGCGCATGTCATTGAAGAATCCGGAGCCGCCGCGCTGACGGTCCACGGGCGCGTCGCAGCCGATTTCTTCAAAGGCAACGCGGACTGGGACAAAATCGCCGAGCTGAAATCAGTTCTGAAAACGATCCCGCTGATCGGCAACGGCGACATCGATTCACCGGAAAAAGTGGTCGCCGCGTTCGCGAAATACAAAGTGGACGGCGTGATGATCGCGCGCGCCGCGCTGGGAAAACCATGGCTCTTCAAACAAGCCGCCGCCGCATTGCGCGGAGAAGAACCCGTGCCCGAACCCACGCTGCTCGAACAGCGCGACATCCTGCTGCGGCATCAGCGCATGGTGGTCACCCGCTTCGGCGAAGAGCGCGGCAATGTGCTGATGCGCCGTTACGCCTGCTGTTACGCGCAAGGCCGGCGAGGCGCCCGCGAGTTCCGCTCGAAGATTTCGAAGTGCGACACATCGGATCATTTCGTCACCATCGTCAACGAAAATTTTCCAATGGAGCACGCAGAAGCGGTGGAGTGGAATTAAAAAAGGATGAACGCGCACAGCAAATCATCTTTCCTTTGCGCCGCTATAAAACTGGTACGTCGCCGTATAGTCGACGCCAACTTTGATTCCAGCGCGTACGGGAGGATCGGTCGGCGGGACGCCTCCCTTTGTGTTAATCCGCAGAACGAATTGCACGTCCTTACCCATTCCCATGCTGATGTCTTCTGGAGCCACGGCGATTCGCAGCCAAGGAATGTCGGCTTTTGCATTCGGTGCCGGGGCACTTACGACTGGGATTTTTTCGTCACGCCTTTTTAACATTGAGCGGTCGGCTGAAGCCCAAGTCGGTCCCTCAAAATGCCATCCCACCGTTTTTCCCTCCTTGGTCAAGGTTGCCAGTGGTCCTTCAAAATGCCATTCGAATTTTCCGTCAATTCCCGTGACACTCTTGTAAATCTGGACGCCTTTCGCTTCCACTTCCCATAGCAATTTACAATCGGCAGTGACATTCAACTCGGCTGGAAGCGGAACAGTTTCCGCACGAACAGCCGACGAAAACATGCTGATTGCTATCAATGCGAAAAAGAAGCGAAGTCCAAACATGTTTTCGTTCTCCTGAGTGTTTAACCTGAAACCTGAAACTTGGAACCTGAAACCGTCAGTTCTTCATTCGCTTCACTTGCGTGTGCCGAAAACAATCGACGGTGTGGTCGTTGACCATGCCGGCGGCCTGCATGAAAGCATAGCAGATTGTCGGGCCGACGAATTTGAAGCCGCGCGCCAGCAGGTCTTTGCTCATGGCCATCGCTTCCGGCGTCCTGGCCGGAATTTCCTTATGGGACGTCCATTTATTATGCAGCGTCTTTCCGCCGGTGAATTGCCAGATGTACTTATCGAACGTTTTAAATTCTTTTTGCACTTCCAGAAACGCCTTCGCGTTTTGCACCGCGCTGTGAATCTTGAGGCGGTTGCGGACGATGCCGGCGTCCTCCAGCAGCGCGGCGATTTTGAGCGGGCCATAGCGGGCAATTTTCCGCTCGTCGAATCCGTCAAACGCAGCGCGGTAGTTTTCGCGCTTGTTTAAAATCGTCGACCAGCTCAATCCCGCCTGCGCGCCATCCAACACGATGAATTCAAACAGCTTGCGGTCGTCGTGCAGCGGCACGCCCCATTCGGCGTCATGGTACTGCATCATGCGTTCGGTGTGGCCGGCCCAGAAACAACGCGTTTTCATTTAATTCTGTTACTCCTTGCTCACCACTTGATTTTTACGCGCCGGCCATTCTTGGAGCTCTCGATCGCGGCGAAACACATGGACAGGCTTTTGATGTTGTCGTGACAGGCGCTTTGCGGATCCTCACCGGTGCGCAACGCCCGGATGAAATCCGACATGGCTCCGTCGTGGCCCGTGTGAGCGAGCGTGACGGGCGGAACCGGGACATCCAGGGTTTCGCGTTGAAAACCCGTATCGGCCGCCGGAATTTGCGCGCGCGGACTCGATCCTCCGTCCCAGACGATGGTGCCCTTCGAACCGATGGCCCGCCAAGTGGATTCCCAGCTCGTTTGAAACCCTTCCGCGACCCAGGAACCGCGATAGGTGAAAATGACGCCGTGGGTCATTTCGAAAATGCAGACGGCCCCGGCCGCGCCCTTGTACCAGCTCCCTTTGGGATTGTATTCATGGCAAAAGACGGCGACGGGATCGCAGCCTGAAATCATGCGCGCCTGATCGAACGTGTGAATGGCCATGTCCAGCAAGAGCACGTGCGGCATGGTGAGGCGAAAGCCTTCGGAATGCGCGCCGAGATAGAAATCGGCGTCGAGGCTCGACAGTCCGCCCACGAGGCCGCCGGCCAGCGCGGCCTGGAGCGCGGCGGCGTGTTCGTTGTGGCGGCGATTCTGCGTCACCGCAAAAAGCCGGCGTGCCGCTTTTGAGGCAGCGCACATTTTTTTTGCGCAAGCCATGTTGTCCGAGAGCGGTTTCTCGCCAAGTACATGGCAGCCGGCCTTCAATGCCTGAAGGGTTACCGCGCAATGCGAGGCGGGCACCGTCGTATCGAAAACCACATCGGGGCGCTGGATGTCGAGCGCGTCTTTGAGCGTATTGAAAATCAAGCGGCCCGGCAGATTGAAACGCAGCGCGGTTTTTTCGGCGGCTTCGCGCTGCAAGTCGACCAGCCCGACCAATTCCAGATCCTGCGTGCGCAGCGTGCGCTCAACCCACGCCTGCGCCATCGCGCCGCACCCGGCTTGCACCACGCGGATGGGACGGCCGGATGGAATGGACTTGAACGATGACATGGTTTTCAGGTCCAGAGTTTATTGTTCACCGCGGAGAACGCAGGGGTGCGCAAAGGACGGCGAAGACAATGACTATTTGAAAAAGACAAGAGCACTCCGACAAATCTCCCTCCCTCTCTTCATTCGCTGTCCTTTGCGCACCTCCGCGTTCTTCGCGGTGAAAAAGGAGTTTACCACTTATCGAGGTATTCGCGGACGGCGGTTTCGATTTTTGAAACCTCGACGCTCATACTGGCTGCATACGAAAACGATTTCGCGTAATAAGCGAAGGTCGCGCTCTTCAGCTTGTCGATGGCCGCAAGCGCCTGAATATCGCTCATGCCCGAGAAAAACGCCGCCACCACGATTTTGTCCTGCACATAAATCGCGCCCTCGCCCAGCGACGACTTGATCGTCAGCACGCCGGACGTGGCGCACGTGGCGCGCACGGTCACGCCCAGGCCGAGATCGTGCAGTTGGCCCTCCAGCAGCGGTTTCATTCCAGCGACCAACTCGTCGAGCGGCTGGGATTGATCGAGCAGAATCGGTTTGCCTGAGAACACCATCGGCTCCGCCGGATCGACAGGCGGCGGTACGTGAGGCTTGGAAACGGGAGCCTGCGATTGCGGCGGTTGCGGCAGCGGTTGCGACTGCGGCAGCCTTTTATACTTGCCGCTGATCGTCGCACCCGGCTGGAAAATCTTGTCGATATTGACAGGGGCATTCTGCTCGAGTTCCTCAAAGACCTTGCGCAGTTTGGAAACCTTTTCGGTCATACCTAACTTTAGGGGATTGCCTGTTCCGGACACGGCAACGGCGACGGCGCGCAAATTGTGTGGCGCGAACGTGGAAGGCAACGGCGGACGAGTGGACATTTCGGACGCCGGGTTCATGCACAGGGTGGCCATGTGGGCAATATCCTGATCCGAATCGCGGCGCAACTTTTCGAATGTCTCGTACGCGCGCGGATCCTTGGCGTAACGGGCCAGCACCTTCATGGCGGCGAGTTTGAGCGCTTTTTTGTTTTCGCGCTGAACGGCCGGCACCGGGCGGGTGTCGCTCGCATCCAGGCCACTGCGCAGCAGCCGAATCAGCACGGCGCAGATGCGCGCGTCATCGTGCGCATTACAGGCTTCGATCAAGGTCATTGTGCGGCGGTCGTCCTGATTCGGCGAATCGATTTCGGCCTTTAGTTCCGCGACGATGGCCAGCGCGGCGGCAGGATGGCGCAGGGTGGCGAGTATGTTCATCCACACGTCGCGATGCGCGGCGCTGCGCGGATCGCGCATGCGCGCGGCGACGAAGGCGGAAGTGCGGTCGTTGTCGCGGTCGAAGATGAAACGCAGCGCCGTGGCGCGCAGATCGAAGTTCGAGTGAATCAGCAACGGATAAATAGCTTCCAGAATCTCGTCGTCGCTGCCGATATGCGGAGCCACCGCGAACATGCGTGCCAGAAATGCCGGATCGTTTTGGGAGGTCATCATCGCGAGGCAGGCTTTGGCGGCACCTGGATACAGCCGCTTCATTTGCCGCGCAAAATGCTGCGCCCGCGCCACGTTTTCCTCGCGGCCAATAGTGGCGATCAGCGTCGCGGAAGGATCGCGTCCTAAGACGACCAGGATTTTCGCGGCAACGGCACCTTTCTCTCCGTCCTCCAGGACGTATTCGGCGAGGCCTTGCGTCCACGGCGATTTGTTTAATTCGCTGCCGGCTTCGTGCACCGGATTCAGGGCCTCATTGCCCCGCGCCTTGCGGAAACTCCGTTCTAGCAGTCCAAGGGAATCGACATGCCGCCCGGCGCGCGCATAATAACCCTGATCGAACAGCGCGACCATGCGTGCGAACAAGTAGGTCAGGAAGGGCTTCAACACAGTTGCGCTGGTTTCGCGCGCACATGCGTCCATCAACGCGACTTCGAGCTGAACGACGATCCGGGCAGATTGGTCCATACTGTTTTCAATCAACAGGGACAATCCTTCGATGGCTATGATACGGTCTTCTTTGGACGAGGTTTTCAATGCGGAACACAAATGCGCCGTCAGTGTTTCTGCCTCGGGTTCCATGTGGGACAGGACCAGTTCGTCGAGCGCGTCGACGACTTGGGCGGAGCCTTTTTCTCCCAGCATAAACCCCGGCGATTGCGCCAGGAGGCCTGGCATTTTTTCGGAGGCAGACATGGACTTCAGCGCGGCGTCGATGCCGGCCAGCCATTGCGGCAGCAGTTTCAGCGAAGCGCCGCTCAGATCCAACTGCGGCAGGATTTCGTCGACGCGGTTCCGGTACGTCGCCAGCAGGCGCTCGGACATCCCGCGCAAATCGGTCCAGGCCGGATCGTCTTCCGGAATGCCCGCGGTCTCGTAGCGTTTTGCGATGGCGGCAAGACCGTTGAAGAGTTCGAGCACGCGCGGCGGGCCCGGCGACTTGCGTTTTTTTCCGGCGAGATCCAGCATGCTGTCGAGCAGATCCGGATCTTTGTCGACCAACAGCGCCGCCAGTTCGGTGCGCAGTTGAGCGTGCGAATTGATATCGTCGGTCGATTGCAGCAGACGCCCATAGCACGCCAGCATGTCGGCGAGCGCCTGTCGCGCTTGGCCGACGTGCGCAATCGCACACAGACGTGGGTCAGTTTGTGCAGAGCCTTCCACGGACACAGGTGCCGAGGCCAACTTCGCTGAAATGGGGCTGGCCGGCAATCCCGGTGTGGGTCCGGGCACTGGGGCGCCGTACGGGGAAACGCTCATAGGATTCTCAGCGACAAGGGTCCAAGGCCGGTCTAAGAGGGTGTTTTAAAAGCTGGCGTGTTCGGAAAACGAGCGATTTTTGTTCGGATCGAGGCGTGAACTTCATGCGCTATCCGGAGGAGATAACGCGTGAAGTTCGCAACGAAGAGCCGGACAAAAAGCGCCGTTTTACGAGCGAGCTAGCTTTTAAAACACCCTCTACCGCGCTACGTTCATCCGCGTTTTAGTAGACCACAGCTAGGGCCGTCAACCTCTTTTTACCCCAATGCTCGCGATGTAGCCGGTGTAATTGCGCTGAATTTCCACGAGGGAGTCGCCGCCAAATTTCTCGCAAAAGGCTTGAGCGAGGACGAACGCGAGGAAGTTCTCACCCACCACCGCAGCCGCCGGAACAGCGCAATAATCGCTTCGTTCTATGTCTGCTTTTTTCGGCTCGCCTGTGTCTAAATCGACAGACATCAGCGGTTTCATCAGCGTGCTGATCGGCTTCATCGCGGCACGGACCACGAGCGGCGCGCCATTGGTGATTCCGCCCTCCAGCCCTCCTGCTCCATTTGTAGGCCGATGGAAGCCGCCGTCCGGAGCATGGTTTGGGGAATGCATCGCATTAATCGGATCGCGGACGGTTTCTCCGGAAACGGTGTCGACATAGGTCGCGGTGCCAAGGGAAGGCTGGTAATTAATCGGATCGTGGACACGGCTGCCCGGAAGCGTCGCCGCTTTGAAACCCAAGCCGATTTCAACGCCTTTTATGGCTTGAATGGACATGATGACTTGCGCGATGCGGCCGTCGAGCTTTCGATCCCATTGCGTATGGTCGCCCAATCCGATGGGCAATCCTTGCACGACGATTTCAAAGACGCCGCCGAGCGTGTCGCCGTTTTTCTTCGCGTCGTCAATCGCCGAGATCATCGCCGCCTCGGTGGGCTTGTGCAGGCAGCGCACTTCGCTTTCGTCGGCATGCGCCATGTCTTCGAATGTCGGCCCGAATCCGTCCGGCACGGCCACGCTGCCGATGGAAACGACGTGGCTGCGAATCGCAATGTTGAAGTGCTCGAGAAACTGGCGGCAGAGCGCTCCGGCGGCGACGCGCGCGGCCGTTTCGCGGGCGCTGGCGCGTTCGAGTACATCGCGGATCGGGGCGCCGAATTTCAGAAAACCAGCCAAATCGGCGTGTCCAGGGCGCGGGCAGGTCAGCTCCGGCGCCGTCTCGATTCGACAGTCGCGATTCCACACCGCCATTAGAATGGGTGCGCCCATGCTACGCTCATGCCTTACACCGCTTAGGAATTCGGCTTTGTCCGTTTCAATTTTCATGCGCCCGCCGCGACCATATCCTTTTTGTCGGCGTGCCAATTGCTGGTTGAGTGCGTCAAGGTTCAAAGTGACACCAAATGGAAAGCCTTCGAGGAAGGCAAAACAGCCTCTGCCGTGTGACTCTCCAGCGGAATGAAATGTAAGATAGCTCAAACTTGCGTCTCCACTTGTGCAGCGTCGTTGCCATATTTTAGCAAAGAATGACGTGGATTGTCAGCGAAAATGTGCGTCTTTACAAAAGATTCCCCCACTAAGCAGTAGAAACTGGGCGCAAATCGGTGAAATCGACCGTCAAAACTTTTGGAGGATATTTGGGAGAAACTGTATTTCGACGAAAACAGGATATGACAATATACTATTTTTATATACTGCCTCGTGATACTATTTCGCTTAGACTTTTAGAATCGCGCGCACAAGGTGCTTTGTCCGGTTTATGTAGCATAGTCAGACACAACTTGCTGTGAAAACACACTTAAAAATACGCTAGAGGCAGCCGAAGAAGAGGTAGACTTTTCGATGATCACGGGCCGGAAAATTGGCGGATATCAAATCCTGGAAGAGCTAGGACGTGGTGCGATGGGCGTGGTGTTCAAAGCCCGCCAGCTCTCCATGGATCGCATTGTTGCGATCAAATTTCTGCCCAAAAAGCTGGCGCAGGACGAGCGCATTGTCGCGCGATTTCTGCGCGAAGCCCGCGCCGCCGGACAACTGGCCCACCCCAATATTGTCAGTGTCCACGAACTGGGACTTGCCGAGGGGCTGCATTTCATTGCGATGGAGTACGTCGACGGAAATTCAATCCAGAAAAAGCTCAAGGAAAAAGGCCCTTTAAGCGAGAAGGAAACGCTGGAGATCGCGCTTCAAATCGCCGAAGCGCTGAAGCTCGCGCACTCGCGCGGAATTCTGCACCGCGACATCAAGCCGGACAATTTTTTGATCGACAGCGCCAATCGCGTTCGACTGGCGGACTTGGGTCTGGCGCTGATCCAGAGCAATCCGGATGGCGGCGGGCTGACGCTGGACGGCACCACGCTGGGCACGCCCCATTTCATGTCGCCCGAACAGTGCAGCGGCACCGGCGTTGACGCGCGCAGCGATCTCTATAGTTTGGGCGCGTCGATGTTCGTCATGTCCACGGGCCGCACGCCCTACGAGGGCACGACGGCGACTGCGGTGATGGTGAAGGTTCTGACCGAGCCGCCGCTGGTCTTGAAGAAAATTCGTGCGGATCTCTCGCCGGGATTCGTCGCGCTCATTGAAAAAATGATGCACAGCGATCCGACGAAACGCTTTCAAGACGCGGCGTCCGCGGCGGAAGCAATCCAACAATGCAAGAGCGGTATTTACAAAGGCGTCGCGGCATCGAAGTCCCAGATATCGGCCAAAACTGTCGCGCCCGCCAAGTCCAAAGGGGAAAAGCAGGGCACTTCCGCGCAGGAGCCGGTGACCGGCACCCGCCTGCTGAAAGCAACCGAATCCAAAGTAGTGCCGCTCATGCTGGGCGCGGGCGCGGCAATCGTGTTGCTCACGGTTCTCTTTTTCGTGTCGCGCGGCAAGCAACCGGCGACCGGCAATCCCCACGTGGTGGCCACGGCCCCGGCGACGACGGTCAAGACCGCCGCCATCGATACCCATGCGCCGATCGCCGTTACGAAAACGGAGAACGATCCAAAGCCTTCCGATGCCGAAAGCGAAAAACACGCGCGTTTACGCAAGCCCCTCCGCGAAACGATCCACGAAGTGATGGACGAGCTGAGAGCCGATAAAATTAAATACTGGGTTGCGCAGCGGAAGTTGAACGAGCTTCAAAACAATCTCGACAAGAAGGGCGCCATTGCCAGCGAACTGCGCCCGCTGATGAACAAGGTCCAGCGCGACATCAATGACAAACAGCGCGTGTTGGAGGAGGAGTGGAAGAAAGTCGATGCCAAAGTCAATGCGGATTTGATAGATAGTCGTTTCAGCGACGCGTTTGCCAGATTGAGCGACTTTCAAACCCAGAACGAAGGTTGTGACGAGGCTGTCCGAGCCGGCGAGCGCATTGATGGCTTGTGCACAGGCGTGCTTGCGCAGGCTGCTAAATTGGCGGCCAATGGTAATTATAAGGAAGCACGTGCGCTGCTCAGCGGCGTCGTGGTCAACCTGCCGGAAAAACAGGAGGCCGCGTTCAAGGCCAGAATTGCCGTATATGAAGAGCAGGCCAAGCTCGTCCAAGATCTGGCCGAGAGCTATGACCACGCGGTCACGAAGGTGCTGTACTTCGATCCCGTTTCGAAGACTCGTTTTCAATTCCTGGATGGCACAAAATCCTGCGTCGATAGCGCCTCGAAAGCGAGAACCGATGCGATTCGAAAAGAGTTGCTTGAAATGGCGGAGTTGTTCAAAGCGGCAGATAAGATATTCGCCGCGTTACGCAGCCAAATCGCCGCAAAGCCATTGGAACTCGCCAGCCTTGACACTTTCAAAAATGTCAAAGTCACAAAGTGGGACGATAAAGGGTTCATGTACAATACCAAGGAAATCAACCAACCGCAGCCATTCACTTGGGAAAAACAGTCGGCGCCCGAGGCTGTGTTTCAAGTCGCCAGGGAACTGAAAAAGGCCGATCTTGAAAAACCCGAGGGGCAATGGGAACTCGGAATTCTTGCGTTTGCTCTGGGCAATCAAAGCGCGGCAGGAAAATATATACGCGATGCCGTGGCCAAAGAGGATTCGCCTTTCAAAGCTCAGGCTGCGGTTGTCTTGAAATTAATCAGGCCGCCCGAGCCGGTTGTCGCCAAACCCGAAAAAGTCGACAAGTCGGACCCTCTCGCAGCGTCGTCCGCCACGACTTCCTTTGAAGACGATGCCAAGTCGCTATTTAAGGAATTGCAGGATGCAAAGAAGGCGGACAACAAGGAAAAATTCAAGGCGATTCGCGCGGACTTAGAGGGAAAATATCTGGCCACGGAATTTTTCAAGAACCATAAAAAGGAAATCAACGATCTGAGCAGCGGGATGGCAGTGGCCAACACCGACCCGCCGAAGACTCCGGATCCCGCAAAGGCGGTGATGGATAAACCAAAGGGGGACTCTCTGCCGCCGGAGGAAAAGGAAGCCCACGAATATTTGAAACAGTTGGGCTGGACCGAGATCATCGGGACATGGACCTGGGACAAGGACAATAAAGTTTTCCGTGTTCCCGAAGGAGTGTCCGAAGTCGTCAACCCGGCGCTGGATTGCGACGTGACCGTGCAATTCAAGATGCTCGGCACCGCATCTAAAATAAGAGTGCTGGCGCGGGTGGAAAGCAGCGGCACTGCGGATCGTTTCGCGCTATTCGGCGGCAGAACCAGCCTTGGATTCGGCGCGGATGTCAGTAACGATCACGCGTTTGTTTACCTGGATTGGAATAGAAAAGCGGGCTCCAGCAAGGATCCGGTTCAGTATCCCGAGATTAGGATTGAGCAACCCCACGCCTTCAACGTCGTCCAATTGGGCCTCCACAACAAGAAAATGTCCGTCTACGTCAATGCCAAAGAATGCGTCTCCTCGGGAGACGCGCGCGCCACCGGCGACACGCGCGTCATCGTCCAAGGCCCGATGGTGCTGTCCATGGTAAAGATCACGAATGCGAAGTAATCGCGTGTGCCTGCCCCCGGCTGCGCAAGTTTTCAAAAAACAATCCGTTGCAATTATGGAACATGGCGCGATTATGACAGCCAGCGTTTTGAAACACGCTCTTAGAATAGCTCACGCGCAATTCCAGCGAGCGTCTGCGTCCGCGCTTTCGTAAAGGTCTGATATGACGCCGGCCCCCATCCAAAATATTCTGATCGTCGACGACGAACCCTCCATTTGCTGGGCATTCTCGCAGTTGCTGCAAGGCGAGGGATGGCAGACGCTGACCGCGGCCTCCGCCGAAGAGGGCCTCGAACTCGTGGAGTCCGAAAAGCCCGATCTCGTGGTGCTCGACATTCGCCTGCCCGGCATGTCGGGCCTGGACGCGCTGCCCAAATTCCGCGCGCTCAATCCGGATCTGCCGATTCTCGTCATGACCGCGCACGGCACCATGGACACGGCGATCGAAGCCACGCGGCGCGGCGCATACAACTATCTCACCAAGCCCATTCACAACACGGACGCGCTGCACCAGATTCGCACCGCCTTGGAGCGCCGCAATCTGTCGCGCGAGGTCGCGCAATTGCGCCGCGAACTGAAGGGCGGCTCGGCGCTGGAGTCGATGGCGGGCAAATCGCCGGTCATGCAGGAGGTCTACAAGAAAATCGGCGCGGTCGCCGGCGCCGAAAGCTCCGTGCTGATTCTCGGCGAATCCGGCTCCGGCAAGGAACTCGTGGCGCGCGCGATTCACGGCTACTCGGCTCGCGCGCGCGGCCCGTTCGTGGCGCTCAATTGCGCGGCGCTCCCCGAACCGCTGCTGGAAAGCGAGCTCTACGGCCACGTCAAAGGCGCGTTCACCGGCGCGATTCGCGACAAGGAAGGCAAGGCCGAGACGGCGCGCGGCGGGACGCTGTTCCTCGATGAGATCGGCGAAATGCCGCTGTCCATTCAAGCCAAACTGCTGCGCTTTCTCGAAGAGAAAAAGTTCGAACGCGTCGGCAGCGTGGAAACGGTCGAAGCCGACGTGCGCATTCTCGCCGCGACGAATCTCGATCTCCGCACGCAGATCAAGAAGCAGCTTTTTCGCGAGGATCTGTATTACCGCCTGAACGTCGTCTCGATTGAGCTGCCTCCGCTGCGCCGGCGCAAGGACGATATTCCGCTGCTGGTCGCGCATTTTCTGTCGCGCGCGGACGCCGCCGAACCCGGCGCCACAATTCTGCCCGCCGGCATCAGCAAGGAAGCGATGGAACTGATCGAGCGTTTCGATTGGCCGGGCAACGTGCGCGAGTTGCGCAATGCCATCGAGCACGCCGTGATTCTCTCGCGCGGCGCGGTGATTTCGCCCGAGCACCTGCCTGCGCACATGCTCCGCAGCCTGCGCGGAGAAGAGCTTTCGCCGTCACGCTCGGTCGAAGATCTGATCCGCGAACGCACGCTCGCGGCGCTCGACAAATCGGAAGGAAAGGAAGAAGGCAACGCCTACGCCGAAATCATTTCTGACGTGGAGAAAGCAATTCTCGACACGACGCTCAAACGCGTCAACGGCAATCAGGTCAAAGCCAGCGCCCTCCTTGGAATTCACCGCACGACGCTGCGGAAAAAGATCGAGGAGTACGGATTGTGATCGTGGCGGGACCATCCCGATCGCGATAAACTGCAGACTCACGAATTGAATTCCAATTTGATTCCCGCCATACGCAAAGGAGGCGAACATGCCCGAACATGAAATACCGCTGGAAGAACTCCAGGAACACATGCAGCATTCCGCACACGAAGCGAAAGAAAGATGGGTCAGTCTGGTCGCGCTCAGCACGGCGTTTCTCGCCGCGTTCGCCGCGGCGGCAGCGCTGCTTTCGAGCCACTACGAAAGTGAGTCGATGAAGGAGCACGGCGAGGAATTTGACAAGTGGTCGTATTATCAATCGAAGGGCACTGAAAAGCTGCTGCTGGAGTCTCAGGTCAAACTCTACAAGGCTCTTGGAAAAACACCCGATGCGGACGACGAGAAAAACATCGCCAAGTACGAAGAGAAGCGCAAGGAAGCCAAAGCCGAGGCAGAGCATTTGAAGCTCATGTCCAGGATGCACGGCGACAGCCAGGAACGCTTTGCGCTGGGCGTCACAATGTTCCAGATGTCCATCGCGATCGGCGCGATTTCGGTGCTGACGAGGCGCAGAGGTTTCTGGTATGTCTCGTTGTGCCTCGGCGCGGTGGGTATTTTCTTTCTTGCAAGGGGCTATGCCACACTTCCGCCAAGCGACGAACATGGCGAGAAGCCCGCGGAGCACGTCGAAAAAATCGGAGAGAAATCGCACTAAGCGAGCGCCACCGCTCCGTCTTTCAGCATGAAAATCACGTCCGCCAAACGCGCCGCTTCGCTCTTGCTGTGAGTGACATGAAGGATCGTGGCGTTTGAATGTTCGCGGACGCGCGCCAGGAGCTCGCAGATTTCGGCGCGCGTATCTTCGTCCAGCGCGCTGAGCGGTTCGTCGAAGACCAGCACGTCCGGACGCGCCGCCAGCGCGCGCGCCAACGCCACGCGCTGCGCTTCGCCGCCGCTCAATCCACGCGGCAGGCGCTCGAGTAGTTTTTCAATGCCCAGCCAGCCGGCCAATTCCCGCACGCGCGCGTCGATTTCAGGCCGATTGAGTTTGCGCAGTTCCAAAGCGAAACCGACGTTTTCAGCGACCGTCATGGTTTGAAAAAGCGCGCGATCCTGAGGCACATAGCCGACACCGCGCAACGCCGGCGGAAGAGCCGTCACGTCGCGGTCCATCAACACGACGCGCCCCGACTCCGGATTGCGCAAGCCGCAGAGCGCTTCGAGAATCGTCGTTTTCCCGGACCCCGTCTTGCCCATCAAAACGCCGTGTTTCCCCGTTGGAATCTCGAAAGTGATTCCGGTCAGCCGAAACGTCCCGGCGCGCACGCAAAGATCCTCAATGGCGATCATGCACTCCCCAACTTTTTTTCAGAAACCCGGCCGGATCAAATCGTCCTCGAAGCCCCGAAGAATCGCACCAGCATTAACACCGCCGCCGCCGCCGCGACCATCAACAGCGAGACGGCGACCGCCGACTCCAGCCGCCCCACGCTCAGTTCCAAAAACACCGTCGTCGGCAGCACCTCCGTTTTGAAGCGCGTCGCGCCCGAGAAAACCAGGATCGGGCCAAACTCGCCGAGCGAGCGCGCCCAGGCCAGCGTTGCCGCGGTCAGAATTCCCCGCTGGGACTCGGGCAGCGCGACCCGCCAGAACGCTTGCGCGCGCGAACATCCGAGCGTCATCGCCACCTGTTCGCTGCGCGGCGAAATTTGATCGAACGTTCCGCGCATGGTCCGCACCGCGAACGCACACGCCACCGAGAACTGCGCCAGCACCACGCTCGGAATCGCGTACGTCACCGGCACCAAGCGCTCCACGAATCGCCCCGGCGCGGTCTGAAAAAGTATCAGGAGGCTCAAGCCCACGACCAGCGGTGGCAGCACGATGGGAATATCCAGAATCGCGTCGATGACCGGCTTGCCGGGGAATTCGAAACGCGACATAACGTACCCAATCGGCACCGCGACCCAGACGGAGAGCAGGCTCGTGAGGCTGCACGAGATCAGACTCAGCTTGATCGAGTAGCGAATCTCCGGACTTCCCAGCGCCTCCCATATCCGCCACGGCGTCGTAAAGGACGCGTCCGCGGCCAGCATCGCGAGAATCAAGAAAAGATACAGGCCGCCAATCAGCGCCAGCCCGGCGATGAAAACGCGGTCCGACGCATTCGAAGCGGAAATCGAATTCGCGCTCTTTTTCTCCATGTTTCTATTCTCTCGCAAAGGCGTGAAGACGCAAAGAACAGCACGAAAATACCATGAAGTTCAAGGCGTCAATTCACGCCACTCGCCGCGAAAACCGTGGAATTCCAATCTTCCTGCTGAATCCGTTCTGATGCGAATCGAGCCGTCGCGGTGCGGCGAGAGCAACCTTGCCGCCAGTTCATCGAAATCCACACCCGGCGCTTCCTCCGGATTCGCGTACGTCCCCGCGACGATCGCGCGGCAGCCCGTGCGCCGAATCAATTCGTTCGTCTCGCGCGGCCAGCGCCCGTATTCGCCGGGCGTCATGCGCAACACATCCGCTTCGAAACTCGCGTCACTCTTGGCCAGCAATCGACTCAACGACGCGCTCGATTTCGCCTCGGCAAACAGCGCCTTGAAAGCGCCGCAGGATACGCGCGCGCACAGCGAACTCGCATTCGCAGCGGGCCGGTCGGCAGGCGGCCCATTATCCAAAAACTCCCAGAGCACGCCCGCCGGCGCAAGCAACTCCTCCGACGCGGACGGCGATCCGTATGGAATATTTTTTTCGGCCAACAGCGCTTCCAAGGCCCGGCGCATTTCGCTGGGAAATTTGCAGCGCGGCAGAATCACGCGCCGGGCCGTCACGCGGGGCAGCAATTCCAGCGCGCCGCCCAGCGCGTCGGGCTGGTCGGACGTCAGCACGAGCAGTTCCAATTTACGAATGCCGCGCCGGCGCAACAGTTCGACAATGCGCAACCCCTGCCCCGTTCCGCCCGCATCGATCAGCGCCGCGCCGCCGTTCGTTTCAAGCAGCGCCGAGCGGCCGTGAGACAGATCGAGCACCGTCAGTTCCGGTTCGGTATGCGCCGCGCGAAAATACAGATTCGACAGCAAGAGCAGCGGACACGCCGGCACGATCCAACACAGCCGTTTGATATCCGATCCTTGGTCGCGCGCGATCCACAGCCACGTCAACGACGCCGCGTATGCAAGAAGCGTCAAAGCGATGGGGCGCGGCATGTCGATCGACGATCCTGGCAGCGCCGCGCAAAACGCATTAATTCCTTCGAGCATCGACAACGAAATCCACGCGCCCCACCCCAGGATTTGGCCGAGCGCCGGCCACAGATACCCCAGCGCGATCGTCGCACTTCCGAACGCCATGCAGACGCTCAGGAACGGCAGCGCGAACAGATTCACAAACAGTCCGAGCGTCGAAAAGCGGCCCATGTGCCAGGCCACCGGCGGCGACGTCGCCAGCCAGGCGGCCAGCGTCACCAGCATCGACTTCAATACCCATTTCCCGGCGATTTCATGAAACCGTTCAGACTCGCTTGGCTCGGATGAAATGTTGCGCACACGGCGCGCCCGCCATTTTTCCCATGCCCCTTCAAACGCGGGCAAAAGCGTGTGCAGAGAAAGCACCGCGAGGAACGAAAGTTGGAATCCCGCGCTGAACAACTCCTGCGGCGCGTACGACAGGATGATCAACGCCGCCACCGCCAACGCGTTGAGCGGGTCGGCTTCGCGCTGAAAAAATGACGCCGCAACATACGCCCCAAACATCGCCGTCGCGCGCACGGCGGGCGGAGACGATCCGGTCAGCAGACAATACGCGAGGCATGTGGCAAATACCCAGCCAGCCGATTTTCGCCGCGACACACCAAACAAGCCAAGCAGCCTCCACAGCGCCGCACAGACCAATTGAATGTGCAATCCGCTGATCGCCAGGAGATGCGCGGTGCCGGAGATCGCGAATGATTCGCGGTCGCTCGAACTCAACGCCTCACGCCGTCCGAAAACCATGGCGTTCAACAAGCCGGCCTGTTCGGTGTGGCCATTCAACAGCGACGGCGTTCGAGATGCAAGTTCGCCGCTGAAGCGCCGCAAGCGCAGTGCGATGCGCCACCACTCCGGCCCGGCGATTTTTTGCAGCGTGGCCGGTGAAACCGTTCCGACGCGGTGCACGCCCAGCCCGGCCAGGTACGCGCCATAATCGAATCCGTCTGGAATGGTGGCGACCGGAAGAGGCTCCAACAGTGCGCGAAATTCCACGCGGTCGCCTTCGGCCAGTGTTCCGGCGAGGTCGTTCGCCGAATCGGGTGCGTCCGCTTTTTCATCGGCGCCCACCGAATCGTCGTGGCGATTCTCGGCCTTTACGGAGACGCGAATCTTTCCCGACGCGGCACGCAACGCATTCGCGTCTTGTCCGAGCGCGTCCACCGCGACTGTCCATGCCACGCGTGAAGCCGACGTGTGCGCACTGCCCCCGAGCGCTGTGCGGCCGGAGCGCCATTCCGCTTCGACGATCATGCCGCGCACCCATGCAAAACACGGCCGCGCAGGCGTGAGGCTGGCGACATCGTCGCCGGTTTGAATGCGAAATCGAGCGGCGTGAACGGCCGCGCCCAAACACAACGCCGTTAAAATTCCTGCCGCGAACGCGCCGCGCCTGAAATAAATTGCAGTGAGAATCGCCGCGATGATCGAAAAAAGAATAGTTAAAATCAGCGTCGTCGGAGATGGGGCCGCGGCCGCATCCAGCCAAATGCCCGCGCAGTATGACAGCGCCATCCAGAAAAGCGGTCGTCGCCGAAGGAAGCCGCTTTCCAGATTAGAGCGCAGAGCCATAAGTTTAAAAATAGGGCGGGCTTCCGGCGTTACCAGAGCCGCGCACGTCAGTAAGCGGCCAGTTGGGATCGCGGAAACGAAATTGGCCGCTTACTGACGTG
>JBBRQD010000011.1:0-84352 GCA_038227045.1 Planctomycetota bacterium
CATTCTCGCTTGCGGCGGGCGGCGTTGAACTTCGTTGGTCTCGCACGGCGTATCTTCCCAATACGCCTTTGCTCGACCGCCTCGTTCAACTTGCCCGGCGCGGCGCGATAATGACGCTTTAGAAACGCGCGGGTCAATAGGCGCGAATTTTTTCAGGAGGCTCTGATGAAATCGATTTTCCGGGCGCGTGCCGTCTGTTCGTGTTTGATTGTCTTACCGTTGTATTTTGGCTCATTTAAAAATGCCCACGCCATCACCTATACTTGGAACGGCGGCAGTGGAGATTGGACCAACACTGCGATGTGGACACCCACCGGCATGCCCGGTGTGGGCGATACGGCAACGATTGCAACGGTCAACTCCGGACCTACGGTGAGCACGCACATTACCGTTACCACGGTCAACGTCGTCAACAGCGCCGCAATCGCGATAAACGCCGGACAGACGCTCACGATCGTCTCGGCGATGAATCTGAGTCAAATCAACAATATCAGCGGCGGCACACTGGAGATTACCTCTACCGCCACCCTGACTACAAACAACGCCGCCAACACTGCAAACAATCTGAGTGTGAACCTGAAAAACGATGGCACGGTCACGTGCAGCACGGGTTTCTTAAACATTCTGCAAGGCGTCAGCACCGGGACATTCAACGCGACCGCGGCTAATGCAATGATCACGATGCCGCTGGTTGGCGGAAATACGATGATTATTTCGAATGGCGCGCTCAACGGCCATTTTACGGTGGGCGGTGGAGGCAACAGCGTCTTGCAGATCGACAAGGCCAGCCTGCCTTTTACCGGCACGATTGAACTGTACGATTTTATCAATGGCGCGGGTTCGATGAACTTAAATGCGGGTGGGTTGATCAATATCCGGGGCCCCGGCTTCACGCGTGTTCCCGGCATCAACATTCCGTTAAATATCGCCGCGGGCGGCACGCTGCATCTGATCTCGGATGCATTCAACAGTTCCCTCTCTTACAGTTCGAATTTGGTGGTGGACGGAACGCTGCAAATGGATCCGGACTGCACTCTCGATTTAAGCGGCTCCGCCACAACAATGGTTTTGAATTCGGCGTTTGCCCTGCCGGGAAAAATTATTGGAGCCGGTAAAACGACGCTCAACGCGGGGAAGACGATTACGTGCAGTACGTCGACGGGCCTGACGCAGATCGTCTCCGTTTTCGATAATTTCGGGACCGTGAATGTCGCATCGGGAAAATTGGAGATCGGCAATTGCACCAACGAAGTGGGCGCGGCATTGAATGCGTCCGGCGCCAACACTGAAATCTCGCTCGTTCAAGGGGGCAATCAGTTGACAAATTCCGGTGCCATCACCGGAACGCTGCGCATTCGAAATGGTTATATCTTGCAGCAGAATGCGTTGAATTTTACCGGGAATATGATTCTCGACAATGGTTACGTTTTAGGTGGCGGCTCGGTGGTATTCAACAATCCGTTGACCCTCGGTTCGCAATCCGGCTTCAGCAACAACGGAATCCAAGTGCCGGCCACTTTCCCGGCCACTTCAGGTGTGACGATTGACAGCGGGCGGAGTCTGGGATTCAGCACGACTAATTTCGTATTCGACTGCAATATGGTGGTTAATACCGGGACGCTCACGATCGACGCCAGTCATTCGCTTACGTTCAACAAGGCGCTGACCCTAACCACCGCCACGCTCGGCGGCGGGGGCGCGTTTGTCCTGGGATCAGGGGGAATACTGAGCGGCACCGGGACAATTAACGGACAGCTCACGAGCAACGGGATTGTCGGTCCGGGCTTCAGTCCCGGCACCGTGACGTTGAACGGCTCCTACATTCAAAACGCCACGGGCGTGCTCAACCTCGAAATCGGGGGAACGAGCGCCGGATCGTTCGATCAGTTTCTGGTAAACGGCAGCGCAAAGCTCGATGGCATGTTGAACGTTTCGCTCGTGAATGGTTTTGTTCCGTCCGGTTCGCTCGAACTGACGGTGATGAAATACCAGAGCGTTACCGGGACGTGGCCGACCATTTCGCTGCCCGTATCCACCATTGGGACGCTGGTTCAAACACCTGTCGATACGCGCATCGATTTTGGACCGAAAAATGCCGTGGCCATGATTACGGATCTTGTGCCAACATCCGTTCCCGCGGGATCGTCCGATTTCGGGCTGGTTGTTCAAGGCACCAATTTCTTGAGCAGTTCGACCGTCCAATTCAACGGACAGTTGCGGCCATCCGTTACCACCTCCGCCACCGAACTGGTGGTGTTCCTCGTCGCCGCCGATTTGAATTTTTCGGGAACCGCATCGGTCGTGGTGATCAATCCCGCGCCCGGCGGTGGCACCTCGAATACCGTTCAGTTCACCATCGGTTCGGGTGGCAGCGGCGGCGGTCAACAATTGTTGACGGTGAAGAAGGCCGCCATCAAACTCAATTTCGCGGCGGCGGGCGGCGACACAATTGCCTTCGCCGGCGCAATTAATATTCCCACAGGTTTCGTCGTCACCGGCCAAGTCGTGACCGTCACTGTCGGCAGTATCACGAAGTCATTCACGCTCGACGATAAAGGCGGTGCCAGCACAGCGGCGGGCATTGTCAAAATTCCCGTGAAGACCGGCAAAAGCGGCGTGGATGCTCAGACGTCCAAGTTCAGCGTCGCCTTGGCAAAAGGCGATTATGCGGCGATGCTGGCAGCCAACGGTTTGACGAATGCCGATTTAAAGAAGGTACCGCGCAACGTGACAATCTCACTGTTATTTAATGGCACCAAGTACACGAAAACTCAGAGTGTCGTGTATTCAGCGAAAATGAACAAGAGCGGTTCCGTCAAGTAATTGGTACGGCGATTGTTTAAGAACATTTTGCACAAAGATTAATGGTGCGAATTGCGCCATTTTGCTTATAATGCCGCGCCGTTTCCACGCCGGAAATTATTAGCTGGCGCAACATAGAAAGGACCATCCATGCCCGTCGCTGTCGAACCGGATTACAAAGTCAAAGACATGAGCCTCGCCGATTGGGGCCGCAGGGAAATTGCCATCGCCGAGGTCGAAATGCCCGGCCTCATGGCGCTCCGCGAAGAGTACAAAGGCAAGAAACCGCTTGCTGGCGCGCGCATAGCGGGATGCCTGCACATGACCATTCAGACCGCCGTGCTGATCGAGACGCTGCAGGATCTCGGCGCCACGGTGCGCTGGTCGAGCTGCAATATTTTCTCGACGCAGGATCACGCCGCCGCGGGCGTCGCCGCCGCGGGCTGCGCGGTGTTTGCCTGGAAGGGCATGAACGAGACCGAATTCGACTGGTGCATCGAACAGTCGCTGTTTTGGCCGGACGGCAAGCCGCTGAACATGATCCTCGACGACGGCGGCGACCTCACGAATATGGTCCATGATAAATTTCCGCATCTGGCGAAGGACATCGTCGGCTTGAGCGAAGAAACCACAACGGGCGTACATCGCCTCTACGAGCGCGTCAAAAAGGGCACGCTGAAGATGCCCGCGATCAATGTCAACGATTCCTGCACGAAATCGAAGTTCGACAATTTGTACGGCTGCCGCGAATCGCTTCTGGACGGCATCAAGCGCGCCACGAGCGTGATGGTCGCGGGCAAGATTGCCGTCGTGGCCGGTTACGGCGACGTGGGCAAGGGCTGCGCGCAGTCGCTGCGCGGGCAGGGCGCTCGCGTGCTGGTGACGGAGATCGATCCGATCAACGCGCTGCAGGCCTGCATGGAAGGCTACCAAGTCGTGACCATGGACGAAGCCGCCGCGCAAGGCGACATCTTCGTGACGACGACCGGTTGCTGCGACATCATCACGCGCAAGCACATGGACGCGATGAAGGACAATGCGATCGTCTGCAACATCGGGCACTTCGATATCGAGATCGACATGAAGAGCCTGAACACGGACAAGTCGCTGACGAAAGTCGAAGTCAAGCCGCAGGTTGATCAATGGATCTGGCCGAACGGCAAAAAGTTGATCGTGCTGGCCGAAGGCCGGCTGGTAAATCTCGGCTGCGCGAACGGTCATCCGAGTTTCGTGATGAGCGCGAGCTTCACCAATCAGGTCATGGCGCAGATCGAACTCTGGCAGACGCGCGGCACGAACAAGTACGAGCACAAAGTCTACATTCTGCCGAAGCATCTCGACGAAAAAGTCGCGCGGCTGCATCTCGGCAAGCTCGGTGCGAAGCTGACAAAGCTCTCGGCGAAGCAGGCCGAGTATCTTGGCGTGAACACGGAAGGACCGTACAAGCCCGAGCACTACCGGTACTAGACCCAGAGGATGGGGATTAGGGATTAGGAGCTAGGGAATAGGGATGAAGAACAGCGGCCGATTGGCCGCTGTTTTTTTCCGCCTTTCCTGGCGGCAATGTATGAATCCACTTGTGATAGTGCTTCTCGGCACCGTGGCGGTGGTGGGCTGCATTCTGGCGTTACGCCTGCACGCATTTCTCGCCTTGCTGGTCGGCGCGCTGCTCGTCGCGAGCCTTACTTCCACCGCGCAGCTTGAGGCGTACGCCGCGGCGAAGAAGATGCCGGTGAAAGAAGCCGCGGAATTTGCAAAATCGTCCGTGGGCGAACGCGTCACAACCGAATTCGGCAATGCCTGCGGAAAACTGGGAGTGCTGATCGCGCTGGCCTCGATTGTTGGAAAGTGCATGATGGACAGCGGCGCGGCGGATCGCGTGGTTCGTTCGATTACGCGCGTGTTGGGCGAAGCGCGTGCGCCGCTGGCGTTTTTGCTGAGCGGTTTTGTGCTCAGTATTCCGGTTTTTTTCGACACTGTTTTTCTGCTGATGGTGCCGCTGTGCAAAGCGATGTGGATGCGCACGCGAAAGAATTATGCGCTCTATTTTTTGGCGGTCATCGCCACGGGCAGCATGAACCACTCGCTCTTTCCGCTTACGCCCGGACCGCTTTACCTGGTTAAGAATCTGAACATCGACATGGGCTTGATGATGCTGATGGGCAGCGTCGTGGGTTTGGCGTCGGCGGGCGCGGGCATGTGTTACGCCGTCTGGATCGACCGCCGGCTGCAACTGCCCGTGCGCGAATCCATCCAGGCGCCGCTGGCGGAACTGGAAGCGATCGGCAAGCTGGATGAACGCTGCCTGCCGCCGCTGTGGCTGTCGCTGCTGCCGGTGCTGTTGCCCGTGTTATTAATCGGAGCGACGACGGCGATCAAATTGCGCTGGACCGCGGAACAGGTTGCGAGTCTTTCGGCGTTCGCGCAACAGTCAATCGCCGCCGTAAAATGCGTTGGCGATCCCAACATCGCGCTGCTGCTTTCCGCCGGTGTTGCGATCGCGGCGGTGGTGACGGTCAAGCGCGAAAAGAAGCCGGTGCTCAACGACGCGATGCGTTCGGCGCTCGCGGACGGCGGGCAGATTCTGCTGATCATCGCGGCGGGCGCGGCGTTTGGCGGCGCGCTGCAGCAGACCGGCATCGGCCAACTGATCGCCGGCGCCATCGCGGGCCGCGGCCATTTTGTGCTGCCGATCGCATTTCTGGTGACGGCTTTCGTCCGGGCGGCGCAAGGATCGGCGACCGTCGCGATCATCACCGCGGCGGGAATTTTTGCGGGCATGGCGACAAAAGAACAGCTTGGCTTCCACCCGGTGTATCTCGCGCTCGTGATCGGCTGTGGATCGAAGCTGCTGCCCTGGATGAACGACAGCGGCTTTTGGGTCATCGGAAAAATGAGCGGCATGACGGAGAACGAGACGCTGAAAACATTCTCGGCGCAAATTTCAATCGAGGGAACGGTGGGGATGCTGACGGTGTTAATTCTGTCGCGGGTGATGCCGATGGCGGGGTAACAAAAGAGCCGCGGCCGCAAGGAAGTGGTCGGCTTGAACTCGCCCATAACCGCTCCCTTGCGGTCCGGCTCTTTTATCAATACTTCGCCACAGCCGCGCCAGAACCCAAATCAAGCGCCTTCGCCGTCTCCGCCGCTTTCGCCAGCATCATGCCGACTTCGCTTGCGACGGCGATGAATTGAAAGCCTTCTGCGATGCGTTTCTTCGCCATGGCTGCGTCGGCCGCGTGAATGCCGGGCGCGATACCGTGCGCTTTGGCGACGGTCACGACTTTTTTCAACGCGTCGTTGAAGCGCGGATCGGCGCTGTCGAAGCCCGGTTTCAGGCCCATGGACTGGAGCAGGTCGTTCGGCCCGATGAACAGCGCGTCGATGCCGGGAACGCTGGCGATTTCTTCGAGCGCTTCGATGCTTTTGACGTGCTCGGCCATCAGCACGACGAGGATTTCGTCATTCGCGTTTTCGTAATACGTGGCCGGAGACGTGTTGAATCCGACGGCGTGCAGTTGTCCGCCGACCGAGCGGTTGCCCAGCGGCGCGTAGCGCGCGTCTTGGATTGCGGCACGGGCCTCAGCGGCGGAATTGATCATCGGCACGATGATGCCCCACGCGCCGTTGTCGAGCGCGCGCTTGATATTCTGGCCGTTGTTCCAGGCGACACGGGCCAGCGGCGCGGGGCCTTCCGACGCAATCATCGCAAAGCTCAGGGCGGCCGTTTCGAGGCTCGTCGGGGTGTGTTCGAGATCGACGTTCAGCCAGTCGAAGCCAACGCGCGCCATCAATTTCGCGGCAATCGGATCGGGCAGCGAAAGCCACGTGCCGATGCTCACTTCGCCGCGTTTCAATTTAGCCCGGACATGATTCTTGCGCATGAAAAACTCCTGAATTGGATTGTAATCGCGTTGTTAAATTAGCTTCGCACGCAGAGCACCCGATTTCAACACCGCCTCATCGACCACATTCTTAGGACGCTGCCCGTTCATCAGATCGACGATCGCCTGCGCCGCGCGGCGGCTGACTTCTTCGCCGGTTTCGCGCGTATAACTCGCTTGATGCGGTGTCATCAGCAGATTCGGAACGCCGCGATACGGATGTTCGGCGGGCAGCGGTTCGGTCACGAACGCATCGACCGCCGCGCCGGCCAGCCAGCCTTCGGTCAGCGCCCGGGCGAGCGCCGCTTCGTCCACGTGAGCGCCGCGCGCGGTGTTGATAAAATAGGCGCTGCGTTTCATTTTTCGCAACTGCGCTTCGCCGATCATGCCCTTCGTCGCGGGCGTGAGCGCCGCGTGCAGCGTCACGAAATCGCTCTGCTCGAGCAATTCGTCGAGCGAGACGAAGCGCACGCCGAGTTTTTCCGCTTCCGGATTGGGCGCGACATCGGTGCCCAGGAGCTTCATGCCGAATCCGGCCGCGCGCCGCGCCATCGCCTGGCCGATGCGGCCGCAGCCGATGATGCCCAGCGTTTTGCGCGAAATGTCGTGCCCCCATGCGGGAGCCCAGCGTCCCTCGCGCATGGCGGCGTGGCCGTCGTGAACACGCCGCGCGATCGTGCAAAGCATCGAGAACGCGTAATCCGCGACGGCGTCGTCGAGCGCGCCGGGACAAAACGCGACCACAACGCCGGCGGCGGTGGCGGCAGCGACATCGATGGTGTCGTAACCCACGCCCCAGCGCGACACGATCTTCAAGCGGCGCGCGGCCGGCGCGGCGAAGACTTCGGCGGTGAATTTGTCGGGACTTACGAGCACGGCGTCGACGCCTTCCAACTGCGCGATCACATCGGCGGCGGACAACGGGCCTTTTTTATTGGACGAAACCGTCGAACACCCCGCGCGTTCGAGAATCTCCAAAGCAGGCCCGCCGACTTCGGAAAGCGGCCGGGCCGTGAGCAGAACATTCCATTTTTCCATGCTGGGGAGATTAGCAAGTTTTGAGGGTTCAAGCAAGGTAAAGAAACATGCACTTGTGCACTTTGAGCAAAATCCTATTTTAGGTGCGGACAATATGTGTCTTTTTAAGCAGACACGGGTTATAATGGGAGTACGTAGGTCGTCTGTGTGGCAGGATTTTGGCCGGTATTTTAAATCGACGCGCACACAGACAGTGGGGATACGTGGGACATGAGTAACGTCGGCTCGATAATTGAAGCGCGAAAGCGCTCCGTCGTGAATGAACGCGCGGAGCGCGGCGTCACGTTTATCGAGCTTCTGGTGGTTCTCGGAATCGTTTCGCTGCTCTCCACGTTGTTGGTCTCCGGCTACCATAAAATGGAATCGGGCTTCAGGGCTAACACGGCGTTTTCGCAAGTCGAATCCACTCTGCATTACGCACGCAATCTGGCCATCGCCAACAATTGCGTTTACCATGTCCGCTTTGAGAACGTCAATTCGGATCTCACGCCAATTAGCCGCGCGGACACCAGGACGGGTGTGGATCATCAACAAACCCTCGGCATCTATTGCTTCCCCGATATGGGCACGGCGCTTTCCGTCACGCATGCAAGCAACATTGATGCAAATACGGGGCAACCCATAAAATGGAATCCCTCCAATACGTTGACCCTGAACAGCGTCCTGCATAACAACTATCTGGTCGAGCGGGTTGTTCTGCCTGAAAATACCTTCTACGGCGTGCAATACCTTTCTCCTTCAACTGCGTCGGCGCCCTATGACAGCGTCATTTATTTCAAACCTGATGGCACGCAGTACTTCACAGTCGATGGCACGTCTCAAACCGGTCTTACGCTGTTCGTGACTGATGGCTCGCAATATGCCGACGACCGCACGCTCGATGTTACGTCGTACACGGCCTTGCAGGACAATCGCCGGAGTTACTTCAATACACGGAAGACAAACGGGCAGCAAAATAACCAGTATATTGGAGCGCCTAATCCCAATAACAAAGCGCCATGGTTGAAGATGATTCAGGTGTTTAACGGTGGCATGATCCGGGTTCTTCCGGCGGGGGCGCAGCTATGAGCATGCGAACGAACCGCCATGGAATGACGCTGGTTGAGATTCTGACCGCGCTGTTTGTGCTCACGATTGGCATCAGCGGCACGCTGGCGATCGTCATGCGCAGCGCTCAAATGAGCACTGCGGCGGGCGATCGAAACAACGCGTCGGTCTTGATTCCGGAAGCCATTGAAGATATCAAGCACCTGCTCGCAATCTCCTCCACCATGACGACGAGCAACGGGGGAGACCTCAATCCATATTACGCGGGTATGTTTATGGATACTCTTTCCCTGAACGATCCATCGAATCCCTTTGGCAGTTCCAATTCTTGCAGGATTCCATATCGAACGTCGGGGAGCGCTTCCACGGCATCTTTGAACCAATTGGCGTATCCCCCCAATGCCGCGGCAACGAATCTGGCCTATTGGCCGCTGAATCCCACGGCGTCCCGTGTGATGGGCCAATTCCCTCAGCCGGCGAACGTCGATCCGCTATTGAACAGCAGCGGCGCGGCGTATCGCGCGCTCTTCAAGCTTGAACCGCATCCCGATTGGATCAAGGATGCGAATTCGCATTTGCTGGCGAACGACGATCCGACGTCGGCATTTGCGGGCATTTATATTTTAACGGTCACGATGTACCGCGATCTCGATCCGGGTGTTTCAACAACCAGCGTCAACCCGATGAAAAAACTGCAACAAGTCTCCGATCCCGTGATGGTGTTTCTGCGCGACAGTAAGGTGAGGCAATGAGCAATTCGGTACCAATGACATTGAGACTGGAAACGTGCCCGCGCGCCGTCCGCTGCATGGCGCGCCCGCATGGCTTCACGATCCTCGAACTGATCATTGCGTCGTCGATTGCCATGGTCGTCTTCGGAGTCGGTTACCTGGCGATTTCGACGACTGTCAGCGCCAGCAACGAATCGGCGGCGCGCATCCACGAAACCGAAAACGTGCGGCTGTTTTTCAACATGCTGGAACGCGATCTTTCCAGTGCGTTTGCCGGACCCAGCAACATTCAAAAAGTACGTCAACAGGTTCCGACCTATGTGCCGAATCCATCCCCAATGGTCATGACCGAGACGGTCAATTCCGTCTCGCCCCAAAGCGATATTCTGCAATTCTACTGCCGTACCGAAAACCCCAGTGCGCTTGCCGACGATTTCGGCTTCGTGCGGTACTACATCAATCGCGCGGACAACACGCTCTGCCGCCAGGTCAAGTATGATCCGACGGGCAACAATTTCGCCGGTAACTTTCCCGATGTTTTCGATCCGACGCTGCAGACCAACGTGAACAACAGCGATTTGGCGCTCTTCGACAGCATCTTTAAACTGACCGTGACGTATCAACGCTGGAATCCGGTTACCCGGCAATATGACAAGGAACCGGTAATTAATCCAGCCACAACGAATTGCGATTCGCTGCTGTTGACGATAATCTTTACAGACAATTATAAGCAGAAGCGCTTCGATTCGTTTAATGCGGCATCGGATAAGGCCAGCGCGAGTTACCAAAACAACATAAACAAGAACTACAGATCGTACAGCAAGGTATTTTCGATTCCGGCGAGTTTTTAGTAATGACGGCAATGATGATGAGGGACGGGAGAATGATGAACCATATAAAGCTCCGATCGGGTGCGCCGAAAAACGGCAGCGTCCTGATCTTCGCAGTAGTGGTGCTGGCGATCCTGGCGATGCTCAGCACCGCCTTTCTGGTCGTGGCGCGGCACGCCATCCAGTCCGCGCGCGCGGGCGTGACTTCCACACAGCCCGAATTGTCCTCGTACGCCGCCGAGAAGCGCCTTCAGGGATCTTTGTCCGCTTATGCAAAGGGTTTGTACACTGCTACGCCCGACGGCGTGGTAGGCATCGATAGCTCGGGCAATCTCATTCTGGTTTCGGCCAGCGAAGTGGATAACAAAGGCCCCGGCTCAACCAGCACGTCCAAACTGTTCGATCACGACATTTCATTCGATAACTCGAATAGTATTCTCACGCCTACATTCGCGGTTTTATCGTCCGCGTATCCCCATGTGAACGGGGCTGGCACAGCGATAAATACTCCATACTATACGACATCGCCGCTGCGCATCTCCTCTCTGGTGCCTAGTACGGGTGCGTTAGTGTCGAACGCGGATCGCGCGTCTGCGTATTTCATTCGGACGGGCCTGACTGATTTCTACAACGGCGTGACCACGGCGGTGCGCAAGCAATTGCCCGGCACTGGCACGGTTCGAGGCCGGCATTTTATCTGGGTGCGCGACCTCGACGCCAACTTTTACGCCAACCCCTCGATGTGGGGCATGGACATGGCCAATATTCCCAATTACAGCCCCGGTTACACTGTTACAAATACAAATGTTGCCGGCAATATTCTGAGCTATCTGCGCACGACGCCCGCATCGTTTATGACCAGCACGGTGAGTCAAGGGGATCTGGATCATATCGCGTCGCTTCAGCCCACCGAGGCTTACGACAACATTGGCGCGTTCGCGTTGAAGTTTCCGAATTACAATAATTACATTGCCGATCCCGCGCACTTTCCGTTATGGCGGTCCGATCTCGAAACGTATTGGAGCACCTGTATCGACGCCGCGCGCAACCCGGACGGCTCGTTTAAAACGAACGCGCAGGGAGCCTATATTTCGCAATGCAAAACCGCGCCCGCCGCGATCAACATCAACACTGCGCCGGAAGAAGTCGTTCAGGCGATGCTCTCGCAGATTCCGTATTCCGACACGCTGACATTCGCCACGTACTTTCCCGCGGGCGCGGGCACGCCCTGTTACGCCGAGTTGATTGCCAAGCGCATCCTCGCCAAGCGGCCGTTCTTGTGCCGCATGGATTTCGAAGATTTCGTCGCGTCGTTGCTGCCCGGAGATCCCGCGGATGTCACGACGCTGTCGCCGGTCTTCTCCGTCAAATATGCCCTTGCCAAGCGCATCGACCGCGAGATCAGTCTCGCGAAATTCATGGAGATTCCCAGCATGCCCGAAGGCGATTACGTGGATGGAACTGGCGCGTTTGTGGACACCAACCCGTACAAAGATTCAAACACACGGCAGCGCATGATGAACCGCTTTCAGTACTTCCTGGATGACAGCGGTTCGCCGGTGACGCGCGTGCAATGCGTGCTGACGGTCAAGGCCTTCAACAATTTCCTGAACTCGGTCTCGACTTCGCCCGGCCCGTCGGTGAATGTGTACAACTACACTCAACTTATCGCGCCCGGCGCCACGGGCGCGGCGAATGCGCCGGAGATTCAAGGCGTCATAGCCGGCGTTTCGTTCTCGGGCATTCACTTGGGCGGCGACGATGCGTACATCTACGATGCAAGCAATAAGATCATCGGCATCAACACGGGCCCGAACGGCATCGCCGAAACGCAAATCACCGGCTTCAGCTATTACAGCCACGACTACGGCGGCCGGGTGCCCAACGAATACAAACCCGCGCGGCTGCTGACCGATCCGGCCTTTTTGACTCTCGATCCCAGTTCGCAGAAGGATTGCGGCAAGTTTGTATACGGCGATCCGGCGGCAAACTACGTGCCCCTGACCGCTCAAACCACTCCGCCCGGTTACAAGAACTACGGCCTTGCCGATCTTCAAAAGTGGAGTTGCGTCGGCGACGGCACGCTCTCCGGCTACTACGATATGTTCTTCAATGCGTATGACTCAATGAAGTTCGAATTCGCCCAGAAAACCGACGCCATGCCGCCCAGCCCCGCCGATGTTCATATCGAATCCTCGAAGGCCGGAGAACCGCTTCACACGGGTTTGAAGTCGGATGACATGCAACAAGTCGACTTCGGCGATCCGGTGTTCGATCCGGCAACCGATTTTATCGTGATCGGGCCTGGGCCGAATTTGAAGATCGAAACCGAACCGAATAAGAACAACAGTGTCCTCGCGCCGGTGCCCGGCCAAGCTGCTCCGGCAGGGGACGATGTCGTCGTGCAAGCGATCCGGTTGAGCACATTCGACCCGATACCTACGCCCTCCGGTACCGACGTATATTCGTTTGCGCCCGGCGACGACACCTACTCATACATTGTTCCTGCGCTCGGCACGACCCATTTGTTCACGTCGCCAAGACCGCTGGATCCCAACAATCCCGACCCGACCGATGTCGACGTTCTCGTTCAGGTCATCGTGGACGGTGGAAACGGGATTAGCGATACGCAGATTGAAAACGACGACGTATTTGATCCCGTTCTGAACGTGATCACGGTCGGCCCGAATTTGCATGCCGAAACGACGGTGTGGGGTCCGATCCGCGCAACGCAGCGCAGCCAGGATCAGCAGCTTGCGTCCAATTTGTCTCAGATACCCACCGCGAATCTCTTTTCCGGCAGCGCCCTCAACGGCGACGTGGCTTGGTCGCCGCAGATTTGCTTCCGCTCGCGGTTCTTCGGCACGTACGTTCTCGCGCAGGGCTTGACGACGCAGGCAAAGAACATCGTCAAAATTACGGCGATGGCTCCAGTGGGTTCAAACGTGCTCAACATCGATCCGGCGGACCTGGGCAGCGATTCCACGGCGCTGGTCCCCGGCGCGCTCATCGCGGTCACGTCAAAGCTCGCTGGATATGCGACTTTGCAATTGCACGTCTACACGATCGAATCGTTCTCGGGCAGCAGCACCATTACCCTGACGTCTCCGCTGATCGCGCAGGTCAACATCAGCGACTCCGCCGATGCGAACGACCGGTCCGCGATTTATACGACAAAAGTGACCGGTGAGCGGCGCGTCGAATCGATCTACGACGCGTACAACGACGAAGTCCTTTGGAGCCGCTCGCCCTTGACCGACAAGCGCGGGCTCGGCGATCCGAAGTGAATTGAGGAGAATCATCGGACGTGCGACGCGTTGCCCCTCTCCCCTTGAGGGAGAGGGCCGACGAGCCGGCTGTATCGGCTCGCGGGGTGAGGGGTAAACTTGGATTAATCCAGACGCCTTGATTTTTCCAAGGCTACCCCTCACCCGGCGAGCGCAAACAGCAGCGCTCGTCCGCCCTCTCCACCAAGGGGAGAGGGGAAACAACAGCAAGTCCGGTGGTGCACAAAGTAATTACTTCGCGAAGAGCTTGCCGAAACCCGTGTACGGCTTGAGCGGAATATAATCGGGAACGAGCGAGCCGTCCTGGATCATCGGCAGCGTCTCGACGCCTTTCTTCACTTCATCCAAACTGCCGGCTTCGACCATCAACACGGCGCCGCTCAAGTCGTCAATGTAGTAGATTTCACGCACCAGGCCGGATTCATACAATTTCCAGACGGCCTTCGCTTCCGGGCGAATCTGCATGATGACCTGTCTGCGGGGCGTGCCATCGGGAATTCTGCATACGACGAGGAATTGCATGGTGGCGTTGTATCCTTTGAACTTTATCGAAGTGAAAACTGCGCGCGTATCAACAGAAAGTGTTCACAGCAAACTGCGCCGAATGACCGCCTCCGCCTGATCGAACTCCGGCGCCCAGAGGATTTCCGGCGTCATGTCGCGCAGGCAATCGCGAATTTTTTCGAGCGTGTTCCGGGCCATGTGCGGACAGGCATTGCAGGCGCAGGCAATCCCGGGCACGGGCAGGAATGTGTGCTGCGGATAGCGTTTTTCAAATTGCCAGATCATGTTCACTTCCGTCGCGACGTTGAATGTCGTCGGATTCAATTTGCCGCCGACGAATTTCAACATGGCTTCCGTGCCGCCGACGAAATCCGATTGCGCCAGCATATTCTGCGGGCATTCCGGATGCGCGATCGTCACCGACTGCGGATTCTGCTTCTTGAGCCGGATCATGTCCGTGACGGAAAAGACTTCGTGGACCATGCACGAGCCTTTCCACAGAATGAACGGGCGCTTGGTTTCTTCCATTAAATAGCGGCCGAGGTGCTGGTCGGGCGTAAAGAGAATCTGGCAATCCTTCGGCACGCGTTCGATGATGTCGCGCGCGTTGCCGCTGGTCACGATCCAATCGGAGAGCGCCTTGACGGCGGCGGTCGAATTGATGTAGGTGACGGTCTGAAACTTGATTCCTTGTGCGCGCAGTTCGTCCTGAAATTTCTTCAACAGCGGGGCGGGGCAGGAGTCGGCGAGGCTGCATCCAGCGGCCATGTCCGGCAGCAGGACGGTCTTCTTAGGGTTGAGAATCTTCGCTGTTTCGGCCATGAAATGAACGCCGCAGAACACAATCACCGGATCGGTGACCTTGGCGGCTTCGCGGGCGAGTTTCAGTGAATCGCCCGTGATTTCGGCAATCTCCTGAATCGCGCCGTCCTGATAATAATGAGCCAGCATGATGGCCTTGCGCTGCTTCTTCAATTCGGCGATTTCATCGTACAGAGCGACTTCTTGAACCAACGAGGGCATGGATGTGTCCTTTCTTCGCAATAAATTTATATTACTCAATGTAGTGACGTTCGTCCAGCGCCCACATGACGCGAAATCCATGTGCCCCGCACGAGCGAATATTCGAAGCACAACGTAATCGCGGATGAACGCGGACTTACGCAAATTAGCGCGGATGAATGACAGAGGTTGTTTGAAAATATCGGTGCGATAGCGATTCCATTTAACGCCTGATCCGCTCTCACTTCACTTCCACCAGTTCCACCGAATAAAAAGTCACTTCGCCTTGCCAGGAAGCCAAACCAAGCTGCTTTCCATCGGGAAGTTTCCAGACGTTGTCGAGACTGAGATCGCCCATGGAGGGAACCCACTCGGCGACCAGCTTGCCATCCACATACGCGCTGATTCGCTCCTTGCGGACTTCGACAACCGTGGTGCGTTTCTGATTGTTTTTCAGACAGGCGCCCGAGCGAACGATGGCCGGATTGTTCTCAAATTTCTTTCCGCCCACTTCCGAAATGGCGAATAATTTATTATTATCCGCGCCCATCGTCCACACGAATTGGCTTCCGCCGTGCGCGAGAATCAGCGCCACATCGGCGTTGCCGCTTTTGCGTTCGAATGCCGCCCGAATATCGTATTGTTCTGGAAGCGTGTACGCGATCGCGATGCGCGCGCCATTGGCTTTGCTGGATTGCAGTTCGCCCTTATCGCCTCGAATCCAGGTCGAGCCGACGGCGCCGGTCTGCGGGTCGGCGAGCGCAAGCACATCGACCGGGGACTTCCACGCCGGAGCTTCTTTCCACGATATGGGCGCGACAAAGACGTGTTTGGCTGGCGGCGGGACGGGTTTGGGCTTGGTGTAAACAGTTGCTTGGGGATTGTAGGCGATAAGCTTTGCGCCGGGCTGGGGCGCATCACGGAAAACCGGCGAGGTCCAAAAGGCCTTCGGGGTGGAGGTGGATGTGGCGATGTGGCGGATTTGAATATCCGTTTCCTTGCCTTTGAACGCGCTGAGATCGAAATCGAACGAGCGCCATCCCGCGCCGCTGAGGTTGTCGAGCAACTGCTGCCTGCCATCGATTTCAACGACGATTTTGCAGGCCGCTTTATCCTCGGTTCGCGCGGAGACGAACAGATGCGGCCGGTCGGCCGGAACCGCTATTTTGCGGCTGAAAAGCAATTCGGAATCGCGCCCGGGCGGAATAGTCTGAAGGAGATTTTTGCGGCCGTCCAAGTCATAGCGCGGAATCGCGCTCGCGCCGGTCGCGAAAGTCCAATCGCGATACCACCCGGGCGTGTCGGATTTATCCGCAGGCAATTTAAGCTCGCCGATTGTACGGACCGCGTCGTCGCCCGCCGGAGTGCCCTTCGGAACCTGCTGAAGCATGTCGGCATAGGTCCACGGGTCTTGCGGGTATTTTTTGTAGAATTCGGCAGCCTCTTTGAAGCGCCGGACGGCCATCGCTTTAGCTTTCACCGGGTCGTAATCGCGTGCATGTTCCTTAATTACGTCGTCGAAAACGCTGCGCGAATCAGGTTCGTGAGCCGGAGCGGGCTTTCCATTCGCCGTGGTCTGCACGGCAGACTTTGTGTCGGTCCCAAGTGGGTTCGTGGCGACGGGTGTCGCAGCGGGCAACGTCGTCGGACTGGCTTGAGTGGCCGCCACCGTTTCGGTCGCGGGGTTCTTTTTTGGAGCATTTCCAAAACCGCCGAATGCATAAAGCCCCAGGACCAAAGCCAAAACCAAAACACCGCCGCCGAGCACCACCCATTCCACGGGAAATGGCTGTTGAGGCTTTAATAGTGCGGAGGAATTGCGCGCACTGGCATTCGCCGTGGATGCGCGCTCGGCCGGTTGAGTTGCCACACTTGTTCGTGCGGACGAATTTGGGGTGTTAACCGGCGTTTGACGGTCGATGATGCCGGATGCGCCAGCCGGACGCGCGGAGAACCTGCGTGTGCCCGAGCGGACGGGAGCGTTCAGCGAATCGGGAGCGCACGCGGCACAAAAAATGTTTCCCGTCGTGTCGCGCAATGCTTTGCCGGATTCGAGATCTTCTTCCGTCAGGCGAGTCTCGCACTTTTCGCAATAATAAATGTGCATGCGTTAATAATTCCCGACAAGTGGATACTGCAATATACTGTGGCAAATCGTAACCGTTTTTCAATTTCTCCGCTGGGAACGTTTTGAAAATTAACGTCGGTTGCAATAGAATAACCAGCATGGGCGACCTGAACCAATCGATCGAACAGTTTATGAGTGCGCACCGTTTCGCGGTGGCGGGAGCGAGCGAAGATCCCGGCAAGTACGGGCACCAGTGCTTTGTGGCGCTGCATGCGCGCGGGTTTATCGTTTTTCCGCTGAATCCACATGCAAAGAGCGTACTGGGAGTTGCGGCGTATCCCAATCTCGCCGCATTGCCGGAACGCGTTGAATCGCTGTCGATCGTGACGCCGCCGGCCGCGACGGAGCGCCTGATTGACGAAGCGATCGCAGCGGGCGTGAAAAATATTTGGATGCAGCCCGGCGCGGAGCCGAACGACGAAACGTCGCTGAACAGGGCGCATGCGGCGGGCGTGAATTTGATCTACGGCGGGCCTTGCTTGCTCGTCGAACTTCACGTTCTACGGCGCGGGGCGAAATAAAAATTTGGGTTTATCAGCGGTCTAATTAAACGCAGATGGACGCAGATGAACGCAAATGGAAGACAGGAACGGGCAAGGATCGCGGTCATAATAATTTCCATCTTTTGTCTGCAACCATCTGCGTTCATCCGCGTCCATCTGCGATAAAATTGAGGTTCAGAATAGGTAAATGATCATGGCAGAAGTAGCGGACGAAATGTTGAAGCTGGCACAGGAGGCGCGTACGGCTGCGCGCGTGATTGCCAACGCTCCGACGCAGCAGAAAAACGATGCGCTGGCCTACGCGACCGAAGGGTTGATGCGCGAGCGCTCGGCGTTGGAAGCGGCCAATGCCGAAGATCTCGCGCGCGGCAAGGAAAAGGGTCTGTCCGGTCCGATGCTCGACCGGCTGAGACTGGACGCGCGCATCATCGAAAAACTCGCGGAAGGCTTGCAGCAAGTTGTCGCGCTGCCCGATCCGATTGGGCGCGAACTGGCGCGCGACACGCGTCCCAACGGCCTGGTGCTGCGGCGCGTGCGGACCGCCATCGGCGCAATCCTGATCATCTTCGAATCGCGCCCCAACGTCACCGTCGAGGCCGCGTCGCTGTGCTTGAAGAGCGGCAACGCCTGCATTCTGCGCGGCGGCAGCGAGGCGATCTCGAGCAACCGCGCGCTGGCGAAAGTGCTGCGTTCAAGCCTGGAACGCGCGGGGCTTCCCGCCGCCGCGGTGACCGTCGTCGAGACCACCGACCGCGCCGCGATCAACGCGCTGCTGAAACTTGACACGCTCATCGATCTGGTTATTCCGCGCGGCGGCGAAGGATTGATCCGCATGGTTGCGGAGAATTCACGCATCCCGACGATCAAACATTTCAAAGGCGTGTGCCACGTCTACGTGGATGAGTCGGCCGACTTGAATCTCGCGCAGGTCATTCTGTTGAATTCGAAATTGCAGCGCGTCTCGACTTGCAACACGACGGAGACGGCGCTGGTTCATCGCGCCGTGGCGCGAAAATTCCTTCCGGCTATGGCGAAAGCGTTGATCGAGAAAAATTGCGAAATCCGTGTTTGTCCTGAAACGCGCGCCATCCTGACGGCAGCCGGAATCTCCGGCCCGCTTGTAAAGGATGCGGACGAAGCGACATTTTACACGGAATATCTCGACCGCATTCTTTCGGTAAAGGTGGTGAATTCACTGGAGGAGGCCGCCGACCATATCGAGAAATACGGTTCGCGCCACACAGAAGCGATCATCACAACCGATCCGGAACGCGGACATCGCTTCCAGAATCTGGTCGATAGCGCGTGCGTCTTCGTGAACGCGTCAACGCGGTTGTGCGACGGTTTCGAGTTCGGATTGGGCGCGGAGATCGGCATCTCGACAGACAAACTGCACGCGCGCGGGCCGATGGGATTAGAGGAGTTGACGACGTACAAGTGGCTCGGGGATGGAACGGGCCAGTTGAGGACATAAGCCGTGGCCATCTCTCCGATTGTTGATTCTCGAGCTTATTCCTACACGGTACTTGCTGGAATGAGCGTCTTTGCCTGATAGAATAGCATCGAAGTATTTTAGAATAAGGAATGCACGTCTCATGGCCAGTCACGATGAAGAAATTAAACGAATCCGCATCATCCCGGATATTCATGCGCTTGCGGCGGGTGGATTCGATAAAATTCCCAAAGAAGACTTTACGCGCTTAAAATGGGTCGGCTTCTACAAGCAGCGGCAAGCCCCGTTTTTCATGGTCCGCATCAAGATTTCCGCCGGCTTGATTTCCCTGGACCAGCTCGCGGCCGTCTCGCGCATGGCCATGAAATATGGCAACGGCATCGACCACATTTCGACGCGCCAGGACATTGAACTGCATGGCGTGCTGATCAACTGCGCTGGCGACCTGATTCACGAATTGGGCGATGTCGGCCTGACGACCAAAGGCGCCTGCGGCGACACCGTCCGCAACATCGTCGGTGTGCCGTGCGCGGGCGTCTGCCCCCATGAGATCTACAATGTCGAGCCGCTGCGGAAATACCTCTACGAGCATTTCCTGCGCGACGACACCGTCTTGAATCTGCCGCGCAAATTCAAAATCGCGCTCAGCGGCTGCCTGCGTCATGCCGGACAGATCAGCATCAACGACATCGGCCTGTTCCCGTCGAAGAACGCGGCGCGCGTGGCGGAAGAAGGGCCGGGGTTTGAATTCTGGGTGGGCGGCGGTTTGGGCGCACAGCCTGTGCTGGCGCAGAAGCTTTTCGATTACATTCCGGCGAGCGAAGTGCCGGCGGCGTGCGCGGCCGTGGTGGAAACGCACCGGCTTTACGGCAACCGCGACAGCCGTACGACGGCGCGCTTGAAATTCGTCGTGCGAAAATGGGGCATCGAAAAATACCGCACAGTCTGGCAGGAACATTTTGAAGATTATCTGGCGAAAATCGGCCGCGTGAAATTCGACTTAAAAGCACAGCCGAGCGAAATCTGGGCGCCCACGCTTGGCGCGCCGTTTTACAAGCAGAAGAAGAAGGGCATGTATGGCGTCGAATGCATGGTGCCGATCGGCGACGCGCGCGCGGAAGACATGATCTCGCTCGTGGGTTTCTGCCGCAAGCACAGCGCCACGGTCCGCCTCACGCAGGGCCAGAACCTTCACGTTCAAAATCTCCCCGAATCCACGGCGGAGGATTTGAAGACGCTGGTGGCCTATTACGGCTGGTCGATGCAGGACGCCGAGAAGTCGCCAAACGTCATCGCCTGCGTGGGCATGGACGAGTGCGTCAAAGGCGTCTTCTACACCAAGGCGGTGGCGAAGAAGATTTCGCAGGAACTGATCGAGGATTCGCGCGGCATTCCGAAGGGCTTGACGATCCACTTCTCAGGCTGCCCGAACAACTGCGGCCAGAACTCGTCCGGGGCGATCGGTTTCATGGGCGCGACGCGGCCGGGCGCATGGCAGAAGGAGGGCGTGTATTCGCTGTACCTCGGCGGCACGTTGGAAGGTGCCGGTCACGTTGGCAAAATGGCGGCGACCGGATTGAAGCCCGACAAGATCGGAAACGTGATCCACCATCTGGTGGACGCGTACCACAACGACCGCAAAATCGTCCCCGATTCGGAACAGAGCGTCGGCGAAGATTTCAGCGTCTGGACCCGCACGCTGGCGAAGGATCGTTTGGTGAAATTGATCAAGGAAGCAGAGAGCAAATAACAGTGTGCCGCCGGCGTCTCGCCGGCCAGGATCATAAACGTGCCGGCGGGACGCCGGCGGTACATTGAATTGGAGCCACGCGATGATTCTTGTTTTTCGGCAAGGTTGCACCCGTGAGGAAGTCACCCACGCGGAAGAGCGCTTGAAAGAAATCGGCATGATTCCGCACACGCTCTTTGGCGTCGAACGCACAGTCATCGCGGCGATTGGCGACGAGCGCAAAATAAGCGCGGACCAACTCAGTCTCATTCCTGGCGTCGAGAATGTTCTCCCCATCCTCGCGCCATACAAACTCGCGAGCCGCGAAATGCAACCGACTCCTTCTGTCTTCCACATCGGCGGGGCCGATAGCCCTTGCGGTGGCAAGTCGAATAAGGTTGAATTCGGCGGCAAGACGATTCCATTCATCGCCGGACCTTGCGCGGTCGAAGGCCGCTCGCAGGTTCTCGAAGTGGCGCATGCCGTCAAGGAAGCCGGCGCGACGGCGTTGCGCGCGGGCGCGTTCAAGCCGCGCACAAGTCCGTACCAATTCCAGGGACTTGCAGAAGAAGGTTTGGAATATCTGGCCGAAGCCCGCGACGCGACCGGCCTGCCGATCGTCACCGAAGTGCTCACGCCGACGGACGTGCCGATGGTCGCGAAGTACGCCGATGTGCTCCAGATCGGCACACGCAACATGCAGAATTTTCTGCTGTTGCGCGCATGCGGCGCGATTCGCACGCCGGTGCTGCTCAAGCGCGGCATGTCGGCGACGCTCGAGGAGTATTTACTTGCCGCCGAGTACGTCCTCGCCGGCGGAAATCCGCGCGTGCTGTTGTGCGAACGCGGCATTCGCACGTTCGAGACTTACGTCCGCAACACGTTCGCGCTGGCGATGGTTCCCGCGTTGAAAGAAAAGAGCCATCTGCCGGTGCTGGCCGATCCCAGCCACGGCACGGGTGTGCGCAAACTCGTCCCGCCGATGACCAAAGCCGCAATCGCGTGCGGCGCGGACGGCATCCTGATCGAAGTTCACCCGGATCCCGAGAAAGCGTTGACCGACGGCTCGCAAACAATCAGCGTGAAGGATTTCGCGAAGCTGATTAAGGAGAGCAGGGCGGTGGCGGAGGCTGTGGGACGCTCGGTGTAGACAACGTTCATGAACGACTTCGCGCGCCGCAAGAAATACGCTTGGGTCGTGCTCGCCTCCGGTGTCGGCGGGACGCTGGTGTTTGTGTTGATGTGCGCTTTCCAAGGCCCGCCGCATTTATATGAAAGTAAACTTTATCTTTGGCCCATTTTTACATCCGCCGCATCCGCAGCTTCGGCACTTTTGCTGAAAAAATATTATTGCGAAGAACCTGAAAATTTCATCGGTTTCTGGCACCTTTCTATTATCGATTTATTCGCAACTTCAGTAATTGCGGCAGCGTTGATGGCGGCGTGGCGCGCTGTATGGCCTTTATCGTTCGTCCCCGCTGGCATTGCGGTGACATTGTCGCTGGCAACTGCGTTTGTTTTTTGCCTGCTCATTGCGGCGCGCACAGGTTTTCAACGTCCGCTGGCGAAAATTGCCAAGAGCCTGAACGTGTTATCGATTTCGCTCGGCTGGATGGCTGTTGGCACGCTTGCGGTGGTGATTGTACTCATTTTATGCTACGACCAGCGGCTGAATGACGCTGTGAACTTTCTCGGCACAGTCTTCGGCATTAGAAATCATTCGGATGACAGGAACGACTGGCTCATTTACTCTTTGCGTATCGGCCTGCTCTGCCTGCCCGTAGGCTACGCATTCGGCGCGTTTTCTCATTTTCTTGTGTCGCCTAAAAAATAATCGCGCTATCATTCCTTAAGGGGGAAGGAGAATCGGCTTATATGAAAAAAATCTTCGCCGCGCTTTTTCTCGCCTGGATCGCGTATTCTCCGGCCCTCGCCGCGGACTCACCGCCCGCCGACGTATTGAAAAGCAAGACGATTGAACAGTGGATTGCGCTGCTCGGATCGGATCGTTTCGACAAGCGCGAAGAGGCTTCGCAGGTGCTGGTCGCTGCCGAAGAAGCCGCCATTCCGTCTCTGAAAAAAGCGCTCGACAGTTCCGACACCGAAATCCGGCTGCGGGCAGCTCGTGCCCTTCTGGCGATCGCGCGGCTCTCGATTGAAGGCGAGTTCGTGCGCGTCGCTTCGGAAAGTTTCAGCCAGGGCGGACGGCGCACCCGGCAGGCAAACGAGTCCGGCGCCTCAACTCTCAGTATTCAAAAAGGCAGCTTGGTTTTCAAACAGGATTACAACAAAGGCATCGAACAGGCGTATTCGTTTCCTGAAGACTTCCCGCTCGTCTTCCGAAATAAATGCACCATCGCGTTGAGCTTTGAAAGCATCAACAACAACACGGGATACAATCCCGACAGCGTCGATCCTAAACTTGAATGCGTAAACACTGAAGAGGGTCTACGTCTCACATTCAGCGCCACGGACACGACGGGAACATCGTTCAGGATGACCTATGCTCCAAGGGCGGATGTGGAGAAAATGCATTCCGATGCCATACAGCATTATTTGAAACACACGCCGGTCGAGGCGATAGAAAAGAACGATCGGCGATTTCCTCAAAAATGAAATCGACTTCAATGCAATGAATAAGGAGAAACTGATGAGTGCCGAACTATTGATGCTGATCGGCGGAACGAGCGCGTTTCTGCTGACGATCTATTGGGTGCGCAGCCGCGAATTGAGTGAAAAGTACGCGGTCGGGTGGATTGGCGTGGCGCTGCTGGTGCTGCTCTGCGGCATCTTTCCCGAGGTGATCATGAAGTTCGCGCAACATGCGCATCTGGCGTATCCCACGGCGGTGCTGTTTATTTCGCTGGCGGCGATCTACTTCTTTTCGTTCACGGTGTCCGTTTCGCTGACGCGTCAATACCGGCGCAATGTTCGCTTGATGCAGGAACTGGCAATCATGGAACAGCGGGTCCGCGCGCTCGAAGAAAATTCGCGCAAGCCGAATTAATCCGCGCAACTTCGGGGGGGCTGGTTTCGGCGTTCCGGGCGCGTCCCTAAAATTAAATTTCTTTTAAATTAAAGAAAATATGAATTGCGTCGAATACAGAATAGGGTTATGTAAGAAACCGGTTTGCTCATTGTGAGCGACACGGGCATAACGATTACTTTGTGGAGGATGGGACGATGGCCAAGGGTAACAACGCATCGAAGAAGGAAGTCAAGAAACCGAAGAAGGAAGTAGCGAAACCCGCTGCGAAGAAAAAGTAACGAGGATTCAGGGCGCATGGGCATCATGGAACGACTCCGATGCCCAAACGCTTCTATTCATCCCACGCGCGAGGTTCGAACACAATTGTTGGCTATGAAACGCTCGGCAATTAACGATGTATTCGAATTTCGGCGCACCAGGACGCAGTGAAATAGATCCGGCCGGGTCATTCAATTTACTAGACAACTATTCCGCGCATACAGCCATTTCACTCGCTCATTGCTTGTATACTTTTGCGATCGCCATCCCAGCCGGCGCGGTCAACTCCGTTGCCGGCGGCGGAACCCTGCTGACTTTTCCGGTCATGCTGCTGGGTTGTGGAATGCAAGCCCGGGAAGCCAATGCGACAAATACCGTCGGATTGCTTCCAGCTGCATTCATGGGCGCGCGCGGTTTCGACAGCGGAGCTGGCGAGAGGGACGCGGCGCGGGGCATGTGGCGATTTTACGCCGTCAGCATGCTGGGCGGCGCCGTTGGCGCGGTCCTTCTGCGCTATACATCGAATACAAGTTTCAAAGCCCTCGTCCCTTGGCTGATTCTGATGGCCGCAATCATCTTCCTGTTGAACGACGTCATCAATACGTATCTGCTGAAAATGCGCGTTCACGATGCAGCCGCCGACATTCATTCCGAAGAGAAATTTCGTCCCACCGCCAAAGTGCTCATCTTTCAATTTTTCGTTGCGGTGTACGGGGGCTATTTTGGCGCGGGCATCGGCATCATGATGCTGGCCGCGCTCAGCCTGATGCGCGCGGGCGATATCTATCGCATGAACTATCTTAAGAATCTCGGCTCGTTTGTCATCAATGGCGTGGCGTCCGTGGTGTTCATCGTGCTGGGATTGGTGGATTGGCCGATCGCGTTGTCGATGGCCGCCGGCGCGATCATCGGCGGCTGGGGCGGGGCGGGGATCGCCAAAAAAATTGGACCGCGCTGGGCCCGCCGCATCGTCTCCGCCGTCGGTATCGCCATGTCGGTCTGGATGATGATCGAACATTTCACAAGCAAGTGAATAAGGTACGGCGGCGCTCTTGCCGCCGAGGCCTGCGGATTTTACACAAATTCGGCGGCAAGAGTGCCGCCGCTCCCTTGAAATCCGCAGCACAATGAGTTAGACTATTTAGGGCGCGGACTGCGGTCCGCATTTCAACGAGGTACAATGAAAAACGGAATTGTCATCGTGGACCACGGCTCCACGCGCGGAGAGAGCAATCAGATGCTTGAGCGCGTCGCGTCGCTGTTTGGGGAGCGCTTCAAGAGCAGGCACGACATCGTCGAGCCCGCGCACATGGAGCTGGCCGAGCCGTCCATTGCGACGGCCTACGCCAAATGCGTCGAACGCGGTGCGCAGCGCATTGTCGTCCTGCCATTCTTTCTGGGTCCGGGAAAGCATTGGACTCAGGACATCCCGAGACTTGCGGCCGACGCAGCGCAAAAATTCCCCGGCACCCGCTACCACGTCGCGCCGACGCTGGGCATCGACGATCTGATTCTCGATCTGCTCGACAAGCGCATGGCGCATTGCGTCGAACACGAGTACGTCTGCGAAAGTTGTCAGGGCACCGTGCGTTGCGGACAGTGAACGATTCCCTTGAATTGAGGAGCGACATTATGCGTTTTGGCGTTTGCTGTGGACCGGGATCTTTTGCGCCGGAAGTGAAGGATCAACCGGCCGTGCCCGTGACTGAATTGCTTGAGATGCTCACTGCGGCAGGTGCGGATTTTGCCGAGTTCTGCGTCGGCGCCGTTACGCCCGACGAACCGGACAGCGTCTTCGACGCGTTTCTCAAAGACGTGTCAAAATATGCGCTGCGCATTGAAGCGTTCAACAGTTTCATTCCGGCAAAATACCCGATCACCGGGCCTAATGCGAATTGTCGGGCGGTACTGGATTATTGCCGGCGGGCGCTGCCGCGCTGCCGCGCGCTGGGCGGCGAAGTGGTCGTGCTAGGCTCGGGCGGAGCGCGCCGCTTTTCGTCCGATTTTCCGCACGAGAAAGCCGAACGGCAGTTCATCGAATTTTGTACCGAACTCGGTCCGATCGCGGAAGCCAGCAAACTCACGATCGCCATCGAACCGCTGAATAGTTCCGACGACAACCTGTGCGTGCGCGTCGATCACGGCGCGAGACTCGTCGATGCGGTCAATCATCCCCGCATCCGCCTGCTCGCCGACATGTTTCACATCGCGTACGAAAAGGAACCCTATGAAAATATGTTCCACGCGGGCACACGTTTAAAACACGTGCACGTCGCGGATGTTGGACGCGTCGCGCCGGGATTCGCGAAAATCGGCGAGGAAAACTTCATCGGCCTGTTCAAGATTCTGCGCCAGATCAACTACACGGGACGCTGTTCGTTCGAAGGAAAATACGACGACATCAATACTCAGACGAAACCGATGATCCAATTCTTGAGGAAGCGCTGGGAGCAATCGGCATAGACGAAGTGTTTAGGGGTTAGGGGCTAGGGATTAGGGAAAAGCAATGAAATCTGGAAGCCGTTTCCTAACCCCTAACCCCTATTGAGCCTTCGGCTCGAATTTCAGACCGTTGTACTCAACGCCATCCTTGACCAGATCTCCTTCGGCGCTTTTGCCGGTCAGTACGTCGCGGACCACGACGCGATATGTGCCCGGAGGATCGTTGATTCCCAGCGCGATTTCATGGGTGCAGGCTCCGTTTTCGGCGGAAATATTGGCCGCAAAATACGGCATCGGTTTGCCGGCGAGATCCAGTACTTCAATGTGAAACACATGCCGTCGCGGCAACCCGCCGGCCACGATCAATTCGGCGTTGATTTTGAAAATGTGGGCCTTGTCCAAGCGGCGCACTTTCAATGCAACTTTTTCCACCGCGTAGGGCAGCGCGGCGAGAATCGCCGGGCGGTTGGGTTCGATCTTCACTTTCGCGACCTCGGCGGTACCCAGGTATTCGCCGCGGCGCATGTCGTACCAGCAATGCGCTTTCCCGTCGCCGACTTCGGCCAGCGCGGATTCGTCGAGCGGCGCGCCCTTCAGCTCCGGCTTGGTCTCGTCTCCTCCGGCGTCGGCCAGTGGCATGATCGCGTAAAAAGCGGCGCCGGATCCCAGGTCGAAGCGCACGCGCTTCAATCCTCGCGCCTGTGCGCCCGTGCTCCATTTAACATTCAACGGATTCTCGCCCACCATTTCATCGAGGATATCCGACACCGCCAGCCGTAGCGCCTCGCCGCCCGTGGGCGCACCGTATTTCTCCGCGTATGCTTGATTGGTCAGTCCATTGTATTTGAATCCGGGCGCGGTTTTCTCCGAACGCAATCGCTCGTAATCCTGCATGCATAGATTCAAATAAAAGTAACGGCCCAGGCCCGAGGACTTGCTGAACAGCGCCTTCCCGCCGTCCGCCGAAGCGGCATGCGCCACGCCGCCGGACGCTGAAATGCCAGGTTCCAGCACGCGCAGCTCCGGCGATTCCGCTCCGACCGGCTTGTTGTCTTTTCCGCGCATGACCAGGCGGGAAGAAATGGGATCTCCCCGGAATCGCCCGTCGCGTTCGAGTGCGATAAAATCTTTGCGCGCAATGCCAAAATCGGCGTCCATGGCGCCGACGGATTTTGGTTCGCCAGCCAGCGGTCCGCGGCGTTTGCCCATGCCGTCGAATGTGCCGCATTCGCCGTCCGCGATCACGCAGCCGCCGGCGTTGACGAATTCGCGCAGCGCACGCGCTTCATTTTGGCTGAGGGAAAGCACTTTCGGAAGGATCACCACTTTCGTTTCGGGATAATGCAAATCGCCAGCGACCACATCCTCGGGATGCACGAAATATGGCGCATAGCCAAGATCCTCAAGCAGCAGCAGCCACGACTTGAGCTGCAGATTCAGGGTGCCGCGCACCGCTTCGGCGCGGCCGTCCCGGTAGAGCCACGCCGAACCGTCGGTTTCGCTGTCAATCATCCAATGCAGATAAACCGAGCGCGGCGAATAATAAATCGCGATGGGGTCTGCATGCCCGCGCGCTTGGTTGCGCAGCAGCGTGAGACCGCGCGTCATTTCGCCGATGTCGTCGAACGGCGGTATCACCGCGTCGGCGAATGCGGGCAAAAGGCAACCGTTGTCGCCGCGCAGCCAGCGGTCCCACAGCCGGTGAACCGAGGCCGCTTCCTGTCCGCCGGCCGCGGAAATGCAGTGCATCCTGGGTGCAAGCCCGCGCATAATTTCACGCGCGACGAAACTACTGTGCTCTTCGATCCATTCCACGGAGCGCGAAATATTCCGATACTCCCATCCGCCCCATGCAGACGGTGCCTGTGCATTGACGAAGCCGGTCTGCGATTTGCGATCCGCATCGTCGGCGATCTTGCAGAATTCGCGCAGCACTCTTGAAAAAGCGAAATCGTTGAACGCGCGGAAGTCCGCCCAGGCCGACACATTTTCGTTGGCCGGGGTGTGAAGTTCCTTGGGATCGATGGCAAACATCGGTTCGTCGCCGCGGCGTTGGAGCTTTTTTTCCAGATCGCCCGTTTTCAATATAGCCATGCGCTTGGAATAATTCGTGTTCAACGCCATTTTCACTTCGTCAGTCGTCGGCGGCACGACCTTATCCCAGTCCGCAAAATTCGTTTTCCATTGTGTATTGAGCAATTTCAACGTGCCGTAGCGGCTTTGCAGCCAGGTGCGGAACATATCCAGCGTGCCGGCGGACATGTCATAATCGAAGGGCTGCGAAAGATTGGAAAGATCATTGCCGTCGCCAAGCGACCAGAGGCTCAATCCGCTGCCGCGTCCGGCCACGTTTTTGGTCATCGATGCGGCCGCTTTTTTTATCGCTTCTTCATCGAAAATTGGCGGCTGGCGCTCGAATATTTTCGTGTCGCGCGACTTGGCGTACGTGTTCGCGCGCAATTCCCATCCGGGCAAATAGAGCGGATTCTCGCTGCGCTGCAACGCGAGTTCGAGCCGCGCGGCGCAGGACGGGAAAAGTTTTCGCGCGGAATCGTCGGCGCTCAACACGACGTAATCGTCCCAGAACAACGCCTCGTTCACGCGCAGCGGCTCGAAGGCTTCCAACTTGATGTTGCCGCCGTTTGGCGGAACGCGTACGAGCGCTATTTTGTGCAGATGACCGAATGTGCCCGGCGGCATTTTGAAGGTGAACGCGCCGCCATTCAAATTTCCGGGCTGGACGCAATCCTGAGCCGCCGCGACGCGCCCGGATTCGTCGATCCAAAGCAGCCGCAGCATGTCGCCATTGGCGGCGAGATTGACGACACCGGTCAGATCGCCGCCGGATACGATTTCGGGCGAGTCCAGATGCAACTTTTCGTTCGCGGCCAGAAACGTGCTGCGATTCGTTCCGGTGGCCGCGACAAACGTCAGTTTTGCAGGATCCGAAGGTCCGTTGCGATCAATGTAAAGCGCGGGAAGATTGAGTTGCGATACACCACTTTTATTGTCCGGCTTAACTGATTTCTCGCCGGGTTCGTCCACTATAATCGGCCCAGCCGTTATTGTTGGCGGGTGGGTTGCAGTCGTTTTCGGTGTTGGGGGAACCGGATGCTTGATCGGTGTATTTTCGGGCGGGTGTTGATCGCGTTCTGTGTTGCATCCGCTCGCGAGAACGGCGAAAAATAAAACGCACGCCACGATTGTTAAAAGGCGTGCATTTGGCCGCAGGGAAGGGTGGGGAAATAACAGTTTTGACACAGTTTTCTGAAGCGGCAATCAGCCTCTCGCGATTTCCCTAAATTCATATCCCTCGGCCATTTTAACAACGATGGCCGATCGACCCAGCGCGGCAACTTTTTCGCGCCAATGATCAAAATGCAATGCATGCTTACAGTGTGATGAGTCGATCATTCTACGAATCCCTAACGTTTCTGCAACAACGCTGGCGTTTTCGGAGCATCTTTCTTTCGATTCTGCGCTTCCAAGATGGCCTTCTTACGTCATAAAGTACAAACGGAACGCCAGTTAGGTCACCATAAGGAAGATATATATGAGCGCACACGAGGTTGGATTATTCGATAATCCACTGGCAACGGACATCCGGTTGGAGTTTGATGCGGCGTTAAAGAACGGCGCAAGCGTGTACGTCGCCGCCGAAAATATCCTGCAAAAACACGCCCACTCAATTCACGACTCCGACTGCAGCCCCATTATTTTGTACGCATTGGCCGCGCTGCAATTGCAACACGGCGTCATCTCGTCAAAAATTCGGAAACGCGCCCTGACCTTGATCAATTCGGGTGACGGGCTCGAACGCTGGCGCGGTGCATCACCGGAGATTTATGAGGCGCGCAAAGAAGTCGAACAGGAACTGCGCGCGCGGCTGGTGGCAATGGGATAATGGCTGAACTAAATTCAACCGCCGAAGTTGTCTCTCACTCCTTCTTCAATCGCAATTCAAACCGCGCCCCCGGCTTTCCGTCCGCGCGCTTTGCCAGCTCAATCCGGCCGTTGTGGTCTTCGAGGATGCGGTTGGCAATCGACAATCCGAGGCCCGTGCCTTTTCCCGCGGATTTGGTCGTGAAGAACGGCTCGAATATTTTTCGCTGGAGATCGGCTGGCACGCCCGGCCCATTGTCTTCGACAGCGAGCACGACGGTGCTGCCGTTCTCGGTGCGCGTCTGCAGTGTCACGCACGGATTTTCCACGGCCTCGCCCATCTCGATCGCGTCCGCCGCGTTGGTCACGAGATTGACCAGCACTTGTTCGAGTTCGTTCGCCGCGGCGCGCACATGTGGCGGCTCCGGAATCGCCAGGTCCAGGCGCAGCGAAATTCCGCGCATCCGCAGGCTGTGCGACATTAAATCGCGAATGCGCGCGGCCAGTTCATTGGGCGAACACTCCGATTTTCCGCTGCCGGACATGCGCGCGAAATCGAGCAGGCTCTGCACTATTTTTTTGCAGCGCCGGGCCTGATCTTCGATTGCGATCAACTCGCGCGGGGCACCGGCGCCGATCTTATAATCCTCGATCAGGATTTGCGCGTAACCCAGGACCGTGCCCAGCGGCGTGTTCAATTCGTGCGCCACGCCCGCGGCGAGATTTCCAAGCGCGTTCAATTTTTCCGCGTGCGACACCTGTTTTTCCAGCGAACTGCGTTCGGTCACGTCGCGCGACACCACGACAAGTCCCATCGCTCCGCTGGCCCCGACATGCACCGCACTGACCGTGTTCTCAAATGTTCGTCCTTGCATTTCGACGAGTGTCCGCCGCGGCGCGGCAGGGGGATTCAACTCCGGTTTTTCCTGCGGTTTCGGCGCGTCCGCCCCCAGCAATGCAAGCGTCGCCGGGCACAACATGCCGCCCTTTGAAAGGGCCTCATCCAGACACGCTGAGGGATTACCAAATGGACAGCTCTCCTTCGCCAGTTCTTCAGCGGTCTTCTTCGTGTCCGTTCCGTTCGTATGGACGCCGTTCGCCTCGTTCGCGTTCAATGCAACAGGTGGATTTTCGTGATGGTGTTGCAGTAAGTTCTCGCCGCCGCTCGGTCCGTGGCAATATACTTCGCCGGTGGCGGGATCGTTGCATCCGGTTTGCTTCAGTGTGTCTTTCAACGCGAGTAGCGCACTTTTCTGGGCGGCGGAGTTGGCGAGCAATACGCGGCCGTTCAGATCGACGACGACGACGCCCTCGTCCATGCACTCGAGAATCGCCCGCGCGCGTTCGTGTTCGGTGGCCAGCTTCTTTTCGGCGGACGCGAGCATGACGACGCGATCGGCGAGATCCGCGTTCAGGCGCCGCACATCGCGCGAACTCGCGCGCAAACGGTCCATGATCGCCGTGACCAGATACACGGAGATGGTCAGCGTCGTATCGTAAGCGAACACAATTCCGAAGCGGGCGAGTGACGATCGGCCCGCGTCGCTGAGCATGTCCTTGATCGGCCAGTTGAGTCCGAATTGTTCGCACAAACCCAAAATCGCGACAATGCCTGCCGTCATCAGCGCGACACTGTACGCCTGTTTTCGTTCCAAAAGAATCCCGGCAATGACGACGTGAAAAATGAAATAGAAGATGAACGGGTTCGACAGAGCCCCGGAAAAAAAGATCAACAGTCCGAGTCCAATGACGTCGACCGTTATTTGCAGCAGCGCCTCGGCTGAGAGCGCGCGAAGCGTTCGCACGGGAGTTTGCGCGTGCAGGCTCAGAAAGCCGATATTCATGACCACCATCGCGGCCGTCACAACCGCGAGAGGCCACGCCGAATCGATAAAATGAATCAGCCGCGCGCCAGCCACCGCCACGCACACGCTCGAGAGCGCCACCCAACGCAAGTTCACCAGCCAGCGGAGGCGCTCGTTGAGTTCATCCCGCCGCTGAAGTTCGTCGCCCGTCATATTGCTGTTCGCAGTCGCTTCTGTCATGCGTGCATTATCGACGCGACGGCGCGCTAATCAAGCGTGGGCGGGTCAATTCGCGTGACATCGGGAGATTGTGTGCTAAATTCTCATAAAGTTGTATTGAAGCCGTGAAATTATTGGACGGCATTCGCCTTACTTCCTCTTCGATAAAGCATCCCATGTCGGTACCCAAAGCCCGCGACCTCAAACTCTCTTCTCACCGCGAAAAAGTCGTCCTCGTCGGAGGTTATCGCCCGGGCGACTTGCTGCCTGGCGAAGAGCCGCTTGAAGAGCTCGAGCGGCTGGCCGAAACTGCCGGGGCGCAGGTCGTCGCCAAGGTCGTTCAGAACATCAAGGAGGTCACGCCAGCGACTTTCATCGGCAAAGGAAAAGTTCAGGAAGTCAAAGCGCTGGCCAACGAACACGGCGCCAAATGCGTGCTCTTCGATCACGATCTGCTGCCTGGCCAGGGCAAGAATCTCGACGTGGCGACCGGCCTCAAAGTGATGGACCGCACCGAATTGATTCTCGATATTTTCGCCAGCCGCGCGCGTTCGCGCATGGCGATGGTCCAGGTCGGCATCGCGTTGCTCAACTACCGGCTGCCGCGCCTGAAGAGATTGTGGACGCATCTCGAGGGCCAGGTGGGGGGCATCGGCATGCGCGGTGGACCCGGTGAACGGCAGATGGAACTCGATCGCCGCAAGATCGAAAAGCAAATCGACGATCTGAAGCACGAATTGAAAGTGATCGGCGGGCGCAAGGAGCGCATGGTCCGGTCGCGCGCGAAGGACAATTTTATGGTGTCGCTGGTGGGCTACACCAACGCCGGAAAAAGCACGCTGATGCGCGCGCTGACCGGCGAGCAAGTGTACATCGAAGACAAGCTCTTCGCGACGCTCGACACCAAAACCAGCATGTTGAAACTCGGCGGAGGAAACCACGTGCTGCTCTCCGACACCGTCGGGTTCATCCGCCGCCTGCCACATCATCTGGTGGCGAGTTTTCACGCCACGCTCGAAGAAGCGCGCACGGCCGATCTGCTGCTGCACGTCGCGGATGCGTCCTCGCTGCACGTGCGCGGACAGATGGATTCGGTGAACTCGGTGTTGAGGGAAATCGGCTGCGGCGATTCGGAAACGATTCTGGTGCTGAATAAAATCGACAGGATCAAGGAAGAACAACAACTCGATTTCAGTCAGCTCAAACACGAGCATGTCGAAGCAGTGCCGGTCTCGGCGCTGCGCGGCGAAGGGCTTGACCGACTCCTCGCCGAAATCCGCGAGCGAGTCCGCGACGATGCGAAACCGCTTTCAATTTCAGTTCACGCCGGCGAAGGAAAAATGCTCTCGTTCCTTGCCACGCACTTCTTCGAAGACTCCCGCGAAATGGACGGGGAAAACATTATCCTGCACGGACGCTGCTCACGCGACGTGCTGGAAAAACTGCTGACCTCGCCCGCGTCTGTTCGGTTCCTGAAAGGCTGGCCGGAAGAGCCGAAAAAAGCGTGAATTTAAGTTTCGCAGGGATTCATCTAAGAATTCATATCCAATTTGCTCGCATCCATTTTCTTGCTATTCTCTTCGCCGGTCTTTGCGCCTTTGCGTCTTTGCGAGAGAATTGAATTATGGAAATTGCGAACGTGATCCCGGCAGAGCAGCGCATCGGCCTGATCGGCGTCCCGATGGATCTCGGAACGCATTTGCGCGGCGTGGACATGGGGCCGTCGGCGATTCGCGTCGCGGGTTTGAATGCGAAGCTTGAAAGCCTCGGCTATGTCGTGCACGATCGCGGCAATGTCAGCGTCACGTCGGCTCATGCCGCGCTGGAAGCGGAAAAAAAATTCGAGAAGCTCTCCAGCCCCAAATCGAAATCGCTGTGCTTCGCGCCGCTCGTCGCCCAGGTCTGCACCGAACTGGCGCTCAAAGTCGAAGAGTCGCTCGACCAAAACGAAATCCCTCTGGTGCTGGGCGGCGATCATTCCATCGCAATGGGCACGCTCGGCGGACTCGCGCGGCATGGGCAAAAGACGAAGAAAAAGTACGGGCTGCTCTGGGTCGATGCGCACGGCGATTGCAACACGCCCGAGACGTCGCCAAGCGGCAATATCCACGGCATGCCCATGGCCGTTGCGCTGGGGCATGGCGCGAAATTGCTGACGGGCCTCGCGGGCGTCCGCCCAATGGTTCAAGCCGCGCGCACCGTTCTGCTGGGCGCGCGCGATCTCGACCGCGGCGAGCGCGACAACATCAAACGCTTCGGCTTTCATGTGTACACGATGCGTCAGCTCGACGAGCGCGGCGTTTTCGCATGTATGAAAGAAGCGCTTGAGCTTCTCGCGGATGGCACCGACGGCTTTCATCTTTCATTCGACATCGACAGCGTCGACCCGAGTGTTGCGCCGGGCGTGGGCACCCCCGTTTCCGGCGGCCTGCCGATCCGCGAAGCGCATTTAGTCATGGAACTCGTTGCCGATTCGCGCAAGTTGCGCAGTTGCGAACTGGTCGAAGTCAACCCCGCGCTCGATGTTCGCAATGCCACGGCGCATCTTGCGTCCGAACTGCTCATGTCCGCATTCGGCGCGAGTATTCTGTGAAAAAAGCACCGCCTTCCCCCACGCTCGATTTGTTCGGCGATCCCGAATCGTTGCCAGTCGCACCGAAATCAGTGCAGAAAATCGCGCCTGAGAAGCCGCAGCCGCCGGTGACTCCACTGACCTTCGAGCACCTCGCCGAAGTCGCGTTGGAACGGCCGATGCGGAACACATATACCTATATCGCCGACGGTGTCCCCGGCACGCTCGCACTCGGCGCGCGCGTCACGGTGCCGTTCGGAAAGGGAACCGCGTCCGGTTTTTACCTGGGCGAACGGCCTCTTGAAGAATTCAGGCACGCAGGTTTCGATCCGGCGAAATTAAAACCGATTGTCGGCGTCATAGGCGATGGAACCGGCGTAACCGAAGAGCTGGTGAAACTCGCGCGGTGGATGTCGCGGCACTACGTCTGCCCGCTGGGCATGGTGTTGAAATCGATGCTTCCCATCGGTGTTAAAGAGGGCACGAAATCGAAGAAGTCGCGCTTTGTTTCCTCGCACTTGAGCGCGAACGAATTGATGATCCAAGCGGCATCGCTCATTGTGAAAAAGGAAAAGCAGGCCGCGATTCTGCGAGCGTTAGCCGAGCGTTTGAGCTCCGCGCCAGTCGATGCAGCGGAATTGTTGAGCAGCACGAACGCGCCCGTCACGGCGCTCAAGTCGTTGGAGAAATCGAAGCTGCTGCGCATCGTTGAAAAGTCGAACTTCGAAATCGAAGCGGCGGACACGACGCACGCGCGCACGACAAATCTGATTTTGAACGACGAACAAATCGTGGCGCTGAAAGAAATCGAAGCGGCGCTGGAATCAAGGGAAGCATCGGGCTTTTTGCTGCAAGGCGTTACGGGCAGCGGCAAGACGGAAGTGTATTTGCGCGCGCTGCAAATTGCCCTCGCGGCCGGGCGCCAGGCCATCGTACTGGTCCCCGAAATCGCACTGACACCGCAGACTGCCGAACGGTTTCAAAGCCGTCTCGGGCGCAAACGAGTGGCCGTGTTGGCCAGTGACGAAGCCAAGGGTGAACGGGCCGAAATCTGGCGCGCGATCCGCGCCGGCAAAATCGATGTCGTCGTCGGCGCGCGTTCCGCACTCTACGCACCGCTGCCGCGCCTGGGGATTATCGTTGTCGACGAAGAGCACGATTCGTCTTACAAATCGCCGGCCGCCCCGCGTTACAACGCGCGCGACGCGGCGGTCGCGCTGGCGCGCATCACGCGCTCCACGATTATTCTCGGCAGCGCGACGCCCTGCTTCGAAACATATTACGCGGCGAAGCTGGGCACGCTAACACGACTGATTTTGTCAAAGCGCGCCACCGGGCAGCCGATGCCTCCGGTGGCTGTCGTCGATCTCAATCGTGAAAATGTGGAGAACGAAAAATACACGATCGTCTCGCAACTGATGAAGCGCGAACTCGAAAAAACGCTGGCGCGCGGCGAGCAGGCGATTCTGTTTTTGAATCGCCGGGGCTTTTCGACAGTCAATAAATGCCTGCGCTGCGGCAACACGGAAAAGTGCGAACGCTGCGACATTGCGCTGACCGGCCACCGCGACAACAAGACTCTGGTCTGCCATTACTGCAACACGAAAAGGCCGATGTCGAATGTCTGTTCGATCTGCCACGCGCCCGGCCTGAAGACATGGGGACTCGGCACCGAGCGCGTCGAAGACGAAATCGTGCGCTTGTTTCCCAGCGTCAAAGACCGCATCGCGCGCATGGACAGCGACACAATGAACAACAGCGACAAGTATGCTCAAACGCTCGGCGCATTCAAAGAGCGCAAAACCGATATTCTGATCGGCACGCAGATGATCGCGAAGGGGCTGGATTTTCCAGCGGTCACGCTGGTCGGCGTGCTGCTGGCGGACACGGCGCTCCACATGCCGGACTTCCGAAATCGCGAGCGAACGTTTCAACTCATTTCGCAGGTCGCCGGCCGCGCGGGCCGCAGCGAACTCGGCGGCACAGTCGTCGTTCAAACTCACTTGCCGACGGATATCTCGATCAAGTACGCCGTCGCGCATGACTTCGAAACATTTTATCTCGAAGAGATGAAAGAGCGGCAAGCGTTCGGTTATCCGCCGTTCACGCGACTCGCACGCATCGTCTTATCGAGCAAGAACAAGGAGGCGTTGTCGGGCGGATCGAGCGCGCTGGCCGACGCGCTGAAGATGACCGTCGCCTCGAATCCAGAATTGAAGTCAATTCAAATACTCGGTCCGAGCGACGCCCCGATTTCGCGCATCCGTGACGCGTTTCGCAAACACATCCTAATCAAAGCGCCTACAAGCGAACAACTCTCCACGTTGCTCGACGGACCGATGGCGGACATGCTTATGAAATTGAAAGATGTAGACGGCCTCATTGATGTGGATGCGCTGACGATGCTGTGAAGGTTACCCTTCATTTACCTTGACCCCCACGCCATTTCCTTGTTTGAAGAGGATGAGAAATCCGCTAGATTTGGGGGCCATGAGAGCGATGCCCACCCTTTTTCTTGCCGCGTGTGTCGTGTTGGCTGGAATCGCTACGTTTGGAATTCAAGCCGAAGAGCTTGAGAAAACGCCCGCGCAATTGATCGAGCAACTGCGCTCGGACGATTTCGATCAGCGTCAAACCGCCGCGCTTAAGCTGGAGAAGCAGGCCGAAACCGCGCGGTCGGCGCTTGAAGCGGCAGCGAAGGACGACGACGCCGAAGTGCGGACGCTGGTTTCCAAATTGCTCGCGAAACTGTCAAAAGCTACGCTGCGGATCCATGTGTTCGACAGCGACAACAAGCCCCTGAGCAATAGCGAAGGAACGATCGTCGTCGGCGACACCTCTTCGCAGGACGAAGCGTGGCAGCAGCATGAAACGCCGTTGAAACTGGATGCCGACGGCAAAGCCGATTTAAAAATTCAAACGATTGGGCTGGTCCGCATTCAACTCAAATTCCCGGGATTTCTAGCGGAAGATGGTTCCTGGTCGGCCGTTGAAGCGCACGGCGGATTGAATCACGTCGTCATCACGCTCGACAAAGGCGGATCGCTTCACGGCACGCTCGCAAATGCCGCGGGCAAGCCGGTCAAGGATTCGAGCATCATGCTGTTCACGGGCGTGCGCTTCGATCCTGAGACGTTTCAGATGCAGCTCCTTTGTTCCATGCAGATGCTCAACGGCGTGCCGTTCCTCAACAACAACAATGTCATTGCGGCGGAAGTCGGAACGGGGCGGGTCGCGCAAGCCGGCGAGGATGGAAAGTGGCGTCTTGAGAATGTGGCCGAGGGCGTGTACACGTGTGTGGCGCAGGCGCCCGGCCACTATCCGGCGCTGGGCGCGATGGTGCGCGTGCGCGAGGGTGTGGCGACAGCGGTGCCGGGCATAGTCCTGAAGGAGCGCCACGCGGGAAAGATTGAGTTAAAATTAAAGAAGGCCGACGGAAACGCGCGGACCAAAGAGACTGTCTCGGTGTTCGTCACGCCTGTTTATTCAGGTGCTCTCAAAGAGCGTATGCAGGCGGCCGCGCGAAACGTTGCCGTTCACAGCGATCAAAAGGAAACCGATGAAAATGGCGCGGTGGAAATAGACGATCTTTCGCCGGGAAAATACCAAGTCGCCGTCACCGCGGAGACTGACGACAAAGGCGAAAACGGCGGCACGTTGATTCAGACGGAGATTGAGATCAAGCCGGGCGAAACAGTGCGGCTCGAGCAACTCGAGCCGATCAAAAAAGAGCCGGCCAAGAATGGCTCGATCAAGGGCCGGATCATGACCGCGAATGCCAAGGGTGCGAAGGGACTTCAGGTGCGCGTGGCGACGGAAGAGAATTGGGCAAGCCTGATGGCCACGCCGCAAAACCAGCCGAATCAAATTCCGTCCAATCTCGTGACTGAAGTCGCGACGGATTCAAAAGGCTTTTACCGATTTGAGAATTTGGCGCCGGGAAAGTACGCCGTTGAATTCCACCCCGAGTGGGAGGAAGGGACCGGCGGGCCGCGCGGTTATGTGTTCGGAATTGAAGTGGCGCTGGGGCAGCAGACCCTCGCCCCGGAAGTGACGTTGAAAGCCGAAGTTGTCGAAACGCTTACCGAAATCAAAGGCCGTGTGTTGCTGCCCGGCGGCGAACCGGTATTGAATGCGGAAGTGCAGTATATTTGCCCTTTTCGCCAGAACACCACCACTTCAACTCAGGACAACGGTGCCTTCACCTGCCGGGTTCAGCGCGTGAAGGTGCCGGCGGCCGGCGATGCCCCAGTGGATGCGGCGCTTAAGGAATATATTTTTTTTCGTCACGCGGGTTGCAAACCTTGCGTGGCGGAAGCGCCGTTCGATGCCGACAAAGATTATAAACTTCAGGCACAGGATTACGGGTCGCTGCGCATCACCGTCACTGACGATCAGGGGAAACCGCTTTCCGGCGTCGCCTTATCGCCGGTTAACGAATCAAGATCTCCCTTCTACGTCCAGAAGAATCCGCACAACGCCGTCACCAATGCAAAAGGCGTTGCGCGACTGAACGGACTCGCCACCGGCCCCCGCGAATTTCTGGCGACGCTGAAAGGATATTTTTTGCCATTGCACGCGGGGCGGGTGGAGGTTGTGGCCGACGAAGAGAAGGACATTAAATGGGTCATGCGGCCGGGCCTGCGGATTGATGCGAGCGTGCGGTTGCCGGAGGGGTTTTCGCCGTCCGTCACCATGGCGACGCTGGACGACTGGCGTTTCGAACCCGTCGGAGCGAACGGTACCTTTTCGTTTTCAGGCGTGACGCCGGGTGACCATTATTTGAGCGTCAAAGCCCCCGGGCTTATGGCGAAACTGCCGGTCGCGTTTAAATTGTCCTATGATCTGGAGAAAATCGACGCCACAAAACCGCGGAACGTGGTCATCGAACTCGTGCAGCCCGGCGGTATCGCCATCGATTGCGGCGTTGAATTCGCGGGTTGCGCGGCGCAGCTCGTACACGCGGCAACACTCAATGCCACTCAAGCGTATCCCGCTCCTTATGGTCAAATTGCGGGCGCAGTGGATAGTGATGGCCGGGCCGAATTCCGGAATCTTCCGCCGGGGCAGTACCAATTGTCGGTATTCGAAAACAGCCTGACGACCGGCACGGCATCGCCGGGAGAATTAACCGCGACTCCCTCCGCCGAACTTTTTGAAGTCAAGCCGGTTGTGACGGTCGCCGCGCTTACGGCGCTCGAAGCGGTGAAGTCCAATCTAAAACGCGGCACGGCAACGGCGTCGGGTCGCGTCCGCATCACATCGTTTCCTCTGGGGACCGACACTGAAAAGACTGCCACCATCAGTTTGAAAGTGCAGGGCCGTCATGCAGTGGCGGAGGGCAGTTTGCAGGAGACGATCGACGTGTATACGCATTCCGCCGAACCGTTGATCGTGGGCAAACCGCCGGAGAATTTCAAGCCGCACGTTCCGGGGACTTTTGAAATCAAGTCGCTGCCGGCCGGAGAGTATTCCGTTTTCGCGACGTTGAATCTCACTGACGATGACGAAGCCGAATTTGCACCGCCCAAAGAACCCATCCGCACGTTGATCGGTTCTTTTACCATTAAAGATGGCGAGAAATTGAATGTGGGCGAGTTGAAATTCGACGCGCTGGATCTGCGCGCAGCGGGCAAACCGCAAAAAGACATTTTGAAAATGTACCTGCTGCCGGAGGATCGGGCGCAGGAATTTGAGCCGTAGAAAAATAAAGCCGCGAACGAAAGGGTCAGGCGTCCTTGCGGTCTTCCAGGACGTAGCCGACGCCTCGCACCGTGTGAATCAATTTGTGCTCGAAGGGGTCATCGACTTTCGAGCGCAGGCGGCGCATGTGGACGTCGACGATATTCGTGCCGCAATCGAAATTCATATCCCAGACTTGCTCGGCGATCAGTGTTCGGGAGAGGACTTCGCCGGCGCGGCGGGCCATCAGCGACAACAGCGCGAATTCTTTGGGCGTCAGTTCCATGCGTTTTGCGGCGCGATGGGCTTTGTGGCGGACGAAATCGATTTCGAGATCGGCGATGCGCAGGGTTGTGTCGGCGAGCGTTTTTCCGCGGCGCAGCAGCGAGCGGATGCGCGCGAGCAGTTCCGAAAAAGCGAACGGCTTGACGAGATAATCGTCCGCGCCGAGCTCAAGGCCCTTGACGCGGTCGTGCACGGCGTCGCGGGCGGTAAGCACCAGAACCGGCGTGTTGACTTTGGCCTCCCGCAGCTTTTGCAGGACCGTCCAGCCATCCATCGTAGGAAGCATGACGTCCAAAATAATCAGCTCGTAGCCCGCGGACGTGGCCTGAGTCAGACCCTGCTGGCCATCCCCGGCCACATCCACGACGTAACCATTCTCTCCCAAACCTTTTTGGAGATACGTGGCGGCTTTCAATTCATCTTCGACTACGAGCAATTTCATCGCGCGTGATTCCTTATGCAGATCTGTAGCACTACAGTACCCTAAAGCCCCACGCGCTTCAGGATATTTTGCGATCGTTCGCGTTCATTTTGCTTATTTAAGAGCAAGACGCGGTTTCCAGCAATACTCCGATGAAAGTATTGTCACAATCCAGTCATTTATTTTTAGCCATATTCTGTGCGCATTGCGAGTATCTCTGCTGTAAAATCCCGGTCCCAAATCTATTGCTATTTTTTAGTTCAGAGGATCTCGCATGAACACACTAGGCATGCACCTGGTTTGTGAATTGAATGGCTGTAATCCGAGCATTTTGACAAAGGTGCCTGCGATCAAGCACGCGATGGAGGCAGCGGCGGTGTCCGCCAACGCGACGATCCTGAATAGTTATTTTCATCAATTCTCAGCGATTGGCGTCAATGGATTATTGTGCCTGGCTGAATCGCATATTTCGATCCACACCTGGCCGGAAAACGGCTACGCAGCGGTCGATATTTTTACGTGCGGCGAGCATACAAAACCGCATCTTGCCATACAAATGCTTGCCGCGACACTCGAAGCCACCCAGGTTCAGGTTCGCGAATTGACGCGCGGCCAGCCGACGTCCGAACCCAATGTCTTCTGCAACAGCGACACGACGGCGGCATCCGCGACGGGTGGCGTGACACATTTGGAACCTATGGAGGCCGTCGACGCATCGCGCAAAGAGCGGCGATCGTGGTACGTGGAAGACGCCGATCCGCATGAACGCCACCTTTATGAGGTGGCCGAGTGGCTGTACAGCGACACGAGCGAATTCCAGAATATCGGCATCATCAAAAACCGTTCCTATGGCAAAATTCTGCTGCTGGACGGCGCGGTGCAGTCGGCCGAGCGCGACGAGTACATGTATCACGAGACGCTGATTCATCCGGCCATGATCGCGCACCAGAACCCGAAGAGCGTGCTCGTTCTCGGCGGCGGCGAAGGCGCGTCGTTGCGGGAGGTCTTGAAACATCGCACCGTGTCGCAGGCAACGATGGTGGACATCGACGGCGATGTCGTCGAGTGCTGCCGCAAGTTGCTGCCCGAATGGTCCGCGGGCTCGTATGAGGATTCGCGCGCGCGGCTGGTCATCGCCGACGGGAAAAAATGGATCGAGGAGACGCCGGAAAAATTCGACGTGATCTTCATGGACCTGACCGACCAGATCGATTTGGGGCCGAGCTTCGCGTTGTACACGAAGGACTTTTATAAAACCGTGGCCTCGCGGCTCAATCCTGGCGGGATTTTCCTGGTTCAAGCGGGCGAGTTGAGCGTGTGCGAATATTTCTCGCATTCGACGATCCGCAAAACGCTCGGCACCGCGTTCAGCCAGGTGCGCACCTACTGCCAGCACATTCCGACGTTTTTCGCTCAGTGGTCGTGGGTCGCGGCGAGCAACGGCGGCGCGTCACTGGACATCGCGACGGATGAAGTGAACGCACGCATTGCGGCGCGCGTCGAAGGCAAACTGAAGTTCTACGACGGCAATGCCCACTTGCGCATGTTCACGTTGACCAAGGATCTCGCCGCGCTGCTGCAGAACAGCGGCACGATCGCGCTGAATGCCGAACAATTCGAGCGCGAATACGAAGAGAGCCAGAAAGTCTATTGCGATTGAACGGCCCATTTACCATTTCTCATTTGCCATTTTTCATTTTTCATTTTCGTTAACGAATTTGTGAGTTGTTTCAATGGAAAATGAAAAATGGTAAATGGACAATGGGAAATGGATTTGTTCGAATGACTCTATCTCTTGAAATTGCAAACGACGATGGCTTGCGCCGGCTGTATGCGTTCTACATGCGGCAGCTCGGCCAGCCGTTTTTCATCGACGTTTCCGGCCCTCCACCGCTGATGAGGCCGGAGCGCTTCGCGGAGTATTGCACGGAGAACGACAGCGCGATGCTGCTGTGTCTTCGCGGGCAGGAACTCGCCGGCTGCACGCATTTTCGGGACAAGCAGCCGGGCTTGGAACTGGCAAACTTCGATACGGTTTTTTTTGACGGATATCCAGCGGCCGGTTCACAAGAAGCGGCCGAATTTGGCGCGTGTTTTCGCGCAGCCTGCACTGCTCAAAAGCTCAGCCGCGTGCAGCTTCTGGCGCTCAAGGAGGAATCGGAGAAGATCGGGCTTTTGAAAGCAATCGGATTCAAGAGCGAAGGCGTGCTGCGCGAGCATTATTTTTTTGGTGGTGCGTACCACGACCTGGTCATGCTGGGGTGGACTTCCGATGACCGTTCCGCGCGGCTGGCGGCGCTGGCAGAGGAAGAAGAAGGTGCCGACAGCGCGATTCTAGCACGTCCACCGGCATCGCGAGCGGCACCGGGCACGTCATCGCTTCAAAAAGGAATTCTGTCCCGGCGCGTCGGCCCGGACGACGCCGGATTGCTGATCCGCTGGTACGGCGATCCGTTGATTCAGGCGACGATCGAAGACGAGGAGCTTTCGCCCGAAGGCTTGCGCGCGAAGGTAGACAAACTGGCCGGGCTGGATGAATTTCAAGACGGCGAATGCGCATTTATCATTGAATTCGACGGCGAGCCGGCCGCGCTGGCGCATTACATGTGGTTCGATTGGGTGAGCCGCACGGTGGAACTTGATTTTTTTCTTGCGCCCGGTTTGCATGCCGGACCGTTCATGGCTCGATTGGTGCTGCGCGAGATTGGGCGCATCGCGTTTGAAGGGTTCCATATTCACAAAATGTACGGGTTCACGTATGCAAATAATGACATGAGCCTGCGCCTCAACGCGAATTTTCTTGAAACCGAAGCGATTTTAAAGGACTATCTGCCACGCGCAGGCGGCGGGGCGGACGTGCATGTGCAAGGGATGCTGGCGAGCGATTATTACCGAAAATTCGCGCGACTCGCCCGAATTCAAAAGGAACCGAATGGCCGTTGATTCCCAACAGAAATCGCATCCGTTTTGGCGCATCGCCCGCACCTATTTTTTGTCGCCGCGCGATTTGACGCTGTCGTCGGCGCTGATCGTGTTTGTCGGCATCGCCAACACGGTCATTCCGTTTCTGGTGGGCATGGCGGTCGATTTGATCGAAAATGTCGCCATAAAAAAAATCGAAACGACCCCTGATCAGGCATTCGCGCAACTGGTTGTGATCTGTCTCGAAATGCTGGCGGTGGTGGGCTTGGTCAGTCTCGCGACTTACGGTGTCACGCGCCTGCAAAACAGAATGATTTACCGCGGCGCGGCAAAACTGCGCGACGATATATTTTCGCGCATCCAGGCGCAGCCAGCTCATTTTCTCACCGACCGGCGCATGGGTGAAATTCTCTCGCATCTGGTCGGCGACGTCAAATCGCTGCAGGATGCGTTGCTCGACCTGGTCTTTGAATTGCCGTTCGATGCGACGACGGTCCTGGGTCTGCTTGCGGTCATCTTCTGGCTCAATCCCGCGATCGGGGCGATTTTCACCACATTCATGCTGATCGTTGCGCTCATCTCATTGTTTCTCGGCCGAAAGGGCTGGAGCGACCAGCAATCGTCGATGGATGACGCGTCGAAAATGATGTCGAACGTCCACGAATCGCTCGGCGGCATGAGAGCGATACACGCGCACGGCGCGGTGGATCGCGAACGCGAGCGCGTCAGCGAAGCGTCGCGCGAGCAGGCAGAAGGGCTCGAAGAAGCCGGCGAAGTGCGCGCCGTCATCAAGCCGTTCTTCGGGTTCGCCGAATACACGGGCATAGCACTGGTGCTGCTGGCCGGCGGATATGCGTGGCTCCACGGCAGTTTGACGGCGGGCGGTTTGATCATGATTCTGGCATACATGGAAATCGCCGCCGAACCCATGGTGCGCGGCGCGCAGATGCTCGTGAAAATTCAGCAGGCCAGCGCCTCCTCTTCGCGCCTGGCGGAATTGCTGCGCGAAATTGACGCGACGGATCAACGCGGAACGCTCGCGCTGGAAACGATCTCGGGCGCGGTGCGCGCGGTGGACGTTACATTCAATTATCCAAAAGGCGGACGCCCCGCGCTCGGCGGCGTGAATTTCAATGTCGCGCCCGGCGAGCGCATCGCCGTGATTGGCCCCAATGGCGCGGGCAAAAGCACCCTGTTGGATTTGCTATTGAAATTGCAGACGCCGAGTGCCGGCAGGATCGATATCGACGGTCGCAATCTGAGTGAGGTGTCGGGCGAAAGCTGGCACAGGCACACCGGCGTGGTGTTGCAAGACACGCAGTTGCTCAACCGCTCGATCGCTGAAAATATCGCGCTGGGGTCGGGCCCGGCGAGCCTCGAAAAAATTCGAGAGGCCGCGTTGGCCGCGGGCGTGGACAAGATTGTCGCGAACATGCCGAAAGGCCTTGATTCGCTGCCGGGGGAACGCGGTGCGGGCCTGTCCGGCGGCGAACGCCAGCGCATTGCCATCGCGCGGCTTTTCCTGCGCGACCCGCGCATTGCGCTGCTGGACGAACCGACGTCCGCGCTGGATTTGAGCGCGGAGCGCGAACTGCTACCGGCGCTGGAGAAGCTCTGCAAAGGCCGGACGACATTCATCGTCTCGCATCGCGCGGCGGTGTTGAAGAATATCGACAAAGTGCTGCTGATCGCGGACGGAAAACAACTCGCGTTCGGGACGCCGATGGAAGTCTGGGGCGCATTCACGCAGTATCGCGAGCTGTTCCCCGCGGAGTGGGGGAGCGGGCAAGACAAGTTGACAAAATAACTTCGCCGATTCCAACAAAAGACCCGGCTTCATTTCTGAAGCCGGGTCTTTTGGAACATTCGAACGCGAGAGAAGGAACCGGTAACCGACGTTGTTGAGTACTGCAGATTGGAGGACGTACATTCGAGGGTTGGTATTGATGTGATGCTTTGTACAACTGGTTGGTCAACCTCGATTGTCGATTCAATCTCCCGCGTTATAGGAAAACATTTTTGATCCTGTATCTACTTCATTTGGTGTCATTATATATTTAATGGTTTACTTGACACACAATTATTTTTACATCTTTCTTCTGTTTCTTTTTAGTGCCGCCCCGGCTGCTACCCTCAAGACGAACAGTGGAGGAGGGGGTTCCAGGGATATCGTCTCTTCAGGTAACACCCGGGAGCGGCGATTCTCGTCTTTTCAGTTGTCAAATGTTTTTCGACTTTTACTTCAGTTTTTCGTCGAAACTGCCGAATCTCTTCTTTTTCACTTAACCACATCATTATCGGTCTGTCAATAATTTAGACGACCAACTGGTCGGTTTCTTTGATTAATTTTCTACTTTTTTCATTTTTAAGTTAAAATCGTTCGCCTCAGTGCTTCGAACACGCTTTCTGTTTCCGGCTCTCCTTCTCGCTTCATCAATTGGACGCCGAAGATTGCCGAAACCACAAGGAAACTGAGATTTTCCGCAGAAATATCCGCGCGCATATCTTTTTCCGCTTGAGCCCGCTGTATGAGCTCGCGCCAAAGCCCGCACCAGCGCGCTTTTAGCTTGTGTACGGCTGGCCCGAGTTGATCTTCGTTTTCGGCCAGTTCCATACACCACGTTGCGAACAGCCGGCCATAGCCTCCGTCTCCGTTACTCATGCTGCTTATAAGGTTTATGACAGTTTCAATCTTGTCTCGCGCACGTCCTGGTTCCTCGACAATGCGAAAAAAATTGGTGTCGAAGAAAGCCTCCATCCGCTCCAAAATAGAAAGCGCCAGATCTTCTTTCGTTTTCCAGTGATGAAAAAACGCGCCTTTTGTTGTTTCGGCTTGATCGAAAAGGTCGTAGATGCTCGTATAATGGTATCCGCGCCGAGTAAACAATTTTCGCGCGGCTTGCATGATCAGGTCTCGCGTCTGCTCACCCCGCGAGGTCATGCGCGTGCCGGGTTTAAGTGCCATTTAGATCCCTCTAAGTATTCTATTTTGTTGGAGTAAGCATACCGTCTGGTTGGTTTGTAGCCGTCCTTTTGATAAAAGCAACGGTTTTCAGGCAAAAAAACATATCTATCGCAACAATCTTCAGCCGCTCAGATTACGAAAAAATAATGAGCGTTCAAGAGCCTAAAATGCCTGAGAACGCCAGGCACGGACGAAAATCACGATATAAAAAAAGCGGACCGAAGTCCGCTCTTCCTAACCCTTAACTCCAAATTCCAAACTCTTACTTCAGCACTTCGTCGATCAAGCCGTATTCCTTCGCCTGGTCGGCCGACATGAAGAAGTCGCGGTCGCTGTCTTTGACGATGCGATCGACAGGCTGGCCGGTGTGTTTGGAATACAGTTCATTCAGCGAACGCTTCAGGCGAATGATCTCTTCGGCTTGGATGACAATGTCCGCCGCAGTGCCCTGCGCGCCGCCCCATGGCTGGTGGATCATGATGCGCGCGTGCGGAAGGGCGAAGCGTTTGCCTTTTGCGCCCGACGCAAGCAGGAACGCGCCCATGCTCGCGGCCTGGCCCACGCAATACGTCGCCACGTCGTTGGTGACGTGCTGCATCGTATCGTAAATCGCCAGTCCGGCGGTCACCGATCCGCCCGGCGACATAATATATAGCTCGATGTCCGCTTCTTTGTTCTCAAGCTGCAAATAGAGCATCTGCGCGACCACGGTCGCGGCGGTGAATTCGTTGATCTCTTCACCCAGAAACACGATGCGGTCCTTCAACAGGCGGCTGTAAATGTCCCAGCCGCGTTCGCCGCGCCCCGTCCGTTCGATCACATTCGGAATAATGGCCATTTTCTGTAAGATCTCCGTTCGTTCTTCGTTTTTTTAGCCGCCCGTTCTTTATCCAAAAAGGGCGGCCCGCAATTTTATCGCTTATATCAAGACGCACCCAAATCGAGAACTGCGAACTAAATCTTTATGTGCGACGCCGATTAATTCCAATGCATAACTTAATCGCAGATGAACGCGAATGAACACAGATTACCGCAGATAAAAATGGATGGAGAAAACAGAAGCGCCATTCCAAAAGCCCCTTTATTCCATCCGCGGTAATCCGCGTGTATTTGCGTTCATCAGCGATTAAGTAGGCCGCCGATAAACTCAAACTTCGGAATTAACTATGTCCGTGGTCGTGTCCACCGTGATCGTGCCCGCAATCATGCCCGTGTTCCACAGGGCCGGCGTGGCCGCAGTCGTGGCCATGTTCGTGGCCATGTTCGGCGGAAATCGCTGGAGCCTGCTCGCCGTGATCGTGCCCCGCTTCGCCGTGCTCGTGTCCGTGTTCGGCGTGTTCGCCGTGATCATGGCCGTGGTCGTGCCCACCGTCCTGGTTGAACGGCTTGCGCGGCACGACCGTTAATTCAGCGTAGTCGGTGATCCATTCCATGGCCTTCTTAAAACGAATGTTCGTCTCGATTTGCTGAATCTGGCCTTCTTGCGCGAGCTTGTCGAACAACTGCTGCACCGGCACTTGTTGCTGGCGCGACATATTCAGGATCACGTCGTCGACTTCCTCTTCCTCGGCGACGAGGTTCTCCTTGTCGGCGATCGCTGAGAGAATGAAGAATCGGCGCAGTTCTTTTTTCCCGTGTTCCAAGGACTGCCCGGCCATCATATCCGTGGAGATGCCCATGGCAGCCGGAGTGATGCCCATCTTGCTCATCTGTTGAATGTTCTGGCTCAGGTTATTCGTCGCCGCATGTTGCAGCGCGCGGGGCGGCAGTTCGAACGAGACCTTTTCTTCGATCTGGCGAAGCAATTCGTTGGCGGTGCGATCTTCGATCGTGTCGCGGATTTTTTCCAGCAGCGACGCGTGCACCCGGTCTTTGAGCGACTGAGCGTCGGGCATGTTTACTTTCTTGGCCAGTTCGTCGTCGAGCGGCGGAAGATGCAGCGAGCGGATGGCCTGGACCTCGAATTCGATCGTCGCTTTCTTGCCGCGCTGTTCTTCAATTGGGAAACTGTCCGCGAGCGTTTCGTCGATGACGCGCTTCTCGCCCACTTTGGCGCCCAGCAGATACGAATCGGCAATATGGGCATGCGCGCCAAAGACGTGGCCGTCGACAACCAGCAGGCGGGCGTCTTTTTCAGTGTGGACTTCGACGCCGTCGACCAGCACTCGCAGTACACCCGCCGCGCTGTCTTTGTTGGCCATGGCGCGGCCTTCTTCGGCGGGCGCTTCTTCGACGAAGCGTTCGCGAATACGCTCAAGTGCCTCATCCATCTCGGCGGGAAGCACGTCGATCTCTTCCTTGTCGGACTTCAAGCCGGTGTACGGCGGCAATTCGAATTGCGGAAAAATTTCGGTCGTGAATTCGAACGTGAACGGCTGTCCGCGCGCGGCGGCGATCTTTTCCGGCGCTTCGAACGAAGGCTCGCCGATGGTGTTCAGCCCTTCTTTTTCGATGGCCGAATAGACGGCCTGCTGGAGCAAGTTGCCCGCGACCTGCCGCTTGACGTCGGCACCGAACTTTCGTTCGACGACTTCTTTGGGAACTTTACCGGCGCGGAAGCCGGGCAGATTGACCTTGCCCGCGAGTTCCCCCAATACGGAGTTGAATTCCCGGTTCACGTCGGTGGCCGCAACGGTCACCGAGACCGTTTTTTCCCAAAGGCCTGCGTCTTTGACGCTTACTTCAACGGCGAGGAGATCGTCGTCCTTGTCGCTCTCGTTTTCCGCAGCCACTGTGTTCGCTTCCCTTCTGTAAAACAAATCGCATTGCCGCAAAAAAGGATTGCCAACGAAAAGCCCCGTGCGGCACGGGGCTTGTTTCGACGCGAAATCAGCGCGTGTTTATAGGCTCAAGCCACGCACTCGTCAAGTCCCATAAATCGTTCGATTCAAAGTCCAAGGGCGTCGAGGCGCACTCCAGAGCCGCGCACGTCAGTAAGCGGCAAAGACTGTTTCTTCGAGCAAGAGAAAGCCGCTTACTGACGCGCGCGGCTCTGGCGACACTGAACACTTATATTGAACTTTTATTTTGAGCGCCCAACCAAAATGGGGGCATACGCACCGGTATTTTGACGTTCCTTGAATGCCGAAATGCTCGCCTTGACTTCATCCATTTGCCGCATCCCTTCCAACAACAGGGACATGGTGTTGCCTTCGACCGTGCGGAATGTCGTGGGCGGGCCCATTTCAAATTGGAACGAGCCTTTGTTCAGATGAAAGAGCAGAAAAAGCGCTTCGGAACCGACGATTTCGTTTAGTTCCGCGTGGTGCACTTTTCCATCGACAAAATAGACGTCGCCGGTGCGGACGCCGTCGAAAATCTTGAGCGTGCCCGTGAGACGCAAGGGTTCGATCAAGCCGAGAATCTGAGAGAATTGGAGCGTGCCGAGTTTGCCGGAGAAGATTGCGTTTTCCAGGTTGGCGGCGTTGACGGCGAGCCGGCCGGATTGGGTCGGCGGGGCGCGGTTAGTGCCCGATGCGTTCTTTAGCACAGGCGAAAGACCCACCGGCGGAGTTACGGAACCATCCATGTGATCGGCTGGAGCGGACGTCTCGATTGGAGGCATCGCCATGCGAACGTTGGCGGCGAGCAGATTGCGGACGGCGGTCAAGAACTGAGGCGAGGGACACGGCAGCGAAATCCACGCATCGCGCGCGGTCTCCGGCCATACGTCTTCGAATTTCGGCGTCAGGCAATCGATTGTCGTCAAAAACAGAAACGGAATGCCAAATGTATTGCGCGAGGTGCGACAGGCCCGAAATAATTGCAAAGCATCATGGGACAGCAATGTAATATCCAGAACCACGCATCCCACCGCGCCGCGCCGCACGATTTTCCACGCGTCAACCGGCGTCTGAGCCGTCAATACCGCGGAACCGGCTTTATTCAATATGGCAGCCAGAGCACCCAGCGTATTGCTGCAGCGGCACACTAACAGCACGTCGGCTTTGGACTCTCCATCCTGGTCAAATATAATCGTATCGCTCATACCTCGCCCTTATTCAGTTATACGATCCTAATAAAGATAGGCAGAACTATTATATTCTTTTGCACACAAATGAATATAAAAATCCGTTTCAGATTTGATAGATGCAACAGCCAGTTCGGTCATAGTATTTGACCATGAACCACCCGTGTCACTATACAACATTAAACCTTCAATCTTCAAACCGCAATCTATTTTCGTTGAAACCGGGCGGGCGAGCCGGCGAGTTCTTCGATGTCGATCTTGAAATTCTCGTCGCCGCGTTGAGCAAAATCGATCACTTCGGTAAATACGTGTGCACCTTTTTGAACGTCGACGGACCCGGCCGCCGTGTCGATTTGAACCCCATCGAGCCAGAGTGTCAGACCCTTCGCGGAATTCACGCGAAACGCAATTTTGCCGGGTGTGGTGACGTCCAGATCGAAGCGAATCAGCGCAACAGGCTTGCTCTTTCCGCGCGCAATTTCCGCGGCGGGCAGCACGCCGGACGTTTCTGCGAAAATGGGCGTCCAGATCCAATGGACGCTGCCGGCAAGCAGTTTCGGAATTTCGGCAAGCGGCGCGGTAGCGACGGCGTCCGGCAGCGGATCGAGCATTTGGAATCGCCGCACCGCCACGCTCTGCGCCGTTGAGAACGGGCCGGGCTTGCCGAGTTCCGACAGGAAACGGGCCAGGTCCGCGAATTCGCCGCGTGTCAGCGAATCGGCCAGGCCGTTGGGCATCAACGAGCCGGCTTCGCGCTTCTTTTGGATCTGGTCGAGCGCGATGGGAATTTCGTCGCGCGTGCCGTCGCGCAAAATCAGATGCGTCGCAGTCTGGCGCACGATATTGCCGGTGAATACTTCCTTGTCCTTGGTCATGACAGTCCAGGCGTTGTAGCCCTCTTTTACCGTCTTGTTCGGAGCGAGGACTGAATCGATGACGTAATCGAGCGGCGATGCCGCGCCCACGTTCGAGAGATCGGGGCCGACCTGCCCGCCCGCGCCACCGATGGCGTGGCAACTGAAGCAGCTCAGCGTTTTGCGCCGGAAAATCTTCTCGCCACGCGCCGCGTCGCCGTGCTGTTGAACGTCGGCCATCATGGCTTTCATGTCGTCGGCGGACATCGATTTCTTTTCGTCGGCATTCATCGCCGCGGCCAAATCGCCGGGTTTCTTTCCGGCGAGGGGCGGTGAGGCCGACGCGCCGCCCGCATTGGCTTGCGCCGCGGATTTCAGGAACGCCAGCAATTCCGGCTGATTCTGTCCCGACGCATTGAAATAACGCAAGCCACCTTCGGCATTCTCCGGCGCGATCTTGCCGGCTGCGAGCGCCTTGGCCAGCGCCGCGCCCGCGCCTTCCTTCTTTGCAAACGCGGCGAACACCTCAGCGGTTTCGTTCGGCTGCAACGGTTGTCCGAGCAGTGAGACAGCCGGCGCGACGGCGGCGGAAGCCTCCAGCGCCGCGAATCCCGCGACGGCGCGCGCGCGAACCGGCGCACGTGTGTCGGCCTTGGCCGCGTTGGCAAGCGTCGCAACGCTCTTGGCGCCGCCGAGCGACACCAGCGCGTCAATGGCCGCGAGCTTGAGAGAATCCGCAGCTTTGGGGTCGTTGATTGCCGCGCCGATTTCGGTGCGCAGATTCTCCATCTTCAACGCGCCCGCCAAACGCAATGCCGCAGGAGTCAGTGTCGCATCGTTGCTCTCAATGAGTTTCTTGATCGACGAGAGATCGCCACCGGGTTTCGCATGCCGTTCGCGCGCGCTGCGTTCGAGCGCCATGAGCGCCCGCAACCGGAATCCGGCATCGGTGGAATTCTCCTGCAACTGGAAGATTTCCTGCAACTCGGCCGGTCCGCCCAAACCGGCGACAAGCGCCAGAACCTCGTCTTGATTTGCCGCGGCGATCTTGTTTTCCTTGAGCAATTTCAAAAGCGGCGCAATCCCCGATTTCGTGCCGGACGCTTGCAGCGCAAACGACAACGCCCGCAGGTTTCCATTGAACGCATACGTGCCGCTTTCGACGCCGGGAATCCATTGATCCTTCAGGCCGTTCACCGCGTGAGAAAGCGCGAAATCGATGTTGGCATCCTGCGGCTTGTCGAGCGCACGCAGCGCGATTTCAAGCGAGCGCTGATCGGGAATGTTTTCAAGCGCCGTGATGGCCTCCAAGCGCACGCGTGGACTTTCGTCCAAAACACTCTTAGCCAGAAGCTCCAGCGCATCGGGAATCTGCACATGCCAGTCGCGCAACACGCGCAACGCGGCCGCGCGAACATGCAGTTCGGGCGACGCCAGAGCCGCCTTGAGCAATTCCGGTTCGGGCGCATTGAACGCCTGAAAAAGCCATAATGCTTCGAGCCGATTGTGCGCAAAAATAGGATCCTTTGCATCGAGTCCTTTCACCCACGCGGCCAGCGCGGGCAGCACGTCCTTCGGACCTTTCTCGATGAGCACGCGGCGGGCTTGCGCGCGCGTGTAATCTTCCGGCGCTTTAAATTGATTGAGCAACTCTGTGACGCTTGCTCCAACCAGCTTCGGCCGTTCAACAAGCGGCCGGCCCTTCGCGGTCAGGCGCCAGATGCGGCCGTGCGTGTGATCGCGGCGCGGGTCGCGGAAGTCGACTTCGCCGTGCTGGATAATCGGGTTGAACCAGTCGGCAATGTACAGCGCGCCGTCCGGGCCCATCTTCACGTCGATGGGACGAAACGCGCGTTCCATGCCATTGCCGCTGCCCTTCACGTTCTTGAGATGGATGACATCGGGCATCAGTTTCGCCGTGAACCCCGAGCCTTCTTCAGTGAGTTTAAAGCGGACAATGCGGCTGGCGCGGAAATCGTTGGTGATCACGTCGCCCTGCCAATCGTCAGGAAAATGCCGGCCGCTGATGAGCTCGCACCCCGCGTATTTCGGGCTGCCGGGCGTGGTGCCGTGCAGAATTTTCTGCGCGTTTGCCGCGGTGCAAAACGTCGCGCCGTGAAAAAAGAAATTCACGCCTTCGCCGCCCGCGCCGTCAGTTGCCAACGACTCGCCCCATTTCGTAAAACAATGTCCCCAGTGGTTCACCAGTCCGCGCGTGAAAACTTCGAGTTCCATCGTGTCGGGCTTGAAACGCCACGTGCCGCCCGCGTTCAAGCGTTTGACGCCGAACGGCGTTTCAATGTGGCTGTGAATGTAAATCGACTGATTCATGAACAGCCGCCCATCCATGCCCCAGCGCAGCGTGTGTAGAATATGATGCGTGTCTTCCGTGCCGAAACCATCAAGAACCACGCGCTTGAGGTCGGCTTTGCCGTCTCCATCGGTGTCTTTGAAATGCAGCAACTGAGTGCTGTTGGCGACATACGCGCCGCCATCGCCGGGCGCGATTCCCGTGGGAATAAACAGATGGTCGGCAAAAACAGTGACCTTGTCCGCGTGCCCCGCCCCCTGCGTGTCTTCAAGAATAAGAATCTTGTCGTTGGGTACTTCACCCGGCTTGACTTGCGGATAAGTCTCAGACGACGCCACCCACAAACGCCCCTGAGGATCGAAATTCATGTGGATCGGCTTGGCCATCAACGGATCCGACGCAAACAAATTAATCTCAAAGCCCTCGGGAAGCTCAAACAACTGCCGCTCGTCCTCCGGATTCAAGGGAGCCTCACCGGCAACCGCGAAAACAGCGAAGAGGGTAGGGAGGATTAAGATTGAAAGGAATCTGTGAATCGTCATTTTTCTAATGCCCATTTTTAATGCCTTTTTTGAACATCGAATCGCACAGATTTTCGCGGATCGACGCGGATAACGGCAAATGCTTGGTAGGATAAACAACACCAAACCATCCCCACTAAAAAATCTCTAAAAATTATCTGCGTTGATCCGCGAAAATCCGCGCGATTCGATGTTTGAAGTTCTTCGCTGTTTTCGCTGCTAAAGCCCCAAGCCCTTGGCCACGTCGTCCGCAAGCCTGCCAATTTCAGCTTCTTTAGCGGTAATAAAAGGATCGAACTCGGGGATTTCTTTAGCGTTCTTGCCCTGTTCGCGCTTGCGGAAGAGGAAGATGTACGTTTCGTTCTGCGGCCGCCATTTGTTGAAGAATTGCAGGTTCTTGGCTTCGATGAGTTCGCGCAATTTTTCGATGGAGGGTTGCGATTCAATTGATTTTTCGACGGGCTTGTTGACCGGCTCATATTCGCCGGCATCGACGGACGCGAATTTCCACGCCACGGGTTTGAGTCCTAACGCAGTTTCAACACCGGCGGCGTAGAATTTGTAACCTTCCGCATTCAAATGCATGCCGTCGCTGGTCAACCGTGTGCGCTTGTGAAGGACTCCGCCGCCAAAATGGCTGAACATGTCGATGAACTGAGCACCGCGTTTTTCAGCGAGCTTCTTGATGGCGTCGGAGTAAAGCTTCAGATTTTCATTTTGCTTGACGTTCTTCGAAAGCGCGTTCGCTTCATCGGTCTGAAACGCGATCGGCGACACCAGCACCACGCGCGGCACTGGCCGCTTTTCAGCAGCCGCGGGAGCCAACTCTTCTTTCGGATTTCGCCGATCTTTTGCCTGAGCAGGAGGGGCAGCGACGTACTGCGCATCTTTGGCGGGGTCGAGCACATTGTCGAGCAGCGCGTTGTAGCCCTCTTCAAAATGAGCCAATCCCGCGGCACCAGCGAACGATTCGTTCATGCCGTAATTGAGAAACACGACGGTCGGCCGCGTCTCGTTGATGGCTTTGATGAGCGCGTTATAGCCGTCCTTCTGCTGGCCAAACACAGCGCGCGATTCACCCCACACGGTATCGCCGCTCCAGCCGATGTTGCGGAACGTCACGCCCTTGCCGTGGTAGCGGACAGTCAGCATCGTCTCAAGATAATTGTAAGCGGTATCGCGCTCGACCAACGCGTCGCCGATGAAGACGACGCGGTCGTTGGGCTTGAGTTCAAACGGATCGGCGGCGCGGGAAACAGACGCGAATACAGCCGCCAACAAGAGTGGAGCGAAAAGTGTTTTCATCATGGTTCCGAGATGTACACCGCGATTTTTAGAAGAAATGGAAATATGCACACAATGTAACATTTTGTCGCTAAAGAGCACGATTATTTTTTGTCTTCCGTTGGCTTCTTGCCGTACTTCTCCATCCAATATTGTTCGCGTGCGGCTTTGCGTTCAGCCATGCTGGCGAGAGTCGGGATTTCACCGGGCTTTTCCTGCCCATAAGTTTCCCAGATTTTAACGATGATCGGTCGGCACCAGCCGCAGCCTGTTCCCGCACCGTAACACTCGCTCATTAAGGAGGCCACCTGCGGCTTGTTAATCCGCGCGTAGTTGCGCAGTTTGCGGCCGGTAACGTGAAAACAAAAGCAGACGGTGTCATCGGGATCCATATTTTTTCAATTGCCTTCCTGATCGCCGATTATCCGTCAATTCACGTCGATTCCAATTCAAAAACCTGAAACCTGAAACTTGGAACCTGAAACCGATGTTACCCGGCGTATTGCCGGCTCTTCAAATACGGCACCATGAGTTCCGCCGACTTATTTTTCAATCCACGGTCTGGCCAGAGCAGCCAGAGACGGCGTTTTGCGTCCGGTTGCGCGATGCGGACATAGCGGGGTTTTGGAGTCAGTGTGTTCAGGATCACCGACTCCGGAATCAACGCCACGCCCAAGCCCACCGCGGCATAAGCTTGCAGCGAATCGAAATGATCGGCCTCGAATGCGGCTTGCATTTCGAAGCCGGCGCGGCGGCACAGATCTTCGGCTAGAAAACGGAATTCGGTGTTCTTCTTCGTGACCACGAATTGTTCGTTCGCGGCGTCGCTGAGTTTTATTTCGCTGCGCGCCGACAGCGCATGGCCTTCCGGCACGGCCAGCAGTAATTCTTCCTCGTGAATCAGCACGCGCGTCATTCCGGGATAGGGGTGCATGGCCTGTGTCACGCCGAGATCGAAATTTCCCGCCAGGACTTGCTGTGGAATGTCCGTACTTATCTTTTCTTCCAAAATGATATCGATTCTGGGGTGATCTCGTTTGAAAGCCGCGATTCTTGGTGGTAAAACATAAACCGTCGCCGATGGCAAACTCACGATGCGTACAGCGCCGCGCGACGATCCGCGCAGGTCCGCCGCGACGTCTTCGGTTTCCTGTATCGCGTTCAAAACCTTTTGAACATACGGCAGTAGGATCTCGCCTTCGGTGGTCAGTTGTGCGCCGCGTGGAAGTCGATTGAGCAGTTTTAAACCCATAAGCGTTTCCAAACGCTTGATCTGTTGGCTCAGCGCCGGTTGCGCCACATGGCAGTTTTTCGCCGCGCGCGTAAAATTTTTAACATTCGCGACCTCCGCGAAGTAGCGTAAAGGATTGATGTCCATGAGTTTGAATTATCCATAAGTAAAACTTATCGTTCCCATTCAAACGATATACTTTTCTTAATGATAACGCAAGTTAATGTACACAAAGAATTTCAAAGACGATTCAAGGAGCCCGTCATGCCTACCGCTATTGCCGCTAAACCCCGGAAGAACGACGTCATGGCTACCGTCGAAAAAAACAATTCCGTCGAGAGCGTCGACCTGCTGCTCCACCTTTATAAGGAGATGATGCGCATTCGCCGCTTCGAGGAGCAGGCGTTTCAGCAGTATCAAAAAAGCGCCATCGGCGGCTTCTGTCACCTTTATATAGGGCAGGAAGCGGTCTGCGTCGGCGCGATCAGTTGCCTTGAAAAAGGCGACAAGGTGCTGACCGGTTACCGCGATCACGGGCACGCCCTCGCGATGGGCATGTCCGCGGATTCGCTGATGGGCGAGCTTTTTGCCAAAGCCACGGGCTGCAGCAAAGGCAAGGGCGGATCGATGCACTTCTTCGACAACGCCCTCGGAATGATGGGCGGAAACGGTATTGTGGGAAGCCATATTCCGGTCGCGACAGGCGTGGCGTTCGCGCAGAAGTACAAGAACGAAAAGAAAGTGACGCTGGGTTTTTACGGCGACGGCGCGGCGCAGCAAGGCGCCATTCACGAAGCGATGAATATTGCCGGCCTTTGGCGCCTGCCGATTATCTTTGTCCTCGAAAACAACAAGTACGGCATGGGAACGTCAGTCAATCGCTCCAGCGCCACGAAGGAACTTTTCAAGCGCGCCGAAAGCTACAATTTCCCCGGTATCGAATGCGACGGAATGGATGTCCTGGAAGTCCGCAAGTGTTTCTCTCATGCCATTGCGCGCGCCCGATTCGAAAACACCCCCTGCCTGATCGAGGTCAAAACGTACCGCTATCGCGGCCACTCCATGTCCGATCCCGCAAATTACCGCACTGCAAGCGAAGTTGAAGAGAAGAAGAAGGAAGACCCGATTTTGATGCTCAAATCGATACTGATCGAGCACGGTGTCAAAGATGAAAAGCTGGTCGCAATCGACGAGGCGGCGGATTTGGAAGCCAAGGCTAGTGTGGAACATTCAATCGCGGCGCCCGAACCCGAGTTGGCGGAATTGACGCGCGACGTCATGGCGAATCCGTGGGCGCCGAATTTGTTGCCGCGCGTGGAGCTTTAATTTTACTTTGTCATTTTTCGTTGAAACAAAGGAATGTCATGGCACTGATTGAATACCGCGAAGCGTTGGGACAGGCGATTGACGAGGAGATGGCGCGAGACGATCGCGTGTTTCTCATGGGCGAAGAAGTCGCCGAATACAACGGGGCGTATAAAGTCTCCAAGGGACTGCTGGCAAAATACGGCCCCAAGCGCGTGATCGACACGCCGATCTCCGAATGCGGATTCACGGGCATCGGCGTCGGCGCGGCGATGCACGGCTTGAAGCCCATCGTCGAAATGATGACTTGGAACTTTGCGCTCGTCGGCGCCATCGACCAGATTATTTCGAACGCCGCCAAAACGCTGTACATGTCCGGCGGGCAGTTCAAATGCCCCATGGTGATTCGCGGCGCGGGCGGCGCGGGCGGCAAACTCGCGTCGCAGCATTCGCAATCCTTCGAAGCGCTGTTCACGCACATTCCCGGACTCAAAGTCGCCATGCCGGCAACGGGCGCCGACGCGAAGGGCCTGTTGAAGACCGCCATCCGCGACGAAGACCCCATTATCTTCATTGAAAGCGAAGCGCTCTACGGCAAGAAATTCGAAGTGCCCGACGGCGAGCATCTGGTTCCGTTCGGCTTGGCTGACGTTGTCAAAGAAGGTTCCGACGTCACGATCATCGCGCATTCGCGCATCCGCCACACCGCCGCCGCCGCGATTGAGCAGATCGAATCGGAGCTGAAAATAAGCTGCGAACTGATCGATCCCCGCACACTGCGGCCCTTCGACATCGAGACGATCGCGAAGAGCGTCGCCAAGACGCATCGCGTGGTCATCGTCGAAGAAGGCTGGCACTGGTGCGGCGTCGGCGCCCAGATTGCGGAAAGCGTCTATACGTATTGTTTCGACGACCTAGACGCGCCGATCGTCCGCGTCGCCGCGCTGGACGTGCCGATGCCGTACAATCCGAAGCTCGAAGCCGCAGTGCTGCCGAGCGTGGAGAAGATCATCGCTGCGGTGAAGAAGGTGACGTACAAGTAAGAATGAATTTTGAGCTGCAACTAATTTGACGCGCAAAACAAATAAAGGACGGAGATTCAATGGCCATTGAAGTCCGCATGGTAAGCCTCTCCCCCACGATGGAACTGGGCACCATCAACCGCTGGGTGAAAAAAGAGGGCGATAAGGTTGCCGCCGGCGACACGCTCGCCGAAGTCGAGACCGACAAGGCCACCATGCCGCTCGAAACATTCGATGGCGGCGTGCTGCTCAAGATCATCGCACCGGAAGGATCGAAGAGAAAGATCGGCGAATTGCTGGCCGTCATCGGCAAGGCAGGCGAAGACATTTCGGCGGTTCTCGCGAAAGGCGCAGCCCCTGCCGCCGCTCCCGCGAAACCGGTTGCGGCGGCCACAAATTCTGTCGCGCCAGCCGCAGCCGTCGCAGCACCGACAGCAACGCTTGCAGCCCCTCCTGTTTCAGCCTTCAGCGATGGCAGCCGCATCAAGGCCAGCCCGCTTGCGAAAAAAGTCGCAAAAGAGCGTGGCATCGAGTTGGCTCAGATCGCGCCTAGCGGTCCCGGCGGACGCATTATCGCGCGCGACGTTCCGGAAACCGCGCCCGCTGCCGCGCTGGCTGCGCCTGTTCCCGTCGCCGGCGGAGTAGGCGAGGACATTCCGCTGAGCGGTCTGCGCCAAACCATCGCCAAGCGCCTGCTTCAGAGCAAGCAGACAATTCCCCATTTCTATCTGTACAGCGAAGTGTCGATGGATCGCGCGGTGGCGTTCCGCGACGAACTGAACGCATCCGTTGAAGAAGGCGGAATCAAGATCAGCTTCAACGATCTGGTGATCAAAGTCGCCGCGGTCGCGCTGGCCAGGCATCCGGAAGTCAACGCGGCGTTTAACAACACCAGCATCCGCCGCCACGGCGAAGTCAACATCGCCGTCGCCGTCGCCACCGAAGCCGGGTTGTACACGCCCGTGCTGCGCACCGTCGACAAGCTGTCGTTGAAGCAGATCAACGCGGGTGTCAAACAGCTCGCGGCCAAGGCGCGCGACAAAAAACTGACCGTCGCGGAACTCAGCGGATCGGGATTTACGATTTCGAATCTGGGCATGTTCGGAGTCGATCATTTCTTCGCGATCATCAATCCGCCGGAAGCGGCGATCCTGGCCGTCGGGACGATCCAGACCAAGCCGGTTGTTAACGCGGCGGGACTCGTCGTCGCGGGCAAGACAATGGGTATCACGCTAAGCTGCGATCATCGCGTCATCGACGGTGCGATCGGCGCGAAATTCCTGCAAACGTTGAAAGAGTTGCTCGAACACCCGGCGAAATTGCTGCTTTAGAGGCGCGTGTTACAGGACCATTTCGGAGTTTTTGGAACGGGCCTGACGGCCCGTTTTTCGTTGCTGTAAATTCTGTATCAAACGCCGCGTGCGAACCGCGGATTCGGTTCCGATCCGCGGCTGGATTGCATGCCCCGCCGATTTACGTAGGATGACACCTCCACGAGACAGTCTAAAGAAATATTATTAAAGGATCTCCAATATGAACCCTGGCAGTGATGCTCTTTTTGGACACTATTGGTGGCTATGGTTGTCGGTGCTGGCATTCTTGTTGGGCTGGTGGTTGGGCCGGCACGTGGTGGCTCATGTATTTCGCGAGATGCTCAACAGCCAGTTGGACGCGCTGCGGCACGGGCGTGCGACGGCGGAAAGTAAATTGGAAGCGGTCGAAAAGGCCACTGCCGAACAAGTCGCGAAGATCAACGCGCTACAATCAGAATTGAGTGCGTCGAGCCAAGCGAAGAATGAACACGATGCCGCCTTGAAAGCCCGCGAAAAAGAACTCGCGCAAGTCAAGTCGCTGAGTCAGGTCGTCCTGGGTCAAATGGACGCGATCGAAGCTGAAAAAGCCGCGGTTCACACCTCCTTTAAAGTGCGAGAAAGGCTGTTCGAGGAGATTAAGACGCAGCACGAACACTTGAGAAATCAATACGCGGCGCTAGAATCCGAGAAAACCGCCATTCAAGCGTCGCTTCAAATGCGCGAGACTGAACTCGCGGAACTGAAAGCGGCGAGCGAACGTGAATCCAATTCAAAACCGCCTCGTCTCGACTCGCCCGAGGCAGGCACAATGGCGAATCACACAGCAGTTCTAGAATTACCGCAGACGGTTCCAACCGGCGCGGTGAGTGCACCGCCGTCCGGGCGAATCCTTCGCGATCGGCAGGATGAAACCGCGCATTGCGCCAACTGCCCGCAACATCTCTCCGATGTAAAAGGCATCGGCTCGGGATTTGAGACGAAACTGTACTCGGCGGGAATCGGCACGTATTGGGATCTCTCCCGGCTTTCCAACGACGAAATGACGCGCATACTGGCGGTGAACGAAGGATTGCGGAAGCGCTTCAATTTCGACGCGGTGCGCGCCGACGCCCTGCGCCTGGCGGACGAATCGCACTCGAAGGGCCGTTCCTGGACGCGCTCGAAACCCGACGATTTCGAACCGCTAAAAGGTCTCGGGCACACCTTTGAGAAACGGCTTTACGATGCCGGAATCTGCACGTTTGCGACGCTGGCCACTTCGACGCCGGACGAACTGCACGACATCTGTCGCCCGCCCGCGCATTTCAAGAAGCCCGATTACGCCGCGTGGATTGAGCAAGCGAGAACGCTTGCCCAAAGATAGATTTGTGGTGCAGGCTGGAAGCCTGCACCACAATGGCTAACGAATAGTTTCCGCGCCGCTGACGCCCGACTGTTGCGGTTGGCGCGGGGTTCGAACCTGCGCTTCGACCGGCGGGTTGGCTTCGTAGACAGACGGCGGCTGCACGGCGCCCTTGCGCGTTTCATATTGCCACCAGCGGCGGTACTGATCCACGGCTTGGGCGCGCGCTACCCCACCATTCGACGGGTCGTAACCGAAATCCCGCGGCACATAGTTTTGAACCGCTCTGTGCGCCGATTCGCGGATGCCGTATTCGCTGTCCGCCAGGCACTCGATCAAATCGCCCATGGAGTCGCGGCCGCCGAACATCACCGTCAAGCGCAACGCTGGCGCGCGCTGCTCGACCCGCGAACTCTTCAGCAGCGGGCGCACGCGCCGCGCGACAATCGGACCCACGCCGGGCTTTTCGCCCCAGTACATCAATTGCTCTTCGGCCGTGATCGAATAGCCCGCTTGCGTGTGCTGCAATTGGTCGACCAGCGTCGAGACCGCTTCTTCGGGTGCCATCTCGTCCTTGACCTGCTTGGGCTTCTCTGCTTTGCGCTTGCTCAAATCCGCGCCGTTCGCGCCAAAACCGGTGTACTGGTCCGAGGGTATCGGCTTGTCCATCGCCTTCTTTGCCTGCTCGGTGGTGCAGCCAGCCAGAAACAACACCGAAGCCAAGCACGCAACATTCCACAGATCGATTCGCATTGTCGCTCCCCTTACTGTCTTTTGCCTGTTAACTTATTTTTTTCCACTTAAATCGAGCACTTGATGCTTCTCGAAATAGTATTTATTGCCTTTGTATTTGTTCTCAATGCCAGCGATCTCCGCGTCGTCTTCCAGATCGTCCGGATTGTTCATCTCCCTGCATTTTTCCAACATGTCAAACGCATCGTTGGTCATCTTGGAAAGCTCGGGATAAAACTTATTTCCTTCCTGTTTGCGCGCATCGGCCTTCTTCAGATTGGACAGCGCCTCATTCTTGATCTTTTCGCGCTTGGAAATGTTGTCCCACCACGCGTTCCAGCGTGCCGCGTCCCAGGTCATGCGTTCGGCGTCGCGTCTCGCGCCCTGTTTGGCGTTGGTCATCCTGACCAGCGCTTCGCGGATGCCGGCGAATGACTCGGAACGCTTGTTCATCTGGTCGATCAGCACGCCGATTACGGGAATATCCTTGCCATTGCTGCGCTTGCCCAGCGATTTGGAAAGCGCCACCAGCGTCTCGCCCTGCGGGCCGCTCCCGAAGGCCTCGATCAGAATTTTCTTTGAACCTTCGTCGCGCAGTTCGCCAAGCGTTTCGGCGCACTGGACGCGCACCGATTCGTCGGCATCGCTGATCAATGGAAGCAGTTGCGACACAGGGCCGGCAACTCCAGTCAATTGAACCGACTTCACGGCCAGTTTTCGAATCTCCGCCGAGGTGTCTTTCAGCGCCTGCGTGACGCCTTCCGCTGCTTTGGAATCTGCTGGGCGTTTGCCAAGCGCTGCGACGATCTCCTTGCGCACGGATTCTTCCGGGCTATTGACAAGCGGCAGAAGATCTTCGCTCTTAGCTTTTTCGCGAACTTTTTTGAACGCCGCGCTCGCTTCCTTCTTGAGTTCCGCGTCCGACGACGCCACCGCCAGCAACAGGTTTCCGGCGGCGTCGGGCAACGCGGTGACAAAAATGCCGTTGCGCGCTTTCATTTTGACGTTTCCGTCCGTGTCGTTGGCGGCTGCCGCGAGCAGCGCATTGCACACTCCCGGCGCGGGCACTTCGCACAGCGCATCGATCGCCGCAACGCGAACCGTCACATCGGAATTCTTTGTTTCGGGAATGAGAGTCTTGGCGATTATGGCGATTTTTTTCGAGTCGTCGTCCGGCATCTTTTTGTCGAAGTCAGGCTTCGGAATGGCTTTGGCAATCCGCCCGAGCAACGCCGTGAAGACACATTTTCCGAGCGGGTCCAACGCCGGCAAAGCCGAGGCCAGATCGTCGGTCGCGCTGACGCTGAGCGCGCCGTTTTCACGGGCGATCAAGGACATGCCGTACGCCGACGCATCTCGCGCCTGCATCTCCGTCCCGACCAGCCGTTGATGAAATATGCCGTACGCGTAACCATCGCGCCGCGCGTAGAGCGAATCCGCCGCCTGCATCCGCTCGGTCATCGTGGCCGCGCTGTCAATTGCGCCGGTCAGCCGATAACGCATGAACGGCCCGTAGCCGAATACCACGACAACCAGAATCACGACGGTGGCGATGCCGATTATTTTATAAGAGGTAGGAATGGGAACACTTTGCGGCGTGTCCCTGCGAGTGGATCGGCGCGACGAGTTGGGACGCTGAATAGGCACTGCATCGTCTTCGACTACATCGCTTTCCGCCGCAACTGGCGCGGCAGGCCTAGCGGCCTGGGATGCCGTGCGTCGACTGGATACCGCCGAGAGACGGCGGGTATGTTTACCGGGCAATTCTGCCACCTTCATTCTCCATAAGTTTAAGACTGTCAAAAGAATTATGATAACAAGACGCGCGGAACATGTCGAGATAAATCCATCGAGTTTTCGAGATACGGTGACACTTGAAAAGATAGTGCTTTGTGACTGTATCACGCTCGCAAAGGGTAAGAAGCAAAATAACAAAGGGTTACGGGAGAGTCCTGGACGACGACACCGACACCACAACCCGAAAACCGATGCTGTAGTAGCGGTTGCTGGGATTGGACCTGTTGCGGAAAGACGACCGGCAGGCCAAGGCATTGTCCAACCATGAACCGCCACGCAACAAACGCCCGGAACCTTGCACATTGATTGGGTCAGTGACACCCAGCTTTTCATAATCCTCCGTGTATGCGTCCTCGCACCACTGCCACACATTGCCGTGCATGTCGTACAAACCAAACGCATTCGCTTTCTTCGTGCCGACTAGATGCGTTGTGCTCTTGCTATTTGCGTAATACCACGCCACCGCGTCCAAGTCGCTTTCCTGATTGCCCGAGTAATATGTGGTCGTCGTGCCTGCGCGGCACGCATATTCCCACTGTGCGTCGGTCGGCAAATGCGCCTCAAGCGTTTTGTCCCACAGCCGCTCGTTGAACTTCTTGGAGAACGCATTGGCTTCGCCCCATGAAACATCTTCAACCGGCAATTGAGCACCTATGAAGACGCTTGGGTTGCTACCGATGAGCGCTTGGTATTGCGCCTGCGTCACCGTGTACTTGCCCATGTAGAACGGCCGCGTGAGCGTCACCGGATGTGTGCGCGCGTAGTAGTCACGGTTTCGTTCATACACAGCCTTCTCCGCCTCGTAGCGCGCTAGTTCTTGAACGGCCAGATGCCAACGGCCGCCGCCGCCTGCCGTCAGCCCGAGTGCAGCCGTGAACAGCATCAGCCAGCGCAATGAAAACGCGGCTTTTTTGCGCTGCAGTTTTCTAACCACCGGCATCGACGCGAACGCGAGCGTCAGGGCGACGCCTATTGCCAATAAAATCTGCGAGCCTAACACCGTGACTGCCGGTTCCACCAGTTCCGGCGTGCCCATCACGAATTTCCCAGCGGGGATAAGCACCAAATCGAGCGTGACGCCGCCGCCCAGATCAATGCTCTTCGTCGGCGAAAGATTAACGCGCGCGGCATACGACGCCGTGGATTCGTGACCATCCCACAAGGGCCACTCGATTGTGCTCGCGGCAAGTGAAGGCACAGTGACCGTCAGAAAGCAGCACATGGCGAACACGCTGGAAGAAACCAATGAAACACGCATCGGACCCGTTTGTACCCTGTGGGGTTGTCTTTTGGAAAGTATTTAATTTGATTTGATGACCCGGCAGACCGGCGCGGAATGCCCCCGTCGCGAACGTGTTCGGCAATGATCGTATCGGACCCTTCTTGCGCAGTTCCCGCGCTATTTCACGACCGCGTCAATTACAGCAATCGGAGCGCCGAACACGATTGCGACACACCCCTCATTTAAACGCGCTCGCGCGCCCTCAATTTATCGACAATGATCGCCAGCGAGACTTTGACCATGTAATAAATCGTTTTAAAATGCCGGATTGACGTGATGCCGCCTTGGCGCTCGTGCATCTGCACGGGAATCTCGCCGATGTTGAGTTTATTGCGCGCGCACCAGAACAACGATTCCGGCTCCGGGTAGTCGTCGGGATAACGCTCAGAAAAGCGCTGCCAGGCGCGCGGGCCCGCGCAGCGGAAGCCGCTCGTCGGATCGGTGACTTTGACGCCTGAAAGCAGCCCGATCAAGCGCGTGAAAAAACGGATGCCGATACGCCGCGCCGCCGTCGATTGAAAATTGCCTTCGTCTTTTTTCAGAAAGCGCGAACCGATGCAGACATCCAGTTGCCGCGCCTCGCTCGCTTCGACCAGCGCCAGAATGTATCCTGCGTCGTGCTGCCCGTCGGCGTCGAACTGAATCGCGTATTTGTATTCGCCGCTCTTGGCCGCGAAAAGATAGCCGGTCTGCACGGTCACGCCGATGCCTCCGTTGACGGGCATGTTGATCACATGCACCGGCAGGCGGCTGGTGCGCGCGGCTTCCTGCGCGACGGCGGCGGTGCGGTCGCGCGAGCCGTCGTTGATCACCACGATCTCGAAGCCGTCCGGCAGACCCTGCAATCCGGCGATGGTGCCGGGCAGGGCATGCTCTTCGTTGTAGGCCGGGATGATGATCAGATTCTTCATGAGTTCCGCGCGCATATAAAAACGAATTGGTTCGCGAAAAGCGAACGCCAGAACGACGTGAAAAAATGTTCCACCGGGTACACGCGCCTTTCGTAGAACTGAAACGACCCGCGCGCCGCCATCTTTTGCGGCGCGAGTGGCGCAACCGCCCCCAGTTGCGCGGGCGCTTCGTTCTTCTTCAAAAATGTCTGGTACGTCCACACTGACGGCGCGGGCACGAAATCCTCGCGTTCGATTTTCAATCCTGCCGATGCCAGAAACGCGCGCGCGGTGTTGAGCGTGTAAAAATGCAGATGCGTCTCGTCCAGAATCCCGCCCGTTTTCGACATGGTGAAGCGGCCGAACAACAGCCCGGCGCGGATATAAAAACACGCGATGTTGGGCAGCGACACATACACTTTTCCGCCGGGCTTCAGGCGGTTCAGCAGCGCGTTCAAGGTCGCGGCCGGATCGAGCAAATGTTCGAGCACGTCGGCAAAAAGCAGCGCGTCGTACGCACCGTCGACACGCGAGACGGCATCTAAATCGTTCAAATTCAGCACACGCACCGACGCGATGCGCTCTTTGGCGATAGCGGCTTCCGCGTTGGAATACGTGATTCCGTCCACGGTGTTGCCATTCTGCGTCAGCAATTCACCCAGCGCGCCGCTGCCGCAACCGACATCGAGAAACGCAAGGCCGCTGCGGCCCTTCAGCGCGCGCCACAGTGGAATGTTGACCGATTCGTAAATCATTATGCACGTCTTATACCCGATTTCGCACGGAATTCATGGCAAGACGCGACGGCGTTTTTCGATCCACCAGGAAGGCGTCATGATTCAGACACCGTTTTTGTTGGGGGCGGGCCGATCCTTCGACTCAACGCGATGCCAATAGGCAAACCGAGCAGTCCAGCACGAATTGCGACGATGATTCCAGTTTCGAGCAAGCGATTGCCCAGCCGCATAAATAGGATTTCCTGAATAACATTGAAAAAGCCGTCTACATCGCGCATAAGTACAAACACGACGAAAATTATTCCGACAGAGCCCACCGTCATCCAGCCAAAACCCATCAAGAAAAAACTCAATGCGCCCCCGTATTTAGCGGCATGATCGTAGCCTTTGCGCGCGGCAATCAGCAAACAGAAGAGGTACGCAAAACCCAACACGAGCGACACGGCGATTCCGACTGCAATGAAATCGGCCGGCCACGCCGCGCGGAAGATGGCCATCGACACCGCGGCGAACGATGTCACCGCATAAAAATCGACGATGGAAAGATGCCAGAAGCCGGCGAAATTGCCAGGCTCAGCGCGGTAACTGCGCTTAAGACTGATCGCGGAGAACACAGAAATCAAAACGGTCGCGAGGGGCCAGGCATAAAACCCGCCTTCGCGGTTCCACTTCGGCGGACCTTTCAGTACACAAAGCACGGCGAAGAGCAGCGTCGCTCCCACACTGGCCGCAAGCAGTATCCAGTAGGTCGTTTTGCGGCGTTCCAGTGAGGGTCGGGTAGCGGGCTTGGAATGTTCGCTCATGTGAAAACCTCGACCCCATGCGGCGAAGGACACGTTCGACGGCGTGCAATAATCAGCGGCCGAGTTTTGGACGTCGGCGCGTGTCCATCCGCGCGTCCACGCGTTCGCGCGATTTGAGTCCGGCGAGAATGCCATGCGTGGGCATCTTCTCACCTTTCTTCGGCCCCGTATCCCGCTCGCGAAAATCAGGCTTGGACTTGATCATCTCGTCCAGCATCGGGTCTTCGTTTTCTTTATACGCAACGAGCTTGAACGCCGGCAGCCCCTTGATCGTGACCAGAATCGGATCGCGCTGGCACATCTTCCCATACTTCGCCAGATTGGCAGCGGCTTCATGCAACGGAATAATTTTCATGCGGTGCGAGTGTCCTTGTGTAGCGTGTTCGCGGAGTGTGGCTTGAAGAACCGAAGGGTATGTTACTGGAATCAGGCGGGGATTCAATTGGTGCTGGCGATATGCACAACTCAATGAAACCCAACAAAGAAACCTTGGACCGCGACGCCCAGGAGAGTCATCGCCAGTGCACGAATCAAATAGAGGATCGCGAGCCCCCATCGAATGGAGGCTTTGAACCCAATTCCTGTTCGTGCCGCGCAAAGAAGTGAAATCGCGTAGCCCATTCCGAGCACAACAGAGACCGGCAAGCCTTCGAACAGGATTTGATCTGGCCTTAGCGTGCGGTAGATCGTCATGACAATTGCGAAAAAGAAAACGATCGAGAGGAGGTCGCTTAACGAAATCTGGCAGCGGCCAATCCAATTTATCGGCTGCTCATGGTAGAGTTTCTGCAGTTCCAGCACGGCAATCGCAACGCCTGTAAGTTCCACAACGAGAAAGACGATCGCGAGGAAACTACCTGTATTGCGTTGCGGGCGGCGGTATACGAGATGCACGTCGAATATTGCAAACAAGAGCGCAAGACAGGCCATGCCTCCACACGAAGCAAGCACGAGCCACCAAACCGTTTTACGGCTTTCGACGCTCATGGTCCGCCTCTGCGAGAGAATAAATTACTCCCCGCCCGCCGCCAAATAAACCTGTCCGCCCTTCTCACGAAATTCCGCAGACTTCTCCTCCATTCCGCGCTTCAGCGCCTCCTCTTCCTGCAAGCCCAGCGCGTCCGCGTAATCGCGCACGTCCTGCGTGATTTTCATGGAGCAGAAATGCGGGCCGCACATGGAACAGAAGTGGGCTGTCTTTGCGCCTTCCTGTGGCAGCGTTTCGTCGTGGTACAGGCGGGCCGTGTCGGGGTCGAGCGACAGATTGAACTGGTCTTCCCAGCGGAATTCAAAGCGCGCTTTTGACAACGCATCGTCGCGGCTTTGCGCGCCCGGAAAACCCTTCGCCAGATCGGCGGCGTGGGCGGCGATTTTGTATGCGATCACGCCGGACTTCACGTCCTCGCGATTGGGCAGGCCGAGGTGCTCCTTCGGCGTCACGTAGCAGAGCATCGCGCAGCCGTACCAGCCGATGTTCGCCGCGCCGATCGCGCTGGTGATGTGGTCGTAGCCGGGGGCGATGTCGGTCGTCAACGGTCCGAGCGTGTAAAACGGCGCTTCGTAACATTCGCGCAGTTGCTTGTCCATGTTCTCTTTGATCAGTTGCATCGGCACGTGGCCGGGGCCTTCGATCATCGTCTGGACGTCGTGCTTCCAGGCGACTTTCGTCAGTTCGCCGAGCGTCTTCAATTCGCCGAATTGCGCGGCGTCGTTGGCGTCGGCGATCGCGCCGGGGCGCAAGCCGTCGCCGAGACTGAAACTCACGTCGTACGCTTTCATGATCTCGCAGATTTCTTCGAAATGCGTGTAGAGAAAACTTTCGGTGTGATGGGAGAGGCACCACTTCGCCATGATCGAACCGCCGCGCGAGACGATGCCGCAGACGCGCCGCGCGGTCAGCGGGATGTAACGCAGCAGCACGCCGGCGTGGACCGTGAAGTAATCGACGCCCTGTTCGGCCTGTTCAATCAGCGTGTCGCGGTAAATTTCCCAGGTGAGTTCCTCGGCCTTTCCGCCGACTTTTTCGAGCGCCTGATATATCGGCACTGTGCCGATGGGCACGGCGGAATTGCGGATGATCCATTCGCGCGTTTCGTGAATATTTTTCCCTGTCGACAAATCCATGATCGTGTCCGCGCCCCAGCGCGTGCCCCAGACCATTTTTTCGACTTCCTCTTCAATCGACGACGCCACCGCCGAGTTGCCGATGTTACCGTTGATCTTCACCAGGAAATTGCGGCCGATGATCATCGGCTCCAGTTCGGGATGGTTGATGTTCGAGGGAATAATCGCGCGGCCGAGCTCAACTTCGTCGCGCACGAATTCGGGCGTGATCTCGTCGGGGATCGACGCGCCCAGCGCGTCGCCGGGCTGGTAAACGGGGAAACCCATCTTCTTCAACAGCGCCTGTTTTTCGCGCTGCGCCGCCGGATTCCACAGCGCATTTTCGCGAATCGCGATGTACTCCATTTCCGGCGTGATGATGCCCTTCTTCGCATAATGCATCTGCGAGACGTTGCCGCCGGACTTCGCGCGCAACGGCCGGCGCTGCGTGTGAAAACGCAGCGGATCGATCTTTTTGTCGGCGAGACGCGCCTGCGTGTAGGCACTGGTTTCGGCGCTGAGTTCTTCCGTATCGGCGCGCGCCTTGATCCACTCGCCGCGCACGGATTTCAAACCTCTGCGGATATCGATGGCGACATCAAGATCGGTGTAAGGGCCGGAGGTGTCGTAGACTGTGACGGGCGCGTTGGGGGCGGTTTTCTCGCCGTCAAGTCCGTGAATGACCGTCGAGCCGACAGCGATTTCGCGCATCGGCACGCGGATGTCGGGATGCAACGTGCCTTTTACGAAGATTTTCTTCGAGGCCGGGAAGGGCCCGCTGCTGATCTTGGCATCGCCCGACGGAGCGACATCAGCCTTCTTATTCTTCACAACGGATTCAGCGATCGACGACATGGGACGTCCTCCAGTTGATTTGTCTCTCGCAAAGACGCAAAGGCGCAAAGAGCGGCGAAGCGAGACTAAATTTTATGGAGGAAAAGGCGAGGCGCAAAACGAACAGAACGCGCGGATACAGAATATCCGGGCGATTCGTTTTGTGTGCCGCGCACTTGCCTCCGCCAGCATGATCTGGATCAGGTTCCGAGGGTTATCTCAGGCGGAGAGCGCATATTTCGCGCTACCGCCACCCCTAGTGCTTTGGGCGTATTCAGTTGTCTTGCGCGGCGGAGTATAATCGCATAACAATAGACTCACAATCTTAAAAAGAGTTTCTATTTCCTACGTAGTTCGACGCAGAAGCTCCGAGAAGCACAACGCGGGAGCAATGGATATAGCTTTCGGTGATTTGAACACTATACTTTCTCTATGCAGGAAACCCCTTCACCGGTGCCGCGCAAAGCCGGAACGCGTTTGGATCAGCTTAAAAATTCACTGCAGCCGCAGACCCGTTTCTCACGACTAAAACGGCGGATTAAAATGGTTCTGATAGTCTTGGGCGTTCCATATCTGGTATTGCTCGTTTACGCGCTATTTTTCTCGGACGGCATTATTTTTCAACCCGAGCGGTTGCAACTTCATGAGTCGGCTGACATCCTCAAATTGAAGGATTCAAAAGGAACAACTGTCGCCGCTCTTTTTCTGCCGAATGAAAAAGCCACGCGAACAATCCTGTATAGTTACGGCAACGCCGAAGATATTGAAACCGTGAGGCCCGAACTCGAAAAATTGCATGACATGGGCTTTGCGATCATGGCATACGATTATCCTGGATATGGATTTAGCGGCGGCGACCCGTCCGAGCAAGGCGCCTATCGCGCCATTGACGCGGCCTATGCACATCTGACTCAGACGCTCAAGATTGCCCCTGAGAACATAGTTGTAATGGGACGTTCGTTGGGTGGCGGGGTTTCGGTGGATTTGGCGTCGAGGGAAAAAATTGGCGGCTTGATTTTGCAAAGCACCTTCAAATCCGCCTTCCGCGTGTTGACGAACTGGCGCATTCTGCCGTTCGATAAATTCAACAATATCGGCAAAATCCGGAATGTAAAATGTCCCATCTTAATCGCGCATGGAACGGCAGATGAAGTCATTCCGTTTCATCATGGAACCGCACTCTTTGAAGCGGCTAACGAGCCCAAGCAGTTCTATCCAGTGCCTGGCGCAAGACACAACAATGTCTTCGGAGTGGGCGGAAAAGCTTATGAAAAAACACTGCTGGATTTCCTGAACGCTCTGCCGCCACCTTCAAAATGAACGACTGGCATTCGCTTATTATCTGGCATTTAAATTGTCGATGTAATAATCTGTGCCCTCTCATTTTCGCCCTACACTTTTTGACGGCGCGCGCACGATGACGACGGCCAATTGCCCCACTTGCGGTGGACCCATCGAGTTCAAGATTGGATCGTCGTTTCTGGTCGTCTGCCCGCACTGCCGCTCGGCCATCGCGCGATTGGATCGCGATTTGAAAGACCTCGGCAAAGTCGCGGCACTCGTTGAAACCGACTCGCCGCTGACCATCGGTCTTTCCGGAAAATACAACGGCAAGTCGTTCCGCCTGACCGGCCGCGCGCAATTGCGCCACGCGCTGGGCGGCGTGTGGGACGAATGGTACGCCGCGTTCGACGACAACCGCTGGGGCTGGCTTGCCGAGGCGCAGGGCCGCTTCTACATGTCCTTTGAAGAAGCCGTGCCAGACCTTCCGGCTTTCGATAGCCTTGCAGTCGGCGAACCCGTGCCGAAGCTCAAGATTCCGCTCATCGTGTCGGAGAAAGGCGGCGCAAAGTACGCGAGCGCGGACGGTGAAATTCCCTATGCGCTGGTTCCTGACTCCACTTCGATCTACGCCGACTTGAGCGGCGAACACGGCTTGTTTGCCACGATCGATTACAGCGACGAAAAGCCTGTCTTTTATGCCGGCAAAGAAGTGACGCTGGCTCAACTTTCGCTCGACGCGGGCGCCGCTCAGGCGAAGCCGGAGAAGCGTGTTGCGATTACGAATCTCGGCTGTCCGAATTGCGGCGGATCGCTGGAATTGCGCGCGCCCGACGCAACCGAACGCGTCGGCTGCCCGTATTGTGGCTCGCTGCTCGATTGCACTCAGGGCAAATTCAGCCTGCTCCAGGCACTCAAGAAAAAAGGGGAGCAGCCGCTGCTGCAGTTAGGCTCGGTTGCGGAATTCGAAGGCGTCAAGCAGATCGTGATCGGCTTCATGAAGCGCAGTTGCGTCGTGGAGGGGGCGACGTACTACTGGACGGAGTACCTCCTTTATAGCAAGGCGCTCGGCTTCCGCTGGCTTGTGCGCAGCGACAATCATTGGAGCTACGTCAAGCCGCTGCAAACGGCGCAAGTGCGCCCCGGCGACAAATTCGCATACTTTGCCGGCAAAACATTCAAGCGTTTCCAAGATGCCCCGGCGAAAGTCGAATCGGTGCTGGGCGAATTTTATTGGAAGGTGACCATCGGCGAGACCGTTGCGACCAGCGATTTTATCTGCCCTCCACAGATGTTGTCGTGCGAGCGCACGAGCTATGCCGGCGACGACAAAGGACACCCCGGTGGCGGAGAAATCGCGTGGTCGCTGGGCGAGTACATTTCGCCGGACGAAATCCAGACGAAATTCAAGCTGGCCGCGTTGCCAAGTCCGCAGACGGTCGGCGCATGCCAGCCCAACCCTCATCAAGGCTGGTTCATGACCGGCGTCAAAGGCGTCGCGGCGGTGTTTGCACTGACGATAGCCCTGTCGATTATTTTTCCATCGGATCCGATTTTCGATCAAGAGATCAAATTCGAGGCGCAGCCCGCGGCGAAAACCGTGTCGGCTGCGGGCAGCGAACCGGCTGTCGAATCCACGTCGGTGTGGGTCAGCGAACCGTTCGAACTGAAGGCGCATAAAAAAATCTCCATTGAAGCCAAGACGAATCTGGACAATTCATGGATGGGTTTGGAAGGCGCATTGATCGACGAAACCAACGGCGAAGTGCTGCCGTTCGAACTCGACATCGAGTATTACCACGGTACCGATAGCGACGGAAGCTGGTCGGAGGGCAGCCAGGATGGCTCGCACTACATCGCCGCACAGCCCGCTGGAAAGTATGTGATGCGAATTGAAGGGCATTGGGAAAGGATGGCTCAGCCGATATCGTTTCATCTCGTTGCCGAACAGACCAGCATCGACCCGGTTTATGTGTTTCTGGCGCTGTTCTGGGTGATGATCTTTCCGGCGATTGGGATCGTGAGAAAATTTATGTTCGAGAGCGGTCGCTGGTCGGAGAGCATGTACGGCGGTAGCAGCAGCAGCGACGATTAATAGGGGAAAACCGCAATGCGAAAATTCTATTGGCTGTCGAACCTCGGCGTCATGGCGTTATACGGATCGGCGTCCGCGTTCGGCTGGGGCTTTAGCGATGGGCCGCGCGAAAAACTGTCGGCTGACGCGCGGACGTCGCCGGGCGGCTATCGCTCGTATCACTTCTGGCATTCTGGATTCAGGGGAGGAAAGTAGATCATGGACAAAATGTCGCAAGCGCTCTCGGATTTCGCCATCAACGGCTTCAAGACATTCCTCTATACAATGCTGGGCATCGCACTTTTTGCGCTGACCTATTGGGTCTTCGGCAAGCTCTTCCCGATGCATAAAGAAATCGAAGAAGACCAGAACACCGCGCTGGCGATTCTGATGGGTTCGGTGATGCTGGGCATCGCGATCATCATTGCGGCGAGCATTCATTAGGGGTTAGGATTTAGGGACTAGGGATTAGGGAACGGCATTGCGACTCCGTTGCTTTTCCCTAATCCGTATCCCCTAGTCCCTAACCCCTAAATCCCGACGGGAAACACCGCATTGAACCGACCCCTGATCCTCTTCCTGAATGTCCTGATCGTCGCGAGCTGCGGCTTGATCTATGAGCTGCTGACGGGCACTCTTGCCAGCTACGTTCTGGGCGACTCGATCACTCAATTTTCGCTGATCATCGGAATTTACCTCGCGTCGATGGGTGTAGGCGCGTGGCTTACAAAGTATGTCGATACCCAGCTCGCGCGGCGCTTTGTCGAGATCGAACTGGCCATCGCGTTGATCGGCGGTTTGAGCGCGCCACTGCTATTCCTGAGCTTCGCTTATCTGCGCTACTTTCACGCTTGCCTTTATCTGACGGTTTTCTTCATTGGCTCTCTCGTCGGCATGGAACTGCCGCTGCTGATGCGCATTCTTCAGGACCGATTTGCGTTCAAGGATCTGGTTTCGAAAGTGATGATGTTCGATTACATCGGCGCGCTGTTTGCGTCGATTTTGTTTCCGATGGTCCTGGTGCCGCGCCTCGGACTGGTGCGTACGTCACTGACGTTTGGACTGCTGAACGCCTGCGTGGGTTTGTGGGCCGCCTACATTCTCGAAACTGAAATTAAGAAAGGCCTGCTCGGCTTGCGCGTGCGCGGCGCGTGCGTGATCGTGTTTCTGCTGGGCTGCCTGATTTTCTCGCACAAATTGACGACGCTCGCCGAAGACGGCGCGTATTCGGACGAGATTCTGTACGCGCGCAGCACGCCGTACCAGCGCATCGTGTTGACGCGCGGGCGCGCCGGTTTTCAACTGTTCCTGAACGGGCATTTGCAATTCAGTTCGTCGGACGAATACCGTTATCACGAGGCTCTGGTGCATCCGGCGCTGCTGCTTCAGGAGCAGCCGAAGCGCGTGCTGGTCATGGGCGGTGGCGACGGTCTGGCGCTGCGCGAGATCTTGAAATACAAGAGCGTCGAACACGTGACGCTCGTCGATCTCGATCCCGAAATGACGCGCCTTTCCGACTATTTTCCGCCGCTGGCCGAATTGAACAAACATGCCTTCGGCGATCCGCGAGTCGAGGTCATTAATAAGGACGCGATGGTGTGGCTGGAGAGCGAGAGCGCGCCGTTCGACGTGGCGATCATCGATTTCCCGGACCCCAATTCGTTTGCGGTGGGCAAGCTGTACACGACGCGCTTTTACCGCATGTTGAAAAAGCGCCTCGCTGCGAACGCCAGCGTGGCGGTGCAAAGCACGTCGCCGCTGTTCGCGCGCTCGTCGTATTGGTGCATCGTGAAGACGATCGAGTCCGCAGGATTCGCGGTCAAGCCGTATCAAACAACGGTGCCGAGTTTCGGTGTGTGGGGCTTTACGCTGGCGCGTCCGCTGCCGTTTGACACGTCCGAAATCGCCGCATCCCATGCCCCGCCGGGACTGCGATTTCTAAACGAAAAAACGCTCGCCGCGATGTTTCAATTCAGCGAAGACATGACGCCGGTTGCGGTTGAGATCAACCGGTTGGACAATCAGGCGCTGGTGCGCTATTACGAATCGGAATGGCGGAAGTGGGAGTGAAGATGAAGGGGTGAGGGGGTGACAAGGTGAGGGGTGAACGATCACAGCGACCTTGCCTCAATTCGTCGTGCCCTTTCATTTTTTGCGAAATAATTCGGAACTCATTTAATGACTCGCCGCGAAGCTCTCACCACTTTCCTCGGAGCGTCTGCTGCGCTGCTGCCCGGCTGCGGCGATGCGTCTCCTCCGCTTGCCGGTAAAATTGTCGGTGCTTCCGATGCTGCTGGCCATAAAATTCGCGACGGTTTCCGCCCACAACCGGCGCCCGGTGCGTGGCGCGATGTTCAAGTGGTTATTGTCGGCGGCGGAATTGCGGGGCTTTCCGCTGCGCGTAAACTTGTGAAATCGGGTTGCGACGACTTCGTGCTGCTTGAACTGGAACATGCCGCCGGAGGCACCTCGTGCTCTGGCGTGTCGCCGATTGTTGCCTATCCCTGGGGCGCGCATTACATTCCGACGCCGCGCAAAGAGAACGCGGCGCTCGTCGAACTGCTCGGCGAAATGGGCGTTATCGAGGGTTCTGACGCGGCCGGTGAACCGCTCGTCGGGGAACAATTCCTCTGCCGCGATCCGCAGGAACGCATCTTCCACAAAGGAAAATGGTACGAAGGACTTTACCTGCGCGCGGGTGCGAGCGCGGAGGATTTGCGGCAGTACGCGGCGTTCAAGAAAGAAGTTTCCTATTGGACCGATTGGCGCGATTCAAAGGGGCGCCGCGCGTTTGCGATTCCCGTTGCCCTGGGCTCCGACGACGCCGAAGTGCGCGCGCTGGACGCGCTGTCAATGGCCGATTGGCTCGCGAAAAAAAACTTCACGTCGCCGCGCTTGAAGTGGCATATTGAATACGCCTGCCGCGACGATTACGGCGCGATGCTCGAACAAACCAGCGCGTGGGCGGGTTTGTTTTATTTTGCGTCGCGCGTGAACAAAGGGGGCGAAGACGCGCAGGAACTGATCGTCTGGCCGGAAGGCAACGGTCGACTCGTCGCACATCTGCGAAACGGTTTGAACGAGCAAGTGCGAACCGGCGTCGCCGTTGCCGACATCGTGCCGTTCGAAGATGAAAATGGAACACGCGCGGAGATTTTCGCATTCGACACGCAGACAAACGAAGCGGTCGGATTCCGCGCGAAGCACGTGATCTTTGCCGCGCCGCAATTCATGGCGCGCGTGCTGATCCGCCCGTTTCGCGAGAATCCGCCCGCGTATCTAAAAGAATTCGAATACGGCGCGTGGATGGTGGCGAATCTGCATCTCAAAGACCGGCCCGCGCCCGGCACCGGGTTTCCGTTGTGCTGGGACAATATTCTGTATGAAAGTCCGTCGTTGGGTTACGTGGCCGCGACGCATCAGACCGAATTGGACCGCGGGCCGACGGTGCTGACGTATTATTATCCGCTCTGCGACGCCGATCCAAAACAGGCGCGCGCGAAACTGCTGGCCGGAGACTGGCACGCGTGGAGCGATGTCGCGCTGACCGATCTGCGGCGCGCGCATTCGAACATTCGCGCGCTAACGGAACGCATCGACGTGATGCGCTGGGGCCACGCGATGATCCGCCCGCGCCCTGGATTCGTGTGGAGCGGCGCGTTGGAAAAGGCGCGGCAGCCGTTCAAGAACATTCATTTCGCAAATACTGATTTAAGCGGCGTGGCGCTCTTCGAAGAAGCGTTTCATCATGGAAATCGCGCGGCGGAAGAGGTGTTAAAGGCCTTAGTTCCGGAATAAAGTTAGGGCGATCATTTTTTAAGCGCCGTCATCTCGCTGAACAATTGCATGAAGGAGTCTGCGTCCATTTTGAATGTCTCTTCCAAGCGCAACAGTTTGCCTTTGAGCGCTGGATTCGTCAGCGCCGGTGTGCCGGCCTTCTGCGGTTCGACGCCTTTCAGCACGTTGCCTTTGTCCAATTCAAGTACACGTGCCCATGCGTTCTGCGCTTCGCTCTTGTGAAATTCGGCTGCGGCGGGGTCCAGCTTCGACAGTTCCAAATTCACCTGAGCGAGCCGCACCCATGCAGCCGGCTCGCCATCCAGGAAGTGGGTGGCCTCGCGACTGACTCGCAACGCGAAACGCAGTTTTCTTAGCGCGGCCTCCAGTTTTTCGGTGCGCAGTTGTGGAACGCCGGCGATTCCGATCAGCGTGTCGGCCAGGCCGATTTTGAAATCGTCCCGGTTGGGTTGAGTTGCGCAGAGGAAGCGATATTCGTTGTATGCTTCGGCGTACATTTTTGATTTTAACGCGATGCGTCCGGCTGCATCCAGCGTCGTTCCTTTAGCGCGCGCCAACGCGTCGGCTCGCCGGGCAATTTCGAATGCGGCGTCGACATCGGGCTTTTCCGTTTCGAGCGTCAGTTCGGCCCACGCCGCCCAGAGAAGGGCGGCGTGGGGATTCACCGCCATGCCGGGCTTCTGCAATGTCACGGCCAGCATTTTTCGCGCGGAAAGACTGTCGCCGTTCGCGCGCATGATTTTCACCGCCAGTTCGGCGCATTCGAAAGTTGTCACGCCGTCCGTTGCGCGGTTGTCGCTGAGCTTCTGCAAGGCGTCGAGCGCCTTGACCTCGCCCTCGCGTTCGGCAAGTTCCTTGATTTTTTCGAGCGCTTCGTCACGCAGCGCGGGCGCTTTTTCAGCAGGTCTTTTTTCGATGGCGGCCTCAATGAATTTCTTGTACTCGACTGCCCAGAACTGTTTCGGGGCCAGCGCGAGCGCCTTGACCCAATGATCGATCCGGTTGCCGGCATGTTCGAACGCGCAGCGCGTGTGTTCGCGTCCGCTCGCCGCAAAATCCAGCCGCTCTCCCGTCGCGCGGCGCTCGCTGGCGGACAGCGTGTTCAAATCGACCAGACTCTCCGGATCGGGCTCGAATTGCGTGCTGCGCAATTGTTGGAGCGTGTTGTAGAGCGCTTTGGGAGTCGAGAATTCGAGACGCATGTTGTCGTCGGTGTGCAGCGGCGCGCCCTTCACGACATTGCGCAGTTCCGAATCGGTGCTCATGAAACACGCGATGAATTCTTCCTCGGAATCGAAGCGAATCGATTCGAGCAGCGGCTTGACGTTTTTCTGAGCCATCCGCGCGCGAAGTTTGAGGATGTCCATGCGAATCGGCATGTCGGCGCCGATCAACAGAAAATCGCGCCGGTTCACGCACCAAAGCTGCATGTGCTTGAAGACAGTGCCGAACGTTTTGGCGATGCTGAAAAAGTCGGTCTCTTCAAGGGAGTAACTATGGATCCACTGGCACATCACGCCGCCCGGATTCAAATGGTCGTGCGAGAGCTGAAACGCTTCCTGCGTGAACAGATTGCCCACGCCGGCCAGCCAGGGATTCGACGGTTCGCTGGCGATCACGTCGTATTTTTTACTGGTCAGCAGCAGGTGGTTGCGGGCGTCGTTGACGATGAGATTGAGGCGCGGGGTGTCGAGCCAATGACGGTCGCGCCCTGGACGCGCTTTATATGCCAGACCGGTGAATGGAGCGAAAAAAAAAGAGGCCTCGACGACCTCCGGCGACATCTCGACCACGTCCACGTTCTTAACGGAATCGGGTGCGAGCGCCGCGCCGGCGCTGGCGCCCGAGCCCAGCCCGATCACCAGCACGCTTTCCGGTCTTTCGTGCAACAGCACCGGGATCAGCGTCAGGCCCAGTTGCGTGCTCATGTCGCCGTGACTGGACGCGTCGGGTTTGCCGCCGACCGTCAGCGAAAAAATGTAACGCGATGGCGGCTCTTGCGGGAACGGTTCGATGACGGGAGGATCGGTGGAAACCGGATTCGCGGCATTTGACTCGAGCGGCTCGTCTTTCACATCGTCGGGCGCGAACAAGTATTCCTTGATGCGTGTCACCGCCACCGTCGCGGTTGCGCCTTCGTTGTAGTACTTCAATTCAGTGTCTTTGTGTAGATTCGGGCTAAAGACTTCCGACCAATTTCCTTTTTTAACGGCGGTCAGCATGGTCTGATTGCGCAGCAGATACATGCCGCTGCTCATCGTCAGCGGATCCCACTGCGGCGATCCGAAGAGCACCGCCAAAATCGTCAGGATCGCGATCATCGAGATTGTAAACTCGCTGCGTGGCTTTCGATCCCGCCCGGATTTGGACATCAGGTACAGCACCAGGCCGGGGGCGGCGTAGAGCATCGACATCAGCAGCAGCGTTCCGCGGATTTCCAGCCACGGGAGAATCACCAGGCCGCCGATGAAACTGCCGAGAATCGAACCGACTGTGTTGACCGCATAAATCGTACCGACCGTGCGGCCCGGCGCGCCGTCGGTGCGCGCCGCAACCTGCATGGTTAGCGGCAGCGTCGCGCCCATCATGAATGTCGGGCCGATGATCAGCAGTCCGATTCCCAGCGCTTGAAAAGCCTGCAGCCAATTCCATCCCGCGTCTTTGCCCAGCGCGACCAGTGCAAACAGAAGTTTCGGACCGATGCCCAGCAGCACCGTCAGCGCGATGCTGCCGAGGCCAATGGCAATCAGCACTTTGCCCAGCAGCGCCAACGGATCGTGAGTTTTCTCCGCCGCGCGCGCGCCCCATGCGCCGCCGAAACTCAGGCCGAGAATGAACACCGACACAATCAGGCTGAACACATAAGTCGAACTGCCCATCGCCAGACTGATGGCGCGGTTCCAACCAATCTGAGTTGTCAGCGCGGCAAAGCCGGTCAGGCCGAATGTAAGGATAGCGAGTTTCAACGCGAGCGGCGAGACCGGCACTTGTCCGCCGGGATTGAGATTGATCGCGGAATCCTCCGGCCCTTCATCCGCACCGCGCGGCGATTCCGGCGAGTCTCCTTCCACGTGAGCCGGCGCCGACGAGTTCATCCCGAACACGATGGCGAGCGTGCCGAGAATAATATTCGAGATCACCGCGAGCCAATTCGAATTCGCCTTGCCCAGCACCGGCAACAAAATGAAACCGGTCAATGCCGCGCCCAACACGGCGCCGAACGTGTTCACCGCGTACAGCGCGCCGACTGTCCTGCCAAAAAACGCGCGCGAGCGGACGAGATATTGAGAGAGCACCGGAAGCGTTGCCCCCATGAATGTCGTGGGAATCAGCAGCAGAACGAAGGAGATCGCAAAGCGCGCCACGCTCAGGCTCGTGCCGCCGCCCGCTTCGCCGTAGAGGTTGCGGTACAGCGGAATGACCGGGCTTTCCGCGCTAAACGCCCACGGCAGAAACGCGCAATAAATTCCGATCGCCAGTTCGAGTATGCCGTAGGCCATCATCGGCCGAGTGAGACGATGGCAGACGCGCCCGCCGACATAGCTTCCGAGCGCCAGTCCCGCCATGAACGCGGTCAGCACCGCCGACATGCTTTGCACCGTGTTGCCGAAGATCAATCCCAAATGCCGGCACCAGAGCACTTCGTAAATCAGCCCGCAGATGCCGGAGAATAAAAACAGCACCCAGACGATAGCCTGTTGCGGCGCAATTCGCGGGAGTGAAGCGGGCACCGGCTCGGTACTCGCGGGAGCAGAATCCATTCGGACCTCGAAAGAGGGGTTAGGGATGTGGGCGCGCGATGCGCGGCTGCTTTCTTCCCTAACCCCTAATGTGTATCGTCTGGCTTCAGACGTTGCTGCAACGCCAAGAGCTGATTTTTGTCGGACGGCAACCACGCGGAGCCGAGGTCGCGCGTCCACCAGGTTTGCACCTGGGCGAACGGCACCGTGGCCGCGGAGTTCAAAAACGTCTCAAGTTCCGTTGTCAGCGCGGCAACCTGTGCCGGCGTCGCGTGCTTTCGGAAATCGTCCAGCGCGCCTTCGGGCGTGCCGTGCTCCAGTTTAAAGTCTTCGTGCAGGTAAGCGCGCGCGAACGCCGAAAGCTGATGGTAGTCGTGACTGGAAAAAGTGGTTTTCATCGCGCTTCCGGATAGGAGGTGAGAACGTGAAACGATTCGCCGTCGGCCTTCAAAACCACTTTCGCGCCGTAACAGGGTTGAGAACTGCTTTTGCCGCGATGGATGCTGCGACCGATCGGGGTTTTGCCGTCCCCGAAAAAGTCGAAGGCCAGATTCGGCCGGTTGGAACCTTGGTGGATCCACGCGTCGATCTTCGACTTGTTCCTTTCGAGCGCCATGCTGACGACGCGTTCGGCGGTGTTTTTGTCGGTGTAAGTGGACGCACTGGAGATATCGGTTTCCTGCTGAAGACGTTCCAAAAGTTGTTCGTCCGAGCGGCCGACGTGGCGCTGCAACGTGTGGCCGTGATGCTTTTCGTCCTGATCCAAATCGCGCTTGGGCGCATTGGAGGATTCTGACGACGGCGAATTCGGCGGCGGCCTGTTACTCCTCGATTCAGGCTCTTCAGACGGAATCTGCAAATCTGGCGTCGTCGGTTTGTCTACCGAGATAGTCGGAGTGGGCGACGAAGGAGCCGGCAGTGTGCCGCCGGTGTAACGCGAATACGCGTAGACGGCGATAAGAAACACGGCGGTCAAAATGGACTTGGTGAGACTGTTGTTGTTCATGAATCAAATGTTAAGAGCAATCCAGGCGCATTCAAACCGAAAACACTTTCCCCACTCTCATTGCCGCTCTTGGCGTACCTCAGCGTCTTCCGCGGTGAAAAGGCATTCTATTCTTCCGCGCACGCTCGACTTCGTCCCAATGCCGGCGCTCTTCCTCCGTCGTCAGCGTATCGCGCGACAGTCGTTTCAGCATCAGCGGCGCGATGGGGCGGGGGCGCTCTTTGGGGCCGAGGCACACGAATGTCACGTACGCGCTGAACATGTCGCGCTCGCGAGGAAAGCCCAGTTGCAGCACGTGCGTGAATACAGTCAGCGACGTGCGCCCCGTATGGACGGGCAGCGAACGAAATCGCAGCAGCGAGCCTTGCTTGGCCGAATGCCGGAATTCGACGCGATCAATAGCCACCGTGACGAGATTGGCCGCCGGCTTGAGCAGTGACATGGCGGCGATGTAGGCCTGTTCGTCGAGCCATTCGAGCAGTCTGCCGCCAAAGAGATAGCCATGGTGGTTGAGATGCTCCGGGCGCACAAGAAGCGTGGATTCGCAGGCGTTCATTTTGAATTAGACTCCTTTGATGGATTCATCTGAGATAATGGCGGTTTGTCTTTGTTTACCGTGTGCCTTCATAGGAGAATCGCCACGAAAAACGCATGTAAATTGAGTTTTTGGGGCCAAAATCCGCAGCAAAGTGTTATGCACTCCTATGAAGTTTTCGCGTTAACCCTTCAAAAAGGCGGTAAA
>JBBRQD010000012.1:0-81966 GCA_038227045.1 Planctomycetota bacterium
ATCGTTCTCGCTTGCGGCGGGCGGCGTTGAACTTCGTTGGCCTCGCACGGCGTATCCTCTTGATACGCCTTTGCTCGACCGCCTCGTTCAACTTGCCCGGCGCGGCGCGATAACGACGCTTTAGAAATGCGCGGGTCAATATTATTTCGGAAGGTATTGGCTTTTCACACCTCAAGTCTGAATCAACTTCAGCAGCGCCGCAAGCCGATGCTCCCGATCCGCCGGGTCTGTACCAATGATGGTGATGTGCCCCAGCTTGCGTCCGGGTTTTGGGGCTTTGTTGTACAGATGCAGATGCGCGCCCGGTATCGCCAGCACGTCCTTCGTCGCGGGCACCGTTCCGATCAGATTCAGCATTGCCGAATGGCCGAGCGCGCGCGTTGAGCCGAGCGGAAAATCAAGTCCCGCGCGCAGATGGTTTTCGAACTGGCTGGTCTCCGCGCCTTCGATCGTCCAATGCCCGGAGTTGTGCACGCGGCAGGCCATTTCGTTGGCCAGCAGTTGCCCGCCTTTTTCGAAGAATTCGATCGTCAGCACGCCTTCGTAGTTGAGCGCGTTCAGCACGCGCGCCGCTTTCGATTCCGCGTCGGACTGCTGCAGCGGCGAAAGATGGGGCGCAGGGGCGCGCGAGACGCGCAGGATTCCGCCGCGATGCACGTTTTCGACGAGCGGGTAAAACGCAGTCTCGCCGCTGCGATTTCGCGCGGCGATCAGCGACACTTCGCGCTCGAACGCGACGAAACCTTCGAGGATCAGATGCGCGCCGCCGAGCGACGCAAACGCCGCTTCGATCTGCCCGCGTTCTTCGATGACGCACTGCCCTTTGCCGTCGTATCCCATACGGCGAGTCTTCAAAATCGCCGGAAGACCCAGTTCGTCCGCCGCCGCTTGCAGTTCGCCTAGCGAATCGACTTTGCGAAACGGCGCGGTCTCGATGCCCAGCTCGTTGAAAAACGTTTTTTCGGCAAGCCGGTCCTGCGACGCTTCGAGCGCTTCAGGCGGCGGAAACATAAGCGGCACGCTGCCGGCGAGGAGCCGTACGGTTTCGACCGGCACGTTCTCGAATTCATAAGTAACTGCGTCGAGTCCATGAGCGAAGCGTTTCAGCGCGTCGGAATCGCGATAATCTTCCGCATGTTGTTCGGCGAGATCGTTGGCGGGGCCCTTTGCCGTCGGATCGAAAAAACGGAAGCGTAACCCCAGCGGATAGCCCTGCAACGCCAGCATCCGGCCAAGCTGCCCCGCTCCGAGAACCCCGATCTTCATGCCCGCTCCAAATGAATCCGTCGCGACTTTTGGCCGCGATCAAAACAGCATTTACCATTTTCCATTTCTCATTTTCCATTTTCTTCGGCGAGTTGCGCGCTTCCATGAATGGCAAATGGAAATTGGTAAATGGGCAATGGAAAATAAGTCGTTTACGTCCTAGGGTCTGGATACGCCAGCACATTCCGCGTCTGTTCCGCTCTGAATTGTTTCAACGCTTCGGCGAATTGCGGATGCTTGCCGCCCAGAATCGCTGCCGCCAGCAGCGCCGCGTTGATCGCGCCGGCTTTGCCGATCGCCAGCGTCGCGACCGGAATGCCCGCGGGCATCTGCACGATTGACAGCAACGAATCGACGCCTTTCAAAATCTTCGACTCTACGGGCACGCCCAGCACCGGCAGATGCGTTTTTGCCGCCGCCATCCCCGGCAGATGCGCCGCTCCGCCCGCGCCCGCGATGATGACCTCCAGCCCGCGCCCCGCCGCGCCCCCGGCGTACTCAAAGAGCAGGTCCGGCGTGCGATGCGCGGACACCACGCGCGCCTCGTAAGGCACGCCCAATGTATCCAGCGTCGCGGCGGCATGGGACAGCGTCTCCCAATCCGACTTCGAGCCCATGATCAATCCGACGAGCGGCTGCATGTAGTCCTCGCTAAAAAATCCATTTGAATCGAACCCCTATCGTAAAGTACAGCGGCGAAGTTCCAAGTTCAAAGTTGAGAACGTCGATCCCGTTCTTGATTCCCTATCAAAAATTTTCCAAACCATCCGCTCCTTCTCGCTCACTCCGCTGTATATTTAAACTGCATTTGTGTTGAACGCGGTTACCCTTTCAATCGTCAGAAGTGTCAAATCAACATGCGCACACCAGCGGCCACACCACATCTTCAGCGAATCACTGCCATCGTTGGCGGTGTTGTCGTTGCGCTCATTCTTGCACATCGCGCAGCCGCTGCAGAGCCGTCCCGCGAAGGCATCGAGTTCTTTGAAAAGCACATCCGCCCCGTTCTTGTGGACAAATGTTACAACTGCCACAGCGCCAATTCCAAAAAAATCAAAGGCGCGCTGCTGCTCGATTCGCGCGCGGCCACCCTTAAAGGGGGCGAGACCGGGCCGGCCGTGGTGCCCGGCGATCTTGAAAAAAGCCTGATCATCAAGGCTGTTCGCTATAAAGAAGAAAAATTGCAGATGCCGCCCGACGAACAGTTGAGCGAATCGCAGGTCGCCGACATCGAAGCCTGGATCCGCATGGGCGCGCCCGATCCACGCTCGGAAATCACGTCCCTCACGCCCGATCCGGTCAAGGCCAGGCAATTCTGGTCCTTCAAAAAGCCCGTGCTTCCGCCGTCCCCGGCGCTCAAGAACGACGACAAGAATCTCACGCCGATCGACCGTTTCGTTCGCGCGAAGCTCGAATCCAAAGGCATTCAGCCCTCGCCACCGGCCGACAAGCACGCGCTGATTCGCCGCGCCACATTCGACCTCACCGGCCTGCCGCCCACGCCCGAAGAGATCGACGCGTTTGCGTCCGACAGTTCGCCGGATGCGTTCGCCAAAGTCATCGACCGCCTGCTGGCTTCCCCAAGCTATGGCGAACGCTGGGGACGCTATTGGCTCGATGTTGCGCGCTACGCCGACACCAAGGGCTATGTCTTCGAAGAAGAACGGCGCTATCCGTATTCCTATGTTTATCGCGATTGGATCGTGAACGCGCTGAACACCGATCTTCCGTACGATCAATTCCTGATCAAACAGGTCGCCGCCGACAAACTTCCGCCGTCGCCCGACAATTCCGATTTGGCCGCGATGGGTTTCCTGCTGCTGGGCCGACGCTTTCTGAACGTTCAGCCCGACGTCATCGACGACCGGCTCGACGTGCTGATCCGCGGCACTCAGGGCCTCACGATTGGCTGTGCGCGCTGCCACGATCACAAATTCGACGCCATCACCCAGAAGGATTATTACGGTTTGTATTCGGTCTTCGCGTCCTCACTCGAACCGAAAGAATTGCCGGTCGTGGGCAAGCCGGACTCTTCGCCGACCGCCATACAATACGACAAGGAATTGAAGGTGAAGGAGGCCGAACTGGACACGCTGAACCGCAAACTGCTCGATGAAAAACTCGTCGAATTGCGCAGCGCCAAATCCATCGCGGATTATCTGGTGGCCGTTCAGGAGATCGGCGACACGCCTGGCGACAAACTCGGGAAGCGCGACCTCAATCTTTTTGTTTACAACCGCTGGAAACCGTACATTCGGTCGCACGCCAAGCCCGGCGATGCGATCTGGGCGCCGTGGGCCGCGTTGGCTGCGCTGAAAGACGGCGAATTCGCCGCCAAAGCACCCGATCTCTGCAAGACGTTTGCAGTCAACGCGGATAATAAACTCAATCCGCTTGTCGCGAAAATATTCGACGGCAAAGCTCCCGCGAACCGGCGCGAAGTCGCCGACAAGTATGGCGCGCTCATCGTGTCTCATGAAAAGCCCGACGAAAAGAAAGATCCCGCGGCCGAAGCCCTGCGTCTCGTTGTCGCCGACGGCAACGCGCCCGCGAATGTCGCGCTCGCCGATGTAAGCCATATCCTGAACCGCGCCGATATGAACAAGGAACGGGACGTCCGCAAAAAGATCGACGCGCTCGCCGTCACGCATCCCGGCGCGCCGCCGCGCGCGATGGTCTTTAACGATCTGCCGATTCCGGTCACGCAACACGTCTTCCTGCGCGGCGATGCCGGCCGCCCGGGCGATGTGGTTCCGCGCAAGTTCATCGATTTGATCTCCGGCCCCACTCCAAAGCTCTTTAAGGAAGGCAGCGGGCGTCTCGAGCTTGCTCAAGCCATCGCCAATCCTGAGAATCCGCTTACGGCGCGCGTCATGGTCAATCGCGTCTGGCTGCACCATTTCGGCGCCGCGATCGTGCGCACGCCCAGCGATTTCGGCGTGCGCAGCGATGCGCCCGTCAACCCTGAATTGCTCGATTATCTCGCCGTGAAATTCATGGAGAACGGCTGGTCGCTGAAGAAACTCCATCGTGAAGTCATGCTCTCGCAAACCTACCGGCAAAGCAGCGACGACAACGCCGACGCGCACAAAATCGATTCCGAAAACATGCTTCTCTGGCGCTACAACCGCCAGCGCCTCGACTTCGAAGCCATGCGCGACGCGCTGCTGGCGACATCCGGCCAGCTCGATCTTGCCATGGGCGGGCGCGCTGTGGATTTGACCGCACAGCCGTTCCCCAAGCGCCGCTCCATTTACGGCTTCATCGACCGCCAGAATCTCCCCGGCATGTTCCGCGCCTTCGACTTCGCCAGCCCCGACACGCACAGCCCGATGCGCTACAATACGACCGTTCCGCAACAGGCGCTCTACATGATGAACAGCCCGTTCGTCATCGATCAAGCCAAACAGCTCGCCGCGCGCCCGGAGATCGCCTCCGAACACGATGCCAGCGCGAAGATTCAAAAACTCTACCGCGCCGTCTTCGGCCGCGCGGCCACGCCCGGCGAAATAGCGCTCGGCGCAAAATACGTTGAACTCGCGCAGACCGAGACGATCGATCCCGCGGCCAAGGCGCCGGTCATCTGGCAATACGGTTACGGATTTTTCGACGAGGCCGCGAAGCGCGTGACCGAGTTCACGGCGTTCAAACATTTCACAGGCTCCGTCTGGCAGACCAGCGCGAAGCTGCCCGACACCAAGCTTGCCTTTGCCAGCCTGTCGGCCAACGGCGGACATCCCGGAAACAATCCGCACGGCGCGGTCATCCGCCGCTGGATTGCTCCACGCGACGGCACTTTTACCGTGACCGGAAAACTCGCTCATCCCGGCAAGGTTGGCGACGGCGTGCGCGGGCGCGTCGTATCGAGCGTCGAAGGCGAAATGGGTGTCTGGACGGTCCTCGGCGCGTCGGCTGACACGAAAGTGGACAAGATCAAATTGAAGAAGGGCGAGGCACTGGACTTCGCGGTCGATTGCCGGGAAAACGACAATACAGACAGCTTCACCTGGACCGTCACCGTGCGCATAGTCGACTACGGCGCGTCCTTCTCCGACGATCACGGCGCCATCGAATGGGTCTCCACCGGCGGTTTCACCGGCCCTCCCGGAAAGCCGGCCACGCCGCTCGCGCCGTGGGAGAAGTATGCGCAGGTGCTGCTGCTTTCAAATGAGTTTGTGTTTGTGGATTGAGTTTGCATTCGAGCGCCTGCTTAATCGCGGATGGACGCGGAATTTCATCAATGAGACTTTAAAATGTAAGAGCCCAAATCGCCTTTGCGACTCGTGCAAGTTCAGTCTGACGCGCCGTAATCGCTTCAGCAGTCCATTCTGTAAATCGGGCAATGTTCTTCGACGTTTGGTATTGCGACTGTGGGTAAACCTGCAGCTTCACTGCAAATGCCTGATTGCCTGCAGCTTGACAATTAAATTTGCGCTCCAACAGTGAATAGTTGCCAATGCGTTCAAAGCAGCGCTCGTGCTCTTCAGTTGAAAAGTGTTCCCATCCGCTTTCACCAGGGTTTTCTGGAAGGATATGCTCGATGGTCGCATTCATCGCCTCATCGTTGAGGTCCGCGCCGCCAAATTGTTTTTCAATTTTGGCCATGATGTACCGAAGTCGCTTTCCAGAGGTACTTCGGCTCTTCATGCGCAGAGCGGTGAATGCGGCCTCGAACTCGTCGTCTGGAACATAGATGTTACGCAGCGATTGCCGCACGGAGGCAAGAGAGACGCCTTTCCCCTGGTGGATTTCCAACGCCGCGCGATTGTAAATTTCTTCAAGCACATGAGTGCTGCGCTGACTCACCCCATTAAACCGGAACGAAACAATCGCGCAGTAACGCAGGACTTCCACCATGTCCGCCGGAGTGGTAAAATAATTCTTGGCCGCCAGCACCAGGGGCAGATATTGAGACACACTAAATAAATTCAAGACCCGTACGTGCTCCCGCGCGCCGGGATAATCCAGCCAGAAGTCGCTGCCGTGATCCCCGAGCGCCTCATACCACGCGGCGTCGCCTTCCAGGCGATCAAGCAGTGCAAACACATGTTCAAGTGAGGTGACATCACGTTTGATGGTTTTAAAAAGCTGCTTTTGACGGACGTAGGTCCGGCTGGCGTTCAAGTGGTGTCGCAGGAATTCCGGAAAACTCGCGACTCCTACTCGCGTCGTAATGCGTGCCCATTGGCGCAGGACCGGTTCCATCTGCGATTTGCTTAGACGATCGGCTAACGCGAGCAGATAGTTCTTTAAGAGATCTGTTTCGGTCAGTTCCAGTCCACGCGCGTTCAGAGTCTCAAATACAGTGTATGCGCTCAACTGATCCTGAACGCGCACGCTGATGAAGACGAGGCGCTCTGTGACGTTTTCGCTGACAAACGCCGCGACTTCCTCGCCTTTCTTTCGCCCTCCAAACTTTTCGCACACCTTCTTCTGATAGAATTGAAAACACGACCAAAGGAGGCGCTCTGAATCGCGCAACCCGCACACTCCACCCTGAGGGGGTTTCCTCTGAGCGAGATTCAACTGGAAGAAGTCGTCGTCGTGGGCGTTGAGTTTGAGCTTGGGCGTCATGCGCAGGCTGGCAGGGTCTTTGGCGCCGAGATAGCTGGCTTCCAGCAACGCCGCCCGCTCTTTGTTGGCCGTCGTATCGACGCCTTCGTTCGCCAAAGTATACAAGTAATCCACGCAGGCCAGAATGAGGATAGTCAGCGTTGCCATGCGCTGCTGTCCATCGATGATTTTGAATTGCTTGCGTTCGCCGCTTTCCAAAACCACCGTGCCCATGTAGTGATCTTCATGGGTTGTGTCAATATTAATGAGATCGTCCCACAGGTCTTCCCAATGCTCCTGTTTCCAGGAATAATCGCGTTGATACGGCGGAACTGTGTAGGACTTCCCGTTGCTGAGTAGTTCCTTCAGGTCTTCGGTATCGGTGTTAAGCAGCGCCCTGCGAGCCATAATAAACATCTCCGAATCACCAGCGTACGCGCTTTTGCCCATTATTCCAGCGTTCCAACGCTCAATTCCCCGCTCAGCAACTTCGGCAGCAGCGCGGCTAGCGTGCGAGATTCCTGTGCATTGGCATTAAAATTCAGTGACAGCCAAAAATGAGCAGCATACCGCACACTCGGAGAGAATGAAAATATGCGTGTTGCGGCGTATGTTACTGCACCCGCGTGTCAGTGTCGAGGCCGAGTACTTAATGGCGCTTGTTGTAAACCCGTGTGACATCCCGGTCCCGAGATATCTGCCGAACCTGAGATTGTCGCCTTCGCTGATTGAAGAGCACCCTAAGCAGTTTGTTGCATCCTCCCTGCCGCGGCATGCTAGATGGGAGGTTGACATGAAAACGATGTTAAGCCATCGACCCAGTCATTTTGCATGCCAGCAACACCTTGCCTTTCAAAAAAAACCCGCTATCCTTTTGCCATTCGTTTTAAGCGAAGTCTTCCGACCGACCGAGGCGAGCGATGAAAGTCATTCAATCGATCACGCGCGTTGCCGCCGCTGTTATGGCGTGCGGCGTTGTGCTGACGCTGTCCGGCTGCCTTCACGCCGATGCCGATGGCGCTCACGTCGTCAAAAAGGATGTTGAGGACTATTACACCCACCAGAATCGCAATCTCGAGCAGCTCAACGAGGACGTCCGGACTTACGTGCGGCTTCAGGAACGGTTGACGAAAGAATTAATTTCCGACGTTCACGACTACTATGCCTATCATAACGCGCAGCTCGATACGCTCCGCGCGGACGTGAAGGCGTATGAAGTGTTGCAGTTGCGCCTGGCCGTCGCGCTCAAGCAGGACGTTCACAATTACATGGACTATCAGCGCACGCTTCCCGATGAGGTGCGGAAGGACGTGGCGATTTATTGGGCGAACGAGAGCATCAAGCGTCCAGGCGCCGCTGTGGAAGAGATCAAGGACTATTGGTCGTATCAGGAAAAGCAGCTCGACGATTTGAACAAAGATGCGCAGCGCTTTATCAACGATCAGATCGAGCGGTCGAAAAAAGTCCATGGGCTGTTCTACGATTATCTCGACCACCAGAACCGCAACCTCGCTTTGACCAACGAAAACGCCAAGCGGTATGTCGAGAACGAAAAGGAACGCGCGAAGACGTCGAAAGACGACATTCACGCCTATTTCGAAAACCAGTTCGCGCTGCCCTCCATGCTGAGGGACGATGTGGAACGCTGGTGGCGCGATCAGGTCGAGCGTTCAGCGAAAACACGCGCAAACATTCACGGCTACTACGATCATCAATACGCGATGCTCGAGTATCTCAACGAAGACGCACGACGCTACCTGAACAACGAAACAAAAATGCGCCCCGCGCGCACGAAGCAGAATCTCGAGGATTATTTTAAATACCAGGAGTCCCAGATCGATACGGCGCGTGACGACGCCAAACGCTATATCGAAAACGAGAGCAAGCGGCGCATTTTCAAGACAAAGGAAAACATCCACAACTACATCGATTCAAATCGCGGCATGGTCGCGACGCTCAACGAACGCGTGCGCGTCTGGCTGAACAACGAAACGCGAGTCCGTCCGGCGAGAGCCGTTGCCGAACTGCACGACTATTTCGAGTATCAGGACAAGCAAATCAAGCAGACCCACCTGAACGCAGAAGAAATTCCCAACGGAACGCCGCAGAGCCGGCAGTAACGTGAATTCCAGCGCCTTATTGACCCGCGCATTTCTAAAGCATCGTTCTCGTTTGCGGCGGGCGGCGTTGAACTTCGTTGGCCTCGCACGGCGTATCCTCTTGATACGCCTTTGCTCGACCGCCTCGTTCAACTTGCCCGGCGCGGCGCGATAACGACGCTTTAGAAATGCGCGGGTCAATAATTAAACGCGGATGGACGCGGATTTCCGCAGGCATCTTATTTTCCATTGCCCATTTACCATTTTTCATTTATTGAAGTATGCGGATCACGCGAGAGATGTTGGATTATTTTCGCTCGACCGCTTCAATCGTCTCCGCCGGAAGCAGCACCGTTCCGCCCGCCATTTCCGCCGTGATTTCTTTTGGTGTGATTTTCAGAATGTCCGCATCGAATCGGCTGCCCTCGCGCAGTGTCAGCGACCATGCGCGCTTTTTCGCCGCCGCACCCGCGTTGGGATTCGGCGGAAAGACCAGTGTCTTTATGCCCGCCAGATTCATGGTCATTTCGCCATCCTCGTCCTTGACAGTGAGCTCGTGAGTTTGCGGATCGATGCTTAGGATTTCGGCGTTGTCCATGCGCGGCAGGCCTTGAGCGGGGTTGTGCGCCGGATCTTTCTTCTCTTCCTTCGGCTGTGGCGCGGCGGGATTGTCGAGCAGCGGTTTTGTCTTGAATTCGACGCCCGGCTTTTCGTCCGGCGCCATCGCCGTCGGCGCGGGTACTTCGTTCGGCTCGGGCCGCTTGGGAATCAGCTCGATTTTTCGCAGTGTCTCGCGCGGCAATTTCAGCAGCGCGCCGCCGGACAATCCGAAGGCGGCGGTTTTGCCGTCGAGCGCGAGCAGCCGCGCGCGGAACGTTTCGCCACTTTGCAGTAGTACGCCGTGCGGGGTGCCGAAACGCCGCGGTTTTTCTTTCTCGCCGTTTTCGCCCGTCTTTTCCGCATCCTTGTTTTCGGCTCCGCGCGCGGGTTCGTAGCGCGACAGCGCGGACAATTTGAATGTCAATGGCGCTGCCTGATCGCCCAGGAATTCAGCCTTCAGAGCCACCGCGTCGTTCTCCGCTGCGACGGGTTTTCCAACGATCCGGTCGCCCGCGGGCAGGGTCACACGGCACTCGTCCCCACGCAATCCCGCCGCGGAGACGCGGTCGAAGAGCAGATCGTCGAGGAGCAGATCGGTGTTCTTTTCCTTCATCGCGCCCACTCGGAAAAAACGCAGGCGCGCGATGGGTGTTTTGGATCGCACGCCCAGGAATTCGTCGTGTTGCATCGGCGGTCCCAACACTCCGGCCGCAATGCCCGTATTCAGAGTCTGCGCCAGCAACCGGCCCGCTGCGTCGTACGCGGCAATCCCCATAGTTCCGGGGCCGAGCGTGCGCACCACCGCGCCGGCGTGCAGCACTCCGGCCGGTTCCGCGCCACCGGCTTTCGCTAAAATGAAACGGACTTCCAAATCGGATTGCTTGGTCGTCAGGCATCGTCCGCCGCTGAACCCTTGTATTTTTTCAGCCGACACTTCCACATTTGCGCCGGTTTCCGTCGCGCGCAACAGCACGCCGCGTTCGGCATAGGCGTCTTCGAGCCGGTCGCCGGGTTTTGTTTCGACCGACGCTTGCGGGCCGTTCTGCGCGGCCTTCTTGTCCGGAATCTTGTCCATCGTCAGTGCGTTGCGCTGAGCCTCGGCGAGCCAGCCATCCATGGCGCTGGGATCGGTGCGCGCGTCTTCCGTTGGATCCCAGTTCTGCGCACTGGCGGCCTCGACGCGTCCGGCAACGGGCAGCGGAACGGCGATTTCCTTCGCATCAATCGGCGCGAAGGATTCATCTGGCTTTTTATTTTCCACCTGCAGATTGAAGATGAATTTTTCGAGCGCTTCGACGGGGATGCGCAGCCGCCCGAAATGCGATCGCACCGTTACATCGGTGACCGACAATTCGCCACGCAACATTTTGCCGTCGCGCAATTGCACGCGGTCCTGTGACGAGCCGTCGTTTTCGAGCGCACCCATCTCCGCCAGCAGCGTGCGTGCGCGTTTCGACACGTCGGCGTCCGGCAATGCCAGCGCTTGTTTCAACGCCCGCGCCGCCGCGCGGCCCATGCTGCGCAGCGTGGCCTCGGCCTTTTCGCGCGTTTCGAATTTGTCGCTTTGAAGATCGCCCACCGCGACCGAGGCTTCGTTTTCGACGTTCGGATCGATGCGTTCGCCCAGCGCGATGGATTGGATCAGTTCGAATTTTAAGTTTTGAACGCCCGTGCTTGTGGCGATTGTCCATGGCGCGGGATGGGCGATCATACACTGAATGATTGATCCGTCCGCGGTGACGATTTGTCCGAGCGATTCTTGTCCATCCTCGCCGGCTCGTGCGCGAGAAAGCTGCGCGCACCAAACCAATGCGAATAACACGCCCGCGACGAGAGTTCGCAGTCTTGCCGGGTTGTGCGATTCAATCAAGGCGTTCACGCTGGCCACCTCTCTTGTTACTTCGACGTATCGAATCCATTCTTCGAAAGGTCGTCGAACCCTTCTTTGAGCGACGTGGCCTGATATCCTTGGACCTTCAACAACGTGGCCGCGGACAACGCACGCTTGCCCCTGACGCAGTAGGTGTAAATCGTTTTGTCCTTGGGAAGCGCGGAGAGATCGCTCTTTCCGTCCTTCAGCGCGGACAGCGGAATAAACTTCGCATCCTTGACGTGCCCCTCGTCCCACTCCTTCTGTTCGCGCACGTCGACGATAACGGCTTTGCCTTCCTGAATTTCTTTCTTCACATCGGCCAGCGACTTTTCATTCACCTTCGCGTCTTCGGCGCTGCAACTCAATCCTGCCGCGCAAAACAACGCTAAAAACCCGGTTAATAATTTTTTCATACAAGTCTCTCCTTTTTGATGAACCATCACGCGTTCGAAATTTTAACAGCCTTGAGTTGCGCAATCAATGCTGCGCGTGCCGCGCCAATGCCTTTGTACACCGCGACGTCTTCGGTCATGGTCTGAAGGACGTGTGCGATTCGTTCAGCTGCGCCCGGTTCAACAACAATATCATTCAAGAGGAAATTGTTGACGCGAATGCAGAACACGATCGGTGAAAGGCTCCTAGTCCAAACAATGCTCGGATCGGGCCTTTCCGGCAATTTAAAGAGTATTTGGCGTTCAACGCGCAACCATGTGTTTTTGAGCGTCGCGTTCGAATCCAGTTTCTTGAGTTTGAGAGATGGATGATGATTCAATTCCGAATCCGCGCTTAGCCCCCAGTTCTCGCGCTCGGCAGAATGCCCGGGAGACAATTTGGCGAGAAACCTGTCGATTTGCGTTCCGAGCGCCTGATTCAATCCGGGAACAGGGGAATGAATTCCGCTCAACGGTTGATTCATTTTTTCGGGCAAAGACCAGCCCGATGGAAAGCAGACTCCCCCGCCGACAAGGCGATAAACGCGCTCTTTGTCCGCGCGCAAAAGCACCCAATCAAAGTCGCGGGCGGCAGTATGGTAGATGCAGTTCTGCAATAATTCCGATGGGTCCGAAATTGGAGCATACATAGGATAAATTGCAGTCGGGCTTCTTTGGCAATGTTCGAGGTAATCGAAATAATCCTGTTTCATTCCGTCCCAAATGTCCCACGCATCGGGTAAAATCGCAACATAAGGTATAGGATTTTCAGTGAGCAATTTCTCACGTGCGTCCCGCAGAACCCGGTCGGGATCATCAATCTGAATAAAACGCCGAAAATTTCCCGTGTGTATCGCCATAGAATGCGCGAAGGGACGCCGAGGAAACAAGCGCCGCCAATCGAGCGATGACGTGTGTGGTTCGCTCATCGCTCACTCAATTCTTATTATAAATCTTCTTAATAAAATCCATCAATTCCGGATAGGGCTGATGGTGGAAGAGACGCACTGCCGCCATGCACTGGTCGTAGTCGTAGCCCATGCCTTCTTTCTGCCAGACCGCGACCATCATGCCTTCGCGGATCACGCCTTGGCTGTCGTGTGAGAAAACGGGCTGGTTCGCGGGGTCTTTGACGATGGCGACGAAGGCGCTCATCTGCTCCGGCGTTGGCGCGGTTTTTTGCTTCATCGGAATATGAATCCATTTTATTCCGTGCACCGCGCAGAACGCTTTTGCGGCGGCGACGTCGTCCTGGTACTGAACCAGATCGCTGTCGGATTGGAAATTGACGACGGACTTAAATGGGCGCTGACGATACGCGTTTTCAAAACGCCGCATGCCCTGGAATCCGTCACGGTACAACACTCCGGGCTGAACGATTGCGAAATGATACGTGTCGAAATAAAAGAAATAAGCGCTCGCGCCGAAGCCGAGCGTCAGCAGGATGAGGGCGGCGAGTATTACTTTCCGCATGACACATGACTCCGATTGACCGTTCGTAGTTCCGCCTTCAGGCGGTGTCGCGGACCGCCTGAAGGCGGAACTACGAACTTACTTCACGACGATGTTTACCAAGCGCCCGGGCACGACCACTATTTTCACGATTGTCTTGCCTTCCAGATCGGCCTTGACTGCTTCGATTGCCTGGGCTTTGATTTCGTCTTCTGTTGCGTCCGATGAAACGATGACGCGGCCTTTGATTTTTCCGTTTATTTGGATTGCCAGTTCTTTAGTTGCGTCGCGTGTCAGGGCTTCGTCGAATTTTGGCCATGCTTCGAGCGCGATGGATTGGCCGAAACGCATACGCGACCAGAGTTCTTCCGCGATGTGCGGGGCGAAGGGGGAGAGCAACAATAGAAAGCGCCGGGCTTGCGCGCGCGTCAATTGCGTGATGTCTTCCAGCGCTTTGTTTTTGAAGACCATCAACTTGCTGATGGCGGTGTTGAACGCCATGCGCTCAAGGTCTTGGGTGACGTTCTTGATGGTCTTGTGCAGTTCGCGTTCGAGCACGTCGCCGGGGGCTCCCGCGCCGATCAATTCCGACGCTGACGGCAATAGATTCATGCGCAGATTGCCGGCCTTGGGTTCACGTTCGTCGTCTTCGACGATCATGCGCCAGGCATCGCGCAGAAAACGGAACATGCCCGGGACGTCGCGCGGATTCCACGGTTTGCTGCCGTCGAGCGGACCCATGAACATCTCGTATAGGCGCAGCGTGTCCGAGCCGTATTCGTCGATCACGTCGTTAGGATTGACGACATTCTTGAGCGTCTTGGACATCTTTGCGACAATCTGCTTCACGGACGCGCCGGTTGCCTTGATCGCGTATACGCCGTCGCCCTTGTCTTCAATTTCGTCGCTTGGAATCTTGCGGCCGGTGTCATCGATGTATGAAAAAGCCGTGATCAGGCCTTGATTGAAAAGCTTCTTGAACGGCTCGTTGTCTTTGACGATGCCACGATCGAAAAGGACTTTGTGCCAGAAGCGGCTATACAGCAGATGCAGCACGGCGTGCTCGGCGCCGCCGACGTAGAGATCGACGTTCATCCAGTATTTCTCGACCTCGCCGCCAAACATCGCGGCACCGTTTTTGTTGTCCATGAAGCGCAGGTAATACCAGCACGACCCTGCCCACTGCGGCATGGTGTTGGTTTCGCGCCGCACGGGGATTCCGCCCGTTGAGCCTTTCGGCAACACGCGGGCGGAGCCGCCGGGCAGAATTTCAGCGCGGCCTTCCAGCCAATCCTTCGCTTTGCTGAGCGGCGGTTCCGACGTGCCGCTCGGCTTGAAGTCGCTCATTTCCGGCAACACCAGCGGCAGCGAATCCTCGCTCAAGCCGTAGGCGTTGCCCTTCTCGTCCCAGAGAATCGGAAACGGCTCGCCCCAATAGCGCTGACGGCTGAAGAGCCAGTCGCGCAGGCGGTAGGTGATTTTCTTTACGCCGAGTTTTCTATCTTCGAGCCATGCGATGATTTTTTTCTTGGCATCGGGCGTGTGGAGACCGTCGATCAGCGGGGAGTTGAAGGCGATGCCGTCATCAGTGAAAAAAGATTTGAAGCGCTGCGGGTAATTTGCGAATGAGTCAATGCCACTCCGCTCGAGTTTTTTTTCCGCGACCTGTTTCACTTCCTCCGGTAATTTGTCATGCTCGCCCAAGCCCATCACAATATCTGCGTATCCAACAGCCTCTGGCGAGATCGACTCCAGTGTGATGTTTTCCAAGAACCACTTGTCCGGCGGCATCACAACCGACTTCATCTGCAACCCAAACTTCAGCGCGAACTCCGCGTCACGTTCGTCGTGCGCAGGGACGGCCATAATCGCGCCGGTCCCGTAGCCCATCAGGACGTAATCGGCGATCCAGATCGGAACCTTCGCGCGGGGATCGTTGCGATCTTCGTAGACTGGGTTGAAGGCATACGAGCCGCTGAAGACGCCCGACTTGTCTTTTGACAAATCGGTGCGCGCCAGTTCGCTTTTGCTGCTGGCGTCGAGAACGTATTTTTCGACGATGGTTTTTTGTTCTGGCGTCGTCAGTTCTTTGACCAGCGGGTGCTCGGGGGCGACTACCATATAGGTGGCGCCGTAGAGCGTGTCCGGGCGGGTGGTGAAGACGCGGAGTTTTTGGCCGCTTACTGACGTGCGCGGCTCTGGCACGATTTCGAAGTCTACTTCCGCGCCTTCGGAGCGGCCGATCCAGTTGCGCTGTTGCAGCTTGATGGATTCCGGCCAATCGAGATTTTCCAGATCGTCGATGAGCCGTTCGGCGTAGGCGGTGATGCGCATTTTCCATTGGCGCAGCGGTTTTTTGACGCAGGGAAAGTCGCCGCGTTCGCTGCGGCCGTCGAGGACTTCTTCGTTGGCCAGCACCGTGCCCAGGCCGTCGCACCACCACACCGGCGCTTCGCTGATGTATGCCAGCCGGTAATTCGCCAGCAGGCTCGTGCGCTCGTCGGCGTTCATTTCGCCCCACTGTTTGCCGAGACCGGCTTCCTGAGCGCGCTCGCCCGTGAAATAGAACATCAGGGTTTTGCCGTCTTTGACGCCGATTAAATTGGCGTTCAGCTCGGCCACGATTTCTTCTACGCCGCGGGCTTTGTTGATGCGCGGATCGAAGATGCTGTTGAAGAGTTTCAGGAAAATCCATTGGGTCCATTTGTAGTAATTCGGATCGGTGGTATCGACTTCGCGGTCCCAATCGTAGGAGAAGCCCAGGCGCTGCAACGTGGCGCGGAAGTTGTCGATATTCTTTTGTGTCGTGACGGCCGGATGCGTGCCGGTCTGCATGGCGTATTGTTCGGCGGGCAGGCCGAATGCGTCCCAGCCCATCGGGTGCAGCACGTTAAAGCCGTTCATGCGCTTGTAGCGCGCGAGAATATCGGTGGCTGTGTAGCCTTCGGGATGGCCGACGTGAAGCCCCGCGCCGCTGGGGTAGGGGAACATGTCCAGCACGTAATATTTCGGCTTGGAGGCATCGAAACCCGGGTCGCCGGGGTTGCCGGTTTTAAAGGTCTTGTGTTCCGCCCAGAATTTCTGCCACTTCGGTTCGATCTCGGACGGTGTGTATCTGGCTGAAGCCATTGCGCGCGCTCTCCCTTAGAGCAACCGGACAAAACCCACGCACCGATATTTCGGCGGGACAGGCCCGGCTGCTTCGTTGCGTCGAAACGCCGTATTCTCTCAATACGTCTTTTTCGCCGCGCCTCGCATCCGGGCCTGTCGCGCTCGAAATCTCGGCACGCGGGTTTTGTCCGGTTGCTCTTATAGAATCGGGAATCATAGCGGGATTGGGGAAAGTTTCACGCGGACTTTGGGGACTCTTTCGTAATGGGGGTCTTCCGTGGTGTCTCCATTTGAAGTGAATTCAGGAGTCAGACTTAAACGCTGATGAACGCGGATTACCGCAGATGGGCGCGGATGAATTAACTTGTAGGAGAGTGTATGGGTGGTTGAGTTAAACTCTTGAATCTATTTCGGTATTTAAGTGCTTGGAAAATTATGGATTATGAAAAAGCGGTGTAGCATCGGGATGATTTTGATTTGGTTTGCGGCCTATGCGTTCTGCGGGGAACGGTCGCCGTCTCCGATGGGGCAGAAGCCGGACGCGGTGGTGTTGCTTAAACAGATGCGCGTGTTTTTCAGTGGATTGAACAGTGTGGCGTGCGAAATTCATTACACGCGCGTGTTGAAAATGGGGCAGATCACCCGCGAGCGGAGCGCTCATTTTGACACCGCGGTTCAGCGCCCGAATTTACTTTCAGTGTTGATGAAAGACAACGACGACCGCGTGACGTACGCGTGGATCTGCGACGGGACGGACGTCTCCACGTACATGGTCGGCGCTGAAAAATACATGAAGACGAAAGCGCCGGATTCGCTCGACGCGGTGCTTTCGACGGAGGAAATATATGTGGTCCGGCCGAGCGTCGAAGATGCGTTTTTGATTGATGAACTGTTGCGCAAAAGCGCGGTGGACCGGCTGCCGGCCGAGGCCACGGCGGCGGAGTATCTGGGCACTGAAGACGTGGGCGGCGAGAGAGCGCACCACATCCGGCTTGTGCGCAAGCCGGCGAATTGGGATCTGTGGATTTCGGCTGGCCCCGCGCCTCTGCCACTGAAGATTTATTCCGGCGTTTCGACGGTTGAGCCGGTTCCGGCGGGCTGGACGAGCGAATTCACCGTGGCGTTTTCGCGCTGGCTTCCGGACACGAAACTCGACCGGCGCGCGTTTCAATTCGATCCGTCATCGAAGGCCAAGCGCGTGAGCGGATTTTTGCCCGACGATCCACCGCACCCGTTGCTCAATCAGCCCGCGCCCGCCGCGGTTCTGGAGGTGCTCGACGGCCAGCCGAGGACACTGGTGTCGCACAAAGGCCGCGACATTGTGGTGCTGGATTTCTGGTCGATGAACTGCGTGCCGTGCCTGGGGTTGCTGCCGAAAGTGGATACCGTCGCACAGCGCTTTAAAGGGCGGGGTGTGGTGTTTTATGCGATGAACGAAAACGATGCGCCCGCCGATGTGCGCGAGTTTTTCAAAGTGAAGGGCATCGGCTTGACGGCGACGGTTCAGAATAAAGCGGCAAATTTTGCGGCGTTCAAAGTGGATTCGATTCCGCGCACATTCGTGATCGACAAAGCCGGGACGATTCGCGCGGTTCACGGGGTTCAGGCGAAGGATTTCGTGGCGGAATTGAGTGCGCAACTTGAGGGGCTTTTGGGAAACTAGGTTTCAGGTTTTGAGGTTGACTGCCAACATAGGACTCCTGCCCTTATTCGCGCGGCTAACTTAATCGCGGATGAACGCGGATGGACGCGGATTACCGCGGATGTGGATGAGGGAAATGCATCGGCAAGTCTGGTTTTCCTCGAACTTTGAAATTTCTATTTTTGAGTGGACAGGGCAATATAACGGTTGTATATTAGTACAATAATAGGTAATTTGATGCCGCCTGTTTCTGTCCGAACAAGCGGCACAAAGAGACAGACGGACACAAAAATACGCACATAGTGCATGTTTGGTAACGGTATTTGTATTCGTTGCCCATGTGTTAAAGGATGAGCCCTTAACTTCACGACTCCCTTTTTTCTCTTGCATACATTGCTCCCCCATAATATTATCCCTATGGGGAAAGTGGGGAAAGGTATGAGGGTCTCTCAAAAGACAGAGTATGCCCTCCGTGCGATGCTGGAGTTGGCTAAGCAGGCTCGCCAGCCGAATCCGGTTCGGTCCGCGGATATTGCCAAGAATCAGAGCATACCGGAAAAATTTCTGGAGTTGATTCTGGTTGAATTGCGGCGGGCGGGATTGATCTCGAGCCTGCGTGGCCCCGTGGGCGGACACCGGCTGGCTCGCGAGGCACAGCGCATTTCGGTGGGCGACATTTGGCGCGCGATTGAAGGCCCACCGGATGAACCGTCGCTCAGCGAAAACAGGGCGGACGTTCGCAAGAATCTTGCGGGCAACCCGTTCGGTTTTGTGTGGGTGCAGGTGAACCGTGCGGTGGCTGAAATTGTCGATGGCATTTCGCTGGACGAAATTCGATTGCGCGCCGAATCCGGACAAAGTGTGCCGGATTTTACGATTTGAGCGTATACAATGCCGTGGAATCCACGAACTAATATTCTCTCGCAAAGACGCAAAGACGCAAAGAACGACAAGACATTGAGACGGGACAGGTAGACAGGGAGAAACGGCGTTCGGATTTGTAGTGAGGCGTCGGCCCTGTTGATAGTGAGCCCTTTTACTTCGCCGTTCTTTGCGCCTTTGCGAGAGACAAAAATTGTTGCGAATCAGAAACCAAATTTAAGGAGAAATTGCGCCATGGGTCAGATTTACGAAGACAATTCGTTGAGCATCGGCCGAACGCCGCTGGTCAGAATCAATCGCATTACGCAGGGCTGCGGCGCGACCGTTCTCGCCAAAATCGAAGGGCGCAATCCGGCGTATTCGGTGAAGGACCGCATCGGCACCGCGATGATCATGGCCGCCGAACGGGACGGCAAGCTCCATCATGGATCGAAAGACGTGACGGTGGTCGAACCGACGTCCGGCAACACCGGCATTGCGCTGGCTTATGTGTGCGCGGCGCGCGGTTATCCGTTGATCCTGACGATGCCCGAAACGATGTCTCTGGAACGCCGGCGCATGTTGAAAGCGTTCGGCGCGGAATTGGTTTTGACCGAAGGCGCGAAGGGCATGCCCGGCGCGATCGCCAAGGCCGAGGAGATTGTCGCCAGCGATCCGAAGAAATATTTCATGCCGCAGCAGTTCAAGAATCCGGCGAATCCGGAGATTCATTTCAAGACGACCGGCCCGGAAATCTGGGCCGACACCGACGGAGCGATGGATATTTTCGTCTCCGGAGTGGGCACGGGCGGAACGATCACCGGCGTGACGCGCTATTTCAAGCATGAGAAGAAAAAGGCGATTCAATCCATCGCCGTCGAACCGATCCATTCGCCGGTGCTGACGCAGATCCGCGCGGGCCAGCCGGTGAAGCCCGGGCCGCACAAAATTCAGGGGCTGGCGGCGGGCTTCAAGCCGGAGGTGATGGATTTGAATATTGTCGACGACGTGGTCACGGTGACCAACGACGAATCGGTCGAAATGGCCAAGCGCCTGCACCGCGAAGAAGGCATCACGTGCGGGATTTCGTGCGGCGCGGCGATGGCGGCGGCGTTGAAAGTCGCGCAGCGCCCGGAGAACAAAGGCAAGCTGATCGTGACCGTGCTGCCTGACGCCGGCGAGCGCTATTTGTCGAGCATTTTGTTCCAGGACATTCCGGCGCAGTAAGCGGCGGCGGATAGTGGATGGCGTGAAAGGTCAAAGAAGAAGAATAGGAAATGCAGAGCAGCCGGACTCTCTGCATTTTGCTTTGATCGGTGGACTTAAAAAGCGAGAGAGCGTTTGAATGGAGCGGAAACGACGCAGCATAATCAAAACGTTAAGCTGGCGGTTCATGGCGACGGTGATTACGACGCTGGTTGTGTATTTTGTCAAAGGCGAATGGAAATTCGCGGTGGAGATTGGCCTGCTTGATACGACGATAAAGCTAGGCGCGTATTTTTTTCACGAACGCGTGTGGAACAAGATCAACTATGGCCGGGAGATTCCCGTGAAGGCAGGGGATTTCGAAATTTGAGAACGCCGCAGGCGGTGCGAAAACGCCAGGGCTGAAAAGTGGGAGAAGCGAACGGCGAAAAATAAAAATCAAAGTATTGCACGGCGCGCGATTGAGAGTATCATTTCGGATTCGCTTGCCGTGCGCCGCATACGTGGAGCATAGGAGCGACCGGTCCCCATCGTCTAGCCCGGCCCAGGACAACAGGTTCTCAATCTGTGGACGCGGGTTCAAATCCCGCTGGGGATATTTGCATTCGCACCGAACAACAGGCCGCTTGCCTCAATTTAATATTTAGGCGGCGTCTAATCTCTTCGGCGCATCTATTACTCTTCCACTTCCCGCCACACCATCGTCGTCAGATTCAGCGCGAACTTTTTCACGTTGTCTTCGTAGTTTGGGGCTCCAATCTTACCGCCCGAAATAATGATTTCGCCTTCCGCATGCTTATCCAACCGGGGGAAGTCCCGGTCGTGGTTACTGCATCGATCGCGAGCGTGTTCGTATCGAGCTTAAACACCGGCGTCGCTCCCGCACGCCGATCTTCGGGATATCCCATGTTTCCAATGATATAAATGCACAGACCAACGACAGTCGCAGAATGAAAATCGGTCGGAGGGAAGATATCTTTGGGATAGGCATAGATATCGAAATTGCCGTCGCCATGGTGAACCACAACGTCGTTATAGATGTTGAAATCTGGGTCGTAATGGTCCTCGTGCTCCCCGGCAATTTCAATGATCCTGCCATCCGGCAAGAGATTGATCGATTTACCAAATCTCTCGAAACACCATACCGGCCCGTCGCGAATGCCGTCGTCGTTGAAGTGCTTACGCGCAAAATAGGCATTGCCGCCGCTTCGAATCATCGACTTCCAAAACGGCACGTCCATCTTCTCCGGATTACATTTACCAAAGCGCGGCTTCTTCGCGGCTTCGTAGTCTGCAAACGAGCAGCGCACTTTTCCATCCTGCGGAAGCTTCGTCAATGCCGCGCGCATTTCATTGCTGATCTCATTGAGATCGGCACCGTTCGCTACCAGAATACGAACTACAATTGGCGACGTCGCCTCATTTATTGGCGAAGAACCGTTGTAAACATGATGAATATTGGCGCCCGCCGCGACAAGTAACTCAACACATGGAACGTCCCCACTCGCGGACGCCAATCCCAACGGCGAATGTTTAAAATCGTTCAACTCGTTCGGATCGAAACCTTCATCGAGCAACCACCGTATCATCTCCGTATGACCCAGTGCCGTCATGAGCGCCGTCTCGCCACATCGCCCCCGATCCGTGCGATTGGCGCCAGCGTTCAAAAGCAATTTCGCTTTGGTCACGTTACCGGTCTTCAACGACAATAACCAAGCTGTGCGTTCACAAAAATCGCGTGCCGTCGTATCCGATTTCTTCCACAGTTCCGATTCCACTTCAGCCACCGAACCTAGTGCAACCGCTCGCATCAACGGCGTCCATTGAAGCGTTTCCGCTTCCGCGCCGGCATTTAGCAACAACGCCACTACATCAAACCGTCCGTTTCGGGCTACGATCTTCAAGGCGGACTCGCCATACGAGGATACCGTATTAAGCGGTGCGCCTTTCTCAATTAGCAGGGAGAGAATCTGCAACAGTTCCGAATCGCAACGACAGCATGTTGCGTCGATTAGGACGTCATAACTGTGCGGCCGCATATAGCCGACGAACGCGCCAGCATCAAGTACCGCGCGCACTTTTCCGAGATCTCCCGATTTCACAGCAATTGTCAGAACATAGTCTTTAAATTCAATTCGAGGCGCGCGCGACAACATCGCGTTTATCTGCTTCATTTGGTCCGCCAGCTCAGGCGGCAGCCCCGTCAAATTTTCAAGTGTCGTCGGTGGTATTTCAACCGGTTTCACCACGGACGCCGCATTGACATCAGCGCCCTGAGCGATTAAAAAACGCACACACTCCACTCGGCCCGCGAACTCTCTAGCGCCTCCATCAGCGGCGTGCGATCTGACTCGGGCTCGCGTGTATCAACTGGAGTCCCCGCCATCAACTCCGCCGCGATGCCGTCGACATCGCCATCTTTCGAAAGTTCATGAATTCTCATGTAAATTCGCTCCGCTGCGTACTCTAAATCTCACTGTCAAAAAACATATCATATTACGAGCAATAATCTGCTGGAAACTTCGGTACAAACGCCCATTCTTTCGGAACTCCCGAATTTCCACAACCCCGATTCCATATCCGTTTCTCTTGCGGTCGCTTTCCGTCCGGATACATTTTTAAATCATGGCTAAATCTATTACGAACCCCACTGTCATACACGCCGCTGGAAATAAGCCCAAGCGCATTGAGGAATATTTTGGGCGGGTTAATTCTGGTGATGGGGCGGTTAGCGTTGCCAGAATGAAAAGCCCTAGCGGTTGGTTGGAGCCTGGGCAGACACCTGATTTTGAGGAGTATACAACCGTGCTGGCGGGGATGCTGCGCGTGGAGACAACAAGCGAGGTGTTTGAAATTCGTGCTGGTCAGGCGATTCATACTTTGGCCGGGGAATGGGTTCGATACAGCACTCCTGAACCGGATGGAGCGGAGTATATTGCGGTGTGTCTTCCCGCTTTTTCGCCGACGACTGTGCACCGCGACAGTTAACTTAAACAGGCTGATTAAATTCGATTTTCTTGAAGACCGAATCGGTTGGCGTGTAGTTTTCAAGCGTGCCGTTACCGCTAAGGCTGCTAATGCGTGCCCGGCAGGCGGAACACTGCCATGGTCAACATTCTCGTCTGTCAAATCGGTATCAGCATTTCATCCCGCCCGTAATTCCATAGTCGGAGAGAACGCCAATTCAAAAGGAGAATAACATATTGCATTCCAATTGATTATTGAAATTTTGCAAACCCCTGAACAGTGGATCACGGCGTTCATCACCCAGTTCTCCAATGCTAAAATGTCCAGCGTGGGTTATGCTTAAGACAGTTCTTCCTTATAAGGAGTTTGCGATGAGCGCCCCTGCTTCAATGCCGCAATCCCGGCGGCAATTTATCCGCACCAGTTCTGTGCTGCTGGCCCTGCCTTGGTTGGAGAGCCTCGCGCGCGCGGATGAACCGGCCGCGCCGCGCCGCATGGTCAATATCTGCACGAGCTTCGGACTTTACGGGCCATCGTTCTTTCCGGAAAAAGCCGGGCGGGATTACGAAGCGAGCGAATATCTTAAGGTTCTCGGCGACCTGCGCGACCAATTCACGGTCTTTTCCGGGATCTCTCATCCTGAAATCGGCGGCGACCACGCATCGGAAGCGTGCTTTCTCACCAGCGCCAAGCACCCGACCGCGGGCGGTTTCCGCAACACCGTGTCGCTGGATTACCTCGCGGCCAAACATGTCGGCAACGCCACCCGTTTTCCGCTTCTTTCGCTGGGAACTCAGGACGGCGGCACCTCGCTGACCTATACCACGAGCGGCGCCGGCGTCCCGGCGCTTTACAAGCCCTCCGATATCTTCGCGCGCATGTTCCTGGCTGGAAACGCAAAGGAGGTCGAACAAGAAATGGCCCGGCTCAAGCGCGGCCAGAGTGTCCTCGACCGCATGGGCGAACGCTTCGCCGCGCTCAAGACGAAGCTCAGCAACCACGACCAGCAGCATGTCGCCGATTACACCGAAGCGGTGCGCGACATGGAGAAGCAACTGCACGCCGACGAAGCCTGGGTGGTCCGCCCAAAACCAGTCGTTAAAGAACCCGCTCCCTCAGATAACATCGACCGGAGCGACAACATCGGCCGCGCGCGCAGCATGTTCAACCTCGCGCGGCTGGCCTTGCAAACCGACTCCACGCGCGTGGTCTCCATCTTTATCAGAGGCATGGATCTGAAGCCGCCGATCGAAGGCGTGACCCAGGATCATCACGGACTTACGCATCACGGCCGCAACCCCGCCAAGATCGAACAACTGAGGATCGTCGAGCGCGCCGAAATGGCCGCGTTCAAAGATTTCCTGCTGGCATTGAGAAACACAAAAGAAGGAGCCGGAACGTTATTGGACCAAACGCAGGTTCTGATCGGCAGCAATCTGGGAGACGCCAGCGGCCACGGCACCAGCAATCTGCCGATTCTGCTGGCCGGCGGCGGATTCAAACACGGGCAGCACATCGCCGGAGACCGCAACAACAACACGCCGCTCGGCAAGCTCTTCGTCAGCATGTTGCAACGCTTCGGAGTGGAAACCGACACATTCGGCTCGGGAAGCGGAACGATCGCCGGACTGATCTAACATGACATAGGAAATTTAGTTTCCAAATCATCCCGAAAGGATTCAAAGCAATTAGCCGGTGGTTGATGCCGTACCCGGCCAACACCACCGGACCAAATTCTGGGGCCATCAATGAATCGAAGTTGTCATCTGACTATTCTCGCAATCGTCATCGCATCGACCGGTGTCACAGCCGGCGATGCCGCCACTTCTTTTCAATCCAGCGTTTCAAACGTCCTCAAGGCCAACTGCACCAAATGCCACGGCCCGGAAAAGCAGAAAGCAAAAATCAATTTAAGCGGTGCGCGCACAGCGGCACAACTCGCCGCCGAAAAAGAACTCTGGTTTCGCGTCCTCGATCAGATCGAATCCGGCAACATGCCGCCCGAAGAAGAAAAACAGCCGTCGGCCGCGGAGCGCCAGGCCATCGCAGGCTGGATTCGCGGCGATTTCATTGAATTGCTGGCTGTGAAGCAACACGCGGAAGGCCGCAGCAAACTCCGGCGCTTGAGCCGCAACGAATACGCCAACACCGTTCAAGATCTTTTCGGCATCCGCCCCACCGTCGGCCTGAATCTGCCCGACGACGGCAAGGTCGATGGCTACGACAAAGTCAGCGGCGCCCTGCCGCTGTCGGCATTCGGAACCTTCGGTTATTTCAAAATGTCCGAAGAGATTCTGAGATGGATGCTGAGACCCATTCCGAAACCCAAAGCAGCAGTGCCACCCGTCGCCAACGCGCCGGCAGACCCGAGCCGCATAGTAAAAGCCGAAGCACAGGAAAGCGGTCAATCGGCCGGACACAGTCTCAAACTGGAAGACGGCACCATCGTCTCGTTCAACTCGGATACGACTTCCGGGCGCTTGAATTACGGCGGTCCGCGCGTGCCGGGAATGCATAAGATTCGCGTTTCCGTATATGGTTATCAGACCGACAAAACCATGCCTTTCGGTGTGTACGTGGGCCACACGTCCGCCTATCCGCAGATCTTGGACTTGCTGAAAATACTTGAAGCGCCGCCGGGTAAAGCAGCAGTCATCGAAACCGAGATTTACCTGAGAACACGGGATCTCAACGATCGCGTTCCGGTCGGAGACAGTATCCGGCTGATTCCATTTGGAATCGGTGTGCAGGTGCCGAAGAACTCCTTCGCAAAGGACTGCAAAGGCCCAGGATTCGCCGTCCAATGGATCGAAGTGGAGGAACCGGAGATGCCGAATCTGGGCGACCGCTGGCTGACCGCGGATTTTCCCAAGGCGTTAAGCGACGAAATGCGCCGATCCAAACAGTTTGCGTTGCCAAAGCCGAGTCCGAATCCGAAGAAAAATCAGCCATCGACTGCTGTGACTACTCGCGAAGAGTTTCTGGCGGTCATGCAAACGACGTTCAAGCGGATCGGAACCAGATTTTACCGGCGCGATTTAACCCCTCAGGAACTCGATCCTATCCTTGCCGACATCGCCAAACAGATCGACAGCGGAGCGGTGCTGGAAAATGTATTCTTCGACAAGGTCACCGAAATGATGACCTCGCCGGACTTTTTCTGCGTGATTGAACAACCCGGCCAACTCACCGATTTCGCGCTGGCTTCGCGCTTGTCGTACTTTCTCTGGAATTCGACGCCCGACGAAGCGCTTCTGGAGCTCGCCCGAAAGGGCAAGCTGCGCGATCCCAAAGTTCTGAAAGAACAAACCGAACGGTTGCTGAACGATCCCAAGTCCGAACGATTCGTTAACGATTTTGTCAATCAGTGGCTGGGCCTGCGAGCGATCAACGATACGTCGCCCGATCCAAACTTGTATCCAGACTACGACGAACTCCTGAAACTCTCCAGCGTGATGGAAACGCAGGGCTTCTTCCGCCGCGTGTTGACTGAAAACCTCAGCGTCCGGAATTTCGTCACTGCTCCCTGGGCGCTGCTCAATGAACCACTGGCAAAGCACTACGGCGTGCCGGACGTGAAAGGAATGCAGCTCCAAAAAGTGAGCCTGCCGGATGTCTCACCATACAGCGGTATCTGGACTCAATCCGCGATCATGAAAGTCACTGCCAACGGCACGAACACATCGCCGGTAAAGCGCGGAGTCTGGGTCGCGGAGCGGCTTTTGGGAATCCCTATTCCGCCACCGCCGCCGAACATCAAGCCCGTGGAACCCGACGTTCGCGGCGCAAAAACGCTACGCGAACAATTGGCTCTGCACAGCAGTGGCGGTTCGTGCACAAGCTGCCACGCCAAATTCGATCCTTATGGTTTTGCGCTCGAAAGTTTTGACGTGACGGGAAGCTTTCGCAAGAATTACCGCGAAGCAAATCCGGATCACAAGGGCAAGCCCACATGGCGAGACGGCTTGCCAGTCGATAGCAGCGGAAAAATGCCAGACGGGCGGCCATTCGCGGGAATCGCGGAACTCCGCCAGTTGTTGGCAAAAAACCCGGAACAACTGGCGCGCGGCGTCACGCGCCACCTCGTCACCTACGCCACCGGATCGCCCGCAAGCGTCGTGGATCAATCCGCCATCGATCGCATTGTAAAAAGCGCCGCAGCGGACGACTATGGATTGCGTTCGCTGATCCATGCGTTGGTACAAAGCGAACTGTTTCGCTGGAAATAAATAAAATGTGACATAACCGCTTCCGGTTGTGATCAATTGAGGAGGATTCCCATGAATCGCAAAATGAATCGAGCGTTTTTCACCTTGCTGGCGGCTCTATTCGTGTTCGCTCGAACAGCGTTCGCCGCCGATGAACCCGAGATGACCGAGTTTCCGCTGGCGACGGAGGGCCATCGCCCACAGGCGATCACCGCCGGCCCGGATGGAAATCTGTGGGCCACCGAAGTCATCAAGCACATTATTCTGCGCATCACGCCGGCGGGAGAAATCACCGAATTTCCCGTGCCGGGGACTGGCGTCGGCGTTTTGCAGGGCATCGCGCCGGGCGCGGACAACACGATCTGGTTTACGTCGCGTGAAGAGAACATGGTCCGTCGCATGACGACGGACGGCAAGTTCACCGGCGAGTTCAAAATTCCATCGACATCGACCGTGCCCGGCGACATGACCAAAGGCTGCTGGCCGCGCGAAATCGCGCCCGGCCCGGACGGCAACCTCTGGTTCGCCGAAATGTCCACGAGCAAAATCGGGCGCATCACGCCGCAGGGCGAAATCAAAGAATTTCCAATTCCTACGGAGCTGAGCAAACCGTACTGCGTGGTCACTGGACCCGACAAAAACATCTGGTTCACTGAAAGCGCCGTGAACAAGATTGGAAAACTGGAACCCGATACGGGAAAGGTGACGGAGTTTGCGATCCCTACGGCAAAGGCGTTCGCACGCGAAATTACAGTGGGGGCCGACGGCAATCTGTGGTTCACGGAAAACAGCGCGGACAAAATCGGCAAGATCACGCCCGACGGCAAGATCACGGAATTCGATCTGCCCAAAGCCAGCCAGCCGGTCGGAATCACGAAGGGATCCGACGGCAATGTCTGGTTCTGCGAATTCAAGTCAGGCAAAATCGGACGCATCACGCCGGAAGGGAAGATCACCGAGTTTCCAGTGAAAGCGCCAAACGGCCAGCCGTTCTGCATCACATCAGGCCCGGACGGAAACGTGTGGTACGCGCTTCAGGCGAATCGGATTGGGCGGATTAAGTTGAAGTAGGTTGCATAGACAAGTGCAAGGTTCATTTATTTTCCACGGCAGCAGGCACGGGCGCGCCGTCACTCGTCTTGGGTTTATCCTGCTGATCGCGCAAGTGCCGGATTGCCAATGCGCCGCCTATCCCTAGCGCTGCCGCCAATGCGGCACCGGCGACGATCGTTCCGCACGATGATGACGTTCTCTCTGGCGGATACGGAATCCCATGTTCATTGCGCGGATCGGGCACCAAATCCGCGCGGACACTGCCCGACATCGCAACGCAAAAAAACATGCTCGCTGCAATCCCTTTCATATTTGTTGCTCCTCTATTCGTCCATCGTCGGTTCATTTTGCACAGCGCGACACAGTTCGAGATATTTTTCGCGCACGTACGGATTGAGTTTTAGCGCGAAGTCTTCATCGAGCTTGCGAGCTTGAATGAGCGCAATTACGTCGCCAATGTCTTTCGCACGCATAACAGAAGTCATTCCCGACGCCAACTTCAACTCAATAAGTGTTTCCAGATTAATGTAGCGCGCTCCCTTGAATTCGACCCAGCACTTTTCAGGATCGGGGAATGCGACAGGCTTGGGTTTGCCATCGCCCGGAAATCCGCCCGTCACCAGAAATTCGAGCTTTACGCCGGTCTCGGTATCGCGAAGCTGTTTGCTGCCCGTGAATGGTGGGAGATAACCCAGGCCTTCCAATTTTTCGTGAAGCAGTTTCAATCCTTCGGCGGTAACAAGAATATCGACATCGACGGTCAATCGTTCGAATCCGTGTTCAAATAAAGCCATGCCGCCAACGATGGCATAGGGAACGCCAATGGCATCCAACCGGCTCGCAATTTTATTGAGCGTCGCTCGAATATCGCCTTGATTCATGAAGAATTTTGAAACCTCCGAGTAGGCATTATCGTCATGTTTGCGTATTTTTTCTTCAAACGTAATCATCAATCATGCCCTCGTTATTTCAAAACTGGCGCGGACCGTCTTCGATCCGCGCCTCTCTTTTTTTAATCCGCGAAAATCCGCGTTATCCGCGGTTAAAAAATCTTCGCCGTTCCCGCGTTACATGTGCTTGACGATCTCGCGCCCGAACTCGCTGCACTTGACCAGCTTCGCGCCATCCATCTGGCGTTCGAAATCGTACGTCACCGTCTTCGCGCCGATTGCGCCGTCCATGCCTTTGACGATCAGACTGGCGGCTTCGTTCCAGCCGAGGTGGCGGAACATCATTTCCCCTGACAGGATCACCGATCCCGGATTGACTTTGTCCTGGTTGGCGTATTTCGGCGCGGTGCCGTGCGTCGCTTCGAAGATGGCGTGGCCGGTCAGGTAGTTGATGTTGCCGCCCGGCGCGATGCCGATGCCGCCGACTTGCGCGGCCAGCGCGTCGCTCAGGTAATCGCCGTTCAGGTTCAGCGTCGCGATCACGTCGAAATCCTTCGGGCGCGTCAGCACCTGCTGCAGCGTGATGTCGGCGATTGAATCGCGGACCATCAGTTTGCTCTTCCACTTACCGCCGCCGTGCGTCTCCCAGAGTTTCAGCGCGGTTTCGATTTCAGCACAGACTTTTTTCTGCTGCGCGGGCGTCATCATGTCGTAGCCCGGATCGATTTCCTTGGCGTTCTGTTCGACGGTGATCGCCGGATTCTTTTCTTTGTTGCCAAAAATCCACGACTCGCGTTCGCTGACGGTTTCATTGCGGAATTCGCGCGCCGCCAGGCCGTAGCCCCAGTCGCGGAAGCCGCCTTCGGTGAACTTCATGATGTTGCCTTTGTGGACCAGCGTGAGGCTCTTGCGCTTTTGTTCGAGCGCGTACTTGATCGCCGCGCGCACCAGGCGCTCGCTGCCTTCGCTCGACACCGGCTTCACGCCGATCGAGCTGGTGTTGGGGAAGCGGATGTTTTTGACACCCATTTCTTTTTGGAAAAATTCGATGACTTTTTTCACTTCAGGCGATCCGGCCATCCATTCGATGCCCGCATAGATGTCTTCGCAATTCTCACGGAAGATAACCATGTCGACGGCTTCGGGGCGCTTCACCGGCGACGGGACGCCTTTGAAATAGCGCACGGGGCGCAGACAGACATAGAGGTCGAGCATCTGGCGCAGCGCGACGTTCAAGCTGCGGATGCCGCCGCCGATGGGCGTGGTCAGCGGGCCTTTGATGCCGACAAGATAATCTTTGAACGCGGTGACGGTCTCTTCGGGCAGCCAGTTGCCGGTGAGGTTGAAGGCCTTTTCCCCGGCGAGGACTTCGTACCAGGCGATTTTTTTCTTTCCGCCGTATGCCTTTTCGAGCGCCTGATCGAAGACGTACTGCGACGCCTTCCAGATATCCGGGCCGGTGCCGTCGCCTTCGATAAAAGGGATGACCGGGTTGTTCGGCACCTGAAGAATGCCGTCTTTGATATGAATTTTTTCGCCCGCGGGCGGAGTGGTTTTGGACATGAGTGTCATCCTTGCGTGTGTTTCAAAAGAGGCGGCCGCGCCGCCAGAACCGTGTTGAGCATTCTAATCTTTTTACGCCTTTTGTCTCTCGCAAAGCCGCAAAGGCGCAAAGAACGGCTTTACGGCGCTCGAATCCCGCGTTCGTCTATTCTGGATTTTTGGTTTTCAAATTGGCAAACATTCGGCACAATTGCGGCGTTAGTTCACTTCCTGGAGATTGTCGCATGCCCTTCGCGCCTCGTGGTATTGTCGTGTTCGCTCTTTTTCTGACTGCATATTTGACAACCGGATTCGTGCTATCAGGCGAATACAAAGATCCGGCTCCGCCCGTCGTGAACGCACTCAAGCCGATGGATGCGCCCAAGCCCGCGCCGCATCCCAGCGTCGCGTTTCACACGGCCCCCAAGCCGCTGCCTGCGGGAGCGGTTACCACCGATTGGCCATGTTTTCTGGGTGCGACGCATGATATGAAATCGCCCGAAACAAAGCTTCTTAAAGAGTGGCCGAAGGAAGGTCCGGCGTTAGTTTGGGAGATGAAACGTGGCACCGGCTACACGTCGCCGTCAATTGCCGGCGAGCGGCTCGTCTATATGCACCGCGAAGGCGAAGAAGAACTTGTCGAATGCCTGAAGGCTGACACCGGGGAGCGCCTCTGGCGCTTTAACTATCCGACGGATTACCAGGACAAATACGGCTACAACAACGGTCCGCGCGCCAGCCCGCTGATTGCCGGCGATAAAGTCTACACGTATGGCGCGCAGGGCAAACTGCACTGCTTGGATCTCGCCACCGGACAGATGCTCTGGATGCGTGCGATCAATGACGAATTCAAAGTTCCGCAGGATTTTTTCGGCACGGCGACCACACCGTTGCTCGAAGGAAATCTGCTGATCATTAACGTCGGGGCACCCGAGGGTCCATGTGTTGCGGCGTTCGACAAAGACAGCGGCAAAATGGCCTGGGCCTGCGACGCCGAAGGCTGGGGTCCAAGCTACGCATCGCCAGTGCCTGGAGTGGTGCAGGGCGCGCGGCGCGTCTTCGTCTTCGCGGGCGGCGCGAGCCGTCCACCGACGGGCGGACTGATCTGCCTCGATCCAACTAACGGCAAAGTGGACTTCACGTTTCCCTGGCGCAGCAAGTCGTTTGAATCGGTGAATGCATCGTGCCCGGTGGTGATCGGCAACCAGGTATTCATCTCCGCGACGTATCAAACCGGCGGGGCGTTGTTGAACATCCTGCCGGGGTTCAAACCGGAAGTCGCCTGGTCCTCCGACGACTTCGGCATTCATTTCATGACCGCGATTCACAAGGACGGCTACCTGTATGGCTTCGACGGGCGCCACGATCAGAATTCGAAACTCGTCTGTTTCGAAGTGAAAACGGGAAAGGAAATGTGGCGCGAGCAGCCTAAGTGGACTGAAACGGTGCCGTATCTGGACAGAATAACGAAGGAAAAAAAGACGCGCGAGATCACCGTGGGAGATTATCGCGGCTCGTTGCTGGAGGCAGACGGGCATTTCTTTTGCCTGGGCGAAGCGGGGCATTTGCAGTGCTGGCAACTGACGCCGCAAGGCATGAAAGAAATCGCGCGAAGCTGGATCTTTGCCGCAAGCGAAACCTGGACGCCGCTGGTCTTGAGCAAAGGACTGTTGTACGTCGTCCAGAATCACAAGGACGATCTCACCGGCACGCCGCCGCGGCTGATGTGCTTCGATCTGAGGGGGAAATAAAATTCTGGGATTGGGATTGAGAGGTGATTCGATGCTCGAAACCAACGATACAGTGCCCAATTCACCGGAACAACCCGATCAGCCGGTTCCGCCAGCCCCCACGTTTCCGGCCAAATTTATTCAACGGGCTCTTATCGGCCACGGCTCGAATTTGCGCATGCAGGTGGACGGTCGGGAAATCGAAACGACATTGCTCAACGCATCGATTGAGTTGCAATTGACCGCTGGCAAGCATGTCGTACACGTCTCGGCCACGGCGGATTTTCTTAAAAGCAAGGAACACCCGATCGAAGTGTTTCCGCATGGCGACAACACGTGGGTCGTGGACCACACCTGGCCGTACAACCGTTATCGCGTCGTGCCGCACGAACGCTGGCTGGACAACAAATACACCGGCTTTTTCGTGGTCCCCCGCCTCCATTTGTCGACGGCATTTCTCTGCATGATTCTGGCCGGAGTGCTAGTTGGCTTGAATACGCGGCCGCCCTTTGAGCCGCTGGATATCTCCGGAGTTGGAGGGTGGCTGTACGTGGATGTGGCCGGCCGCAAATGGGGTTGCCTATTCCAGTTCTGCGCCGAATCGTCGCGTAACACTAATTTCAGTGGGCGCTTTGGCAAAGGCTTCAGAAATGCAAGCGAACCGGAAACGGGCACCTTCATTCGGTGGGATCCAAACGGGGGGCAATGGGACTTCGTCCTCGGGGTTGCGATACTCGCAACCGCGGGTTGGTATCTTGAACGGCGCGAACGAAAACGCGCGCGTTGAAAAGTGGACGTTTCAATACGTAAGCCGAAGTACGCGCACAGCCTGCTGAAAAATCGCTATCCGCCGCCGAATTCACACTGGGCGATGACGTAATCCCGTCTGAAAAAGGCAAACAATACCCGAAACGAGCTTATATCGAGATGCCTTAAAATATTGAAAGCAACTGGCTTTGGCTTTGCGCATAGAACCTAAGTTAAATGCCGGTGGTCGGCGTTTTCAATACTTTGGAGGTACTTCAAATGTGTAAGACTTTAGTGGCAATTTCGATGCTGGCAATTGGCGCCGCCTACGCCTATGACGACTGCAGTTGCGTATGTGGCAATGGACAAAACAGCAGAGTTGTCTCCGATGGACGGCAAATGAACGCGCAGCCCACGGCAGACGGTTACTTTTTCCGCGATGGCCGGGTGATGGTCTATCGGAACGGCAACCCGACAGAATTGACGCAAGAAACAGTTTTCGAGGACGGGTCGCGCCTTTCGGTCGATGGCACCCTGATTCTCCGCGACGGAACGCGCCGCCGGTTCCGGGATAATCAGTACGTGACGCTGGACGGTCGGATTTTGGACCGGGAGCGAATGAACGCGTCCTATCGCGAACAGAATACGCGCGACGGTTATTTCATGCGAAACGGCAAAGTGATGTCTTTCCGCAATGGCAACATGACGGAACTCACCACGGAAACGACGTTGGATAATGGCACGCGGATTATGGCCGACGGCACCGTGATCATGAAAGATGGTACTCGGTCGCGGATCGGTGAAAAGCAGTGGATGTCGCACGATGGCCGCACGAATGAGAGCACCAATCACGAGAACAATGCGGCTCGGGATGCATCCCACAATCGCGTTGACCAAACGAACGAGCAGCACCATAGCGACGTGAACGTGAACCGCAATAACGTGAACGGGAACGCGAATGTTAACGCGCAGGAAGCGCATCGCGAAAACACGAATGATGTGAAGAGAAACTCTGAATTGAGAAACGAACAAGCTGGACGCAACGAAAACAAGCACGATGCGCCGAAGAACGACGCCGCTCCGCGCAGCGAAACAAAGCGGGAACAAACGGGCCGAGCGGAGAGTAAGCCGGAAACGAACAAGAACGATGCGAACAGCAACGCCGGCCGTAGCGAAAACAAACAGGAAGAAAAGAAATAACCGGTTGCCGCTGAATTAAAGAAATAGAAAATCTAAAGAGCCTAAGCGCTGAATGCGCTTAGGTCCTTTTGTTAACAGGATGAATTCTCTGCCGACGATTGCGAAGATGATGACTGCATTGTCGTCCAATTGCCCTCGACAATGCGCGGCGTTTGTTTTCCTTCAAACACGAGAAGACGCGTGGCAACTTTGTCAATAAAAAAGCGATCGTGGCTGACAACAACAACAGCTCCAGGGAAAAACGTCAGGGCACGCTCCATGACTTGCGTGCTCGTCAGGTCCAGATGATTCGTAGGCTCGTCCAGAATCAACAAGCCCGCACCCGACAACAGACAAAGCGCCAGCGCCACGCGTGCCTTCTGACCGCCGGATAAATTGCCCAGGCGCTGGCGCATGTCCAGCTCCGAGAATTGGAACATTGTCAGAAACTCTTTCACATCCTTCCGCGGCGCATCTTTCACGATGCCATACGTCCCGCCAATCGCCTTCGACAGCAATTCGTTGGGATCGAGGTCGCGCAGGAGATGGTTGAAGGATACGCCGGAGAAGGCAAAGCCGTTTCCGGTGCTCAGCCATTGCACGCTCCCGGAGTCCGCCGTTTCATCGCCCGTAATAATCCGCAAAAGCGTGCTCTTGCCGCAGCCATTGGTGCCGACGATGGCAAGCCGGTCGCCCTTGCTAAGCGTCAACGTCAGATCGCTGAAGAGCTCTTTCCCATCATAAGATTTGGCCAGATTCTTGATTCGAAGCAATTGTCCAGAGACGCGCAGATTCTGATAGATCCCAGTGATGATGCGTTCCATCGGCGGAGGCTGGACGCTCTTTTTGATGTTCGCCAGCTTTCGGCGCAGCCATTCGGTGGGAGCCTTCGCCGCCTGCTTTCGATCCTCGATTGATTCCGCTTCATAGACCAGCAATTCTTCTTCGTGCTGATGCTGGTTCTCAATTGTCTTGAGCCGCAATCGCCGTTCGCGAACGTACTCCGCAAAACTGCCGGAGTATTCGTGCAGGTGGTAATTTTCAAGTTCCACGATGCGCGTGACCACCCGGTCCAGAAAATGGCGGTCGTGAGACACGACGAGGATCGCGCCTTTGAATTTCTTGATCCATGTCTCCAGCCAATCCATGCCTTCGACATCCAGATAATTTGTCGGTTCATCGAGCAGCAGCACGTCAGGCTCTTCGAGAAGAATCTTGGCGAGCGCCGCGCGATTGCGCCAGCCTCCAGAAAGCTGATGAAGGGGACGGCAACGGTTGTCTTCCGAGAAGCCAAGCTTCGAAAGCACCGTGTCAATCCGGTTCTTCCAATTCCAGCCATCCATACGCTCGATGGATTCGAGCACCTCCGCCTGGCGCTGAAGCAGCGCGTCCAGGTCATCCGTAGTCTGCCCCATCTCCTGCTCGATCCGCTCCAATTCGCCAAGCAGCGACTTGATGTGCGCGAGCACATCCTCCAGAATCTGTTCAATGCTGGCCTCTGAATCCAGTTCGGAGAATTGCGAGAAATAGCCGATTTTGACGCCGTGCGAGTGCTCGATCTCTCCTTCGGTCGGTTCCTCCCGCTGGAGAAGCAGGTTGAGCAGAGTGGTCTTTCCCGAACCGTTTGGGCCGATCAGACCGACACGCTCGCCTTCGGCCATGCGAAAGAATATTTCGCGCAACACGAGCCGTTGTCCGTAACTTTTGGTCACCCCTTTGATTCGGACTAAACTCATCGAAAGTTCGCGCTCCGAATCAGTTTAAAAAGCAACCCACGCACACATTCCAAAATACACTTCACGAATTCAAGCTCGCCTGATAACCTATCTCTTAGCCCAATGCTTAAAATCAATTATGAAGAGCCTAGCACGATTGAATGGCAAATGGAAAATGCGAAATGAATTTGTGAGTTCGGTGCGGTAGCTCTAAACGCCGCGCTCGAATCACTAATCTTAAACCTGTAACCTTGGAACATGGACGACCGAGATTATTCCGCATTTTCCCGAAAGAGTTCAAACCTTTCGGCAGTCATATTGACACTAACTGTTAGCATCGGTGCGGCAAAGTTTTTGATTCGTGATACTTTGCAGTTCAATTATCGGACGAATTCAGCCGATAATTTAAATGGATACCGTACTTCGATATAAAAGCGTTCAGCGCGACGCTTGAAAGGAACCGAGCACGCATGAAGCATACTTTCGCAGCCCGGCGGTTTGGTGCCGCAAAATGGGCGTTACTGCTTTCTAGCATAGGGTTTACGTTTGCACTATTCACCTCGACCAGTCCCGGAGCTTCGGCCACGGCAACCGGTGTGTTGCCGCGCGTGTTGGCGACCAATTGCACGCGTTTGCCAACTGAATTCGTGACCGCTCCCGATTTGGGCGCAGTGGTCGCCGGCAGCCAATTTACGCGCCAAATCCTGGTTCTCTTCGGATTCCGCCCCCACACATTCAAGTTTGGACAATTTGGCGCTTTCGGGGGAGCGATAACAATTTCGGACGCTGGAAAGTTACAGGGCAAATTTACCGACCCGGGCCTGAATATTTTCGAAGTGGTCGTAAGCGACGGCGCGGCGGGCATTCCGCCTCAACCCATCAGCCGGTTGTTCTTTCTTAATGCGGTGCCGCAGCAATTCTCCGAAGCCCCGCTGCATTTTGAATCCGGCCTGCCAATTGCCTTTGGCACCACAGCTCAGACTATTACGTTGCCCACGGCCGTGTCGGGCGATTCGTATTTCTGCTCGATTCAGCCCAACGGCGGTGTTCCGCCTTATACCACGGAACTGCTTGCGCAGACAGGGGTGCGTTTTCTCCCGCAGGGACTCGCCTACGACACGACGAACTTGTTGTTCTACGGCAAGCCTGCACTTCCGACACCCGTTGGAAGTCCGGCAAAAATTACAATGCTGTTGTCTGACAGCGCCGGCAGGCAAGTCACGGGCACGTTTTTATTGAACATCATTCAGGGAACGATCACCTCACAAGCCGTGGCCACCGCCGGAAACATGTCGCTGAATTTCGGCAACAACCATCTCTTCGACACGCTGCAACTGACCCTGATTCTTGACAAATCCGAACTTAATGCGCTGGGTATTCACACCCCTGCCGATCTCAATGGCCTGCCGATTCAGATGAACTTTGGCGGTTTCAAGCTCCCTCCGGACAAGCAACCGAATAGCAATACGAAAATCATCACCACATTTAACGCGGCCGGCGAGATCAGTGTGCCACCCAGACACCTGGTGCTGGGCGATGTCGTTGGCTCGGGCGTAAAGGACGTCGTTTACACGATTAAACTCGATCCGAAGACTGGCATTCTAACCGCCAAATTCAAAAACATCAGCATGATCAACACGATCGGCGCGAAGTTTCTCAGCTTCGAAGGGCAGGACCAGGCGTTCAATCGCGGTCCGGTTATTCCTATCAACATCAAAATCGGGCTGAAGCCGAACTCCGACTTGGCTGGATCCTCCAATGACGTGCTGGATAAGACTGACGTCATAAAATTCGTCTACAAACGGCAAGGCTCGATCGGCCACGGCACCGCGCGGCTTAACGACAATCTTGCGCCCGCCGGAATTTTTCTGATTAACAAAGTCTCCGGGACCGAGCGGCAGGTGTTGGTCGACGCCAACAACAACATCCGGGCCGACCGTATCTTCCTGCAGATGAAAGGCTTGATGCGCCAGCCCGGTGCGCAGCCTGTCGTCCCGAAGCCCACCGATTCGGTCAGCATCTTTATCAACCGCCTCTGTCTGGGCACATTCCCGGTGAGCAGTTTCGCGGCAATGGGCGACAAGTTGATTTTCGCGAGCGACGATCCGACAAAGGGCCTCAAGGATTTGGTCATCGACAATAAAAAAGGCACGGTGCTGATCACCACAAACGGACTCGATCCCGCCAACCAGCTCTTCGGTGTCGATGTCTTGAACGCAGGCGACCCGCAGACGATCCCCATCACGTTGACGATCTCCGGCCCGGACATCCACAATCCGACGTTCGACGGACAGTCCACGGTGACGTTGTTCCGCAAGGGCGCGATTATCATGAACAAATAGTGCGACGAATCGAAAATCCATCGTCTGTGACGAAAAACCGGAGCCGATGCGCTCCGGTTTTTTTTCGAATTGGGATGGTTCAGTTTGAAATCTTATGCCTGTTTCCATTCGTTCAAAGCACGGGCGATTTCTACCGCACTTCCGTTCATTGCGTTGTAGTCATTCGAACCAACACAACCCTTTTATAGAGGTATGTCAGATGACTAAATTGGCTCGTTCCGTACTGTTCATCGCTGCCGTTCTCGCCGCGCCGCTGCTGCGCGCGGATGTCAAATTGCCCGCCATCATTGGCGATAACATGGCGCTTCAACAGGGTATTCCGGTGCCCATCTGGGGCTGGGCGGATCCCGGCGAAGAAGTTTCCGTTACGTTCGATGGCCAGACCAAAACGGCCAAGGCCGGCGACGATAAAAAATGGATGGTGAAACTCGACGCTCTGAAAGCCGGCAAGCAGGGCGAAATGACGATCAAAGGCAAGAACACCCTGACGCTCAAGAACGTCATCGTCGGCGAGGTCTGGGTCAACTCCGGACAATCCAACATGGAATTCGGCATGGGCGGCACGCTGAATGCCAAGGAAGAAATTGCCAATGCCAAATATCCCAACATACGCCTGTTCACGGTCACGAAGTCGGTCAAGGAAGAACCGCAAAGCGATTGCGTTGGAAAGTGGGAGGAATGTTCGCCTGCCACTGCTGGCGGATTTTCGGCGGTCGGCTTTTTCTTCGGGCGCAAACTTCACCAGAGTCTTGAAGTTCCCGTCGGCTTGATTCATACTTCGTGGGGCGGCACGCCGGCCGAAGCCTGGACGACGACGGCGACGATGAAGGCTGACGACGATTTGAAGCCGATCGTGGATCGCTTTGAAGCCAGTAAAGCCAATTTCTCGCAGGCCGCGTACGATAAAAAGATGGAGGAATTCAAAGCGGCGACGGCCAAGTGGAAGGAAGAATCCGCGGAGTCCAAAGCGAAAGGCGAGCCGACACTGCCCGCGCCCAAACCGCCCAAACCGCCCGCGCAGCTCTATGGCCCGAATTCGCCATCCACATTGTACAACGGCATGATCGCGCCGATCATCCCCTTTGCCATCGCCGGCGCGACGTGGTATCAGGGCGAATCGAACGCCGGCCGTGCGTTCCAATACCGCAAGCTCCTTCCCGCAATGATCACCGACTGGCGCAAAGCGTGGGGCCAGGGTGATTTTCCGTTCATGATCGTTTCACTCGCCAATTTTATGGCGCGCAAACCCGAACCCGCGGACGCCACTTGGGCGGAACTACGCGAAGCCCAGATGCTGACCGCGATCAACACGCCAAAGACCGGCATCGGCATGGCGATCGACATCGGCGACGCCAAGGATATTCATCCGAAGAACAAGCAGGACGTGGGCTTGCGCATCGCGCTTCAGGCATTGAAGATCGCCTACAACAAGGACATCCCGTTCTCCGGCCCGGTGTACGATTCCATGACCGTGGATGGCGCGAATGCGAAGGTTAAATTCAAATACGTCTTCGGCGGACTCGAAGCCAAGGACGGCGAACTAAAGGGTTTCGCGATTGCCGGCGAGGACAAGAAATATTACTGGGCGACGGCGAAAATTGACGGCGACACAGTCGTGCTCAGCAGCGACAAAGTCGCTACGCCGGTGGCGGTGCGCTACGCTTGGGCGGATAATCCCGAGTGCAATCTGTACAACAAAGCCAATCTGCCGGCGGTGCCGTTCCGCACGGACAAATGGCCGGGAATTACTGAAAACGAAAAAGCTCGGTAGTATGGGTGGCAATTTCGGCTAGCATCTGTCACTAAGCGCTTCAGGGGCTGCACTTTTTCAGGCCCTGAAGCGCTTATTTTTTTGACGGCCGCATTCACGCCTATCAGGAGCACCCATGAGAGACAGACTCAGCCCCCCAAAATTTGTGACCTGGATCATTTGCCTGGTACTATACTTGATCGCCTTGCTGTCGCATTTTGGAGTCATTCATCCCAGCGGCGATATCGCAACGTGGTCGTGGATTATTGGCTTTGGCCTATTGCTTCTCGCCTGCCACCTTCGCGGGTTGTAGGACTGCTCCCACCATCGCGCGGCCGACCGCGTCGCGCGTCACGCCGCGCGGACCCACTTCGCTCAGTTTTCCCTTGTACAGCGCGAGCACGCGGTCGGAAAGCGCAAGCACTTCGTCCAGATCCGAGGAAATCAGCAGCACGCCCGCACCGCGTTCCCGTGCGGCGGCCAGCAGCCTGTTTTGAATGTCCGCCGCCGCGCCCACATCCAGACCGCGCGTCGGGTTGCACGCCAGGATCAGTGTGGGTTTTCGGCTCAGTTCGCGCGCTGCAATCGCCTTTTGCTGATTGCCTCCACTGAGTGCGCCCGCCGCAAGTTCGGGTTCCGGCGGCACCGCGCCGTATTCTTCAAGCAATGCTCGCGCGTGAGAATTCATCGCCGCGAAATTCAGCAGTGGAATTGCGGCGAGCGTGCGCTCCTGCGGATTTCGCAACCCTAGATTCTCCGCCAGCGTCATCTCCAGCACCAATCCGTCACGGTGCCGGTCGGACGGAATCGATGCAATTCCGGCGTCGCTGCGCTGGCGAATCGACAGCGGCCGCAAGTCCAGCAAACCGAGTCGCAACGCGTCGATTTCAAGCGGCAACTCCAGCGTGCCCGCAATCGCGCCGGCCAATTCGTTCTGCCCGTTGCCCTCGACTCCCGCGACTCCTACGATTTCGCCGGCGTGAATGAGTAATTCAACGACATCCAATGTGCCCGTAATTTTCGCGCCGCGCATTTCCAGGGAGATGGAAGCGCCCGCGTTTTGAGGGCGGTTGGGTAGCCGCCCAGCTTTTGCAAAATCGATCAATTTTGGCGGATCCTGCCCGATCATCGCGCGGGCCAATTCGGTGGGTCCGATGTCGCCGATCGGTCCCGCGTGCACGGTCGCGCCTTTGCGCAGCACGGTCACGTCGCCCGCCAGCGCGAAGACTTCGTCGAGCTTGTGCGTCACGATCACGATCGTGCGCCCGTCGTCGCGCAGCGCGCGCAGCGTCGCGAAAAGGCGCTCGATTTCAGCGGGCGCGAGCACCGCGGTTGGCTCGTCGAGCAGCAAAATCTTCGCGCCGCGCGCGAGCGCTTTGAGTATCTCCACGCGCTGCCGCATGCCTACTGGCAGATCGGCGACGCGCGCGCGCGGATCGACGTTCAAGCCCGTGCGTTCCCCCAATTCCGCCACGCGCACTTCGGCGCTTTTCGCGTCGAAGCGCAGGCCCAGCGCGCTGCGGCGCATACCCAGCGCGACGTTCTCCGCCACGGTCAACGCCTCGGCAAGCAGGAAATGCTGATGGACCATTCCCACTCCCGCCGCGGCGGCTTCGAGCGACGTGGCGAATTTAACTGCGCGGCCGTCAATTTCAATTACGCCAGCGTCCGCCTGAAGTGCGCCGGAGACAATGTTATTCAGCGTGGATTTTCCCGCGCCATTTTCGCCGAGCAACGCGTGAATCGAACCGCCGCGCACAAACAGGTTCGCACCCGCGAGAGCGCGGTTCGAGCCAAAACTTTTTTCAATGCCGGTGCAGCGAAGCGACATGGCGTAAGTGGGATCCTGAGTGTATGTGTTAGTTGGCCATCAAACTGGAGCACCGCAATGCGAGATGCGATTTCCCGATTCTTCTTTTTTATGATAACCGCCTGCGCGGTATTCGCGCAAGACGCCGATCCACCAAATGCCAACGCGCAGATTCGCGGCTCGTTCAAAAATTCCGAGATCGTCATTACGACGACCACGCGCCTCGCCGGCGCAATTCATTCGCTGACGTGGAATGGCAAGGAGTTCATCAACAGCGTGGATCACGGGCGGCAACTGCAATCGGCTACGAATCTCGACTGCGGCACGCCGATCACAGGGGAGACATACAACCCGACGGAAGCCGGTTCGCGCGACGATGGCGCGGGGCCGCTGTCGTCGAGCAAACTGCGCAGCATCTCGGCACAGGGTGCCGAATTGAAAACGACGATCCAAATGGCCTTCTGGCTGAAGCCCGGCGAAAAGTCGGGTGGCCAACCCGCAAAAAATACAACCGTGCTCTCCGATCATCTCGTAACGAAACGCGTCCAAATCGGCCACAAGGATATGCCGAACGTCATCGAGTACGACACGACATTCACGATTCCAAAAGAACACCACACGCAATGCGTGATCGAAGCCCTCACCGGCTACATGCCGCCCGAATTCAAGAAATTCTATAAGCGCGATCCGGCAACAGGCGAATGGTCACTTGTCGACGATGGTCCCGGCGAGCAGCCATGGCCGCTCGTGTTTGCGACCGAAAACGGCAGCCACGCCATGGGCATTTTCGCGCCCGAGAAGCAGCCGCGCGGCCCCGAAAAAGCGGGCTATGGACGTTTCCGTTTCGTGAACGAGAAAGTCGTGAAATGGAATTGCGTCTATCGAATTCGAGACAAAGAGGGCATCACGCCTGGCGACTACGCCTACCACTTGTTCGTCATCGTCGGTACGCTCGACGATGTGAAATCAAGCATGAACGAGTTGTCAAAAGAGTAGTGCCGTAATTCCCAAAAGCGCGTCTTCTCCCTTTTAAAAATTTCCGCGAGGATTCGCGTAGATTCGCGCGATTCGATGTTGAAAGCAGTTCAAGCCGTTCTCTGTGCCACTTTCGGTGTCCTCGGGGAAAGCAGCCGTACGAAGTCTTCGATGAACTCTTTGTCCGGCGCTTCGTACGGCCGGAACTTTTCCATTCCGCCACTCGCCGCCGAATAAAAGAGCGCGTTGTACATGCCCAGCCGGTTCGCCGCGGGGCTGTCAATCAGTTCCGACGAATCCGACGCGCTCATCTGGAACAGAACGCGCATTTCGAATTCGCGCAGCGTCTTGCGGCTGAGGCTGCGGTTCAGGTTGCTGAGCGTGTCACACCAGACCAGCGAATGCACGCCGGCGTTCGGACCTTCGAGCAGCATATCCGTGAACGCTTTCGATGCCGAAGGGCCCGCATCTTCCGATGAGGACGAGAAGCTGAACTCGTCCTCCTGCCGCAGCATTCTGAATTTCTCCAGCCCCAGCACCAGAACGAAAATGCGTTTCTCCGCCGATGTGCCCTCCTGGCGCGATTTCATCGTCGCCGCCAATTCCTGCAACACCTGCGGCACGCGCCGGTAGTCGCAGATTTCGATCTCGTGCGGCAGCATTTTAATCAATTGATTCAAGCGTTCGCGAGCCGGCGAATCCGGGCGCGCGCCATCGAGAATTTTGATGGTGATGGCGTCGGCGGAATGCGCGGCGGCGAGGCTGATCACCGTCGAGCAAGCCATCGCCAGTTCCGTGTCGCCGCGATGGCCGAGGATCAACAGATTGCTGCCCGCCTGGCGGCCGAATTGCACCTCCGTCGGGCCTTTGATCGCGTTGGGTTCGCCCAGCCAGATTCGCGGCGCGCTTTCGGCGGACACGGGCTCCTGCAACGCGACGCCGCGCAAGACAAGATTGTTGCGGATGTCGGAGAGGCTGTTGCCTTCGAAGACGACCAGCGGCTCGACGGCTTCCATGCCGCCCTCGACAGCTTTGTGCTGCAGGATGCGCAGACATTCGTCCTGCGTATTTTTCGGCAGCCAGACGGCCTGAAACGGATTGTTGCCTTCGATCATTCCGGCCATGTCGTTGTAGATCGCGTCGCCCGGACGCATCAGCAGCGACGCGGCGGCATTGTCGTCGCTCAAGACGAGATACGAATCCGCTTCGGTGCATTGCAGCGCGATGCGCACGACCACCTGGCCCAGCGTGCTCTTGGACAGCGTGTACGTGCCGCCCAGCGTTTGCGAGCCGAGGATCACGTGGATGCCGAACGCGCGGCCTTGCCGCACGATGCGGTCGAGGAGCAGCGCGGCCTCCTGCGCCACGTTGTCGTCGTCGGTGAAGAATTCCTGGAATTCGTCGATCATCAACAGCGTGCGCGGAATGATCGCGTCGGGGCAGGCTTTGCGGAAACTGGCGAAATCCTGCACGCGCGCTTTTCTGAAAAGCTCGCCGCGATGGCTGAGTTCGCGATCGATGCGCTGTAACACGCTGAGCGCGAATTCGCGGTCGCTCTCGATCGCCACGACGCGCGCGTGGCGCAGGTGATGCACGCCGTACGTTTTGAATTCGACGCCCTTCTTGAAATCGATCAGATAAAATTCCAGTTCGCGCGGGCTGTACCACGACGCGGCGTTGGTGATCACGACATGGAAAAGATTCGATTTTCCGGAGCCGGTCTTTCCGGCGATCAGCGCGTGCTGCGCGGTCCCGCGGCCCAGCTCGAGATGCTGCAAGCGGTCCGCGCCGGACTTGCCCAGCGGCACGCGAACGCTCAGATCCGAATTCGAGAGCCAGAATTGCTCGGGCTTCGGCAGCACGACATCGAACGGCACCTGCACGCGCGCCGACTCGCGGCACTGCTTGCCGATCGAGTTGACCAGCGCGTCGATTTGCGTGCTCGACGGCAGCGCTTCATACTCGAAGCGCGGGAAATTCAGCGCTTCTTCTTCAACGACGAAACCCGTTCCGCGGTCGGCCAGGATGACGCCGTTTTTCTTGAGCTGCGGAAGATCCATGTTCTGCGAAAGCTTCTGCACGCTGTTGTGCAGGATCACCGTGTACACGCCGCAGCGCACGCCACTCTTGATGATGCTCGCCAGCCGTTCCAGCGCCATCTCGCTGAAGCCCGTCGGAAAATCGCCGATCACAACGAAGCGATACGGCTCGGCCATCTGGCCGGCTTCCTTGTTGTAGTCGTCGATCGACGGATATCGATTACGCAGGAATTTCTGGATCACCTTCTCCATGTGTTCGGTCAGTTCTGTCAGCTTGCGCTCGATATGCGCGCCGTCGCTCCAGATGCGTCCGTTTACGAGCGTCTCGTCGTAATCCGCGAGATGCATGAGGCCGGCGAAATTCTGGCCCAGGCCGATGGGATCGATGATCGTCAATTTCGTCTTCGCGGGCGGAAACGAGCGCAGCAGATTCAGCACCGTGCTCGACACGATTTTCATCGCATCGTCGCGGCGGCCCGCTCCGGCGCGGATAAACAGCGATCCGCACAGCGGATACGACAGGACGACGGGAATGGTTTTGTCGAACGAACTCGGAATTGAAAACGCGCCCTCGCTTTCGGCTTCTGGAGCGAGCGAATTGAGATCCAGATTCAGCGTGCCGATGGGCACTTCCTTGATGAAATCGTCCGGCAGCCGGCAGCCTTTTTCTTCCACTGTCGTCCACGGCGGATGGCTGGCGACAAAGCCGCGTTTCAAGTCGGCGACGAACGCCTGAGTCTCGGCCAGCGCGGTGTTCCATTGGGACGCCAACCGTGCGAGCGCCGTATTTTTGCCGGTTTCGGACGCCTGCTTCTGCGAGACATATTGTTCTTTGCGCCGGGCGAGAGCGGCATTGCGTTCGGCGCGGAGTTTCACGTCGGATGCGGCCAAGCCATCCGCAAGATTCTTTTGCGCCGTGTCGCGGCGCTGCTGCACGCGGGCGACGAGCTTGTCACGGCGTTCCTGCAGGAAGGCCATCGCGTCGCGGAGCGGTTTGCCGTCCTCCGACATCTGCTGCTGCGTGCGTTCTTCCGCGTCGTTGGTATTCTTCACGCGCTCGCAGCCCAGCGTGGCAATGCCCGCCATGTAATTGTCATGCTCGCGGGCTTTGAGAAGTTCCAATATGTCGCTCGACTCGTTTGCGTTCTCCAAAAGTTCGGACGTGATTTGAAGCACGCGATCTTTTCGGGCCGAATGCAGCGAAAAAATCAGAATGCACGCCACGACGAACAGGACCGCAATTCCCAGAGCCAGCGGGTTTTTGGGATCGGCGTGAAATAACCCGCCATAGAGTCCCAGACACGCCGTCAGTGCCAGGGCAAAGGCGAGCGATGGCGACATGCCGCCCCTGAGCGCGTTGCGCGCCGATTCGATTTTTTGCGCGACTTCGACCAACCGCCGATCGAAGCTGCCGAGCGTCATTGCTGTTTCGGTGTTGCCGGCAATGGCCTTTGCGCGCAGCGTCTCGAGCCGCACGCCGCGTTTGCGGGCGAGAGTGACAACATCGTCTTTCTGTTCCCTCGTGATGACGCTCATGGCGTCAAGACGCGAGGCGTTTTGCGCGCTCTCGGCTTCAAACAGCGCGCGCCTGCTCTCGTGTTCGGCCAGGGCCTTTTCGCGCGCCTCGCGGCGGCGTTCGGTCCAGGCGTTTTTACGCTCGTTGATCTGGCGTTCGAGTTTCGCCTTTAAGTTGGCGGCGGCTCTGCGGGCCTTGGCGCCGTGCAATTTCCAGCGCGCCTCGATGCGTTCCTGCGCCTGCTGCGTCTCCAGCACGTTCGTTTCGAGGCCGGCAGCCAGGTCATGGTCCAACTGCTCGCTGAACTTCTTGAATTCTTCGTCCGCTTTCTTCGTGAACGCGTCGTGCGCGGTCAGCGCGGTGCGGCGCGATTGCAGAATTTCCGCGAGCCGGGATTTCAGATCGCCTAGCTTTGCGAGTATGCGGTCCATGCGTCTCCTCGTTGAATCATAAAAAAAGCTCACTATTCCATGTCAGTCATCAGCCGTTCGTTATCAATATAGTCGCGCATTCCTTGCGCGGCCGTCAACGGCATTCGTTAATGACTCGTCGCAGGAGCTGATCGATATTGTTCATGCCATGCCCCGCATTCAGCGCTGCGACGCGCAGTTCTTCGAGGTACTGCTTTTCGAATTCTTCGCGTGCTTTATCGTTCCACGCCGAGCCGGCATGGGCCCATTGCGTTTCGATATCCTTCACTGCCTTTTTCAGAAGCGACTGGCTGTCGCTAAGACTGTATGCCATGGTAATGCCTCAATAAAGTAGTTGGGGCGTCTCGCCCCAACAAAAAACATTAGTATTCCGGCCTTGTTGAACCGGGACGGCTCAACCACTTTTTTTAGCTCATCCTGTTCCGGCGTCCGGTACGGTAAGACGAAAATACTCTTCGAGTTTTTCAGTCAGCAAATCGAGTTGCGCGAGTCCCGTCGGAATTCCCGAATCCAGCGCGCCCGCCAGGTTGTTGACCGGACCAATTTGGTTTTCAATTTCGCGTTCGAGCAGCGAGAGCCATTTTTTGACGGCCTTGAGTTTGACCTCGGCTTCTTCCTTGCGCATTTCGGCTTTGCGCAGTTCTTTGCGCTCTTCGATGCAACTCGATTTGCCGTAAATATTTTCGTTGTTTTTCGCCATGGAGAGCACGGTCCGGGCATCGAGCCGCGCCTCTTCGCGTTTGCGGAGTTCCGATGTCCAATACGGCAGTTGTTCGGTCTGCAGCCACTGCATGACCTTGCGCGCGTCCCCGCGGATGCCGGTGATCGCCTGCTGGCAGGTCTCGTTGAATTTGACGAAATGACGCCGGAATTCCTTGATCACTTCCGGCGAATCGATCCGCGCGCTGTTGTGCCACATCGCTGCTTGTCCCTACTCGAGATATTCTTGAATTTTCTGAGCCTTGCGCAGCAGAAACGGAATGTGCTGGTCGGACGCGTCGACGAATTTGCCCAGCGCGCCGATCATTTTCTCGAACTGGTCGGCGAACTTGGCCTGTTCCTGATCCTGCCAGGTTTCACCCAGCTTGATAAAGCGCCGCTGGATTGTCGTTATCTGCGATTGCATTTCAGTATTGAAACGCTTGAGGTCAAAAGCGAAGCGGCGCAATTCTTCCGGGTCGACGACTGCTTTAGACATGGGTTAATACTCCAGCAAAGACGGGGCTGCCCGTTTTAAGTAAGTCGAACTTGCGCCACAAATTATTGCTGCCCGCGCGTTTTTTTTCCAGCGGCGAAATGGCTGCAGTGGAGGATGAGGAGGTTCACGATAGACAAAAAGAGGCAATAAAGGATGAAGTGAATACCTCGCGGCCGCGGCTCGTCGTTATAGTTTCTGGCGGATTTTTGGATTCATGCACCAGCGACCGTCCTTCTGTCGCTCCAGTTGAATAAGCTGGTTTTCACCGAGACTGTAGCAGAACCATTTGACGCCATGGACTTCGCCTTGCGTGGTCAACTTGGCGGTCTGCATTTCGCGGATCGTTTTGAGCATCACCTGGCGTCCTTTGACCTTGTCGTCGCCCTGATTGGCGGCCACGGCTGCATCGACGGATTTGTATTTATCGAGCATCCGTTGTGTAAAATCGGGCGTTGAAAGCCACGCGATCTGATAGGCGAGATCCTTGGCTTCGAGCGCTTTTGCGATCGACTCGAACGCCTTTTCCGGCGTGTCCTGCGGATACTTGGCCGCATCCTGCTTAATACCCGTTTCGGGAGCATCAATCTGGGGCGGCGGCACGGCGATAGCGCTTGGCGTGGCAACGGGTGCGCTCAGAACCGGAATGGTGGAAGGCACCGCGGGCTTCGGAGCGACCAAGTTCGTATCGCCGCAGCCTGTCACTGCGAGCGACAATACCAGAACAAGCGCGGCGGTCGGTAAGACATTGGAACGGAAAAACATAACGGTGAAGCTCCGATTATTTGGGGATAACGAACGCAGGACAGATTTGAATTGCAACGGGGGATTTAATCAAACGCCTTTTCGGAACGATTATTTATTTTCACATACTGCCATAAGTTTCATTGGATGACGCCCAGCCATCTCGAAACCCAGCGCGTCGCCGAGTTGAATTTAGCGATTGCACCGCCTATCGCCGCCGCGATCCAATTCTCGCCGGCTGTGTGGTAATCGAAAACGCTCGGCGCCGGGCCCGGGGTGCCCAGGAAAAACCAGCCCGCCATCGCGCGCAGCAGCGGATCCCACAGCACCGCGACCAGGCAGCCAAATGCCAGCGACGGGCCGAAAGGAATGTAGTTGCCTTGATAGACCTCCTCTTTCTTGCCATCGTCGTTTTTGACGATGTCCCCTCCCGGCATACGCCCGATTTTTTTCAGATACAAATAAAACGGAAACGCGGCCAGCAGCATTGCGCCAATTCCCACCAGCATCCCGAATGGGATCAAATGCTCGAGCGTCGGACCGCTTTTCATGAAACTGAAGCGCTCGTTCAAAATCGCGGCGACGATCAGCAGGATCGCTCCCAAGAGCGGCAGAGGCCAGAGTATCGGTTCAAACGGCTCGCCGTCGTCCGGCAAATCGAACGTGGGCGGCAGCGGCGGCTTCCAATTCTTTCCCTGGCGCGTGCGCTGTATTTTGTTCCATAAGATTTTTGCGACGCCGGTAGTCGCGCCGGTCATCACGCCGATCAAAATGGCCATCAGCGCCAGCTTCCAGCCCACCAGGGCGCCAAACATGCCCAGCATGTGGACGTCGCCCATACCCATTGCTTCAGGCGGCGCCTCGTCGATGCCGCGGATTTTATTCCGCACGAAAATCAGCGCCGTCACGAAGAAGCCCACGCCCCACAAAAATCCCGCGCCAATCGCCAGCCCGCTGAAACTGTCGATCAGACCGTTGAGCACCGTGCTCTGCATCCAGATTGTTTTCGACGGATGCAGATCGTCCGGGTAAATCACACTCGCGATCAGCGCCGGCAGAATCCACCACAGCGTCGTTTCGATCGGGATCAGCCAGACTTCGAGATCGACGATGGAGAGCAGGATCAGATCGACGATCAAAAAAAGTTCGATGCCGAACCACGCGCCAGGCATCGGTCCGCCGGGCCCGTGGTTGAGTTCGAAGAATTGATACGCGCTGAGCGCAAACAGCGCCGACATGAGCAGCTCCGCCACAAGATAACGCGGTGGAATCGGCACCGCGCAGTAGCGGCATCTGCCCTTTAAACAACAAAAACTTAAAATCGGAATATTGTCGAACCACGCGAGCTGATGCTCGCATTTCGGACAGAACGAGCGCTGCCGCTTCCAGGTCGAAATGCCGCGCGGCAAACGATAGGACGCCATATTCGCGTAGCTGCCAAAAATCGCGCCAAGCATGGCGGCGGAGACAATCCAAAATATGGGCGGAACCATGTTCATGATGTTCTTAGAATCGAGTTAAACACACAAGAACACAAGCGAAAAACCGCACCTTTAAATAACGCATTTTCAAACATCCTTAACATTTCAATTGACACCAATGCACTTGAGCATTATGACATTTCAACACGAGGCCATCGTTTCGGTGGAGCGGTGAATCCTTTTCGAAATTTTTATCAACCGGTGTCGACGTTTTCCGAGGTGAGTCATGCCTAGAGCGGCGTGTTGCATCGTCGAAGGCTGCGAGAGTCTGTCACATGCCAAGGGTTATTGCCGGCGCCATTATGGCCAGATTTGGCGGCGCGGCACCATTTACAACGAGACGCCGAAGGAAAATACCACGGCGCCTGAAAGCGACATGCGCCGCGACGACCGTCTGCGCGCGCTGGAACGCGAGTTGAAAAAAGCCCAGCAGATGTACGACGTGGTGGTCGGCTATCAAGGGCGCATCAAGTGGCGCCGCGAGATGGAAGCCGTTCAACACGAAATCCGAAAAATTGCCGAGCAAGAGAGTGACTTGATGGATAGCGACACGGAAATTCACTCCGAAACTCCAGCACTCGCGCAAAATCATAAATTCGGCGTGGCATAAAAAAAGCGGGGCGCTTGACGCCCCGTCTTTTTTTGCCGTTTCATCTGGCTTTGCAGGGGCGATGCTTGGCGCACGTGGCCGGCGCATGGATTGATTCCATACCCGCCGCGCTGCGATTTTTTATCTCAAGCACAATGCCACTGAAGTCCAATGGGTTTTGATCGGTGTGGAAGAAATGGCAGTAAAACGAGAGCCGATTATGTCTTTGGTTAACACACATCCCCGGTATCGCCGGGCATCATTTTTAATGGAAATTACGCTATGAAGATTTCGACAGCCATTTCCCTGATGCTAGTGTTGGGGTTTCTGGCTCAATTCGATGCTGCATTCGCCTCCTCACCCAAATATGAACCGCCGCCGAAAGTCGCGCCCGGTTTCTCGCAGGAACTGACCTGGGCGTGCTACGTCGAAACCAACGTGTCGCCGGCCTACACCAAGAAGGTCGCCGCGATGGTGAAGTCCGCCGAAGAAAAGTTCTACAAGCTGTTCAAGCTGACGCCCGAATTGATGCAGGGCTGGTCGAAGGAAAAATTCGACCAGAAAAACAACATTCCCGGCTCCATCATGGTCGATCTGGGCATCCGCCCGTGGATCGACATCCGCGTCTTCAAGGATCAGGAAGGGTTCGCCGACGAATGGTTCACGCTGACCAAAGTCACCGACCCGCAGCAGAAGGCCACCATGGGCATGCCGGGCGCGTATTTTTCGCTGGGACCGGATACCGAGTACGACAAGCGCGCCGTGCGCAAGATCCGCTCGTTCGTCTCCAATCGCGACGACGAAGAACTCGAGCGCACGCTGCTGCACGAGATGGGTCATTGCTTCGTGGAATCGTACATGCTGGCCTTCGCCGGGATCAAAGGCGCGAAGCAGGCCAGCGACGACAAAAAAGATCTGCCCGCCTGGCTGAACGAAGGCATCGCGCAATTGTTCGAATTGATTTTCACCAATACGCCGTCGTCCCAAAAAGCGCGCTTGAAGCAGCAGGCGATGATCTATGAAGCTGTGAACATCAAGGACAGCTATCCGTTCAAGGAGTTCGTCGAAATCGCCAACGCGCACAATCTGAAAGCCGTCGCCAGCGATCCGCTGAAAGCCACGATCAATTACGCGCAGTCCGCGTCCGTCATGGACTACATGGTTCACGTCGACGGCGTGCGCTTCTTCAATTTTCTGACGAACATGCGCGAGTTTCACATCAAGCGCAATCTGCATAATACCGACAAAAACCACGTGTCGGAATTGTTCTCGTTTCAAGACGAAGCGTTCAAGAACGCATTCAATTGTTCGCTGACGGAAGTCGAGAAGTTTTGGGTGACCGATCTCAAGAAAAAGATGGAAGACCAGTTCAAAAAACAGCCTGAATTGCATTATTGGATCGGCGAATATTATCTGCGGCGCAAGAAGGGCGGGGAAGCCGATCTGAAACGCGCCGAAGAGGAATTCAACATCGCCATGAAAGAAGCGCCTACGAAGGGCGAGGGGTATCTCGGCATGGGGCGCATGGCGATGCGCAAGTCCGACTACGTGGGCGCGCTTCCGATGCTGGAGAAGGCCGCCAAGTTCATGCCGAAGGACGAAGACTCGTGGTTCTATCTCGGCTTCGCGCAACTCAACAGCGGCCAGCATAAAGAGGCCGTCGAAAGTTTTTCGAATTCGCTGAAAATCTACGCCCGCAACGCCAACGCTCTGTCGGGCCTGGGCTCCGCGGCGCTCGAAGCCGGCCAATACGAAAAAGCAATCAAAGCCTATGACGACGCCTTCGTCTCTTCGCGCAACCCGCGCTTTTTGTTTCAGAAAGGCCAGGCCGCGTTCTTCGGCAAGAAATATGAAATCGCCCAAGCCGGATTCGCCGCCTACGTCGCAATTTTCCCCAACGATTCGCAAGGCCAATTCTGGTATGGACTGGCGGCATGGCGCCTGGGGCAGAAAGAGTTCGCGATGAAGAAATATGCCGAAGCCGCGAAACTTCAACCCAACGACGGCATGATCAAGCAGGCCATCGAGCTCGCCCAAAAAGGCGAATCGCTGAAGTTCCAGCGCGAAACCGACGAGCCCGCCGTAGCCGACGCATCAAAGGAGCCGAAGAAGAGCGAAAAGCCGGTGAATAAGGAAGTGTTGAAGTTGGTGGAGGACGAGTAACGGTTCGTCCTATATCGACCTCACTTCAACTGCAGCACCTTATCCATCCGTTCCGCGGCGTCCTGCATCGCCGCTTTATCCCCGCCGCCGAATTCCGCCGTCGCCCAGCCCGTATAGCCGATTTCATTCAGCGCCTTGACGACGCTCGGCCAATCGATGCCGCCTTCGTCGCCGAGTTTCGGCTTGAAACCGTTGTATTTGCCCGTCTTGTTCGCCAGCTCTCTGTTGAACTCCTTGATGTGCAGTTTCAGGATGCGCTTGTTTAGGATGCGAATCCATTGCTCCGGGTAGCCGAGGCTCGCCACATTCCCCACGTCGAAGTGCGCGCCCACCCAGGGGCTCTCGAATTCGTCGATGAAGCGCGCCATCTCCAGCGGGCTGAGCAGGAATTCGTTCCAGACGTTTTCGACCGCGATTTTCACGCCCAGTTCCTGCGCTACCGGCAGCATTTTTTTGATGCCTTCCTGCGCGCGTTTGTACGCCTCGTCGTACGCGATCTGTTTATTGACGACGCCCGGCACGAACAGCACGCTGGTGGCACCGAAAAACTTGGCGTCTTCCATTGCGGTTTTCAGATTCTTCATACAAGTCGCGCGGACTTCCTCGCTGGCGCTGGTGATCGGCGTGGCCCAATCGCTGCCGCTGAGAATTTCGGAGACGCCCAACTTGGCGTCGTCGAGCGCTTTTTTCCATCCATCGCGGTCCGCGATGCCGGGGCTGCGCAATTCGACGCCGTCGAAGCCCAGTTCCCGCACCAGTTTCAGGCGCTCGCCAAGAGGCATTTTGTTCTCGCCGATCATGCCGGCGCCGATGGCTTTTTTCATCTTGTCCCCCTTTTCATCCGCTCGCACACACGTCGCGTTCGCGGCGATCCATCCAGCGGTCACAAGCCCGGTGGTTTTTAGAAACGAACGGCGGTCAATCGATATGCTCATAGAGGCTCCGGTTAAATTGTGCGAAGCCTGAGTTTTAGTCGATTTCGCATCCGCCGAAAAGATCGCATTGCATTTTTGCGCAAATGCACAGATTCGTGTAGAATGCGCATGACGTGGATGCGATACCCGTGTTGAGACGACTATGAGACAATTGATTTCCGCAGTGTTCCTAATTTCTATTCTGATGCGTGCGGCACTGGCCGTCGAAGCCGGGGTGCCATCCGCGGTCGAGATCGCGCAGGCTCTGGAGCGCGGCAAATCCGTGCGCATCCAGAAAGGCGTCGTGCCCGAAGCATTGATCAAAACCGCCGTGGTGCTCAAGGCGGCCGGGGTGCGCTGCGGCTACACGCTGGTGACGATCGAAGACGCGAAAGGCGAAGGCGGCGCGACCTACAAGATGACCGAACGCATCAAAGGCGTCCTGCCGCGAAACCTGGATACGGAAGTCGTCGAATACGTCGGCGTGATCATGATGGATGCGGATCTCGCGCTTCTGAGTGGCACGCAGACGACCACAAAAGTCGTCACATCGCCCAAAACGACGGAGAAAGAAACGGTCTCCGCTGAAATGATCGTCAAAGGCGGAGAATTGTCGTGGGTGCGCAAAGAAAAGCGCGCCGACGATCCCGAATTCGTGGAGAAGGCCGAACCGGTCAAACTGCATGGCGTTCGGCTGGTTCCTCACAATGCGCTGATTGCGCTGGCGGCATTCGCGGCGAAAGAGCCGGGCTTCAAAGCGGGAGTCTCAAGCCCGTTTTGCGTGCCGTCGCTCGATACAGGCGGAACGATCGATTCCTTTCTTATCCAGCCGGCGTGGCTTGAAACCGCCGTGCCGAAGGATAAAACCAACCCTGCTGCAAAACTCGTGTTTCGAGTGCGCATTCTGGAAGGCGAGCTGAATGAAAAAGGCATGAACGTCGAAGCACCCAATTCGGAAGGCTGGACCGATTCGCTGGATTGGACTCTCGACGCCAATTTTCATGTCGGCGCGCTGCCGACGTCGCCGGATTCGTTGATCACAGCCGAAATCGCCGACCCGGAAACGCTGGACCCGAATGCGCCGATGGACTTTTCCAAAATCAAAGATGCCATGAAAACGCTCGAAGATAAAAAGCGCAAGGAAGACGAGCGCTTGACGAAAGTGCCGTTGAAATAAAAATCGGAATCCAGGGTTATGGCTAACTGCCCGGTCTGCAAAACTCCCGGCGCGTACCTCGGCTTCAACAGCATCGAATGCCGCAACCCGCATTGTGTCCATTTTTTGATCGAAGAAGAAGATATCTGCCCGTGCTGCGGAAAAAAAGGCCACACGCCCAGCGCGGAGTTTTTGAAAAAACACAAAATCAATCCCAACCGAAACGCACCCGGCTCAGTCCCTCCCGCCCCCGACGAAGAATAACGTCGTATCCCAGAGCCGCTCACGTGAGAAAGCGGCCTTGAATTGCTCGATGATAAATTCCTGGCCGCTTACTTACGTGCGCGGCTCTGGGCACACTTATTCCGTAACTCTTAAACCTTAACCGTTAAGTTGTCGATACATCCTAGGCGGCAAACTCACAGTCCATGAGGCCTACGATGTATTTTGAAAAACTTGATTTCCTGAAAAGAGTTCCCACGAAAGTCTGGTTGATCGGCGGCGGAGTGCTCGCGTCGATCCTTTCGGTGTGGATGCTCGCGCTCTTGATTCATCGTCCCAGCACACGCGAAGCGGCGGCAGTGCCCGCGTTGCGCGCGGCTGTCAACGGCTGGCAGATCGAATTGACAGGCGCGGCGAGCGATCCCGGCGTCAGCCAGTTCAACGGATTTTTTCCGATGGGGAAGACGGCGTTCATACCCGCCGGGACCGAATTCGCGATTCTGTCGCAGCCGACTGGCATCCGCGGAGAACTCGATGACGGCGGCGCATCGGCTGCCTGGAGCGCCAACGGCGGCAAGATAGATGCAGGTGCTGCGACACCCACCGGCACCCGCCAGCGCGCGCGCGCGCCCATGCAGCCGGGACTTTATCGGCTCACCTGGAATGCCTCGCCGAACGCCGCGAAATCGCTCGTGCCCGCCGCCGCAAATTTGACCGCCGATGCGTCGCCGCCGCTGGGACTTGACGTGCTCGTGCTCGCCGAAGCCGAGGCCAGCATCAAGGGCGAACGCACCACTTTGAAAGTCAACGGCAAGTCGATCGGCGGTTACCTCGACCCCACGAAATCGACCTCGAAGCGCGTCCGGGACAACGCGAATGTGTATCAGATTCCGCGCTTCTTCGCGACGCTCACGCCCGAGTCCGCCAAAATTCGCCTCGGCCCGGATTTCGAACTCGGCGAACTCATCGCGTTCATGGACGACAAGGACAAGGACGGCAAAAAGGTCATCACAACCAACCGCCATACCGACGTGCTGCCCTTGCGCCTCGAATTAATCGACAAGCTCGTCAAATTGCGCGAACGCCTGCGCCAGAAAGGCGTCAAGATCACGCGCTTCGCGATATCCAGCGGATTCCGCACACCCGACTACAACAAGCAGATCGGCGGCGTCCCGTTCAGCCGCCATTGCTACGGCGACGCGGTGGATATCTACATCGACGAGAACAACGATCACCACATGGATGACCTCAACGGCGACGGAAAATTCGACCGCAAAGACGGCGAAGTCATCGCCAATGCCTGCCGCGAATTGGAACTGGAAGGCGCGGTGGTCCCGGGTGGAATCGGCGTCTACGAATGGCACGGCGACGATTCTGTGCGCAGCCATGTTCACATCGATTGCCGCGGATTCATTACGCGCTGGGGGCAAATCGAAAGCGGAAAATTCAAGAAAATGTTCCGCTGGTGGCCGACGGCGGAATTTCAGGAAGGCGAGAACGGGGAGTGAGCAGAGCCGAAATCTGTTCGGCTCATTTTGGTTCGATCAACGATGAGCCGAACGGATTTCGGCTCTACTTCTTCGGCAGCTTGTCCAATTCCGTCTGAACATTCTTCTTCAGATCGTCGCGTTTGGTGGTTGCGATTACTTTTTCGAACGCATCGCGCGCGGCATCTTTCTGATTCTTTGCGAGTTCCTTGGCGATATTGAACGCCGCGTTGCAGGCTTCTTCGCGCAGCGCGTCGTCGCTCATTAAAGCTTCCACCATCTTCGCCGCTTCCACCGTCTTCACCGTCTGAATGCTTGAAATGACCTTCTTTTTTTCTTCAAGGCGGCGGCACAATTCGAGCGCCCCTTTGTAGCTCGCCAGCCGCTCGTTCACGGGCTTTTTGGCGCCCACATCCAGCAGCCGAATGTATCCGTTGAGCGCCAGAACGTGATGGGTTAGTTCCTGCGAGCCTTTTGCGATTTCCAGAAGATCGGCGAGTGCGCTGTTGTCGGGCCAGTTGGCCAGTTCGCGCACGGCTGTGTCGGCCACTTCTGCCGTGGGATCCTTGAGCGCCGGTTTGAGCGCGGCGAGGGCGTCGGTGCCGCCAATCTTTGCAAGTATGCGCAACAGAGTCTGCCGCGCTTTGACGGAGGCACCGTTCATCGCGTCCTGAATCAGAGCTACGGCGGCCCCTTTGTGTTCGGTGCGCGCGGCGATTGCCGCCGCTGCTTTTTCCGCCGAGCCACGGTCTTCGTCGCTCTCCGTTTTCACGATCGCTTTGACCATGGGCGTGAGTTCCGGCATGTCGCCGAGGAATCCCACGCTGTCGTACGCAATGGCGCGGATTCCGGCGTCCGCATCGGACGTGGCGGCAACAAGGACCGCCAGGTGTTCAACCGCGCCGCGATCGGAAAACGCGCGGATCAGAGCCTTGCGGAGATTCAACGACGCGCCATCAAGCGCAGCGGCCAAGGCCGTGTTGATCTCTTTGCCCTTCATGCGGGCGAGCGCGCTGTGCGCGGCGGCGAGTTCGTCCGCATTGTCTTTTCCAGCTTCCTGACCCAAGGCGGCGAACAGCACGGGCAGCGCGCCTTTTCCACAAATGACCGCCGCATGCAGCGCGGCGGCGCGAACCGATCCGTCTGCATGTTTTGCGGATTCCGTGATTGCCGGGCACGCGGTCGGATCGTTTCGGCGCTCGAGCACCGCCAGTATTTCGACCGCGAATTTGGGATCGGCGGTTTTTAGTTCCGCCGCCCAGCGCTTGGTGACGGCTTCACCGGGGATCGAACTGGCGATGTTGAGCGCTGTGACACGGACTTCGATGCTTTCGTGTTTCAGTGCGGTCTTCAGGTCGTCGAAGGCACCTTCGGTCTCCGCCATCGCGAGAATGTTCAACGCGGCACATTGAATGTGGGCTTCTTTCGGGCCGATCTGCAAAAGGGACAAACTCCGGCACATCTTGGCTGCTTCGGCTTTTTTGCCGAGGTCAACCAGGCGTTGCGCGAGCGTCAGCGAGGCTTGCAGAGCCTGGCTGCGGTCGTACAAATCCGCGACTCCGGCGGCCTTGGTCAGCGCGGGCGCGGCGCTGGCATCGCCGATATTGGCCAGCGCATGCAGCGCCGCGTTCTTGACTGCGGAATCCGGGCTTTCGGCATCCTGCAAAATCTCGGCGGCGGCGTCCTTGTCGCGAAGCACGCCCAGCGCAGTGATGACAGTTACGCGCTGCCCTTCTTTGACACTTGCTAGAGCCGCCCGCAAGGCGGGCGCGACGGATGGCGTGCGAAGGGTCAGCAACGTCTGAGCGGCGTGATCCGAAAGTTCTTTATCGCCTAGAAATTTGGCGATCTGAGCCACTTGTTCGTCCCCTGCCGTGAGCCGCAATTGGGTGAGCAGAAACGCCTTGACCAGCGACGGCGCGTCGCCGCTCAATTCAGCCGCAACGGTTTCGCCAAAAAGCTTGCGGTCGGTGTCGCCGCCCGGGCGCGAGGCGTGGATGGCCATGCCGTGCAGCGCGAAGCGCACTTTGACGTCGTCGCCCTTGCCGGGTTCGACGAGCATTTTGCACAGCGCTTTGATGCCGGGCGCGCCTTCTATAAATAGATCCGTGCAAAGCTTGTCGCGTTCTTCCGCGTTCTGCGCCGGAAGCTTTTTAATGAGTTCGGCGATGTCGGCAGCGCGCAGTGACAACGCCATGGCGAGTGCAAAACAGAAAACGAAAGCGAATCGACGAACTGTAGTCATGAGATGCCTTTGAATGAGAAATATGCGATTTTACGAACGATTCCTAAACTTCCAGCCGCCACGGCGCGCGGTACGGCACGTCGACGAATCGATTCGCCTCCGCGTCGCCGATGAATTGTTCGGCCACGGGATCGTACTTTAATTTTCGACCGGTGCGAATCGCGATGTTGGCCAAATGGATAATCGTGGCACAGCGGTGCGCGGCCTCGGCGTTGCCGCCGGCCTGTTTGCGCGTCTTGACCGCATTTTGAAACGACACCAGCGGATCCGGATTGGGGAACGCGGCCAGCTCGGCGCGCTGCTGCGCGCTCAAGACCGGTTCGCCATTCGGCCATTTGATAAGGTGGTGCGCGTGTTCGCCCTGCCGCCAGAGTTCCAAATCCTCGGGCGGGTCGCCCCATTCGCCGCTTTCGAGAATCAGAGTCGTTCCGTCGGCGTATTTCAGCGTGACGCGCCCCCACAGACCGCAGGCATCCGGATGAGCCGGGAACGGTGCGACGGCTTCGACTTCGACGGGGCTGGTGTCGTCCTTCGCGAGATAGAATTGCGCGGGATCGAGGAAATGCTGAGCCATGTCGGCCAGTCCGCCGCCGTCATAATCCCAATAGCCCCGGAAACTGCCATGGACCCGGTGCGCGAAATACGGCTTGAACGGCGCCGGGCCGAGCCAGAAATTGTAATCGAGTTCGGGCGGCACGGGCTGTGGCGGCTGATTGATCTTGCCGCTCCATTCCTTGATTTTAAATCCGCCGACGAGCCGAACCGTGGGGCCGTTGTTTCCCAAAACGCCGCTGGCGAGCAGCTTGCGCAGCTTCATTTTCTCGCGATCGTTCTGCATGCCGAAGCGGCCATAGGTGCCAATCTGAAACACGCGCCCGTAGCGTTTGACGGCATCGGCTACAATGCGGCCTTCGTGAATGAAGCGCGTCATCGGCTTCTCGCAGAGCACATCTTTTCCGGCCTGCAACGCCGACAGCGACACGAGCGCGTGCCAATGCGGCGGCGTGGCGATGTGGATCGTGTCGATGTCTTTGCGGTCGAGCACCCGCCGAAAATCGGAGTAGCCCTGGCATTTGTCGCCGGCTTTTTTCAGCGCGGCCGCGAGATGGTTTTTGTCCACATCGCACGCGGCCAGCATGACCGGCGTCTTGCCGTCTTCGTTCTTCACGACATGTCCGCCCATGCCCTGCCCGCCGGTGCCAATCACCGCGCGCGTGATGACTTCGCTCGGCGGCGTAATTCCGGGACCGCCCAACACGTGGCGCGGAACAATGCTGACCGTGGCCGCCGCGGTGGCTCCAATGAGAAAGCGGCGGCGCGAAATATTTTTTGTGGACATGATGAGAGTCCTCGGGAGGGAATAAGGGAACATGATCTTTGATTGAATACACCGAAAGCACGTTTAATCGTTGCGTTCGATCATCCCTTCGCGTGCTTCACCGCGTTCTTGAACAAGAACAATCCGTCGCCTTCTTTCTTCAAACCGTCGCGCGTCCAACGCGGGTGCTGCCAGGGGAGCACGTGGCGTTCCGGGTGTGGCATCAGGCCCAGCACGCGGCCGGTTTCGTCCACGATGCCCGCGATATGGTTCTGTGCGCCGTTGGGATTGTCCGGAAATTCGGGCGCGCCGCCCGCGGCGGTTGCGTAGCGGAACGCGACCTGTTTGCTCTCTTCAATGCGGCGCAGCGCATCGGCATCGCGCGCCACGAATTTGCCTTCGCCGTGCGCGACTGGAAATTCGACCAACTGGCCGGCATGGCCTTCCAGAAACGGCGACGCGCTGTGTTCGATCTTCAAATGCACCCAGCGGTCTTCGAAGCGCTGCGAATCGTTGAACGTCAGCGTCGCGCCGGGCAATTCGTCGTCGATCTTCGGCGCGTACGACAAACCGGGCAGAAGGCCGGTCTTGACCAGAATCTGAAAGCCGTTGCATATACCCAGCGCCAGTCCGCCGCGCTCGACGAAACGGGCGAGCGGTTCCGCAAGGTAGCGCATCAATTCGTTGGCAATCACGGTCCCGGAGCCGAGGTCGTCGCCGTAGCTGAAGCCGCCCGGCAGCGCCAGAATCGCGTGCTCGTGCAACAACGCGGGGGATTGGCACAGCGCGCGGATATGCACGCTGCTGCACACACCGCCGGCTTTTTCAAAGGCAAAGGCCGTCTCCTCGTCGCAATTGGTGCCGGGAGCCCGGAGAATCAAAACGCGTGGCGCGGACATGGCTGATTGAAACCTCATAGGAGCCTTGTAGGAAACGAAACGCCTCAAATGTCTCTATAAAAGATAACGCATCGGCGCGCCATTGTCGAATGAAGCGGCGGTTGTGGTGCGGGCGTCCCGCCTGCACGGCGCAGAACCCAACGATAGGACGGCTTTATGCTTGCCAGCGGCGGCCAGAACAGCAAAAAAAATAACGAAGTCGGCAACGCGCTGCGCAGCGCGAAAAACGAAATCGCGGCGTTGCGCCAGGAGATCGACCACACCACGCTGATCGTCCAGGCGCTCTGGGAATTATTGAAGAAAAAGCACGGCGCGACGGAAAGCGAATTGCTCGAATTGATTCTCGCCGTGGACATGATCGACGGAAAAATTGACGGCAAACCCTCGCGCATTCCCGAAAATTGCCCGGAGTGCGCGCGGCCGGTTTCAGTCGCGACCAACGCGTGTTTCTTTTGCGGAACGATTGTCGAACGGAAAAAAGTTTTCTAAATTCACTGACCCCTGCTCCAACACTGCGCAACATAAGGACACCGGTGCTTCTCACAAAGCGCCGCGTTTCGCGGACGGGGAGCGCTTTCGGCTGGAATCCAGACTTGCGCGGGCAAATTCAACGGATTCGAATCGTTCGCCGAATCGGCGAATTGCGCGACGGCGTTTTGCAGTGTGTCATCCGAAATGCGCCCGTGTCCGAGTTCCTCGATGCTGCGCGGCTCGACCAATTCGTCGCGCAAAAATGCCAGTGTGGCGTCCACATTTTCCGCGCGTGTCTTCAGAATCTCCGCTGCCACGCGCGCGTACAACCCCGCCTGCCATGCGTAGCGCGTCACCGGTTCCGATTCCGCAGTCTTGTCCTTCACCGAGGCCAGTTTGTAGTCCACCACTTGCCAATGAGCGGGCCCGGTTTTGGCGAGCAGATCGAGCTGGCCCATCAGCGTGACGCTTGACGAGATGGGCGGACTGGCAGTCCGCCCTACGTCAATGCGCCAGCGGAACGGCATCTCCACACTGCGGTCTTCCGGTGCCAGCGCCAGAATTCGCCGGCCCCAGTTCGACCGCGCCAGTGCCAGCGCGCGGCCGTAGGTCGTTTTAACCTCCGGCACGTCCGGCGCGTTTTCCAGTTTCAATTCGCGCGCGAAACGCTCGGCGGCGCGTTCCTCCGTTTCAGCCGAAAGCGGTTCGTCCGCGCCGAAGAATGTTTCCAACGCGGCATGAACCGCCGTGCCGAGCGCGCGTGCGTCCGCGCCACTTTCCATCTCCGATTCGTCGAATTCCTGTGTCGCGCCGCTCTGTGCGTCTTCGGCGTCCTGTGCCGACAATTCGCGTTGCGTTGGAGCGCGCGACACCCTGTCTCGCTCTGTCTCCCAGGCCGCAAAAGCCGCGCGCCGCGGGCACCACAGCCACAGCGCCAGACGCGAAACGCTGACACGAAGGTCGCGAGCCGAAGCCGGCTTTGTTCGGGTGGCTTGCGCGGGTTCCGATGCGTCGTTGCGTCTCGGCGAGAGATCCTCCCGCTCACGCGCTGTGCCATTTGAAAATTCGAGCAGCCCGGCCACATCCCCCGCAGTCGCCGCTTTAAGTTCCGCGTGTTTCGCCGAAATTTCACTGAACACCTCCGGGTGCGCCGAACGAAAACCATCGATCAGTTTGCGCCAATTCGTTTCGCCGGGATTTCTTGCGACTTCGCCTATGATCACCAGATAATCCATCGCCCGCGTCAATGCCACGTAAAGGATGCGCAGACGTTCGGCGTTTTCGTCTTGCTTCGTCTTCTCGGCGTTTGCTTCGTGGACGGAATCCGCGGCTCCGGTCAAACCGTCGAATTCAGAGCCCAGCCTAAGACCCAGCCCCTGTTCCGGAGAGAATAGCGCCCAGCCGTTATTTGGCGGGCTCGCCGCGCCCGCGTCGGCAATAACGACGATCGGAAATTCCAGTCCTTTGGCCGAATGAATCGTGCCGATCTGCACGGTGTTGTCGTCGACTGGCAGATCGGCCGAAAAATCTTGTCCGCCCGAAGTGCCCGGATCGTCCCATTCCGCGTCAGCGTGTTCGCGCATCCAGCGCACGAAATCGCTGAGGTGCCGGTTGCCGCGCGCTTCGAATCCGCGCGCCAGTTCGATTGCTTTGCGTACCGCCGCGACAGCTTCTTCGCCTCGAGGCTGAAGCGCCTGGATGCTAAGGAAACCGGTCTCCGTCAGCGCCCAATCCAGAATCTCCACGGCTGTCCGCCGTCCGCGCCATTCGGCCAGACGCGTCAGCAATGTCGCGGCGCGGCGCAAGGCGTGCGCGTCGTCGCCGTTCAAGCCCGCCAGCTCATTTTCATCGGATGCCGCGGACACGACTCTCTTTGCCAAAGATGGATGCGACTCGGGTTGGTGGGGTGCGTGCGGCACGTATGTGATGCGCCACAATCCGGCGTCGCTCATTCCAACAAACGGCGACCGCAACAGTCCCGCGATGGCAAACGAATCCGTCCCATCGCACGCGACGGCCCAGAGATTGGTCACGTCGACGATTTCCTGCCGCGTAAAAAAACTCATGCCTTTCAGGATGCGGAACGGAATGCGCAGCGATGCGAACGCGACCTGCAGGTGCACGCGCAGGTTTTTCAAACTGCGCGCCAAAATCGCGATGTCGCCGTAGCGAACATTCGTTCGCGCGGATTCTGTTCTTTTATCCCAGATAATCGGTCGCGGCAGTTCGCTGTTCTCGCGCGGCGCGACGAGCGTGCGGATGCGGCGCGCGATGGCAAATGCCTGGTTCTGGCGATGGCGCGCGGCGTCTCCGACGTCCTCTTTTTCCCAATAAATCACCTCGCCCGCCGCGCCATCCCACGCGTGGCGCTCCGCCACACCGGCATGCTCGAGGCGGTGGTTGTCGTCATAACTAAACCGTCCGCCCACGGGCCAGATGTACGCGAAGAGCGAATTGAAGCATTCGATCACTCTTTTTCGGCTGCGAAAATTTTCGCGCAACGGCGATGGCTTGAATTTCTTGCAAGCCTCTTCCATGAGCGTCACGTCCGCGCCGCGAAAGCCGTAAATCGATTGCTTGATGTCCCCCACGATTCCCAGCCGCGCCGGGCCTGTGGTGATGCCGTCCGGAAACGCCACGCCGAAGAGAATGTCGCGCTGCAGCGGATTTGTGTCCTGATATTCGTCGATCAGCACGAAGCGATAACCGCGCGCCGTTCCAGCCGGCATAATCGAATCCTTGCTTCGCCGCTCCTTCTCCGAATCCAGCAGCTCTTTGCATGCAAGCATCAGATCGTCGAAATCCACACCGCCGGCTTTGCGCTTCGCATCGGAATAATTGCGCTGAGCGCGCTCGGCAAACGCGACAAGCGCTTCAACAAATGGAACATGGCAGGCCAGCAAAATGCGGCTGAACGGGTTGTCGATGTCTGACTTATCGAACCACACACCCGTGATAAGCGGCTGAATTTTCAGCGCCAGCAACCGCGCCGCATCGAGCGTCTCCGGTATTTCGCGCTTGGCGCAAATTGCGCGCAATTCGGGTTTGGGCTTTGAGCGCCCTTTTTCGGGCACCGCCGCGATCGCATCGTAAAATGTTGCAATCCATGCTTGAATCGATTCAAGTGACGGAGACTTGCCCCTCCGCAAAGCGGCCGGTGGCAAACCGCGCGTGCGCAGAGCGTTCAGCAGATTTCGACCGGCGTCGAGAAGTCCCGAGCGATGCGTGAAGACGCCATTCTCCTGCGCGAGCTTTTGCAGACATGGAAAATTCCCGGACTCCAGCATTTCCGCCGCCGCCAAGGCAAGCGCGTCGTCGAAGAGTTCGGCGGCCTCTTCGGCCTCGAGCACGGTGAACGCCGCAGGCACGGGTCCGTCCGCTCCCGCTTCGCGCAGCAGCCGTGCGCAAAAGGAGTGAATCGTCGACACCGGCGCGCCGAACAATTCGTTGCGGCAGCGGCTCAAATGCTCTTTCAATGTGTCTGGCAATTCGCGCGTCAGTTCGCGTTCAAGCGCCGCGCGCGTGCGTTCGAGCAGTTCCGCCGCCGCTTTATCGGTGAACGTCACGGCGACGATTTCGCCGGGGCACATCGGATTCAATTTTCCAGCGCGCGCCAATTCCAGCCAATCGTCCTCTTCCAACCAACTCCCGCCGGGCGTCAGCCGTCCTTCGAGCAATCCCAAATACAGCGCCGTGAGCGTATGCGTTTTCCCGGTCCCGGCGCTGGCTGAAATGACGCGATTGCCCCCCAAATTGAGTGCCTCGACTTGGTCTTTATTGAGTCGAAATGGATCGTTTCCGCCCGCGGCTTTTGTGTTGAGCGGACCGATCTCTTCCGGGGAAGCTGGGGCGATAGCCAACGGCGTTTGTTCAGCGGGCGAATCCGCGAACAATCCGCCCGCATTGCTGTTGGGATCGTCTTTCTTGCCACGTTTTATCGCCACCGGGTTACTCCATTCGTCACACGAACTCCGCCAGCACACCATCGGCGACTGGCAGTCCTGAGCGCGTGATGCGGATGCGGCCGTCGGGCAGCTTTTCCATCAGGCCTTCGCGGAGAAAAACACGGAACGCTTCTGAATCGTTCAGCGGATCGCAGCCCCAGCGCTCCGCGAATTCCCGCGTATCGACGCCGCGCTGCAAACGCATTTCCAGAATCAACGACTCGCGAGCCCGCGCGGCGGATTCCAGCCGCTCGCGCGTATCGATCGCCATGCCGGAAATTTCGGCGGCTTTCATGTAGCGATCCATTTCGCTGAAATTCACCGTCCGCTCGAACCCCACGAAACTAGCCGCCGACACGCCGACGCCCAAATAGGCTTCGTTGCGCCAGTACACGAGATTGTGCCGCGCTTCGCGGCCGGGGTGCGCGTAATTGCTGATTTCATATTGCGGCAACCCGCCGCGTTCGAGAATTTCCATCACCGTCAAGTAATGAACGCTCTCCTCATCCTCCGGAAGCGGCGCGATGGTGCCGCGTTCGACGGCGCTCTTCAGCGGCGTGCCGTCTTCATAAATGAGACCGTACGCGGAGAGATGATCGGTGCGCAACGCCAGCGCTTCGTCCAAATCGCGGCGCAGATCGTCGAGCGATTGAGTCGGGAGGCCGTGCATCAGATCGATCGACACATTGCCAAATCCCGCCGCGCGCGCCATGCGGACGGCCTCGCGCCCCTGATTCGCGCCGTGCACACGCCCCAGCAATTTGAGCAAATGCGGCTGAAACGATTGCACGCCAAAGCTGATGCGATTGATGCCGCGCGCGAGCAGGAATTCGAGCTTCGCCGGTTCAGTCGATCCCGGATTCGCTTCGATGGTAAATTCTTCGACACGCGCGAGATCGACATGCTCGCTCAGAATGGCGAAGAATCGCTGCAACTCCGGAATATTTAGCGCGCTGGGCGTGCCGCCGCCCAAGAATACGGTTTTCGGAGCGAACGCGCCGCAGCCATTTCGCCCGCCCACATCGTTCAATTCCGCCACCCGCACGCGCATTTCTTTTTCGAGTGCATCGAGATAGCGCTGCGCCCGCGCGGCCGCGTACACTTCGGACGCAAAATCGCAGTACGTACACAGCGCCGCGCAGAATGGCAGATGGACGTAGAGCGCTTCGGGGAAGGTCTGTTTAGAATCCATTAACGCATATCTTAATCGCGGCGTGTCGCCGCTCCAAGATCCAAAGTCAGAGGTTAGGAGGGTATTTTAAACGCCGGAACCCAAGACACGATACTCGCGCTCTTTTGATGCCGGCAATGTGCCGGATTTGACGGACTGGTAAAGCGTCAAGCTATCTTGTTCGCGGGTGGGATCGCGCATCAAATTCTGGGTGTGTTGCAGTGGAAAAATCAGGTGGGAGCGGTTGGGCGAAACCACGCCATAATACTCTTTGCCATCGTCCATTTTCATAAAGACCCACGTCCAGCCAATTTCGTCGCAAAACAACTGCCCCCACAGGCTGCCGAGGCTAACGGAGGCGTCGAGCAATGACGCCTGCCGGCGCTTTTCGTCCTGCTTGCGATATTGATCGATGGCCTGGCTGACCAGTACTTGAAGTTTGTCAGGGTCCGGAGCCGCCGCGCGATCCGCGCCGATCCGTTTGAGGCCCAACTTCATGAACCGCGTGATGTCGGCCCTTTCTTCTGAATCCAAGGACCGGTCGGTGATTGCCATAGTTGCGTCCTGCATTGGAAAAAAAGGTGTCTTGCGTTCACGCGACGAGTTTAGAGCTACCGGACAAAACCCGCGCACCGATATTTCGGCGGGACAAGCCCGGCTGCTTCGTTGCGTCGAAAAAACGTATTTCTCTCAATACGTCTTTTTCGCCACGCCTCGCATCCGGACCTGTCGCGCTCGAAATCTCGGCACGCGGGTATTGTCCGGTAGCTCTTAATAATTGGGCAGCGACAAAATAACCGAGAGCCGCAGTCGGGCAACTATAATTTGACCGCATAGTGCCGAAGCAATGGGCATTCGGAAAATACGGCACCGCCGTTTCGGATCGAAAAAAACTGGGCGGCTCGAAAGCCACCCAGTTTAAGGAAATGTTTTTTACTCCGGCAGTTTGAATGCCGGCTGCGGCGTTCCGCCGCCTGGCGAGATGTCGATCTGCGGATACGGCGACTTGGCTTGCGTTTTCGGCAGCGGCCGATGAACCACTTGTTTGACCGGCGTTTTCTTTTCGATCTTGCCGATCTTGATCAGGGAATCGATATCCTCGCCGCTGATGACTTCGTGCTCCATCAATGCTTTGGCGATCAGTTCGATGTCGTCACGATGTTCCGTCAGAATCCGCTCGCCTTCCTTGTAGCAGAAATCGACGATCCCGCGCACTTCTTCGTCGATCGCAATGGCGGTCGCGTCGGAATGCGATTGCCGGCTGCCCATGTCGCGGCCCAGGAAGACGGCTTCTTCGTCTTCCACGTATTTGATCGGCCCCAGCTTTTCGGACATGCCGAATTCGCAGACCATTTTGCGCGAGATCATCGACGCTTGATCGATGTCGCCCTTGGCTCCGGTGGTGATGTCGCCGGTGAACATCTGTTCGGCGATGCGGCCGCCGAAGAGCATCTTCAAACGTCCCATCAGTTGCTTCTTGCTGTGGCTGTAGACGTCTTTGGCCGGCGTGGCCATTGTGGCGCCGAGGAACGATCCGCGCGGAATGATCGTCACTTTCGTCGGTTTGTCGCATTCCGGCAGCAGATACCCGAGCAGTGCATGTCCGGCTTCGTGGTACGCCGTCACCCAGCGTTCGGCCTCGTCCATCACGCGGCTGCGTTTTTCGCGGCCCCATGCGACCTTGTCGCGCGCTTCGTCGAGGTCCGTCATTTCAATCGCGTCTTTGTCTTTCGTCACGGCGATCAGCGCCGCTTCGTTGATGATGTTTTCCAAATCCGCGCCGCTCAATCCGGGCGTGCCTTTGGCCAGCACCGACAGATCGACTTCCGGCGCGAGTTTGACTTTCTTGCAATGCACGCGCAGGATTTCTTCGCGCCCTTTTACGTCAGGCAGATCGACATAAACGTGGCGATCGAACCGGCCGGGGCGGAGCAACGCGGGATCGAGCACGTCGGCGCGATTGGTCGCCGCCATGACGATGATTTTGTCGTCCGATTCCATGCCGTCCATCTGCACCAGGATTTCATTGAGTGTCTGCTCGCGTTCGTCGTGGCCTCCGCCGATACCGGTTCCACGCCTGCGGCCTACCGCGTCGATTTCATCGAGGAAGATAATGCAGGGGCTGCTTTCGCGGGCTTGCTGAAACAAATCGCGCACGCGGGACGCGCCCACGCCGACGAACATTTCGACGAAATCGGAACCGGAGATGCTGAAGAACGGCACGTCCGCTTCGCCGGCGATGGATTTCGCCAGCAGCGTCTTGCCGGTGCCCGGCGTTCCAATCAGCAGCACGCCCTTGGGAATACGGCCGCCAAGGCGCTGAAATTTCTTGGGATTCTTAAGGAAGCCGACGATTTCTTCGACCTCTTGTTTGGCTTCGTCGACGCCCGCGACATCTTTAAAGGTCTTCTTGCACTTTTCCTTGGTGATCAGCGTTGCGCGCGATTTGCCGAAGGACAGCACTCCGCCCGGACCGCCCGGTCCGCGCATTTGCCTGAAGAAGACGACGTATAGTATTAGGGCCATGATTAACCACGGCGCGAATGTCAGCAATATCGCATACAAAGGACTCTGCGGTTCGAAGCGGACTTTAACGCTTTTGGCTTTGGCGGTTTCCACCAGCCATTTTTGTTCCGCATCGTTCAACGGATCGGACGGCGCATAAACGGTGACTTGCTTGCGTTGTTTGTCGCTCCCCGCATCGGAACCGTCCACATAAATGGCCGTCACATCGCGGTTAACAATGTGGACTTCTCTGAATTTGCCCTGCTCCATTTCGCTTCGAAACGTGGTCCAGTCCGGCGATGCCTGAGTAGTGATTGCAGCCTTTCCACCGACGACGACAGCTAGAATCAATCCGAAGATTATAATTAGAAAAACGTACCGGCTGGATTTGAAATCGACACCCTTATTTTTATTGCCGCCATCCGGGTCGTCGTCTCCGCCTCCATCAGAACCCGAACCTTCGTTCGGGCGGCGTTTTTTCTTGTCTTTGTCGTCATCGTCGAGCATCGTCTTGCCTCTGGGCCTTTTAACGCCTCAATGTACCAAGCCGAGCCTCTTTGCACGGCCTTAAAACTTCCATTATGCTACGCGCGCGTTGTGTCCATGTCCATTTAAATTGTCCGGCCATCGCTAAACTTTTGATAGAAGTAGACGGCTGGCGTTTTCTGCATATAGATAGACGCCGCAGATGTTGTCCACCATTAATTAGAATTCGAGCAATGACAAGGTGACACGGTGACAACCTGTGACGAACGGACCTGTCATCTTCCGTACGATTCGCCAGTCGGTTCGAAGGTGATTTTTATGCCGTGCTTGACGGATTTGACGATGAACCATTTTTGTTCAACGTCTGGCAACGGATCGGATGGGGGATAGACGATTAGAGGGGGCGATCCTGGCTTGTCGCGATAGATCGCGGTGACTTTACCGCGTCCAAAACGCACTTCTTGAAATTCATTCAGCGCAAATTCATTGCGAAATTCCTGCCAGTCCATCGAGCGATGGCCAATCCAGCCGAAATAAAGCGCAACGCCAAAAATCACAACCGGCAGTAACAACGCCATGGGAATTAAGAAGCGTTTAAATCGGTCCAAGTTCGAATGTCTCGTTTAATCTGAAACTTGAAACCTGAAACCCTACTTTCCAATCGCCGGCCAACGCTCCGTGATCGCATGCGCAATGGCTTTGCCCAATTCGTCGGTTGCGTTTTGCTTGCCAATATTCTCAAACTCGCCGCGCCGAATGTTGTAGACGCCGCTTTCGTTCTTCGTTTCGATATTCGAGACCAATTCGTTCTGGATCAGGTATTTCGCTTCTTTTACATCGTATACCGAAATGCGCGCTTTAATCGTCAGTTTGACTTCAGCCGCCTCGCCGAAGCGGTCCGAGCGCAGCACGTTGCGTTCGACGCGCATCACTTCGCCTTCCAGAATCAAATCGGCGGATTCGCGGCCGACCACGGCCAGTTCGCCGTTTTGGATGAAGGCGTTGCGGGTCGCTTCGGTCACATCGACTTCCACTTTGCGGTTGTAGTCGGTCACGAACGTCTTGTTCTTGAACACGGGGATGGCGATGGATTTGATGTGCGGTGGAAGCGCATTGCGAGTCGAATACGCGCAACCCGCAAGGGTTCCCAGCAGCACGGTGGCACAACACAAAATGGCACTCTTTATTCCACGCAACATCGCTTCCCCCTCAAGACACTTAATCTTCGGACCTTTGGACTGCCAAACTTTAGCCGATTTTACTTAAAGAACTTGTTCCAAATCGTATTGTCCGGCCCCCGCTTGCGCATTTCTTCAAGTTCAAACTTGGATTTCGCCGCCCATTTTGTCTTGGCGTAACGTTCTTTGATCAACTCGAAATAGACTTCCGCCGCTCTGAAATGGTTGTTGATCTTGTAAAACATCGCTTGCGAAAAGCGCTTCTCCGCCATGCGTTCGATCAACAGTTTTTCGTTTTCTTCCAGCGCGATCGTGTCGAGATCTTCCTTGTCCACCCCGGCTTCTTCTTTCGCCACCGCGATGCGCGCCCGCGCGTCGTCCGTCTCGGATTCCGACCATTCGGGCGTCGGGTGCCGCCGGTTGATGCAGAACGCAATGTGCGATTCCACTTCGGCGCGCAACTCCGAGCGCGGGTATTTTTCCAGCAATTCTTTGTATTTCTTGATGGCCTCATCGTAGCCATGAAGCGTTTCGGCGCAATTCCCTCAACCGAAAAGAGCGTCGTCGGCCCAGCGCCCCTGCGGATCGCCTTCGTACTGCTTCTTGAAGATCGCGGTCGCTTTGCGAACACGGCTGGCGAGCCGATACGTGCCGCCCTCGCCCTTGGCATCGAGAAAACCCCGGCCCAGCGCGATTTCCACTTCGCCCATCGCGTCCAGATAAGTAGGATTGACATAGCGCCGGCGCAATTCGGTAAGCTGTTCGCGGCAGCGGGTAAAGTCGCCGGCTTTCAAATAGTTGCGCGCCGACAGTACCAAGCCTTCTTCGGCCAGATCGGATTCACTGAACTCGTCGGCCAGACGCTTGAACTGCTCCGCCGCCTGGCGCGTGTCGCCGATTCCTTCAAGTTTCTTGGCCCGCTGCGACTGCTTTTCGGGCGTCGTCTCCGTGGCATGAGGCCCGCGCGCCCATTTCCGTTCGTTGACCCAAACGGCCAGATCGGAGTCGGGACTCTCGGCCGCACGAGCCGCCATTTGGCAAAGCGGGACGACCGCGCACGCAAAAATTATGGCAACAGTTCTGTACATAATCCTAATATTTACCTTCAAGGAAGTGCGAAAGCAATCAAAATGTTGCAGCGAAGCGATCAGAAAGACGCATGCAGCCGGAGTTTCGCTAAATAAAACGGGCAGTTTATGGATCGCGTCAATTCCGGCGCTTGATCAAACTCCAATAATCGTTCAATTCGACAACTTCAAAATCTGGCGAGGAGGCCACGCGCAGATAATTGGTTTGTGTGAGGATTATGTCGCACTTGTGGCGGGTAAATGCGGTGGAGATGTCCACGGTGGAATCGTATCTGATAATGAAATGTTTGAAGTCCGGAACGAACGCCAGATAGTCCCATTGGTCCGTGTCGCCGACAAATCCGACGCGCGCGGGTTTCAATTCCGACAGGCTGGTAATGATGACTTCGTTGTAAGGGCGATGGCGGCAGCGCTGCTGGTTGCGCGTCAGTGAAAAGACCGATGAAAGCTTGGCTCGCGGGAGCAGCGGTTTTAGCTCGTTTTGAAATAGTACAACAAACGCGCCACAGATGGCCAGGCAGGTCAGCGACTTCCAGACGACGCGTTTGAGACTTCGTGAAAAGGGGCGCAAAGCCGATCGAATACCCAAAACACCGGCGGGCACGATCAGCGCCGAAGCGGGAACGAAAAGCCGCCCTGCCCACGGCTGCCAGCGCAACAGCAGCGCGGTCAAGACAAAGAATCCCAAGGGCAGGGACGCATAGGCAAAGCAAACCGATTTATTCTTCCTGCACAGCACCAAACCCAGACCGGCTCCAAGCCAAAGTATAAAGCCCAGGCTTCCGAACCACGACACGTCTTCCTCCAGGATGTTGCCTTTGAATTCATATTGAGCTCCCGGAAACGTCGCCTCCGCCGGATTGACGTAATCAAAATTTCCGAACAAAGCGCCAGCCGCTTTTTGTTTTACCAATCCCGCCGCGCGGTTCAACGGGTACGGCCAATCGTTGGCTTCGCACAAATCGGCGGCGAGACGAATGGCGTTCGCGGTAAAAGTGTGGGGCGAGATGTTTTCGACGCGCACGCTGCGTTCCTGACTGACGGCATGGCCGGTGGCACTGTAATTTCGCAGCGTGTGCGGCCCGGCGAAGAGCGCCGCGCCCAGGACAAGCATCGACGCAATCCGCAGCGCAGGCCGAAACGCAAGCTTGTTTTTTGAGTGCGCAATCGTAAGCCAAAGCAGCGCCAATCCCGGCGCAAAAAAGCCGGCGGTGAGCTTCGTTCCGATCGCCAAACCCATGCTCAAGCCGGATAGAAATACCGTGGATCTGGCCGGATTCTGTGCGTCGCGGATGGCGAAATAGACCGCAGCGGACACCAGCCACGCGGTGAACAGATCGTTTTGTGTGCTGCTGGCCTGCAAGCCGATTTCAGACATTCCCAACACGAACAGCGGGCAGAGCGCCGCGAAATAGCGCTTCAATCCCAGCGCCCGCGCGACGCCGTAAATTGAAAATGCGCAGCCCAGCGCCGCACAGAATTGAACCAGTCCAGCCAGTGCGTCGCAGCGCGGGAAAACGACTGTCCACAACAGCACGACTTCGGCATTGGTGGGAAAATCAACCTGTCTCAAATTGTTCGTGAAAAAATGATTTAGACTGCCGTATTGCAAATAATATCCGACGCGCGACAGATGGTAGCTCATCGAATCCCAAGTGTTGGGCGGAAGAAACATCGCGATCAGGAATAGTCCAAAATATGCAGCCGACATGAAACGCCAAGTCCAACTTGAACGTCTGGCATGCTCGACGACGGAGGGCCCATCTGGAAATGTTCGCCCCGGCACGAACCATGCCGCCGCTGCGAACGCGAAGCTTGCGGCCAACCAGAACGAAGCGTCGCCAATGCGCTGAAGCATGGACAAGAGTTCGCCCGAACAAACGATCATTGCGACGGTGAAAATGGATGTGGCAAGTGTCCGGCTGATGAAATCGGCAAATAGATAGCGGCTGAATTTTGCGGCGGCGAACAACAGCAGCGACGCTGAGACGCCCCACAAGACAAATCCAATCCACATAATTTACCCATGGGTTGCACGGCAAGTTGAGAATGCGCTAAGAGCGTGTACAAGAAGTGGACGCGGCCTCAAACCGGCGCTTTTTGTCCGGCTCTTCGTCGCGTCGAAAAAGCCGTATCTCCGTTCCGATACGGCCTTTTCGCCGCGCCTCGATCCGAACAAAAATCGCTCGGTTTGAGCCTCGCGCCACTTCATTGTACACACTCTAAGACCATATTTGACTCGACAGAATAGCGCGATTTGCGGCGGCGCAACACCCGAATGCTGGGATGCAAAAAGTTCTGCGCTTGTCGATGAGGCACTGTGCAGGGCAAAAGACGGCGCTGTTATATTCCCCTTAACCGTTCAAGAGAAAGCCGCTCTTTTTTTTAAAGATCCGGCGAAACATGGGATATACTGACAACGTAAGTCTTCATCAATTTCATTTTTGGAAGGGGAGTAACCAGTATGGCTACTAAGAAAAAGGCAGCTCCGGCGGCCAAGGCAAAAGCAACCAAGGCGAAGCCCGTTGCAGCGAAAGCGAAGAAGAAGTAGGCATTCTCAAAGACGCTGGTTGAATGCCGATTTTCAACTCGGCAATCAATCGCTCAGAAGATTGCCCGGCGCAAAAAACGAAACTGTTCGCAGCGAATTTGCGGCATCCGCATTTTGCACCAATGTGCCCGAGGTTCGCCGCGGCGCGTATTTAAAAGTTAAGCAGTTTCATTGCGCTGCTATTTGCCGCGGTGACAGATGTCACCGCGGCGGCGGAATGGGCTCCGGCCAGGCCGGAGCCATTCCGCTATTTTTGGTCCGCGTATCAATCTCCGATTCCGCCTTCGCCCAGTTTTCAGCATCGTGACCGGGCTGGCATCCTTCCTCTTGATAAATAAAGTACGCCCTTCGAGCGATCTCGTCTTTCGATGGCACGATCGTGTCGCTGAAAAAGTGCCGGCCGTGTTTTGCCTCGCGCATATTGATCGCAACCACGTCGTCGTCGGCCAATTTGATGTCATCGCCTTTTCCCGAAACCACGCGAAAAATATCCTTGTCCGGGCCGATGGGCGGGACGCATAATTTGCGCAAATCCGCGCCTTTGACGTTGTCGCTGGCGGCATGGTAAGGTTTTTGGTCGATATAAACAGTAATGCCAGTTGCCTCCTTCGCTGCCTGCGATCCGTGCGGTTCGGTGCGCTGTTCGTTCGGACTGATTTCACCCGCCTGATGTTTCTCGTGGCCGAGATGATCCTTGTCGTGGTGCTCATGTTCCTGGACCTGATGCACGCGCCCGTGTTCCTGTCCGCGCTGCGGCGTGTGTTCCTGATGCGCCTTTCCTGGCTTCTTGTCTTGGCTCATGTTACGGATCCTCTCAAGCTGTCTTTAGCATTGGAGCCCGCGCGAAGCAGACAGAAATGTCCGCTCCACCGGGCAACGAAATAATTCGCGAGAACTTTCATGGTTCCGAGTTCAGTCGCGCTTGGACGTAATCAACAGAACTACTCCGGCCGCAAGAGCCAATCCGCCCAGGATTGGCGGGATGGGAACGGTCTTTTCCTTGTCGACCGAAATCTGGATAGGCCCCATGTCCACAGCCTTCTCGCGCTTCGTGTATGTAAATCCTTGGTAGGCCAAGGCAATTATACCAAGGACTATCAACAGGATGCCGACACCGCTCTTGTTCATGTTTTTGCCTTTCACGTGCTCAGAGTTGACTGCTTTTCTTTTCCTTTTCCAAATTCGCAGAGTTTCGACTGCAAAAATTTCAGATTGCCGATGGGAACAATAGCACGGGAATGGGCACCTCAAGCAGTGGTTGCTAGATGCGGAAGAAGGCAAGGTGGTTTCAGGGAGGATTGACGTAGCAGTGGATTTTACTTCGGCATGACAACCTCCGTTGAGATCCCCTTTCCCGTGTTAATTCACTTTTTTATCAAAAGCAAGATTCCAGCAACGAGGGCGAGGATGGGACCTATTATGATTAGACTGCCCACACTGGGATGCAACAAGCCTATGACGCCTTCCCAAATCAAGTAGATGGCCAGCACTAACATTCCGGCGTTTTGAGGCATTTGCATGGCGGACTCCGTGATGCGAACAAGTGACGGTCAGTACAATCGGACGGAACTGGAATTTCATCGATCACGACAGAATCCAGTCCGTCCAATTCAGCAACGAGAGCACATCACACCCGGTTTCCAGTTATGATCCTCAGCAGGATTATGACTACGGCAACCACCAAAAGCAGGTGGATAAGACCGCCCATCGCGCCAAAAGACACCTGGCCGAGCGCCCACAAAATCAGCAGAATTACGGCAATTGTATATAACATGGAGACCTCCCTTATTGGTTTTTGACCCACTATTTCTGTAAGAACTGCACGGTGTACGTACGCTTACGGGGCAGGCACGTTGACGATGGTATTTACCAATGTGGTCGACGCATGGAGTCCCAGTGCTCGTCCATTCAGCGTCACTAACGTGACGTTGCCGGAGGTTGAAAATGTGACTCCTGAAGAAGCAAGGATGGTTCCCACCATGGTACCGCCGCCCGCGGCGTTAATCGTCGCGGCGCTTCCCACTCGCCAATAAACGTTCTTGGGCTGCGCGCCGTTGATCATGATGATGCTGCGCGGGGCGCCGGGTCCCCCTACCGTGAGCGAGGATGCCATTTGGAAGACCCACACGGCATTCGTGTCACCCAGTGCGTCGAGCGTCAAATCCGAGCCGGTGATTTGGAATGTCCCGGCGGCTGATTGATAAACGCCTGGCGGAAGAGTCAACCCGCCCAACTGGCCTGCGCCCGGATCCGTGCCACCCGGGATTGATGCGGGAGAAAGATTGTCGTAAGCGTTTTGCGCGTCGGATGCGCCCTGAGTTGCGATTGCCAATGTGGACGCATTGCCGCCCACGCCTGCGCCTCCGGGTGTCGGGGGCGCGGAGTAAATCCTGCCGTTCACTTGTCCTTTATTGAGCGGCGTTTCGGTATAGATATCTCCCACACTGTCGTGGAATCCCGTTACGGTGGTCGATGCTCCCGTGGTCGAGATATCGCCATTGACGACGGTGAAAATTCCTTCGTTGGTCATGCCGGCGCCACCGCCAAAAGTTCCGAAGGACGCAGCCGCGCCGAGCGGCGGCGGGACAACGGTTCGTTGGCTACCCGTCGTAAAAATCCAAACTTTGTTAGTTGCCAATGCATTACCAGCCAGATCCTTGACGCCGGTTGTAACCGTCGCTGTGAACTGCGTGCTCGGAGCCAGATCGCTTCCAGGGGTGAAGGTTGCAATCTTATTGACTGTATCGTACGCGACTGCCCCCGATATCGGATTCGCGCCGGGGCCCGGTCCAGCCAGGGTAAAACTGGTAACGTTAATTGTTGAAGGATCCATGGCCTCGTCGAAAGTAGCGTTCACCGTATGATTGATGGCGACGCCTGTGGCGTTATCGATGGGATTTGTTGAAAGCACGTTCGGGGCGGTATTGTCGGCGGTCGCGCCTGTTGTGAAGTTCCATGTAAAGCTGGCAGCCAGCCCATTACCGGCCAAATCTTTTGCTGCAGTTGTAATCGTGGCCGTGAACGAACTGTTGGTTGCAAGATTGCCCGTCGGTGTAAAGGTCGCGGTATTACCCGTTGTCGCGTAGGTTATGGTGCCCGAAACTGCCGTTCCTCCCTGCATCAAGGTAAAGGTTGCAGTGTTGAGGGTTGAAGTATTCATCGCCTCGCTGAATGTTGCACTTATTTTACTATTAATGGAGACACCTGTCGCCGCATTGGCCGGAATGTTGGAGATTACTGTCGGCGCTGTGGTGTCCAGCACTCTACCAGGGATAAAGTTGCAGAATTTCTTGGGCAACTTAGTGCTGTACGCGACGGATTTGCCACAGCCCGATGTGAACAGGGTCAGGTGGGTAGTATATACCTGTTCGCCGAGTGTGACATCGACACGCACGTTTTCCTCCGAGGTGACGAAAAATCCGAGCAGTGTCGCCTTCGAAAGTTTGAAGGTCATGTTTCCTTTGTTGCTGTCGTAGTGAAATGCTCCAGCGGGTGCGCTGAGAATGCCGTTTTTTGAGGTGACGCTGGTGGTCAGATCCTTATCAAACACGATTTGATTCACCACGTTGGTCAGGCGGACGCGGACAGTGTTTACGCCAGCCGCGCCTGGGAACACAAAGCCTGGATCACCCAATAGGAGCGACAGAGTAACCGAATCCTTACCGGGCTTGGTTGCTTTGCCCACTTTAATTTGCGCGGCTGAAACCACGAAGGCGGCGCTGCGGTAACCTGCGGTTGCGGCGAACAGGCCTTTCGCGTCAAAGGCTTCGTCCAAGTCATAATTGCTCGCGCCCACTTGCACTGTGTTGTGGAAAATGCCCGGCACCGTATCCGTGAATGTTTCCGATGTTGCGTTTACGGCAATGGTCTGTTTGCTTTCGTCAAGAATGACCGAAATGGCGGGCGCTGTACCTTTGGTGCTCTTGAACGTGGATTTCGGTTTCGACCCGGCGAATCGTGAGGTAGAATTGGCGTTGAGTGGAATTTGAATTTTCGGAATAGTTCCCAGACTCGCCACAAAGTTGTCGGTGGCGGGATTGAAGATATTTACCAGCGTGCGGTCGGCATTGTAAATGTATAGCGCATGCCAGGATTCTTTTCCCGCCGCGTCCACTTTGATTGATTGTTTCTTAATCCATAAGTTAGCGACATTTTTAATCACCACCGCGAGAGTGGCTCTGGCGCTGGTGTCGCGGTTAGAAACCGTCACCGTTACGGGGTACGTTCCGGCGGTCAGGTAAACGTGTTTGCCCAGCGTGTCAATGATGCCATTGCCATAATTGTAGGTGATGGTGAGTGGAAGACCCCGCGGATCAGTCGCGGCCACGCCAATGGTAATTGTGTTGCCTACAAGTTGCGCACCGGAAATTGTCGGCACACTGTTGAACGTGGGCGCTGCGGTTGCCGCTACAGCGTTGGACGTCAGGACAAAAAACAGCCCTAGAAAGCATAGCGGAAGTTCACGAAAAAGTTTCATAGACATTTTATTCCCCACCTCTTTCTTGGAGGCTATTTGCAAAGTTTCCGACTACTTTCACAAGTAAAATAATGGGATTTCGGCAACATTGCCGACATATCGGCAAATTACCATTGCCGAGGCAAGTATTTACCCATACTTTAATTTATTAAGCAATTAGCATGCCCAAAAAAGTAAAAAGATCCCAGCTATTTCCTCTTGCGGCGCGCCTGCAGCCACGCCGACCACAACATTTGAGCCGCCGACTAAAATACGAATGCAGTGATTCGAATTTTGGGTACGCTCCCTTAAGATGGACGGGGTGTTCCTCTTGACAATGGCTGGAAGAACCAGTTTCCGTTTCAGCCCCAAGTTGCGCACATTTTCTGAACACAGTGTATCTGAGAACATGGCACGATCTCTATGGGGTGAAACCCTATTTTAAGTGGGTTCACTGTTCTTCATTCGGAAATGAGCAAATGCGGGTTTTACCCCATAGACGGATGGATATGATTGCTCGACAATAAAGTGTGCTCTACGCGGAACGCGATCGAAAATACCACGGCGGTCAACGCCAGGACGAAGGCCTAAGCCGAGTGAAATCTCGATGCGCAATATGAAAGAGAAATTAAATACGTTGTCCCTGCGCTATGTCGCCGAGTTGCGAATCTATGTCGCGCTGGGCGGGCGTGGAGACCACCAGCCGGCGATCGCGCTTGGACGCCAGATCATCGCCATTGGCCTGGAAACGCTGGATCTCGCCAAGATTCACGAGATCGCCCTGCGGCAACTCGTGAGCGCCCCGGAGTCTCCAAAGGCCAGAGCGAGCATCGTGAAACTGGCGGGAAAGTTTTTTATCGAAGCGCTGACGCCCATTGAGGCCACGCATCGCGCTGCCTTGGATGGACACGCGAACCTGGATCGGCGCAGCGCGGAATTGGCTGTCGCGAACAGGCAATTGAAAAAGGAAATCGTGCGGCGCACGGGGGTGGAAAAAACACTCAAGGAAAAAGAGCGGCACGTGACCGAATTGCTTGCGCAGTCGCTTCAGATGCAGGACCATTTGCGGCAGCTCTCCCGCGATCTGCTTTCCGTGCAGGAAGAAGAACGCAAGACGATCAGCCGTGAGCTTCACGACGATATTGCGCAGACACTGATGGGTATCAATGTCCATCTGGCGACCCTGAAAAAAGAGGCCGAGGTCAACACCGAGGGACTTAATAAAAGGATCTCCAACACGCAGCGGATCGTCAAGAAATCCGTGGACATCGTCCATCAGTTTGCCCGCAAACTGCGGCCCATGATGCTGGACGATCTTGGACTGATTCCCGCATTGACATCGTTTATCAAAGACTTTACAAAACGCACAGGCATTCTCGTTCAATTTGCTGCATTTCCCGGGATCGAGCAAAGCGAAATGGAGAAGCGTACCGTGCTTTATCGTGTCGTGCAGGCTGCACTATCCAATGTGTCGCAGCACGCGAAAGCGAGCGTGGCGAAAGTGAGTATTCAGCTTCAGAATGCAACCATTCTTTTGGAAGTCCATGACAACGGCAAATCGTTTAAAGTACAAGACGTGCTGTTTGCCAAAAATAACAAACGACTGGGATTGCTGGGCATGCGCGAGCGTATAGAGATGGTGGACGGCAATTTTTCAGTTGAATCCGAACGCGGCAAAGGCACCCGCATCCAGGCGCGAATTCCCTTTGGCAAAAGGGCGAGGAAATGAAAATTATTGAACGAATTACGGTACTGCTCGCCGAAGACCATACGATGGTTCGCCAGGGCATCCACGCGCTGTTGAATGCGGAAGACGATATTGAAGTAGTTGGAGAAGCATCCGACGGCCGCCAAGCGGTGAAATTGGCACAGAAGCTGCGTCCCGACGTGGTGATAATGGATATTGCAATGCCTCTGCTCAACGGGCTGGAAGCGGCCCGGCAAATTCTCAAGCTCGTTCCCATGACCAAAGTGATCATCCTTTCAGCGCACAGCGACGACGAATACATCGACCGCGTGTTCGACCTGGGCGCGGCGGGATATCTGGTCAAGCAAAGTTCCGCCGAGTTTCTCTCTAAAGCGATTCGCTATGCGCAAAAGGGAAAGTGTGTTTTCAGTCGGGCCATTTCCAAACGGCTACGCAAACGACCCTTACAATCTTCCACGCGCAATGACAAGTCCGTCAAAATCAGGGCACCGCGCCTCACGTCGCGGGACGTGGAGTTACTTCAATTGATTGCCGAGGGCAAAGCGAACAAGCAAATTGCAGCAGGGCTCCGCATCAGCATCAAGACTGTCGAAAAGCACCGGCAGGCGCTCATGCGGAAGCTGGACCTTCACGATACGGCGGGGATCACCCGTTACGCCATCGCGACCGGGATTATCGAAAATAGCATACAAGTTAAAATTATCTAAGAGCGTGTACAAGAAGTGGACGCGGCCACTACGACGGAGTGGACCGATCGTTAAAATGTTACCTCCCGCGTTATAAGTTCGAACGAGTTATCGGCAAATCGAATCGCGATTGATTTAAATTGGGCGCGATTGCCCCGCGCATTTCTAAAGCATCGTTCTCGCTTGCGGCGGGCGGCGTTGAACTTCGTTGGTCTCGCACGGCGTATCTTCCCAATACGCCTTTGCTCGACCGCCTCGTTCAACTTGCCCGGCGCGGCGCGAGAACGACGCTTTAGAAATGCTCGGGTCAATAAGTTCGAA
>JBBRQD010000013.1:0-80832 GCA_038227045.1 Planctomycetota bacterium
AGCGTTCCGATAAACGAGTCTTTTCCCAACAGAAAACGACTGAATAGCAGATTGCACGATCAACGACTTCATGCGTATTGTTTGTTTCGAGATTTGGCTTGCAATCGCATTACATAGCAGGGCCGACGAGCGGCCGTATCGCTCGCGGGGTGAGGGATAATCGCTGATTAATCAATTCGCATTGTTTACTCCGTGAAAATCCCTTGCCCGATCATTTATTCTGAGGCGGTTCGTCCGGCTTAACCCACGAATCCGCATCGGTCGCCGGTGAATCCGCCAATCTCGGTGGAGCCCACGGATCGGCAGGAGATTGCGGCGCCGGACCCGTCGAAAAAAACGGTTCCATTGGATCGCCTACCGGTGGCGCGGCATCGGTGATTGGTGTGGCTTCAGGCATGGGTTCAGCATCTGGAACCGCCACCGGCTCTGGAACCGCCACCGGCGGCGGTTTCTCTCGCTCAATGCGCGCGTTCACCGCGGCAATTTTTTCCCGAATGGCGTTCACGATCGAATCGAAGCGCGCCTGAATCTGTTTCTTGTCAAATCCAAAGACGATCTCAACCGTTTTCCGCCGTCCAAAAATTGTGATCACGTCCTGGCGGGAAATCAGCCGCAACGCACCCACGCCGGCGAATAGCATTGCGACGACTCCCAGCACCACCACAATCGCCAGTTCTCCTTTGGCAATCAGGGTCGCGAGCGCGGCAAGTCCGAAAAGCATCGCACCCATACAAGCGGCCACCAGGTAGAACCAGCCGAACCGGCGGCTGTGCGCGACCATGACGATGTCGTCGAGATAAATTCGCCGGCGGACAATATCCACCGAGAATTGCTCCTCAATCTCAAGGCAATCGGCGGTCAGAAAAACGCTGATATTTCCGCGCACTCCGCCTTTTCCCAAAAAGGTTTTCATTCAGTGCGTGCCTCAAATCCTCTTGTACATGTAATACGCGAACCAGATCGCGCCACCGAGGTTGTATGCCGTATCGAAAATGCCCAGCAACAATATCGAGATCAATCCGGCGATTCCGCCCGCTGCGGGATTGCCCGCCCGCCACTGTCGGATCGCCTTGATTGAGTAGAACATCGAAAAAGGACCGACCAGCAATCCGACGAGAGGAATCAGTCCGAGGGTCGCGCATATTCGGCCGACACCGCGGTCGTACGATGAACTGGCCGGCCCGAATTCTTCCGTGCCTGTTTGCAAAATGCGTTCGAAACAAGCGGGACAAAACGCTTTTCCACCCAGTTCGATGCGGCACAGCGCGCAGATAAAAGTGCCGCAGCGTTCGCAAATTCCTTCGGCCGCATTGAGCGGGTGTTTTGCGCACGCCGACTCGTCCGCCGCGACGCCACCCTCAACAACGCCCGTGTGAGCGCCGAAATTCCGCACCGTCACGATTTCCGGCGGCAGCGTGAAGACCGCCGCTTGAAACGTATTCTGGCAGCTCGTGCAAAGCATCTCGCCGCTATGCAACTGAGCCGGCTTGAAGATGCGGCCGCAATAGGGGCAGCACGGCTTCGGATACGGTTTATGAACCTTCAAAACTGTCGCGGCCATGACCAACTCCGTGGATTAAACTTCTTTGCCCTCTCCTCCTGCTGTCCTCTGCGCGCCTCTGCGTCCTCTCGCGGTGAAAAAGCCATCAATCCGTATTGACAACCCGCGTCTTCGCGCCGAGATCGTGCAAGCTGGCGCGTTCCAGTCCGAGCGCGAACACCAATTCAATCAATGGCCCAATGCATGACGTACAGCCCGCATAGAACACGGATAATTTTAGGAACGCACGCCACCAGGCCTGTTTTTTCGTGATCGGATTGCCTTCCGCCGTCACGACGCGGATTTTCACCGCCATTTTTCCCAGTGTCTGGCCCTTGTTTCCGGCGAGCATGAAGCCTTCGTAGCACATCCCCACCGTGTCGCCCAGCACGCCAAAAAGCAGTGTCAATCCCAGAACCCATCCGCTCTTCGCGGGCGAACGGGTATTAAACACCGCCATCATGATGAATTGTCCGACCTGGCTGATCCCGAACGCCAATCCGAATTTGACCATGCCATCGAGAATCCACGCGCCGAAGCGTTTGTCCATCCCGGCATAATCGGGGCTGAACATGTCGGTGCCAGCCAGTACGTCGCGCACCTGGGCGGTCTTGCAGTCCGCGCAAAAATTGAAATGCTGAAGCTCAACCGTGCAATTCGGGCAAAAATCCCGCCGGCAACGCCAGCACAAGACCAGTCCATCGTGCGTATTCGGATGGTTGAGACAAGGCATGAAAGCGGCTCTTCGGTCCAGACTGGTTTTTGAATGAGGCGATGCAAATAGTATCCAGCAAGCTGTCGGCGCGTCAAACACCAACGGAAAAACGTGCAACATTGAAAAACTTCGGATTCGACGCCTATTGCCATTTCACCCTTTTACAATCCATTTACACTTTTTCCCGCAACTTCCCGCCGCCTAGCGCGTCCAAAGGCACAGAATCGAGACCTTGCGTCTGATTCTCGGCATCGTCCAACTTCAGGAGTTCAGCCATGCGCCACCGCTCACTCATTCACATCGCCTCACTGCTCGCGATTATGTTTGCCTTCACCGTTCGAGCCGAAGGGCTCTTCGTTCCCATCGTCGAAAAAGTAGCGGTGCCCGCTACCGCGTTTCCCATGCCCCCTGACATGCGCCGGCCGAATCCGCCGCAGCCCCTTCCGCCTGACCCCAGCCGGCTTCCGTTTCGCATCACCTCCTGCAAAGTGGACGTGCGCATCGAAGAGAACGTCGCCACCACCTCCATCGAACAATCGTTTCTGAATCTCTCCGGCCGCGACTTGGAAGTGCGCATGATGTACCCCATTCCCACGGGTGCCGCGATCAACAACTCCGCGCTGTCGATGGACGGACAGATGATCGAAGGCAAACTCTACAACGCCGAGGAGGCCCAGCGCATTTATCAGTCGATCGTCATGCAGCGCCGCGACCCGGCCTTGCTGCGCTATGCGGGCGACAATCTCTACGAAGCCAGCATTTTTCCCGTGCCGCCAAATCAGGAGCGCAAGCTGAAATTCAGCTATACGCAGCTTCTCACCGCGACCGCCGGGCTGTACGATTTCCGCCATATTCTTACGACGTCTCAACACTACAGCGAAGGCATCGGCCACTACGAATTGAATTGCCAGATTCGCTCCAAAAATGGCATGGGTCCGGTCTACAGTTCCAGCCATCAAGTGGCCATTGAGCGCCCAGACTCGAACACCGCGCTGGTGAAATTGACCGGCAACAATCTTGCGTCCGAGAACGACCTGCGCATTTATTATTCGCCGTCGAAGGCAGAAGTCGCGTTCCGCGTGATCGCGCATCGCGTCTCGGAAAGCGAAGACGGCTATTTCATGTTGATTGGCCGCGCCGACGAGTCGCTCGACAAAGCCAAAATGCCTGCGAAGGAACTGGTTTTCGTCGTCGACCGCAGCGGCTCGATGCAGGGTCCGAAGATTCAACAGACCAAGAACGCGCTCAAGTTCTGTCTGAACTCGCTCAATGAACGCGACCGCTTCAACCTGATCACGTTCTCGACAGAAGTCGAAGGACTGTCCAGCAGCTCGATGCTGCCGGCGACGAAAGAGAACATCACCAAGGCGCTCGCGGCGGTGGATCAGATCGAAGCCAGCGGCGGAACGAATATCGACGGCGCGCTGCGCGCCGCACTCGGCAGCGATTTCACCGAGGGTCCGGCGACCGCGAAAATGATCGTCTTCATGACCGACGGCCTGCCCACCAACGGCGTCACCGATATGGGCGAAATTCTGCGCGGCATGAAAGAGCTGAACAAGAAAAACAAGATCCGCTTCTTCAATTTCGGCGTCGGCGACGACGTGAACACGCATTTGCTCGACCAGCTCGCCAACGATCAGGAAGGCACATGCACGTATGTTTCCCCGCGCGAAGACATTGAAATCAAAGTGAGCGATTTCTTTTCGAAAATCAAGAACCCGGTGATGACCGAAGCGTTCTTCGATTTCGGCTCGGCAAGCGGCGCGAACAGCATCTATCCGAAGAAAATCCCCGCGCTCTTCAAGGGCGGCGAATTTGTCCTGACGGGCCGCTTCAAAGGCTCCGGCCCCGGCGAAATCGTGCTCACGGGAAACGTGGCGGGCGAGCAGAAGCGCATCGTGGTGAAAACGGACTGGCCGGCGCGCAGCCTCGACAATGCGTTCCTGCCGCGTGTCTGGGCCATGCGCAAGATCGGCCATCTATTGGAAAGCATGCGGCTCAACGGACAGAATCAGGAGATCGTCAAAGAGATCGTCGATCTTGCCACGCGGCACGGAATTGTCACGCCCTACACAAGCCAATTGGTGCTCGAACCGGGCATGACGGCGCGGCCCATCGCGTCGAATCGCAACGGCGGTCTGCAAGAGGATCGGGACGGCCGGGGATTCCGCGGCGAGTTTGCACCGATGGCGCCAGCCGATGCACTGCGCAAGCAAAGTGAGGCGAAGAAAGATGCGGCTGATAAAGCGGGTGAATTGGGAGCGAACGCGCGCGAAATTCAAACGGGCGAAAATGCCACCGCGCTGGCCGCCGCCGAAAAGGATTTGAAAGAAGCGGTCAACATAATCGCCGACAAGCCCGCGGCGCGCGCGGCGGGAGGCACGAGTGTCGATGAACAGCGGCGGCAGATGGCCAACGCAATGAACGCCCGCTCGACAAAAGGCCGGGCGTACAATCTGGAAGATGCCAAATACATCGAACAGGCTCAGCAGCAATTGATCCGCAACATTGGATCGCGCACCTTCTACAGCCGGGGCGGGGTATGGGTAGACTCGCAAGCAAAGGCCGATGTCAAGCCGAAGGTGATCAAGCAATTCAGCCCGGATTATTTCGAACTGCTCAAGAAAGATGCGGGACTCGGCGCAGTGCTGGCGCTCGGTGGAAACATCCTGATCGCCAACGGCAACGAGACGATTCAGATCGAGGAATAATTCGTAGTCGCAGTCGCCCTCTCCCACAGGGAGAGGGCAACGCATTCCCGCTCAACACGGTTTCAAAATTGTCATTTGAGCGCGCGAAAAGATTCCGTAAAATCACCGCGCATCATGACGCCATCCATCGAAATCATCCGCGCGTTTCTCGCCACCCATGTTTCCGTCGACGCGAGCGAAAGCGATTCGGTTCGCCGCATGTGCGACTTGATCGCGAACGCGGCGGATCCGTTTTCGCGTGCCCATTATGTGCCGGGGCATCTGACTGCCAGCGGCATCGTGTTGAACGCCGATCGCACGTATACCCTGTTGATTTTTCATACCAAATTGCAGCGCTGGCTGCAGCCCGGCGGACACTTCGAGCCGGGCGAGTTCGATCCCAGTCTCGCCGCCGCGCGCGAAGTTCTGGAAGAGACCGGCATCCACACGCGCTGGCCCGGCGAACGCCCACTGCTTCTGGACGTGGACGTGCACGAAATTCCGGCGCGCAAAACCGAACCCGCCCACGGCCATTTCGATCTGCGCATGTTGCTGATTGCCGAACCCGGCGAAGTTCAGGCGCGCGAAGTCTCCGCCGCGCGCTGGTGTGCCCCGCACGAATTTACGTCACTGCATCTCGATCCCGGCACGATCCGTGCATTGAAAAAATGCGGTATGGAGAACTGACGTTTCGAACGATAATTGTTCCGGCACTTTTCTTAAAGGAGATCACGCAATCATGGCAAAAGGCCAATTCCACTCCGCGCATCAGAAGGGCATCATCAAGCGGTACTACGAAAACAAGAGCGATATCCACACGCAAAAACTGAGCGAGATCGTTTCGGATTTGTACCTCGAAGAGAACCCCGCAAAGCAAAAGCGTCTCTGGGCAAGCGCGGAAACCGCCTTGATGAATTTGGGCGCAAACAAGGCCCAGGTCGACCAGATCGTCGCGGAGAAGAATCTCGCGGCCCTGGCGAAACTCGCGGAAAAGCTTTTCTAACCGCGATTAATTAACCGCTTTCGCCGCGGATTGCCATTTTGCAAAAAGACGGCATACTGTGTGGCGAACGAGTTGCGCCGAAAGTGCTGCGCACCGCGAAATTTCAAGTGGGGAGAGTGGTCATGAAGGATGATCTTCGCAAACTGCTTGTCTCGGAATCCGAGATGTACTCGACGAACGGCTTTGCCCCCGTGGTCGACGCGCTCCACGAATACCGAAATAGCCTGAGCCGCAACATCGACAACTGCTTGAAATTCATCGCCCTGGCCGGAGTCGTCGGCCTGACGGCCGCGAGCGCCATCGCCTTCAGCGTCATTTCGGCATCCTATCCCGGCGGAATGTCATCGCTCGGCGTGATGCCTGGCGTCGTCGCGCTGGGCTGCGCGGTTGCTCTGTTGTGCGCGCGCGTTATCGACTTCGAAGGGCGCTTTATCCTGGGTAAATACGGCAAGGAGGCGCACGAACGCTACCTCCAATACAGCAGTCCCGCGCAGATGCAAAAACGGCTTTACGAAGAAGTCACGCGCTTCAACCGGCTAGTGCGGGCGATCCACGTCAGCGACGAAATCGACGCCGCCGGGGTGCCAGGCGCCAGGATTCAAGACCGCGACGCGTTGCTAAAGAGCATGGCCGTCGCGCGAACCGATTTGATGCGCGCATTGAAACTCGAGCGCATCATGCGCGAGCACGCCGATGTATCGAGCGTCGAATTCCAGCTCTTCAACGTCGAACTGACGCAAGCCGCCGCGATGGAAGTCGAAGATGCCGCGACGCAGCAAAGCAAACTCATGAACGAAGCCTTCCAAATCGCGCGCTCGGTGCAGATCGAAGTCCACAAACTGCAAACGCAGGACCGGCAGCGCTCCCTCTGAAATGGTCTACGCGTATTTATAAAATCCCTCGCCGCTCTTCTTTCCCAATTTTCCGGCAGCGACCATCTGGCGCAGCAGCGGGCATGGGCGGTATTTTGAATCGCCGAATCCTTGCTGCAGCACTTCCATGATCGCAAGACAAATATCGAGGCCGATGAAATCGGCGAGCTGGAGCGGCCCCATCGGGTGCGCCATTCCGAGCTTCATGATTTCGTCGATGGCCGCAGGCGTGGCGATGCTTTCATGCACCGCGAAGATCGCCTCGTTGATCATGGGCATGATAATGCGGTTGGACACAAAGCCTGGAAAATCGCGCGCTTCGACCGGCGTTTTGCCCATCGAAGCAGCCAGTTCCGCCGCGTTGCGCACGGTCTCGTCGGACGTACGGCTGCCGCGAATCAGTTCGACGAGTTTCATCATCGGCACGGGATTGAAAAAATGCATCCCAACGAAACGCTCCGGGCGCTTGACCGCCGCCGCCAGTTTTGTAATGGAGATGCTCGACGTGTTCGACGCAAAGAGCGTGGTCTCCGCGCAGATCGCGCTCAAGCGCGTCCAGATTTCCATCTTCGCTGCTTCGTTTTCGAAAATAGCCTCAATGACGACATCGGCATCGGCCGCATTCAGCAGATCGCCGAAACGGATGATGCGCTTCGAGGTGCTGTCGGCCGCGGCTTGCTCAATGGTGGCTTTCTTCACCAGCCGTTGCAAGGAACTCTCGATGACAGCCACCGCGTGTTGCAGCGCGCCTTCGTGAGCGTCAATGAGCTTGACCGTGTTGCCGGCCGCGGCCGCGACTTGGGCGATCCCCGAACCCATCGTTCCCGCGCCGATCACCGCAATAATTTTAGACACCGCGCGACTCCTTCGCTGTGAAATACGAATCAAGATACGCAGTGATTTTTCGCGTATCGGTGCCTGGCGTAAAAATTTCGCCCATGCCCAGCGCTTTCAGTTCGTCGATGTCGCGCTGCGGCACGATGCCGCCGCCGAAAAGCAGCACGTCGCCCATGCCATTTTTTCGGAGACCTTCAAGCACCGCCGGAAACAGCGTCATGTGCGCGCCGGAGAGAATCGAAAGGCCCACCGCTTCGGCATCCTCCTGCAATGCGGCCTGGACGATCGCTTCAGGCTCCTGATGCAATCCAATGTAAACGATTTCGTAGCCGGATTCGGCCAGCGCGCGCGCGACGACTTTCGCGCCGCGGTCGTGTCCGTCGAGGCCGGGTTTTGCGATCAGGATGCGGTGACACCGACTGGGATTTTCGTTCGCCATAAGAAATGTTTACCACACTCGCGGCTCAAACGCCAGAGCGCGGAAGTTCGGAGTTCAGCCTTTAGGCTGCCAGTCCCGACAGCCTAAAGGCTGAACTCCGAACTCAACGTTTGAAATGATAGTACAGCGCAATCAAAAAAGGTGCGACTATTCCGATCAGCGCCAGCCAGCCGGCGATGACCCATAGTGGCGCCAAGCGCTGCCCCGAACGCGCCTCGGGCTTGGCGAAATCGCCGAGACCATCGGTGTAATTTCCGCAACTGGGGCAGCGCGGCGAGTCGGCGTAAATCCATTTCCCGCAATAGCTGCATTGCTCGTGGTCGGAGTCGAATGCGTCGTCGCCCATGAGAATTCAGACCGCCGCCAGTGCATGATATTCGCCAAACACCGCGCGGCACACGTCCGCCATCTCGCCCAGAGTCGCGTTGGCTCGCGCGCACCCGGCCAGCGCCTCCATGATATTTCCCGAGCCGCTTTCGTCGCGGCAGACGATTTCGAGATTTCTTAACGCGGCTTCGACTTTCAGCGCGTCGCGGGTTGCGCGCATCCGCGCGATCCGGGCGTTTTGTTGCGCTTCGAGCTGCGGATCGATGGACAGTGTGGGCGGAACTTGATCGCCCCCGGATTCATAAGCGTTAACGCCCACGATCAGCCGGCGCTTCTGCATGATTTCGGTCTGATACGTGAAACTTGAGCGCGCGATTTCGCGGCGAAAAAATCCCGCCTCCAGTGCGGCGAACATGCCACCGGCTTCCTCGATGCGTTTAAAATAATCGTAGCATTCGCGCTCCAGCCGATCGGTCAACGCCTCGACGTAGTAGCTTCCGCCCAGCGGATCGGCGACCGCCGCGACGCCGGATTCGAACGCGACAATCTGCTGCGTGCGCAGCGCAATCTGCACGGCTTTTTCCGTGGGCAGCGCGAGCGCCTCGTCAAAGCTGTTCGTGTGCAGGCTCTGCGTCCCGCCCAGAACGGCAGCGAGCGCTTCGATGGCCGTGCGGACGATGTTATTCTCCGGCTGCTGCGCGGTCAGCGAAACACCGGCGGTCTGCGCGTGCGTCCGCAGCAGCAGCGAGCGCGGATTCTTCGCGCCGCGTTTTTTCAGTTCGCGCGCCCAGATGCGCCGCGCCGCGCGAAACTTTGCGATCTCTTCGAAGAACTCAATGTGGACATCGAAGAAAAACGAAAGCCGCGGCGCGAAGTCGTCGATGTCCAGGCCGGCCTTAATGCCTTCGTCGATGTAGCACAGACCGTCGGCAAGCGTGAAAGCCAGCTCCTGCCCGGCTGTCGAACCGGCCTCGCGAATATGATAGCCGCTGATTGAAGCCGTGTTCCATTGAGGCGTGTGCCGCGCCGCAAATTTAAAAATATCCGTGATGATCCGCATCGACGGACGTGGCGCAACAAGCCACGAATTCTGCGCATGGAATTCTTTCAGAATATCGTTTTGGATCGTGCCGCGCAGCGTGTCAAGCTTCACGCCCTGCCGCTCAGCCGCCGCGATGTAAAACGCGAAGAGCATCGCCGCCGGGCCGTTGATGGTCATCGACGTCGAAACTTTATCGAGCGGAATTCCGGCGAAGAGCGTCTCCATGTCATCGGTACTGGAGATCGCCACGCCGCAACGCCCGACTTCGCCGCGGCTGCGCGGATGGTCGGAATCGTAACCCATCAAAGTCGGAAAATCGAACGCGACGCTCAAGCCCGTCTGCCCATGCGCGAGCAGATATTTAAAGCGCTGATTGGTCTCTTCCGCGGTGCCAAAACCGGCAAACTGCCGCATGGTCCAAAGCTTCCCGCGATACATCGTTTCATGGATGCCGCGCGTATACGGAAATTCACCGGGATCACCGAGGTCGCGCGCGTAGTCGAGCTGCGCGGTGTGGGCGGGCGAGTAGACGGGTTTGTTCTCGACGCCGGAGATGGTGGAGGTTAGGGGCTTGATTGTTGGGGTAGCGGGCATGGCGAATCCTTGAGCGGCGATAGGCAACTCATCACTAACTATAACATAAAACGTGTGATTCTTCAGAGCGTGTAAAAGAAAAGATGAAGAAGTCGCCAGAATATTTCAGTTTCCCTCTTGACTTTGCGATTTTCAATACGTTGTATATGTAGAAGCAAGCGCTTCATCGGCGCGGGGGCCACCGCGACGGGAGCGCTTGATTTATTTGAAGGTGTCTGACGGCTCTATAGCTGAGGTTGTTGAAGTGGCGCTGTGCGGGTTCGGACGCGCGCCGGCTGTTTTCGGGAGTCTTTGTTGCGCGCGCGGTGCGATGCGGGCAGAGCGTAAACGGGCGGTTTGTGTTCGCTTTCCCACACCATGTTCTACCGTTCTACCTTACCGAAGTGAGCACGACGAGGGCGGCCCGGCGGGTTTTGACGCAGGGTTGCCTGGGCACGAATGAATTCCGCACGGCGCTACAATTTGGATTGATTTGAGTTGCAAATTTCACTCAAACGTAAGCAGAATATTCATTTTTTGGACGCGAGCATGTAGAAGCGAGGAGGCTGCTGAATTCAACCGAAATCGTAAACGTACACATCTTGGCTCTTTAGTTGTTCAGCGATAATCGGTTCTATTTTTTCCCATTTGCCACCAGCCAGCCCACAACCAATTCGCGGCATGTGAATGCTGTGCCCGCTGGATGAACAGAACTCGTCGACTTTTTTCAAACACTCCGCCAAAGCGTCATATCGAATCGGCGGAATTCCGTCGCGCGCGCACATTCCATGCTGCGCGATCATATTGCCGACGGTGAGGTCAGGCGCCACGGAGATGAATCGCACTGCGCCCAATTTGAACTCGGAATTGGGATTGATTCGATTTTTATATTGCTCGCGAAAGGCTGCCTCTGGCGCAGTCCATTTCTTGGAAATGGCGACAACGAAACCCTTACCCCAGCCGCCCGCATCGTTGCAAATGTGTACGATCAGTTTCTTGCCTCTGGCGTGCGGATTGGTTGCGTCGCCCTTCAGGAAGTGGATCATAGATTCAACACTCTCTTGCTGGCACCCCTCCGGGGTGCGGGATGTTTGGGGATCGAATCCGGTGGTGTTGGCCGGGTACGGCCTCAACCACCGGCTAATTTCTGAAATCCCTTCGGGATAAAATTGAACGATCAGCTTTCCTTCAACACACTCGCCGCAATAACCACCCGCTGAATCTCGCTCGTCCCCTCATACAATCTGCAGATGCGGACGTCGCGGTAGTGGCGTTCGACGTCGTAGTCCTTAATGAAGCCGTAGCCGCCGTGCATTTGCAGGGCGCGGTCGCAGGCTCGGCCGGCGGCTTCGCTGGCGTAGAGTTTTGCCATGGCGGATTCTTTTGTGTAGCGGCGCTGAGCGAGGTCTTTTAGTTTTGCGGCGCGCAGCATCAGCAGTTCGGCGGCGTCGAGTTCCGTGGCGCTGTCGGCGATCATCCATTGGATGGCCTGCAAATTCGCCAGTGGGGCGCCGAATTGTTCGCGCGTTTTGACGTGGCGCACGGCGGCTTCGAGGGCGGCGCGGCCGATGCCGATGGCCTGCGAGGCGATGCCGATGCGGCCGCCGTCGAGCGTTTCCAGCGCGACCGAAAAACCTTTGCCGAGCGCGCCGAGCAGATTTTCTTTGGGCACGCTGCAATTTGTTAGAATGATTTCCGTCGTGCTCGACGCGTTGATGCCGAGTTTCTGTTCCGATTTGCCCCGCGCGAAGCCGGGGAAACCGGCTTCGACGATGAACGCGGAGATGCCTTTGTGCCCGAGATTTTTATCGCTCGTCGCGTACACGACCACGATATCCGCGTAACCGCCGTTGGTGACGAAGAGCTTCGTGCCATTCAATTCGAAATGCGTTCCGCGATCGATGAACGAGGTATTCAAGCGCGACGCGTCGCTGCCAGAACCGGGTTCGGTGAGCGCGTAGGCTCCGAGTTTTTGGCCGGACGCGAGCGGGCGCAGGTACTTTTCTTTCTGCGCGTCGCTGCCTTGTTTTAGAATGGGATCGACGCACAGGCTGGTATGAGCGCTCAAGATCACGCCGGTGCTTGCGCAGGCTTTGCTGATTTCAAGCACCGCAAGATTGTACGCCAGCGCGCTGCATCCCGCGCCGCCGTACTGCTCCGGCACATAGACGCCCATCAACCCAAGCTCGCCCATTTCGCGGACAAGCTCAGTGGGAAAACGGCCGGTTTGGTCGAGTTCGCGGGCGAGCGGTTTCACTTTGGTTTGAGCGAAATCGCGCGCTGTGTCGAGAACGGCTTGTTCGGATTCGGAAAGCGTGAAATCCATGGAGATGCCTCATTTCGTGTTGCTCATGCCAACCCAATTGCAGTTCCGCACCATATACAGACATTGTTCTTGCCGGGCCTGATTTTTGTGGATTTGGCACATTTCGGACAGTTGACGACTGACGCTTTCTGCGGGGCGGCAGCGACGGGCTTTTCTTCCGGGTTCTCTCGCTCGTGTTTTGATTTGCAGATTTTCGAACAATAGCCTTCGGCACTGAACCCGGCGTACGCGATTGTGAAGACGTTCTCGCATTCGCGGCAGATCCCTTGACCGGGCTGCAAATTGGCCTTGGCTGCTTCGCGCCGCAAGCCACTCAGGAAGTCCAGTACATTCTGGGGCTGCGCCTGCGTGAGTGCGAAAAAGGTTGGGCTTGAAATTCGCGTTAAAACGTAGTCGCTTTCTTCGGTGCTCTCGCTGACATTGTCGTTGGCGAATCGCGAAGCCAACCGCCCCACGCGCCCACTCGCCAGCGCTGCCGCGGCAATGCCGGAAGACTCCGTCGCATCGCTTTTGTATTCGAAGTGCTTCCGTACACGAATTGTGATATCGAAGGTCGTACCGCGACAAATACACATGCCTTTTGAGGCTTCCAAAGTATTGGCGTTTGTTTCAACTCCGCAAGTTGAACAGACGATTTTTGGGAACTCGACTTCAAGGTGCTGGAGCATCTCGTTCTCCCGCTCGCGATTTAAGACAATGCGATCATCACAAACTTCGCCCTTTCAATCCCGCCGTCTCAACCAATCCGCACATGATATTCATGTTCTGCAGAGCCTGGCCCGCCGCGCCTTTGACCAGATTGTCGAGCGCCGAGGTGATCACGAGCTGGTTGCTGCGTTCGATCAGCGTTACCGAGATGTCGCAATAATTGCTGCGGACGACGTTGCCGATAGCGACTTCTTCGGGCGTGTTGAGTACGCGCACGAACGGGGCGCTTTGTTCGTTGTAAAAACTCTTCAGGCATGCCAGTGCTTTGGCCGTGGTGACTTTTGCTTTTGGGCGCGCGAAGATGGTTGTGAGAATGCCGCGGTCGAGCGGCACGAGATGCGGCACGAAGGTCACGACGACCGGCTTGCCCGCGACGATCGATAGCGTCTGTTCGATCTCCGGCGTGTGGCGGTGGCCGCCAATGTTGTAGGCGCGCATGTTGCCATCGATGTCGGTAAACAGGTTCGAGAGCTTCGCATTGAATTGCCGCCCCGCACCGCTCAATCCGGAGTACGAATCGACGATGATGCCGTCGAGGTCGATGAGTTTTTCCTTGATCAGCGGTGCAAGCGCCAGGATTGCCGACGTGACATAGCAGCCAGGGTTGCCCACGAGCCGCGCGAACTTAATCTGTTCCTTATTCAGTTCGGGCAAGCCATAGACAGCTTGCTCGAGCAGATCTTTTGCGCCGTGCGGTTCCTTGTACCACTTTTCGTACACCGCCGGATCTTTGAAGCGAAATTCGCCGCCGATGTCGATGACTTTCGCGCCGGCCTGCAGCAGTCCCGGCACGACCGCGAATGTTTCGCTGCCCTTCTTGGCGGCGAACACGATGTCACTGGCTTTGGCGATGGTTTCCGGATCGGCGCTGACGGTTTCCATATCCAACTCGCCGCGCAACGGCGGCAACAGATCGCCGATTTTCCTGCCGGCGGCGTGGTCGGAGACGAGCAGCGATAGCTTGCATTGCGGATGCCCGAGCAGCGCGCGAATGAGACATTCGCCGACGAGCCCTGTGGCGCCGACAATGGAAACACGAATCATGTCAAAATTTCCCCAATTGCGGTTGAAGGTTTAAAGGTTGAATGTTGAAGGTTCAAATCAACAACTTTCAACCTTCAACCTTCTAACTTTCAACAAGTGTACTGAGCCGATTATGCTTCGTCGTCTTCGTTGTCATCGTGACGCACGAGCAGTTGTGCGATGTGTTTGTCTTTGATTTTTTCGCGTTTCCAATCCACTTTGGGCGCGTCGCCCCACAGGGATTCGAGCGAATAGTATTCGCGCAATTCAGGCGAAAAAACGTGGATCACGCAATCGGTGTAATCGATCAGCACCCAACTGCCGCCCTCGTTGCCTTCCTGTCCCATCTTGCGGATGTCGATCGATTTCAATTCCTTCTTGATCGATTCCACCACCGCGCGTACCTGCGAGCGCGAATGCGCGGTTGCGATCACGAAGTAATCCGTCACGTCGGTGATGCCGCGCATGTCGTAAATTACGATGTCTTCGGCTTTCTTGTCATCCGCAGTCCGGGCGGAGAAAAGGGCAATGTCCCGGCCGTTCGTCAATTGTGTGAGTCTCCCAATAAATGCTTCAAAACGGGGACTATAACACGGATGGGGTCCGGTGGCAAACGAGACGTAAGTTAATGAGGAGCATTGAACTGGAAAGCCGTAGCCCTTTCCCGAGGGGAAAGGGGATTGCTTGCGCTCTCGCCGCCGCTGTTACTCCTGCGGCTTCGGCTTTTCTTTTTTCTTTTCCGGCTTGGGCGCAACCATCGCGTACAGCGCGGCGAGTTCCCAGACTTTCGCCGATTTGTCGTCGCTGCCCGTGGCCAGCCATTTTCCGTCGGGTGAAAACGCGACGCAATTAACTCCATCTTGATGGCCGACGAAGCCCAGGATTGGGAGGCGTGAAGAGGCATCCCAAAGCTTGATTTCCAAATCCTCAATGCCCGAACAGGCTGACGCCAGCGTTTTGTTGTCCGGCGAAAACGCGACGCTCTTGACGCGCAGTCCGTCTTTGTGGCCCTTGATCGTTCCGTCCACGGTCAGCGTGGTGGCATCCAGCACGATGATCTCGCCGGTTCCCGTCGACGCGGCGATCCATTTACCGTCCGGCGAACCCGCCAGCGAATTGATCGCCGCTTCTTCAGTTAGGGGTTTGTATTCACCTTTCTTGACCGGGGCCGGCACGGCGAGATCCCAGTATAAAATGGTGCCTTTGCCGTCCGCGGAGACGAGCGCTTTTCCGGTTGAGGCATAGACGATCGCGGTGATCGAACATTTGTGGCCGTCCTTCAATTGCGCGAGTTCTTCGCCGGCCGCCAGTTTCCAGATTTTTATGCGGCTGCCCACGGCCGCGGCGATGTTTTTACCGTCGGGTGAGAATGTTGGCGATTGAACATTGTCGTCCGCGATGAACAGTTTTTTTTTGTTGGCGGCGATGTCCCAAATCAACAATCCGTCGCTGTAATTTTCGTCCTGCCCGGGAAACGCCAGCAGCGTTCCATCCGTTGAGAATGACGCACCGATGCCGCCCTGAATAGAGGCAATTTCCCTGCCCGTTCCCTTACCGGATTCCCACTCCCATATCTTGATCACCTGGCCCGTGGAGATCGCCAGCCGCTTGCCGTCCGGTGAAAATGCGACGCCGCGAACGTCGCCCGAAGCGTCCGGAAAAGTGGCGCGCGGCGGCGGCACGGTCATTGCGCTGCAGGCGCCGGCGAAACACACGGCAAACGTCAACAGCGTCGCTATTCTTTTCACATTCATCAACTTTACCCTATGCTTTCTGGTCCCAAAGTACGTCTGGGTTTTGTTTGCAAAAATTTTCATATCGAGCCATGACAAACAGCAGATCGCTCAAGCGGTTCAAATACTGCACCACCTGAGCGCCGACATTTTCGCGCCGCCGCAATCCCACGACACAGCGTTCGGCTCGCCGGCACACGCAGCGGCAAACGTGCAACTGCGCGGCACCCAGCGTCCCCCCAGGCAGAATGAAATTCTCCAGCGGCCCCAGCGATTCCTGCAGCTTGTCGATCCACTTCTCGAGTTCCGTCACCTGCGCCGCTTCAATGCCGCGAACTTTGTACGTCTCCTTGTCGCGTTCCAACATGCACAAGTCGCTGCCGACAACGAACAAATCGTTCATGATTGTCTTGCACATGTCCGCCAGCACGGGATCCAACCCGCCGGCTTGCGCCACACCAACGCAACTGTTCAATTCATCGACCGTGCCGTACGCCTCGATGCGCAAATCGTCCTTATCGATGCGCTGCCCGCCGCCCAGCCCGGTGGAACCGTCGTCGCCGGTGCGCGTATATATTTTCGTCAGACGATAGCGTGACATAGTATTTTCGGCATTTTCGCCGGAATCTTCCTAAAAATCCAGATCCAAAGTCCGCGATACCCCTTAGAATTCAAAACCGCGGCCAACTTTTTTCTTTCCGTCCGGCCCGGTTTCCATCACGGAAGGCACGGGAGTCCCCTGTTGTGGCGTTCCGGATTTCCCACTCAGCGTACTAAACTTATTGCGATTTTGCGGAGGGGGGCCTTGATTCGTCGGAATGGTCGTTTCATCCGACGACGTTCCGCGCCTGATGCCGCGCATCATCAGCACCAAATCCTCCGGAGAACTGCTGCTGACCTTCGCCTCTTCCTCGGTGATCACGTTTTTCTGCCAAAGATTGTAGAGCGCCTGATTGAAGGTCTGCATTTTGTAATGCGAGCCTTCCGCGATGGCTTTTTCAATGTCGCGCGTCGAACCTTCTTCAATCAATTGCCGGACGTAAGAGGTATTCAGCATGACTTCGAGAGCGGCGACGCGCCCTTGGCCATCCGCACGCTTAACCAGGCGCTGGCAGACGACTCCGCGCAGCAGCAGCCCCAATTGCAGGCGCACCGTTTTGGCTTCCGGGCCTTCGAAACTGTCGAGGATGCGGTCCAGCGACTGCTTGGCGTCGTTGGTGTGAAGCGTCGAGAAGACCAAATGCCCGGTCTCGGACGCCGTAATCGCAAAGCGAATCGTTTCGGCGTCGCGCATTTCGCCCATCAGAATCACGTCCGGATCCTGGCGCAATGCGGCGCGCAGCGCGCGGTGCAATTCGTGGGTATCGATGCCCAGTTCGCGCTGGTTGATCGTGCTGCGAATGTCCGTGTAAACGAATTCGATCGGGTCTTCAAGTGTGACGATGTGATACGGGCTCTTCTGGTTGATGCTCTCGATCATCGCGGCGAGCGTCGTCGATTTGCCGGAGCCTGTCGGGCCGGTGACAATCACGAGGCCGTTTTCGTGGTTGCAGAGATCGCGAAGCACTTCCGGCAAGCCCATTTGCTCGATTGTGGGGACTTCCAGCGGCACGTAACGCAGCACGGCACCAATCTCACCGCGCTGGATGAAGGCGTTGACGCGATAGCGTCCGACGCCCGGGATTTCGTAGGAGAAATCCGCTTCCATTTCCTGCATGAAAATGCGCGAGCGTTCCGGCCCCATGACATGCGTCAAGGCGAATTTCATCTCTTCGGGCGTGATCGCCGGATAGGTGTCTTGCGGTACCAAATCGCCGGAGATTCGAAAGAGCGGCGGCCGGCCCGTCTTGAGATGCAAGTCGGAACCCGCGTTGTCTCTGAGTTCCACCAGCAATGAATCCAATTCCATGAATGCTTCTCCGAGAATGGAGAGGGGTTAGGGGCTAGGGAGTAGGGACAAGGGAGTAAAAATAGAGCTTCTACGCGTCCTTTAAGTCTCAAAAGCGCGAAGCGCTTTCCCTCCCTAATCCCTAGCCCCTAATCCCTAGCCCCTAATCCCTAACCTCCTAACCCCTAATTAATCACCGCCACTGCCGCCTCGACACCTGCTCCCGCGTCGATCGTGCAACCTTGCTTTTTCAATATGCCGCCCACCGCGCTCAGGAACAAGAGTACGGGGTTGGGGCGCGCTCCTTCACCCATTAGACCCACGCGCCAGGCCTTACCCTTCAAATCTCCGAGTCCTCCGCCAATTTCCAGATTATGCTGCTCTAAAAGAGTCTTGCGCGTGACGACGTCATCCGCGCCTTCCGGCAGCAGCACCGTGGTCAGCGTCGGGCAGCGATCCGCGGGATTTTGCACGAAAAGTTTCAGCCCCATCGCTTCAATGCCCGCATGAAGTGCGCGTGCCATTTTGGCATGACGCGCAACTCGAGCGGCCAGGCCCTCTTCTACAATCAGCCGCAAACCTTCGTGCATGGCGTTCGTCATGTTGACCGGACCAGTGTGATGATAGACGCGCTTTTCGTTCCAATAATCGCGCACGAGGGTCATGTCCAGATACCACGATTGGACCTTGTGTTTGCGCTTGGCGATGACCTCTTCCGCGCGCTTGCCAAATGTGATCGGCGCGACCCCCGGCGGCACGCCGAGGCACTTCTGCGAACCCGAATAAACCACGTCGATGTCCCAAGCGTCGGTCTTGAAGTCGGTCCCGCCCAAGCTGGCGACTGTGTCCACCAGCAGCAGCGCGCCGTGCGCATGGCAAAGCATGGCGATTTCGGGCAGATGACCCTGCATCACGCCGGTGGACGTTTCGCCATGAACCAGCGCGACGACTTTTGCGGGCTTTTCTTTCAAGGCGTTTTCGATTTCCTCGGGCTGAACCGCGCGGCCCCACGGAATCTTGATCTCGCGCACGGCCGCGCCGCAGCGCCGGGCAATCTCCGGCATGCGCCCGCTGAAGACGCCGCCGTTGCAGACAATCAACTCGTCGCCGGGTTCGAGCAGATTCGCCATGGCCGTCTCCATGCCGGACATGCCCGTGCCGGAGATCAGCAGCGTCAACTCGTTCTTAGTAATGAAGACCTCGCGCAACATGGCCTGAACGGCGTCCATGGTCTTGAAATAAGTCGGGTCCATGTGCCCAACGGTAGGCATCATAAGTCCCCGGTAAACGCGCGGTGGCACGATGCTGGGTCCGGGGCCCATCAGAATGCGCGCGGGAGGATCGATTTCGGGGAAAGTCATGGATGGCTCCTTATAAGTGTGCGGATGAAGGATGTATTTCACCACAAGATTTTTCGGCGTCAAGTTGCGCAAGAGTTACCGGCACTATTGAGATTTTGATGAGGCAACTCGGCTTACTTCCCTTTAAACACCTCGTCATTCGCCGCCTTCACATCCGCCGTCGTCTCGACAATATCGATTGGCAGCGTCAGCAGCACCTTCTGCGGACTCTCGCATTCTTTGTCGTCGCAGGCTTGAAAATAAACTTCGAGCCGAATCGCCGTTTTGCCCAGCGGGGCAGTCGCCGGAATGCTCAATTGGGAAATGCCGGTCACGGTCCCGGAATAAATCTTGAGCTTGCCCGCGCCTGGCATCGTTATCTCCCCCGGCTCCGGATATTTTTCATCTTTGAGCTCGCCCAGATCTTTATTGAACAGCGTGAAGTGCGTGGGCTTCAAGAAATGGTCGTCGGGTTTGTGTGCCTGAATGTGACTGCCGGCTTCCATTGTAAACGTCACGGCGACCGGCGTGCTCTGCCCGCGCTTCAGCGCGGTTGCGCCGGCGAACATCTCGACCGTCACCGTGCCGCGCTTGGCTTTCGGTTCCGCTTTGATTTCGGCTTTCGTCAGCAAGCCTTTCTGCTTTTCGGCGTCGTGGAACCACGCGGCGGCCAGCAGCGTGCTCTCCATCGCGTGCGGCAGGCGTTCCATCGCGCCCTGAAATTCCGCGAAGAGCGCTTTCGCTTTTTCATGGTAGCGCTCTTCCCCCGTAATCAGCCACAATTTCACCAGCGCCTGCGCGGCCCAGCCATTGCCACTGGGAATCGCTTTGTCGATCGGATCCTTCGTGCGCGCCAGCAGTTTTTCGTGGTCGTCGGCGATGAAGAAGTAACCGCCGCCTTTCGGATCGGCAAAATGTTTGTCCAGCAGATCGACCAGCGCAATCGCTTCGTTCTTCCAGCGTTCGTCCTGCGTCGCGGCGTAAAGCTCGATGAATGCCATCGCCATGAACGCATGATCGTCGAGGTACGCCGGCAATTTGCTCTGCCCCTTGCGGTGCGTGGCCAGCCAGCGGCCGTCCTTTGTGCGCTGATTCTTCAACGTGAATTCAGCGGCCTTGAGCGCCGCTTCCTTGTAGCGCGGTTCGTTGAGCAGCACGGACGTTTTCGCCAGCGATGCGATCATCAGGCCGTTCCACGCGGTCAAAATCTTGTCGTCGAGGCCCGGCCATACGCGCTTGACGCGCACCGCCATCAGCGTCTTCTTCCAGCCGTTCACTTTCGCGAGCAAGTCGTCTTCGCCGAGTTTCAAATCCTTGGCGACATCGGCGAGCGGTTTGACCAGAAACGGAATGTTGTGCGGGATCTTTTTGCCGGTCGCTTCCTCGCGGAAATTGCCTTCTTCCGTGATGTTGTAAATCGTACAGAACGTCTCCGCGTCCTTGCCCAGCAGTTTCTCGATTTCGGCCTTGCTCCAGACGTAGAATTTGCCTTCCTCGCCTTCGCTGTCGGCGTCGAGCGTCGAGTAGAAGCCGCCTTCCGGGCTGGTCATTTCGCGCAGCACCCAATCGCAGACGTCGCGCGCGACGCGCTCGTATTCCGGACTTTTGTAGACCACCGACGCCTCGGCATACGAGCGCGAAAGCATCGCGTTGTCATAGAGCATTTTCTCGAAATGGGGCAGGAACCAGCGTTCGTCGGTCGAATAGCGGTGAAAGCCGCCGGCGAGCTGATCGTGGATGCCGCCCATGTCCATCTGGTCCAACGTCAGCGTGATCATGGTGTCGAGATTCTTGACGCTCTCAGCCGGGGGCGGGGGCGAGACAATCGTCGCGCGCTGTTTCATATAAAGGAGGTACGGCAGACCGTTGTTCGGCGGAAACTTGGGCGCTCGGCTGAAACCGCCGCGCTTGGGATCGAACGTGTCGTGAATGTCGCCGAGCGTGGCTTCGAGGAAATCCTTGTCGAGCGTCGATTGGCCGGCGATCTTGCGGCTGGCGAGCTGCTCGCGGACGGCGTCGGACATGCGCTCGGCGTCCTTGAGCAGATCGGCGTTCTGCTTGATCCACACGTCGTGGACATTGTTCAGCAGCGATTTGAAGCCTTTGCGCGGCCCGTAATCTTCCGGCGGATAATACGTGCCGCCATAGAAGGGTTTGCCCTCGGGCGTGAGAAATACCGACATCGGCCAGCCGCCACGCCCGGACACGATCTGGACGCAGGTCATGTAAATTTCATCGACATCGGGACGCTCTTCACGGTCGACTTTGATCGCCACGAAATGCTCGTTGATGATCGCGGCCACCGTTTCGTTCTCGAACGATTCGCGCTCCATGACGTGGCACCAATGGCACGAACTGTAGCCCACCGACAGAAAAATCGGCTTATTTTCCTTCTTGGCCAGCGCGAACGCCTCCTCGCCCCACGGATACCAGTTGACGGGGTTGTGCGCGTGCTGCAAGAGGTACGGGCTGGTTTCCTTGGCGAGAGCGTTGGTGTGCTTGGGGTCTTTTTTATCGTGTGACACGGTCGGTTCCTCGGAGTGTGCTGGCGCCATCGACAGAAGCGCGCAGAGAATGCTGGGGATCAGGTGACGCATGATTCGAAGCTCTGAATTGGAAGGTGAAGACGCGCACGAAATGTACGTGGCGGAGTTTAATTTGTCATTCGCCAATTGTCATTTGGTTTTCTCGCCGAGTCTCTGAGTCTCCTTGTCTCCCTAATCTGCCCTTGTGCGGTTAAAAAGATATTTAACCGGTGGTTTCCAATTGAACTGGGCAATTATATCGATACTTTATAGCAACGAGTTTTAAGCCGATTGTCACTGAATTTTAATGGAACAGATCGGATGACCATTGAATCGATACTAGGGCACGGGCTATACGTCTGCCTGACGCTGACACTGTTTGTCTGTGGAATCGGCGTGCCATTGCCCGAAGAAGGTGTGTTTCTGGCCGCAGGCTGGTACGGGCAGGATCACGGCGCAAACGTGTGGATTTTGTGCGCCTGCGGAGTTTTGGGAGTCTTAATGGGCGATTCGATTCCCTATTGGATGGGGCGAAAACACGGCGTTCGATTGTTGAAGAAACGCCCGTTTTCCTGGTTCTTAAAAGAAAAAGGCATTCAAAAGACGCGCGAGTTCTTTGGAAAAAACGGCTCGAAGACGGTCTTCGTCGGGCGCTTCATCGCCGGTTTGCGAATGCCGACGTTCTTCATGGCCGGATCGATGGGCGTGTCGTATTGGACATTCCTTTTTTGGGATTTGCTGGGCGCGTTGATTTCGTGTCCGACGTCCATCTGGCTGGCGTACACGTACGGCAAACGCGCCGAAGTCATGCTCACCGAGAGCAAAACGGTGCTCTTCACCGTCTTGGGTCTGATCGTTCTCTATATGGTTTACCACGTCTGGAGCCACCGCGAGAAACCGGAAGACAAAGCCCTTGCGGCCTTCGGGGTCGAATCGCCAAAACTCCAAGCCGACGACACGTCCGCGGCTCTGCCGGCCCTGACGGAGAAGCGCGAAGTGACGCGCGCGCCGAGCTCCAAGAACATCAAGTTCAACGTTTAGACTTCTTGGCTTTTCGCGGCGTTGCACTGCCACGTTCGGCTCCAATATTTTGCAATGCGGACAGCCAATCGCCGCGAAGACTCCAAATTTCTGCGCGAGAATTCCGATGCCGACGCCTGTCCTGCCGCCCGGTCCCAAACATTGGCTGTCCGTCAAAACGATTTTGACGTTTCGCCGCGATCCGTTGAGCTTCCTGCTAAATGCGGCGCGCGACCACGGCGACATCGTTCATTTCAAGCTTGGGCCGCAGGCTACTTATTTCTTCAATCATCCCGACCAGATCAAAGACGTTCTGGTCACGCGGAACGACAGCTTCATGAAAGGCCGCGCGCTGCAGCGCTCCAAACGGATTCTCGGCGAAGGTTTGTTGACCAGCGAAGGCGAATTTCACCGCCGGCAACGGCGGCTGGCGCAGCCCGCGTTTCAACCCCGCCGCCTGCCCGCGTACGGCGCGGCGATGATCGATTTCGCCTCGCGGACATCCGCGCGCTGGCGGCACGGCGCATCCTTCGATGTCTCTAGCGAAATGATGCGGCTGACACTCGGCATCGTCGGCAAAACGCTTTTCGACGCCGACGTCGAATCCGAAGCGCAGGAGATTGGCGAAGCGCTCGGCGTACTGATGAAGACATTCAGCGCGATTTTTTTGCCGTTCTCCGAATTGCTCGAGAAACTGCCATTGCCGCAAACGCGCCGCGTCGCCAAGGCGATTGCGCGCCTGGATGCGACGATTTACAGATTGATCGAAGACCGCCGGCGCAGCGGCAAAGATCACGGCGATCTGCTCTCGATGCTGCTGAACGCGCGCGACGTCGAAGGCGATGGCGGCGGCATGAGCGACAAGCAATTGCGCGACGAAGCCCTGACGATTTTTCTCGCCGGCCACGAGACCACAGCCAACGCGCTGTCGTGGACATGGTATCTCTTGTCGCAGAATCCGGACGCCGAAGCCGAACTCCACGCCGAACTGGACCGCGTGTTGAACGGGCGCTCGCCGGCGCTCGACGACATTCCCAATTTGAAATGCACGGAAGCGGTGCTGTCGGAATCGATGCGCCTTTATCCCCCTGCGTGGGCCATCGGACGCTTGGCGCTGAAAGAATATTCGGCCGGTGAATATCTGCTGCCAAAGGGCTCGCTGGTAATCTTAAGCCCTTATGCCACACACCGCGACGCGCGTCTTTTTCCGAACCCCGAGCGCTTCGATCTGCGGCGTTGGACGCCCGAAGCGCGCGAGGCTCGGCACCCCTTCGCCTACTTCCCGTTCGGAGGCGGACCGCGACGCTGCATCGGTGAAGGTTTCGCGTGGATGGAAGGCATTTTGCTATTGGCCACGCTGGCGCAACGCTGGCGGCTGAAACTCGATCCGAACCAAAATATCGTTCCGTTTCCGAGCATCACGCTGCGCCCGAAGCACGGAATAAAAATGACGGCGGAAGCGCGGTGACGCGGTTCCGCTACGTCGCGCTGTCCGTTTTGCGCCTGTTCTTGCATCTGCCATTCACTGAATCGATGGCATGCCGCAGCACATGCTTGAGTATTTCGAGTTGCTCGATCGCGGCTTTCGCGTTGCCGGGGATCGAAAGAACCAGGCATCCCTTCGACACGTAGCCGCCGCAGCGGCTCAAGTGGCTGTTCAACGAATGCTTCAAGCTCCCCGCGCGCAGCATTTCGCCGATGCCGGGAATGGCGAAGTCGCAGAGCGTTTCCAATGTTTGAGGAGCGATGTCGCGTGCGCCTATGCCCGTGCCGCCGCAGACGACCAGCAAATCCGAACGATCGCGCAACGCACCGAAGGCGCGCGATAATTCACCGGTATCGAAGTCGATTGTCACGCCATCGTCCGCGGTCCATCCCTGAGCGCGAAGCCAGCCGCTGACCGTGACGCGCGCCGTATCGCCGTGGCTGGCACGGCGTGCCGGTTCGCAGAGCACGATTGTGGCGGCGCGAATAGCTTCGGTGCCGGATGCAGAATTATCTGGGATCATTAAATCACGCATCGACATAAATTGTTTTGGTCTGCGAATAAAAATCGAGCGCGCTCTTGCCCATTTCACGCGAGCCGCTCGTCGAATCCTTGCAGCCGCCGAATGGCGCTTGCAGCTCGACGCCGGCGGTCGGCGAATTGACATGGATCATGCCCGCGTCGCTGCGCCGCGCGAATTCCTGCGCTGCCTTGAGATCGCGCGTGCAGATGCCGGATGCCAGGCCGTACTCCGTCCGGTTCGCCACGGCGATCGCTTCGTCCAGATCCTTCACTTTGATCACGCCCAGCACCGGCCCAAAAATCTCGTCCTGAGCGAACTTCGAATCCTGCTTAAAATCCACAAACACAGCCGGTGAAATGTAGCAGCCCTGATCGTAAATCCCGCCGCTCAGGCGTTCGCCACCCACGAGACAGCGCGCGCCGTCGCTTTTGGCCTGCGCGATGCAATCCTGAATCTTTTTACACTGCCGTTCGTCGATGATTGGACAAATTTCAGTCTTCGGATCCATGCCGTCGCCGACGCGCAAACCTTTCGTCCGCGCCACGACTTTGTCGACGAATTCGTCGTAGACTTTTTCCAAAACGATCGCGCGGCTGGTCGCGGTGCATTTGTGTCCCGCGGCCCAAAACGCGCCCGTTACGGTATCCTCAACCGCGCGCGCCATGTCAGCGTCCGGCATGATCACCATGGGGTTCTTGCCGCCCATTTCAAACGCGATGCGGATCAGCCGGTCGGCGTTTTTGCGCATGATGGCCTTGCCCGTCTCGCGCGAACCCGTGAATGAAATCGCGCGCACGCGCTTGTCGCCCACGACCGCTTCGCCGATCTCGTTTCCGCCGCCCGTGACGAGATTGAAGACGCCCGGCGGCAAGCCCGCTTCCGCGTACACTTCCGCGATAATCGCCGCCGATTGCGGCGCCAGCGGGGAGGGCTTCAAGACCACAGTGTTTCCGCACAACAAGGCCGGCGCGGATTTCCAGACCGGGATCGCCGACGGAAAATTCCACGGCGAAATCAACGCGACGACGCCCAAGGGCGCGCGCAGCGTGTACAGAAAGCGGCCGTCTATAAAGGAGGGAATCGTCTCGCCGCTCAGTCCGGCCCATTGTCCCGCGTAGAAGCGCAGCAGCCCCACGCTGCGATCGATTTCACCGCGCGCTTCGCCGATGTTCTTGCCTTCTTCCTTCGTCAAAATTTCAGCGGCTTCGTCGCGGCGGCGAACGAGAATGTCGGCGGACTTGCGCAAAAAATCCGCGCGTTTTGGCGGCAGTAATTTCGACCAGGCGCCAAAAGCCTGCTCAGCCGCACCCACTGCGGCTGCGGCGTCGGCCGCGCTGGAATCCTGAAATTCCGACACGACCTCGCTCGTCCGAGCCGGATTGAAATTGGAAAATGTCTTTTTCGACGCGGACGAAGCCCATTCGCCGTTGATGAAATTGCCGTACGTTTTTGCCATGATATTTTCCCCGCCGCAGATGTGGCGCCCGCCCGTTGAAGTGGTCATCTCAATTGAATGCATTATCATGCATATCGCGATGAATTCAAACACGTTCGAAAACTCTTCCGCAGCCGAATATCCGCGGCTCTGTCCGCCCCGGCCGGGCGCGTCCCGCCTCCTTTATAAGGCCACGCCCGATGATTTTCTCGTCGAAGAAATTCCGCAGTACGAACCCAGCGGCACGGGCACGCACACCTGGATCTGGATTGAAAAGCGTGGCATGACCACTCACGCCGCCGCCCGCTCGCTCGCCCAGAAGCTCCATAAAAATCCCGGCGACGCCGGCATCGCCGGACTCAAAGACGCGCAGGCCGTCGCACGGCAGTGGATTACGTTCGAAAACGTTGCGCAAAGCGCCGACGAAATCGCGGGGTTCTCGGACGAGAAGCTGAAGGTGCTTGCCGTGTCGCGCCACGCGAACAAGCTGCGCATGGGACATCTGCGCGGAAATCGGTTTGTCATTCGCATCAACATTGCCGAGCCGGCAGAAGCGCAGCCGGAAATATCCGCGCCGACGGAATTGCTGGCGCGCGCTCAAAACGTTCTTTCGATATTGAAGCAGTGCGGGATTCCGAATTATTTCGGCGAGCAGCGCTTTGGAAACCAGCGAACCAATGCCGCGATGGGCAGGCTGCTCGTTCTCGGCGACAGTGCCGGTTTCGACGCCGCAATGGCCGTTGCGGGACAGGCTCGCCAGGCCCGCGATCGCAAGATGCGCAACCTGCTGGTGAACGCGTTTCAATCCGAGCTTTTCAACTGCGTGCTCGCAGCAAGGCTGTCAGACATGGGGACGATTCTGGCCGGTGATCTCGCCAGCCTGCACCGCAACGGCGCGGTGTTCAAAGTCGCGACGGAAGACGACGCGCGCAAAGAACAGCCGCGCGCCGATGCGCATGAAATCAGCCCGTCGGGCCCGATCTTCGGCCCCAAAATGGCTCAGCCCGAAGGCAAACCCGGTGAACTCGAAGCGCGCGTGCTCAACGACGCGGGCGTCGCGCTCGCCGATTTCGGACGCAATGAAGCCGAACGCCAACCCGGCGCGCGCCGTCCGCTCCGGATCTTTTTTCTCGACGAACCCGAAGCCCGAGCCGACGGCGGCAGCGTAATCTTGCGTTTCACGCTGCCCTCAGGATCGTATGCTACAGTGGTGTTGAATGAGCTGTGAGTGTCCCGTACCGTGACTAGGATTTAGAGGGTAGGGTTTAGGGAATAGTGGGAAAGAAATGTGTTGCAGTACCCTAGCCCCTAACCCCTGTCCCTTAGTCCCTGCACTTTTTTAAAGAAACGACCAATACCGCCATGATTGACGTTCGCGGCATCAAAATGATTTTCTACACGCACGAAGGCAAAGAGCAGCTTGCCGTCGACGGCTTGAGTTTTCATGTCGGCGCCGGAGAAGTGTATGGATTGCTCGGCCCAAACGGCGCAGGCAAGACGACGACTCTGCGCATGCTCGCCGGCTTGATGAATCCGTCCGCCGGGGAAGTGTTCATTGACGGCGTCAGCGGCGCGTCCGATCCGATGGCGCTCAAAATGCGCGCCGGTTTTCTCACCGCCAACACCGGACTTTACGCGCGGCTGACTCCGCGCGAAACGCTCGCGTATTTCGCGCGTCTTCGCGGCGTGCCTGAAAATAAACTCGTTGCGCACGTGAACCACCTGGTCGATTTGTTGAGCCTCACGAGCTTCGCTGATCGCCGCTGCGAAGGCATGTCCACGGGCGAACGTCAGCGCGTCCAAATCGCCCGCACGCTGGTCGGCGATCCGCCGGTACTGATCCTAGACGAACCCACGCTCGGCCTGGACGTTCTCACCAACCGCCTGATTCTTCATTTCGTGCGCGACGCCGCGAAGCTCGGCCGCACGATCATCCTCTCAACGCACCACCTTGACGAAGTTGAAACGATCTGCCATCGCTACGGCCTGATGCACCGCGGCCGCATGTTGGCCGAAGGTACGCTCGCCGAATTGCGCGCTCTCTCCGGACAGGAACGGCTCAGCGAAATATTTTTAACGCTCGTCGAACGCGTCGAAGGAAAAGCAGTGGAGGAGGAAGAAGTGCTTCATGGCGAGATCGGCACAAATCCAATTGAAGGTTAGAAGGTTGAAGGTTTAGAACGGAGATCACTTTGTCGTGAGTATTTAACCTTCAACTTTCAACCTTCAAACCTTCAACCCAAGAAAAGCCCTCGAAGGAAAATACGCTCGCTTGCCCCTCTCCCGAAAACCCGCCGCGGCCTCCGCTCCGCCACCGTCGTTCTTCGTCCGCATCAGCGCGCCGGGCACGGGCGGCATCGCCACGTATGTGCTCGACGGCTGGGGCCTGGCGTCGCGATTGCAACCGATCTTTCGTTCGAAACGCGAACTGCGGCTCAGCGAAAGCGGCGATTTGATCTTTGGCCGCTTGATCGATCGCAACGGCGGCGTTATCGACGAAGCGATCGTCTCTTTTCTGGGATCGAACGAAACCGCGACGGGCTTCGAGCAAATTGAACTTTCTTGCCACGGCGGCGCGGGCGCATCGCTCGCGGTCGAAGATGCGCTGTTGAAAGCCGGCTTCGAGCGCGGCACCGGTGCCGATCTTCTCGCTCGTGGACACCTGAATAACAAGCTTTCAATCGTCGCCGTTGAAGCCCAGCTCCTGCTGGCGCGTGCCGCCACCGGTCGACAGGCGGAGTTTCTGTTGGGCGGCAGCGTCTTTCAAAAACGCTGGGAACATTTGGGCTTCGACGCGGCGATGGGACTGCGCAGCAACGATCCCGCGTGGCGCGCAAGAACTCTGGATGCCGCGCGAAACGAAATCGCCGCGGCGAAAGGCGGAATGGCCTTGTTGCGGCACCATCATGCCGTGCTGGCCGGGCCGGTGAACGCGGGCAAATCGACATTGGCGAATCTGCTCGCGCGCATCGACAAACACATCGTCAGCAGCATTCCTGGCACGACGCGCGACCGGCTCGATACGCGTGTCTGCGTGCGCGGATTGGATGTCACGCTTTCGGACACGGCGGGACTGCGCGACGCGGAGGGCGAGATCGAGCGCGAAGGCCAGCGTCGCGCGCGCGCCGCCCTCGACACCGCCGCGCTGCGCATGATCGTGCTGGACGGATCCCGGCCGCCTGCGGAGGTGGACCTTGAATTAATCGCGCAATGCACCGCGCTGGGGCCATCGCTTCTGGTTCTAAACAAAGAAGATTTGGGACTCGACGAATCGGCTGAAGGACTTGGATTTCTCGCGGGAGTTGAGCCTGTGGCATTGAGCGCGCGCAGCGGCGCGGGAGCCGAACGGCTCGAAGCGGCCATCGAAACCGCGCTGCTAAACGGCACGACACCGAAGCCCGGCGATGCGTTCACCCAGCGCCAAATCAACGTGCTCAACGAGATTAAAGATTGCCTTGAGAATGGCTGGGAAGACACGATGGTCATCCGCTCGATTTCGAAATTGGTTGGAACGCGCGCTCAACCGGAACAGCTTCAGATTGTTTTGAAAAACTAGATTTTGATTTCTATTCCGAAGCGCCGAGCGACCAGGTGCCGCGGTCGCGCATGTCGTTGAGTAATTCGACGATTTTGCGATGCGCTTCCGGGGCGTGGACGACGACCAGTTTTTGTGTGCCGCGATGAAAAAACACCAGCGTTCCCGGATCGTTCCAAGACGCGGGATAGACGCGCGAACGGACTTGGTGCGCGATGGCTTCGCCGCTTAAGAACAAGGCCGCTTCCGGTGTGAGCGCGGCGAAAAGCGTCGTGAGATCGTAGGCTCGCACCTCCGCCGAATCCCACAGCAATTCGCCGGTTGGAAACGGGCGCGGACCTTTGTAGAACCAAACTCCGGCGGGCGCTTCGATCGAGCAGCCATTGAAACCCGCGTCGTCAACGAGGTCGCGCAACACCTGGCGCAACGGCGCGTTTTCATAGGCGATTTTCAGATACGGCAGTCCCCTGGGAAATTGTTTCGGATCGAAACCGATGGCCAGTCCGGAGTCATGCGCCAGATCGCGAAACAGCCGGTCGATTCGAAAGCGTCCGCGCAGCGTCACCGTTTTTTCGCCGAGCGCCCGGCGCAGGCGTTCTTCCGCTTTGCTCGGCGGTTCGGGAATTGGGAGGCCAATGCCCGCCGGTTCGCGCAACACTTGCGCGATTTCGCGCAAGCGCGCGCAGGCCGTTTTGGGCAGCATCGCCACAACGGCCTGCTGGTCGGCTTCAAACGAAATGGAGGTGCCTTCCTGCGCCGCGAGCGGCACTTTGAAAAACTGCTTCAGAGGCGCCATCAGATCGGACCCGTCGGCTCGTTCGTGCAGCGCGTCGACGCCAGCCGCGGCGGATTCCAGCTTCTCGTCGCGAAATGCATCTTCGGCCCGGATGAGATAGAACGCCCGGTCGGAATCGCGCCGGTAACGCGTGCCGGTCTGGCGCGCAATGCCGTCGAGCAAATGGCGCAGCGGCGTCTTGTTGGCTTCCAGCGCGAGTTGAAAATCCTTGAAATGCCCCGGCCGCGCGACGCCCGGATTGATCACCAGCGCGACGCCGCAGCGATTCGGAAATAGCTGGACCGCGCGTTCCAGGCCGGAATCGTTGGGAATAAAAAGCGTGCCGTCCGCCAGCGGTTCGGCCGGCCAAATTGCCAGCGAGACGCGTTGCATCAGCAGATCCGCGGCGATCTTCGCCGGATCCACGTCACCCTCCGATGCGGTGTCCGGCGCAGTGAGATCGACGCCGGCCTCTTCGCCCGGCGCGATGTCGATGAGCACGGTGACAGGCGCAGAATCGAGCCGTCCATCGGAGACGATGAGACTCGCGCTGTATCCGCCGGGACGCTCGGCTTTAAAAACCGCGCGGACGCCGGGCTGCGGATCGAGAGTCGCGCCGCGCTTTAAATCGGGCGTGGTCCAGATTGCTTTGAGCGCCGGCGTGTCGTCGTCGTCGGGGTCCATCGAGAGCGAGCCATCAAGGATCAAAGGGCGGCCCGCGAATCCGTTTAGAGTTCTCGGAAGGTTGGCGATGGGGCGGCGGTCGCCGAGTTTTCCGTCTTTGGCGGGCGGGACCAGAATGCCGCGCCGCTCGGGCAAGCCATCGAGGCGCGGGGCTTCGAAGACATACAGGCCCGCATCGTTAGGGCGAACGGCGACGCCGCTTTCCGCGGGGCGGAACGCGGCGGCCGGCCCGGCGATCTGCCGCCAGCCGTTGCCCGGCAGAACGATGCGCTCGCAGCTTCCGGCGCGCTGAAATCCGTCCTGCTCGCTCAAGAATGGCCGGCCCTGCATTACGGCGAAGCGCACTTCAGCCGGAGCGCCCCAGCCGTTTTCGTTGCGCGCGCGGAATGTGAAGGCGTAGTTGCCGGGTTTAATCAGGAACAGCCAGAGTTCGGCTTGCTTGAAGAATTCATCGGGAATCGCGGTTTTCGGCCCGGCTTTTTGAGTCCATTCGACCTCGGTAATTTTCGATGCGTCCGCCGAATTCGTCAACCGTCCTTCAAGTTTGCGCCACGATCCGGGATAAACTTCGCCGTCGATTGCGATGCCGGCGCGCGGCAAATTCTTGAGACCCGGCGCGACAGCGTTCGTGGTCGCGTCGAGCACCTCGGCGGCGGTGCGCGGCGCGTAATCTTTCAACACGCCCGGACCATCCGCGGGATCGGCGAGGCGCGGCGTTTCGGCGCGCGCGGACAAGGCCATCAGAATTGCGTATGCGCACAAAATCCAGCGTGCGCGAAGACGCAATTCGGTGGCACGGTGTATGAAGCTCACGACGCAACGCATTGAATCATAATACGATTTTTTCGCGCGAAACGACAGACTTTTTCGCCGGCATGTTTGACGCCGGGCCGATATGGGAGTATGACACATACCGTACACGAATTCACAGAAAGCAGGTAACCGGCTAATGCCGAAGACGATTTTTAAGGCCGACGCGCACGTTCCCGAAATGCCCACGGTGCGCTTCATGCGCAAGACCGCGCCCGGAAGCGACGCCCCGTTCACCGATGTCACGCGCCAGGTTGCACGTCTGGAAATCGAGACGCTCGACGATGGCACGCATGCCTGCGCGCTGCAGCGGCTGGATGAAAAGGGCGAGCTTGTGTGGCGCACGATTCACCCGTCGTCTGAAGAGGCGCGCTGGCAGGCGCAGCACGAATACTCGATCGAAGAAAAAGATTGGAGCGCGTGTTGACGTTGAATTGGCGTCTCAGCGATGCGGCCCGCAGACAGTGTATAGCAGTCCCCCGAAACCGATGCCGAATATCAGACCGAGCGCGTAGCGGGAGAGAAAGGCCAGTTGGTAATTTCGGTCGAGATTGACGGAGCTTACGAGCAGGAAGAACATCAACACGAAACCCACCGGCAGTTCAATTCCGCTAAACAGCATCGAGATATTAATGGCGAAAATAAAGCCGACTATAGTCCCGGGAATTAAACTCAACGCAAACAGGCAACCCGACGAGCACGATGGTTTGGGTAAATATTGACCGTTTGGCTCCTTTGGATATGAGTCGCTCATTTCTTGACGATCCTATTTGCCGCCGCACAGCGACGCGAGCATCGCGGCCATGGCAACCGGCATGCTCATGCCAAGCAGAAATCCAGACCAGCCCCAGCGCTTCAAGGTGCTGCCGATCAGGATCGCGCCGAAGAATAACGCCACTCCGGTCAGGCTGAGCACCAACGTGTATACTTGAGGTTTGGCTTGTCCTGCAAGGCCGAGCGTTCCCACGATCAGCCCGCATCCGGCGAGAAATCCCGGCATCGTCAAGAGAATGAATTTCAAACCGCCATGCATCGGCGTCTTCACCACTGGTGGAGCCGGTTTCTGGATTTCATCGCTCATGCAATCGATCCTTTGTTGAGGATTCGCGTACATTATCAAGAATCGAGAAGTGAAACAAGAGCGCCTCAGCCAAATAAAAAAGCGGCCCATGAAGGCCGCTTTTTCTTAAAACATTAACTCTCAACTTTAAACCTTCAAACCTTCAACCGCCGTTAAATATGCGCGTTCTGCGCAGTCGGCGCATCGGTCTTGGATCGATTGCTCGTCGGGACCGGCGCGCGGCCCGTACCGAAGCGCTTGTACCACCAGATCATCAGCGGGCTGGCGATGAAGATCGAGCTGTACGTTCCGACCAGGAACCCGACCAGCAGTGTAAACGCCATGTCCTTGATCGTCGGTCCGCCGAAGATCAGCAGGCTGACCACCGACAACAACACGGTCAAGCTCGTCAGAATCGTCCGGCTCAGCGTGGCATTGATCGCTTCGTTGACGATGTCTTCGTAGCTGCGAGTTGGATGCGCCGCTTTCACTTCGCGGATACGGTCGAAGACGACGATCGTATCGTTGACCGAGAAGCCTGTAATCGTCAGCAATGCGGCGACGATGTTCAAGTTGATCAGGATTGGGAATCCGCAGATGTGCGCGACGATCACCGCGCCAGCCGCGATAACCACATCGTGAATCAGAGCCACGATCGCGCCGAAGCCCCATGCGCCCGAGAACTCGAAGCGGAACCACAGGTACACGAAGACCGCCAGATTCGCGACCAGCAGCGCCGCCAGCGACATCAGCCCCGTTTCCTTGGCCACTTGAGCGCCGAAGGCATTCGTGCGGCTGATCGGTCCGCCGACGCGCGCTTCGCCGAGATCCGCCAGTTCCAGCACCTGCTTCACGCGCTGCACGCGCAGCGTTTCTTCAGGCGTCGGTTTCTCTTTATTGGCCGGAGTATAGCCCGCAATTTCGGCCTGTGTGTAATCGTCTTTTGCCGCCGCGGAAACGACGGTGAGCTTCAGCAACTCAGCTTTGATGTCGCCATTTTCCGGCTCCTGAGCCGCCTTTTTCATCGCGCTTTCCAGCGCATTGGCAACGGCTTCCTTGGAGAGGTCGGCCTTCTTCAGCCGCAGCGTCATCGTCTTTTCGTTCAACTGCACGGCCTCGGGTTCGAGTTCTTCGCCGTACACTTTGCGCAGCACGTTGGCCAATTCGCCGGTGATTAGATTGCTGACGATGCGCGTGGTCAGCGTGAACTGACGGAATTTTCCGTTTTCCGTCGCTTCGGGCTTTCCGAACGACTGTGAGGTCAACTCGTCGCCGCTCTTGAGCAGCTTGAGTTTCTCTTCTAAATCGGCGATTGATTCGGCCAGTCCGCCCTTGCGCACCGACGCGTCCTTCGCGATCACTTCGCCGTTCTGTGGGATCACTCTGACCAGTTCGGCATGGAGTTCATGATCGAACTTGGTCTGGAGCTTCTTCGCCAGTTCGGCGTCGTTTTTCGCAGCCTCCATCTCCTTGGCGTAGTCTTTGTTTTCGGTTTTTACTCTTGTTTCCACGGCCACCTGCGCGTCCTTAAGCGTCTTGACAAGCTGTTCGACGCTCGTGGCCAATGCCGGTGAGACCTTCTCTTTGACTTCCTTCTTCACGTCGGCGTCAGTCCGTGCCTTGCCTTTGGCGAAGTTGAATTGAATCAGCGTGCCGCCGGTGAAATCCACGTCGTAAATGTCTTTCGACGTGGAGGTATGGTAGACGAACAGGACGAATGAAATCGCCGCGGCTCCGCCGGTGAGCGTCATCCACAAGCGGCGGTTGCCCATGAAATCGATATGCGTTTCTTTAAAGAACTGCATCATGTTGAACCCGCCGACGGCTTCACGGTTGACCAGCCATTCGGTCAGAATCCAGTTCAGCCACAGATTGCAGAACAGCGTCGTCAGGATACCCATCGACAGCGAGACCGCGAAACCGCGCACGGGGCCGGTGCCGAGGTAGTACAGCACGATCGACGAAATCAGCGTGGTCATGTGACAATCGATGATCGTCAGGAAGGCGCGTTCGAAACCGTGCGAGACGGCCTGCTTCAACGAGCGGCCGCGCGCGAGTTCTTCACGCAAACGTTCTATGATAAGCACGTTGGCGTCCACGGCCATACCGAGCGTCAGCACGATGCCGGCGATGCCGGGCAGCGTCAGCGTGGCTTTGAAGAAGCCCATCATGCCCAGCAACATCGGCAAATTCAGCAACATACACAGCGCCGCGATTGCGCCCGACAGGCGATAGTACAGCAGCATGAACAGAATCACGACGACGGTTGCAATCACCGTAGCCAGTACGCCGCTCTGCACCTGCTCAGCACCCAGGCTCGGCCCGACGAAGAAGGTCGTGTCTTCAATGACCTCGGCCGGCAACGAACCTTGAGTCAGCACGTTGGCGAGCTGCTCGGCTTCCTCTTTGTTGAAGTTGCCGGTGATTTGACAGACGTTCGAAATTTCGCTCTGAATGACGGGCGCGGACTTGGCCACGTTGTCGAGTACGATGGCCATGGGTTTTTTTAGATTCTGGCCGGTCAGGAAGGCGAAATCCGTGCTGCCCTGGGCGTCGAAGCGCACTTCGATTTCCCAGCGGCCATCCTGCGGATTCTGCTTCGCCAGCGCGACGACAATATGCGAGCCGTCCATTTCTTTATCTTGCACGCCGCGGTACGCGACGATCGTGTGCGAATCGAACTCCTGCTTGCGAATTTTCTTCGGCGTCTTGATGGTCATCTGCATGTAGGTGATGCCGTCCGGCGCCGAATAAATACGATTGTGATAGGCGTCTTCCGGAGCGTTCTTGGCGGCCTGAATGATGTCTTCTTTGTCGGTGCAGATTTGGAACGTCAGGCGGCCTTGCGTCTTGATCGCGGTCTTGATGCGTTCGACTTCCATCTGCGACGCGTGCGGCAACTGGATGCGCAGCCGTTCGCGATTGTTTCCGAACGTCGTCACGGGGATGCCTTTGGTGCCGTTGGGATCGACGCGGTGGCGCAACACTTCGGCCGCTTTGTCGGGCGCGGTTTCCTTGCTCTTCCGCAGGCTTTCCAACTGGTCCTGCAACTGGCGGACTTTTTCGTCGAGTGTCGTGGCCGTATTCAGTTTCGAATTCGGATCCTGCCGCTTGGCCGCCGCTTCCGCCGTGCGGGCTTCGTCGGCTTTGCGCTTGGTGTCTTCGATGCGCTTCAGCGTCGATTCGATGTTGCGGTCGATCGCGTCGTATTTCAGGATGTAGATCAACTCGGTTCCACCCGCGAGATCGATGCCCATCGGGTACTGATTGTCGCGCACGACGACCAGATTGCCTTTGTCGTCTTTGCGCATCTTGGTGGTCATGGTATTGGTCTTTTCGTCACGTTCCTTCACGGGCGCGTCGAGCAGGAAGACGAAATAAGCGCCCAGCATCGAGATGACCCACAATGCAAACACCAACCGTCCGGTATTGCGCTGAAAAAAGCGCCGCAGCGTGTTGAGCAGCAGGGCGAAGACGCCGACGATCGCGCCGAGACAAACCAGACCCTGCCAGGTTTTTCCCAACTCGAGCATGTCGTATGTTTCAAACGAAAGAAAGCCGAAGACGGCAATCACGATGGCAATGATCGCCAACGCTTGCGGAATGAGCAATGACATGGAAATGAACTCCTTGAATGTGCACGAAAAAATAGATGAATTAGCAGAGCCGAAATCCGTTCGGCTCACTGAAGATCGAATCTTAAAACAAGCCGAATAGAATTCGGCTCTACGATGGCAGCGTCGGCGGGCCGCGAACTGGAGGAGAGATGAAATTGAACGTTTCTGGCAAGTGACTGTTGAACACGGGACGGGCGATTTCTTCGGATTCGATCCATGCGGAAACGCGTGCGGAAACGGGCGCGCCGCTCAAATCGAAGTGAATCGATTGCGCGGATTCCAGCGTTTCGGGCACGGCGTTGAGCAGCCGTTCGGTTGTTTTGTTTTCGCTCTTCGAATTTTGCTTTGCGCCAGTCTTCGAAACTGAATTCGCGCGTTGCCGGGCATTGATAAAATTGCAATCGCAAGTCAGTACGATCCGAAACGAACTCTCCGCGCCCGCTTTGCCAGTTTCGCTGACTTCAATCAACCGCAGCGTCTGCGAAAACGGACCCCATGACGCAGCCAAAATGATGCCCAGCGCTGCAGTGAGGCGCGCGCCGAGGCGGCGATTGAGTGGGGTGGGGTTGGATGGGTTCATGACTTGTTCTAAATACGGAACTATTTCTTGTCCTTCTCTTCCGGGTTGACTACTCCGCCGATCGCGTCCTTGCGGACTTTAATGCGGACGTCTTTCTTTGGATCGATGATCAGCGTGACTTCTTCGCCGTCGATATCCGCGACGGTGCCGTAAATGCCAATCGCCGCGAGCACGACTTTGTCGTTTTTCTTGATCGCCGAGAGCACCGCCAATTGCTCTTCGCGGCGCTTCTTTTCGGGACGGATCATCAGGAAATAGAAAATGATGATCATGGGCAAAACCATCATCACCGTGCCTTGAAGATCGAATCCCTGCTGCGGCAGTGGTGTGGTTTTGTTCGTGCTTATGGGGACGCCGACTGTCTCAGTCGTCTTTGAATCGCTGGGCTTGCCTTGGGTGATCACGGGAGTGTCCGACCCCGGTGTCGCAGGGGCCGATTCTTTCTTTTCTTCAGCCATTACTCGTCGCCTGCTCCCGAATTCCAGCGTGCCAGAAAGTCCTTCGAATACGTTTCAAAACGCTTCAGCAAAATGGCCTCCCGAATCTCTTTCATGAGATTCAGGTAAAATGCCAAGTTGTGAAGGCTGATCAAGATAGCCGCATTCATCTCGCGGGCAAGCAATAAATGACGCAAAAATGCGCGACTGAAACCATTGCACGTGTAACAGCCGCAATGCGGGTCGAGCGGTTTGTCGCTGCGCGTGTGCTGCGCGTTTTTGATGCGCACTTTTCCCTGTGACGTAAAAGCCAGCCCGTTGCGTCCATTGCGCGTCGGCAGCGTGCAGTCGAAGAGATCGATGCCGTGCGCCACGGCCAGCAGACTATCGACCGGAGTGCCCATGCCCATCAAGTAGCGCGGCCGGTCAGCCGGCATTTTGGGCGCGGTGAACATGATTCCGCGATGCGTGTCCTCAATCGCTTCGCCGACGCAGAATCCGCCCAGCGCCATTCCGGGAAACGGAATCGCAGCCGTCGCCTCGAGCGAGCGTTGGCGCTCTTTTTCGTCGAAGCCGCCCTGCACGATGCCGAAGAAGTTGACGTCGGTTCGCCCGGACGCCTGCGCGTGCTTAAACGAACGTTCAGCCCAGCGAACGCTACGGTCAACGGCGCTCGAAAGTTCGAGCGGCGTGCACGGATACGGCGGGCATTCGTCGAGAACCATCGCCATGTCAGGCGCGAGCGCCAGTTCGATGTCCACGACCGATTCGGGCGAAAACAGCCGCACCGTGCCATCGACGGCGCTGGCAAAGAGCGCGCCGTCTTCGTTGATCTTGCGCAGCCCCGGCAGCGAGAAAATCTGGTAGCCGCCGGAGTCGGTGAGAATCGGCCGGTCCCAGCCGGTGAATTTGTGCAGGCCGCCAAGACTCTTGACAATCTCTTCGCCCGGCCGCCACGCGAGATGAAACGCATTCATCAGCATGACCTGAGCGCCGCAATCGAGAATCTGCTGAGGCGTGACGCCCTTGGGCGCGCCGAGCGTGCCGACCGTCATGAAATTGGGAGTGTCAATGATGCCGTGATCGGTTGCGAGCGTTCCGGAACGAGCAAGGCCGTCGCGATGAGATATGGAGAGTTTGAGCATGAAGTTGTTTTACGGCGGCCAACTACTCCTTCCAATTTGAGACGTCCAGCCCACGAACTTCAAGTGGGCCGCTTACACCGTCATCACTTCCTGCGATTTCCGCTCGAACGACGAATCCAATTGACCTTCGTACTGCTTGGTCAAGTCGTTGACGCCGTGCTCCGCTTTCTTCACGTCGTCTTCGCTGTGCCCCGCGCCCTTCTCCATCGCCTTCAGCGCTTTTTGGCCTTCGTGGCGGATGTTGCGGATGGTAACTTTGTGCTGCTCGAGGCGCTCTTTGATCTGCTTGACCTGCCGCTTGCGGTTCTCTTCCGACATCGGTGGAAAACCCACGCGGATGATCTTGCCGTCGTTGTTGATCGACAGGCCCAGATTCGCGGCGCTGAAACCCTTTTCAATATCCTTGATTGTCTTGGGGTCGAACGGCTTGACTGTCAACATGCGCGCGTCCGCTTTGGCGATGACGGCGAGGCTCTTGAGCGGCGCGGGTTCGCCGCCGTACGCAGCGACTTCGATGTGTACGTGTTCGATGGCCTCAATGCTCGCCTGTCCCGAGCGGACCGTTTTCAGGTACGCATCGAAATCCGCGGTGCTCTTGCTCATGCGGTCTTCGGTGTCCAGCAGAATGTCGTCAATATCCATGGTGGTGCGTGCTCCTTCGATTTACCTATTGGCATTATAAAGCCAAGCGCGATTCGCGGTATGATAGAATTCCCGTTCTCGCAGTCTCTTTTTTTCTCTCGCAAAGACGCAAAGGCGCAAAGAACGGCAAGAGAGATGAGGAAAATCCCTTGTTACACTCCCTTATTTGAATGGCTGTTCTTTGCGTCTTTGCGCCTTTGCGAGAGAATCAAACTACCCCTCTGCGCAAACGATCGTTCCAATATTTTCCTTCATAACCGCCTTGCGGATGTTGCCGGATTCTTTCAGGCTGAACACGAGAATCGGCAGATTGTTGTCCATGCACAGTGAAATGGCCGTCGTGTCCATCACGTTCAGGCGGTCCTGCAGCACTTTCATGTAGGACAGCTTGTCATACTTGCGCGCGTTCGGATTTTTATTTGGATCCGAATCGAAGACGCCCGAAACCTTGGTGGCTTTCATCAGGATTTCGGCGCGCAGTTCCATCGCGCGCAGCGCGGCAGTGGTGTCCGTGGTGAAATACGGATTGCCCGTGCCGCCGGCGAGGATCACGATGCGCTTGAGTTCCAGATGACGCAGCGCTTTGCGGCGAATGTACGGTTCGCAAACTTCCTCAGCCTTGATCGCCGACATCACGCGCGTCTCGGCGCCCATGCTTTCGAGCGCGTCCTGCAATGCGAGCGCGTTGATCACTGTCGCCAACATGCCCATGTAATCGGCGGTAGCGCGATGCAGCAGCCCGGATTGCTGCGCGGCTTTTTCGCCGCGCATGATATTTCCGCCGCCGATCACAACCGCGATTTCGACGCCCAACTTGCCGACCTCGATCACCTGTTCGCAGATGCTGGCCAATGCCGGCGTGTCGAGCCCCTTGCCGGCTTCGCCGCCAAGCATTTCACCGGAGAGTTTCAGGATGATGCGTTTGTACATGCGCGCTGTTTCCTTTCCGGGGAAGTGGTTTGTCGAAGCTGAAGTTGTGGTGCGGGCATCTTGCCTGCGCAGGCTGGAAACCCGCACCACAATATTTAAATCACGCCGACTTCAAACCGCGTGAACCGCTTCACCGTCGCGCCGCTTTCGGCCAGCACTTTCGCGACCGTCTTGCTGCCGTCCTTGTAGTATTCCTGGTCGGGCAGCACGAGCGTCGAGTAAAACTTGTTCACTTGTCCCGCGACGATTTTCTCCAGAATTGCGGCCGGCTTGCCTGCGTTCTTCGGATCGGTCTTCAGCTTGTCCATCGCGATGTCCATCTCTCTTTTCAGCAAGTCCTGTGAGACTTCTTCGCGTGTCAGGCAACTGGGCTTGGCGAAGACGATATGCATGGAAATATCCTTGCCCACCGCAACCGCTTTTTCGCCGGTGACGCCCGCCAACTCCACGACTGCGCCTTGCTTGTTGTCGTGATGAATATAGAAGCCGATGTCGCCGTGGTAATGGACGACGCGCTTGATCGCAATGTTCTCACCGATTTTGCCGGCCAGAGTTTTCACCGCGTCCGACACGCTGATGCCATGAAGCGTCAGCGCATTGAGCTTCTCGACGCTGTCGAGCTTGCCCTTGTCCGCCAGTTCGACCAATTCGCCGAGCAGTTTCGTGAACTCGGCATTCTTCGCCGAAAAATCAGTGCTCGCCGTCATCTCGACGACGGTAAGTGTTCTGCCATCGCTGGAGACTTTGTGTCCCAGCAAGCCTTCGGTCGCGGCCTTTTCAGCCATCGCGCTGCCTTTGTCGAGGCCCTTCTTGCGCAGCCAGGCTTCGGCCGATTCGATCCAGGCGGCTTCGCCTTTTCCGCCGTCCGCCAATGTTTCGGTGAGGGCTTTTTTGCAATCCATCAAGCGCTGCCCAGTCTTTTCGCGCAGTTTGCCAACGATTTGTGCGGTGATTTCTGCCATGATATTCGTTCTCCTTGCTCTATTAAAATTCGAATTCAATTCGATGTAATCAGGTGCCACGATTCGGTTCCCCTCTCCCCAGCGGGGGAGAGGGGTTAGGGGTGAGGGGGAAAGTCTGCCGCTCACGAAATGTGTTAAAAATCAGCTCCAACACGCCGTCGAGATTCGTAAATATCTCAATATCCCAGACGCGTATAACTTTGATACCTTCGCTCGCGAAACACACGTCTCTGCGAGCGTCGTTGCGTTCTCTGCCGGCGTGCGAATCGCCATCCAACTCAAGGATGATCTTTGCGTCCGCGCAGTAATAGTCCGCGATGTATTTTCCGACCGGTTGTTGACGCCGGAATTTAATTCCGGCGTATCGTCGCCCGCGCAATCTCGCCCACAGCATTTTCTCGGAGGGCGTCAAGCGTTTTCGAAGTGCTCTTGCTTTTTCGATCTTCGTCAGCGGGATTGCAGCTATTTCGGGAGTTGCTGGTGAATTCATGCTTCCCCCTCACCCCTGACCCCTCTCCCTCGCTGGGGAGAGGGGACCGGGATCCGAGACTTGATATTATTTTTGCCCTTCGGCGTTGATGTCCACCTTTTTCACGTACTCCTGATGCTGCGCCTTGCGGGCCAGTTCCGGCGCGGACTTGCGCAGGTTGGCGCCTTCGAGACAGCCGTCGGCAAGTTTCGATACCACGAGATCGATTGAGCGGATCGCGTCGTCGTTGGCCGGAATCGGCAGATCGATCAGCGTCGGATCGGCGTCGGTGTCCAGCATCGCGATCACCGGAATCGAGAGGCGGCGGGCTTCCATCACCGCGTTGCGTTCGACCGTCGGATCGATCACGAAGAGCGCGCCCGGCAGGCCTTCCATCGCGCGGATGCCGTCCAGATTGCGCTTGATCTTGCGCTTTTCGCGGTTCAACGAGGACTGCATTTTTTTCGAGTGCGTGTTGATCGAGCCGTCGGCGTCCATGCCTTCGAGTTCGATCAGGCGCTGCACGCGCAAGCGGATTGTGGACAGATTCGTCAGCGTGCCGCCCAGCCAGCGTTCGGCGGCGTAGGGCTGCCCGCAGCGTTGCGCGTGCTGCGTGATCAATTCTTTCGCCTGGCGCTTGGTGCCGATGAAAAGCACCTGTTTGCCTTCGGAGACGATCTTCTTGCAGAAATGGTACGCCGCGATGACGCCGCGAACGGTTTCCTTCAAATTGATGATGTGAATCTTGTTGCGCTTGCCAAGAATGTACGGCTCCATCTTGGGATTCCAACGCGACGTGCGGTGCCCGAAGTGGGCGCCGGTGAGCAGCAGATCTTTGGCATTGACAATGGCCATCGTAAAACAATTCTTTCCGGAGCGTCTATGCGCTCCATTACCGAGCCGCGAGCCGATTTCAGATCACCTTTACTATAGGCAATCAGGCGCTGTTGAACCACAGCAGCCGTTCAAACCGACGCCGCGAATGGCGGCGATCCAAGTATTCATGCGGCTTTCAAGTCTCTGGCAACAAAACAGCCGCGAACGTTTTGAGCCGTAGCACTATACGGACGAGGGGAGGGGATGTCGAGTGAAATTGGGAAAGAATCAGGGCGATTTTACATCATCCCAGAACTCCTCCGTATAATCGCTAAACAAACCGCTATAAACGCTCCCGCACTTTACATATCCGGATCGAACACTTCCATCTTGGCGGCGTACGCGAACCCGAAAGATATGCTGCAATTTGCTGGTTCCTTGGCGAAATGGATTGTCCAAAGACGCGTCGTCGGACATCAGCAGGACGAGTCCGCGCTTTTGTGCCCATTGTTTCACGCGTTTTTCAGGGAGCACAAGCATGACATACAGCCCGTAAATTGTCACGACAATCATTCCAACACCACATAGAGCCACGACAATCAGTTGGGTTGTCATAGTCGAACCTCAAGCAGAGCCTTATTGCCCTCGACCCATCTCCCACACCTTCTTCGCCATCTCATCCGTCACATCCGTAATCACCTTTGCCGAGCCAATCCGCTCCGTCACAATGAAGCGCAGCTTCCCCGCCGCGACTTTTTTGTCGCGGAAACTGGCGGCGTGCAGCGTCGCGGTGTCCGGATCGCCCGGCTTGATATGGGTCGGCAGGCCCGCTTTTTCGATCAGCGCTTTGATCCGGTCGCGGTCTGCTCGAGTCAACAGATCCAATTCCACCGATAATTCCGACGCCAGTACCATGCCGATGGCCACCGCTTCGCCGTGAATGTACGCCTTGTAATCCGTCGCCGATTCCAGCGCGTGCGCGAAAGTGTGGCCGAAGTTCAGCAGCGCGCGCGGGCCGCCTGCCGTTTCGCGCTCGTCCTGCGAGACGATCCGCGCTTTGATTGCGGCACACTTTTCGATCACATGCACCAGCGCAGTCGGCTCTTTTTTCAGCAGCGACTCCATGTTCACTTCGAGATAGCCGAACAACTGCGCGTCGTCGATCACGCCATACTTGATCACTTCCGCCAAGCCCGCTTTCAACTCGCGGTCGGGCAGAGACATCAGCGTCAGCGGATCGGCCAGCACTACTTTAGGCTGAAGAAACGCGCCGATGGCGTTCTTCGCTTTCGGATGATCCATGCCCGTTTTGCCGCCGATGGCTGCGTCCACCATGCCCAGCAGCGTCGTCGGAACCTGGACCAGCGCGATGCCGCGGTAGAATGTCGCCGCGACGAATCCGGTCAGGTCGCCGATCACGCCGCCGCCCAGCGCCAGCAGCACGCTGTCGCGGTCGAGCTGCGCTTCGATGCAGCGGTCGTACAGAAATTCGGCGAATTTCATTTTCTTCGCGTCTTCGCCCGGCGGCAGCTCGACTGCGCTGCCATCGAAGCCCGCCTTCTGCATCGAACTGGCCAGCAGCGTGCCGTACTTCGGGCCGACGTTGCGGTCGGTCACGACCAGACAGCGCCGCCCCTTGATCAACCCCGCGACGATCTCGCCCGCTTCCGCGATTGCGCCGGGCCTGACCAAAATATCGTAGCTGCGCTCGCCCAACTCCACACGCAAGGCTGGATTTGGTGTATTCGTTTCGTTGTCCATTTAATAGTGGTCCAATATCCCATGTCCAAAAGTTGAAATCGCGTCTGGAAGTTAAGGGTTTGCGGTTCAAAGTTCAAGAGCGAACGTAAAGTTGGATGGCTCTGGAAGCCGTCCTATACCCCAAGGAGGAAGTCATGCGGTTGCTGCAAATTTGTCTGGCGTTGTTCTGTGCGAGTACTCTTGTGTCGTTCGCGGCCGACGCCCCGGCGTTGAAGAAGGACGACAAGATCATCATGCTCGGCGATTCGATCACTCAGGGCGGCGGCAATCCGCAGAATGAAAAAGACAAGAATTCAAAGGGCTACGTCGTTCTTTTCCAGAAAGCCATGGATGAAAAACACAAGGATCTCGAAATCAAAGTCATCAACAAAGGCATCAGCGGAAATAAAGTCAGCGATCTCCAGCGCCGCCTGCAAAAAGACGTGCTCGACCTGAAGCCCAACGTAGTCTACATCTACATCGGAATTAATGATGTCTGGCACTGGGACCTGGGGGGCAACCACAAAGGCACGACCAAGGAAGACTTCGAATCGGGCTTGAAGGACATCATCGGCAAGATCAAAGGCGTCGGCGGCCGCGTGATACTCTGCACCCCCAGCGTGATCGGCGAAAAAACCGACGGAAGCAACAAGCAGGACAAGATGCTGGCCGAATACGCCGACATCAGCCGCAAAGTCGCCAAAGACGAAGGACTCACGCTCTGCGATTTGAACAAAGCGTTCATTGACTACTTGAAAGAGAACAACAAGGACAACAAAGAAAAAGGAGTCCTCACCGGCGACCGCGTGCATCTCAACGAAGCCGGCAACAAACTCGTTGAAGAGACCATGCTGAAAGCACTTGAATAACCGCGAAACGGCTTTTTAACATCGAATCGCGCGGATCATCGCGAATCTTCACAGATGTTTCTTGAGGTTATTGAACGTCTCGGATTAATGCTGACGCCTAATTCAATTCGAGACAGTTAATACAAAACTCTTCAGAAATTATCCGCGAAGATTCGCGATGATCCGCGCGATTCGATGTTTTAAAAGCCGTTATTGTTTCAGTCCCTGCACCGCCAGATTGATCTTTTCCACGCCCGACTGCCGGATAATCGAAACCACTCTCATCACCGTTTCATACGAAAGCCGGCCGTCGCCGTTGATCGTCAAAATGTCTTTTTCGTGGCCTTTCAACAGCGCGGGAAGCTGCGCCGGGACTTCTGACGGTTCGAGTTTTTTGCCGGAGACGTACACGCGCCCGGTTGTATCAATCGTCAGCGACCACGGCACAGCCGCTTTTCCCTGGCCGGTTTTGCTGCCATCGGCTTTGGGCAGTTGCACGTCCACGCCGCTCTTGTCCAGCATCGGCGCGGTCACCATGAAGATCACCAGCAGCACGAGCATGACGTCCACCAGCGGCGTCATGTTGATCTCGGCCATCGGCCTGCGCTTGCCGCCACCCGCGGCCGAACCCATTGACATAGTTCACTGTCCTTTTTAGTCTGCCAGAGCCGCGCACGTCAGTAAGCGGCTTATACTTGCATTCCGAAAAAGTCTTTGCCGCTTACTGACGTGCGCGGCTCTGGTGTGAGTCACTCTGCGTTTGTCGTTTGATGCGATACAGGTGCCGGCGCGGGCGCATTGGGCTTGATATGCACGGTCGGAACGCCCGTCGATACCGGTGCCGCCGATGGAATGCCGGCCACATGCCCGGACGAAATAATGGGTTTGTGCGCAACGGTGTGCTCGGGCACGCTGCCGCTGCTGCGGATCAGCATCATGACGCGTTCGACGAAGCGGTCGGTCTTGTCCTGCATCGCGTCAATGCTGGCCAAAAACGCGTTGTACGCAATCACCGCCGGGATCGCCACGGCCAGACCCGCAGCCGTCGCAATCAGCGCGGAGGAAATGCCCGAACCGACGCCCGCAAGATTGCTCGTGTCCGATTTGCCGATATGCCGGAACGTATTCAAAATACCCCAGACCGTGCCGAACAGCCCGATGAACGGCGTCGCGCTGCCGGCTGTTGCCAGGAAGCCCAGCCCATATTGCAATTTCGAAAAATAGTCGCGCGCGGTGTGCCGCATGCTCAACTCGATGACTTCTTCGCGCGTCGCGCCGGGATTGATCTTGATGCCACGCGCGTCGGCGGGAACGGCCGCCGCGGCGTTGCGGTTTTCGAGGGTCAGCATGGCCGCTTTGAAAACCGACATCACCGGAGACTGCCCGGTGCCCGAACCATGCGCCATGGCTTCGCCGAAACTGTCCGCGCCATCGAAGACCGCCAGGAATTTTTGGCTGTTCCGGCGCGCTTCGAAAAAGCTGAAGAGTTTCCAGAAGATAATCGACCACGAGACCAGCGAGAATCCGATCAGCATGTAGAAGACGGATTTTTCGACGCCGCCCGATTCGCTCATCGTTTTACTGAGCATGTCCCAAAGCGTGTCGTCGGCAATTAAAAGAGTTGGCATGAGCGCTTCCGAATTCGGGTTTCAAGTTCTGAAATCAAAACGACTATCCTACACCAATTCGAGTTCATTCGCGTGGAATGCGCTCGATGTCCTTCTCAAAAATGCGTTCAATACTCAAACAGACGTACCCAGCCCAGGTATCTTGAAATTTCCTGCTTTAATGTCGAATTGCATTCAAGCCACTTGCCGTTGCTAACCGCTAACCGCTAACCGCTAACTCCTATTTCCCCGTCGCATCGATAAACACATCGACCTGCTGCCCGACGTACAGCACGGTATTGGAATCGGCGACCTTGTAAATGACTTCAAGCACGCGCGTGTCGACCATTTCGTGCTGGCTGTTTGTCAGGGATCGTTTTGGGATGATGAAGGGATCGACACGGACAAATTCCAATGGAATCCGAATCGAATTGATCCCTTTGGGGAGCGCGATGGCTTTCACTCCCGGCCCCGGTTTGAAACGCGGCGCGTCGAATTCGTCGATGCCCGCCCGGACGTGCAGCGGCTCGATGACGCCAAGGACAATCGGCGCGCTTTCGGGCTCGGGCGCCAATGCCATGGCGTATTCGCCCATTCTCAAATTGACGCGCAGGACCGTCGCGTCAAGCGGCGCGCGAACCGTGTGGCGCGCGATTTCACGCTGAATGCGATCGACTTCCGCTTGAGCCGTGGCCACGCCGGCCGCGGCTTCGGCGACGTTGGCCTTGGCCTCGCCCACGGCCACTTTCGCTTCCTCCACGGATGCTTTGGATTTGTCGACGTCCGGCTGCCATGCGCCCGCCAAAAAGGTGTTCAAGTCGGCTTGAGCGGACTGTAGCGCGGCCTCCGCGGTCTTGACTCGCGCCTTCGTTGTGGCCACGTTTGTCTGGGCAGTGGCGAGTCTGGCTTTATCGAGTTGCAATTGGAACCGCGCGCGCGAAGTCAATTGCTGAGCGGACGCGCCGTCGATTTCGGTCTTCTCCAAGCGCGTCAATTCGGTTTGCGAATCGGCGACGGTGATGGGCAGTTGTGCCGCCGTGGCCTCGGCCTCGATAACCGCGTTTTTAGCCTCCAGCACAGCGGCGTCGGCCTGAGCCACTTTGGCGCGCAGACCCGGTTCATCCTCTTTGCGCCGGAAGGCGGTCACGCGATTCAAGTCCGCCGTGGCGCTGAGCACCGCCGCCTCGGAACGTGCGGCCGTCGCTTCGAATCTTTTGACGGTCGCCTCGGCCTTTCGGACAGCGGCTTCTGCGGCGATGCGCTGATGGTCCAGGGATCGCGCGTCGATCTCGAAGAGTTTGTCGCCCTTCTTTACTTTATCGTGCTGCTTGACAAACACGCCGGTGACCATGCCCGGATCGGGAACCCCGATCACGATGTTTTCGCTGGACGGTTCGACCAGCCCCGACGCCGCGATGCCCTTGTCGAATGGATTGCGCACCGGATCGGCCTGCAGCGGCGGCACGGGTATCGGCGCGACGCTGCGTTGCGCTTGAACGATGCCAAAGACAGCGCCCACCACGGCCAAAACCGCGATCATCCATTTCCACATGAGCGATAAAGATCCCCGAGTTTCCATGCACAACATTCAATTCACAGCAGATTCTATTGTCGAATGTGTTGATATCAAACGAGGTTTGGACGAACAAATAGATGTGTCGATCGCAGCGTTATCATCGAGATTCATGCTTCGCGTTGCGAAAGCCATTTGCGCAGCAACCCGCCGGGAAAAACCAGCAGGAACGCGACCATTGCAGGGATTGAGAGATCGATTCCGCCAAAGATTAGCAACATGGCCGAGTCTAGAAGGCAGTATCCTTTGACTCCCGCGAGTACCAAGCCGCGAGCGGCTTCAGGTGAACCTGTTCCAAGCAGCGTTCGCGTGCGTGCAGCAAGCTGGCAAAACAAAACCGCAATCGCCAAAAACCTCAATCCATTCAGGACGTTCACAGGCGACCACTTCGCGTTCAAAGCAATCAGTCCCGCCGCAACCAATCCAGCCATCGTAAAAATCCATCCGAGCACCAGCGCGCCACGACTCTTGCCCTCTTCCTCTTGAGCCGAAAACGCCGTCACGCCCGCGCCATAAAGCCCCGATGCAATCGCCGGCAGCCACGGCAATCCCCACACCGGCGCGGTGCGCAGCGTCTCCAGCGCTTCCGACGAATTGTACGCCGCGCTCATGCCCAGCAGCACATTCGAAAAACGGCACACGCCCAGCGCCAGCGGCCCGGCCAGCGTCCGGCCTTTGCACACGAAATCGTAGGCGACGATCGCCGCCGACAACACCGCCGCGACGATCAGCGTCGAGCGCCCTGTCCACGCCGCGATTTGAATTCCCGCCAGCATCAGTCCGCACGCGCACAGGATCGCGCCGCGCAGCGGCACCGCACCCGACGGAATCGGCCGGCCGGGGCGCACGCGCGCGTCTTCCTCGCGGTCGGCGATGTCGTTGAACGCCATCCCCGAAAGATACAGCGCCGCCGACGTCGCGCACAGCGCGGCAAACACAGCCCAATCCGGCATGCCATGCACGGCATAATTGGTTAAAAAATAACCGGCGATAATGTCGGCGAATGCCGTGAAAACGTTGGGCAGGCGAATCAGGCGAAGGTATGCGATCACATTTAATCCAGAAAAAAACTCAAGCCCCCATTACTGGAGGCTTGGTGGAGTCAGCGTTCAGAGTCGGCACCCACTGCATCAAAAGCCCGTATTCATGTTGTTATTGGAATTATTTCCGCCGCGCTTACGTCCGTTGTTTCGCCCGTTATTATTATTGTTATTGTTGTTATTATTGTTGTTGGCGTTGTTATTGGTCTGCTTCGGTGGCGCTGCTTTAGGTGCTGCGGGCGCTGCCGCGGGCGTCGGTTTTGCTTCCTTGGCAAGAGGTTTCTTCTTGACCGGTTTTTCTTCGTCGCCGGTATCGCCGCCGCCACTGCCATCGTCCGCGAAGCTCAAATCGCGCGCGACGAACACGCGATCTTTGTCATCGGTGACCCAAATCGCCTGTTTTTCTATCTTCGTTACCGTGTATTTGAAATCTTCCATATAGTCGCCGACCTTGACCTGTATGGTTTTGTCGTCTTTATCTTTCAATAGCGCATAAGTGATTCCATTCATTCTGGCTACCGCAGAAAATTTCACTTTCGCGACGACGTCGTTTATGCCAAACCTATTGGGATCCTCTTCGACATTTTTAACTATCGGCTGTGGCTCGGGGGGCGGCGGGGCAACTGGCTGTGCCGGAATAGGGGCCGGTGCTTTTACGCCCTCGGTACCCGGCTTCGCAATCTTAGGCACCGAAACGAAATCATCAATCGGTTCGAACGGATTCTTTCGATCGCGGTTCACCGCGACATCTCCAAATTTACCAGTCTCTAAATAAGGTATTACATTCGCCATGCGCGTGTCGAGTTTATCGGGTGTCAGCGGAGCGGGAATGGGCAGGGGGGTTACCGGCGTGGTCACTTCCAGCGCCACCGGCTGCGACGCGAAAAAATTGTACGAGCTCCCGGCCAGCAGCAATGCCGCCACCAGTAAGACCAACTTCTCTTTATTGAATCCGTATGAGGCTTGCCGCTTCATGGTTGTTCGACCTTTATATAATCAGTATAACCCGTATGTACTCAAATTGCACCTATCAGACTTCGGAATTGCTGCGTACCTCAAATCCCTCGCCCGATCATTGCGGCGGCTTTGCGGCTCCACCCAGCACGCGGCGCCCCGGTCTGTTGCCCACCGGCTTATTCACTTCCTTTTTCTTTTGATAAAATCCGCCGGGTTTTTCAATCGGGTCGAAAAAGTCCATTCCGGCCGCGATCATCGTCACCAGAATTTGCTCCGATCTTTCCGGAAAACGCCGCTTCACCTGCAAGTCGTTGGCGTCCGTTCTAAATTCTTTCAGTTCCGTCTTATCGCGGTTGCTGTGTTCAAAGGACGGTGAAAGAATTTCAAGCTGCCGGAACACCAGGAACTGCCCTTCCAGCACGATAACCGGATTGCCGTGTTCGTCGGCGAAAGTGATGCCGAGCGGGTCGATCTTCGTCACCGTATATTTGTAGTCGGGAAGATAGTCGCCAACCTTTACATCCATTGTCTTGCCGCTATCGCGAAATTTCAATTGCGGCATGCGCGGGCCGTTGACGGGCGGATTCCACGCGGAGTTGATCGGCGTAACACCCGTGAATTCCAAGTTGGGATCCTTGGGCGTCCGGACCGAATGCATGAATTGGATAAACGTATTCGTGTCGCAGATCAACTGAATCTTGACCGGGTATTCCTGGATGAAAACAGGCCACGATTCGACGTTGAATTTTCGAAATTTCGCGCTGCTGGGGTTTTTTTCAGCCGGATCGTATTTCGGATTCGGGATCAGCGCCGTCGGTCCGGTCGTCTCCGAATCGCGCGGCTCCACCAGCATGATGCGCATGTACGCCTCGGGCTTGAAACCGAGGCTGCGCTCGCGATTCTCCTCGGCCAGTTTCGCCTGAATGCACAGATCGATAATCCTTTCGGCAATATACAATTCGCGCAGAAATTCCAACGCTTTATCCCGGTCGGGAATATTGCCGGAGATCCGCTTGAAACCGATGTCCGCATCGTCGACTTCCACATGCGCGTTCTTGCAGGCGATCTCCACTACGTTTCGGTGGTTCTCCCAGGTTTTTCGGAAATAAAGCCCGGGGTCGCGCTCGTCAGTCTCCGTCCACGTCGGATAGGCAATGCGATTGGCACTTTGCTTTTCTTCGATCTTTGCTTTCGTGAACTCGTTCGCATCATCGTACAGCTTCTTCAGCCCTTCGATGGGATGATCGTCGCCGGAGGAAATGTTGGGCTCCCCGCGTTCGCCGTAATGAACCGGCTGAATGGGCGAGTGGTACGTGTCATAGTTGCCACCCGTCGTTTTTAAATTTGCGCGCGCATTGGATTCCTGTTCCGCCAGAGCCGAATAACCGGCGAGACCCAGCCATCCCGCCGGCCAAAAGTACACCACTCCGAAGATCACCGCCCCGATGATCGCGCCGTTCACCAGCCGTTGATCCGACTTGTCCAATGCCATGGCGTTTCGTCCTGTTTAAACAACCCTAATTCAGTCGTTGCTTTCGCTCCCATCCCGAAGGGATTGAAAGCGATTAGCCGGTGGTTGAGGCCGTACGCGGCCGACACCACCGGATTCAATTCAAAATCGTCCTGCACCCCGGCAGGGGTGTCAGCCTGGACTTGCCGTAACAATCCAAGCTGTATTTTGTGCGTTTCGAACTTTGCTGGCACCCTTCCAGGGTGCGGCACTTTTGTCTCGTCTATTCCGGTGGTGTCGGCCGGGTACGGCCTCAACCACCGGCTAATCGCTGGCATCCCTCCGGGATGACGGCAATTCAACCGTTTGCGTTGACGAGTCACTGCTATTTCAAATCACCATGCATCGACCTCGAAGTCACCGGCAAATTAAGGCGCGTCCGATGTCGCACAATCATTGTTTCGCGTCCTTGGGAACTTTCTCGGGAGCCACGGCCGGCTCGTCCGGCACCACATAAACAGGCTTGCGCTTCGGTTCCGGCACGGCCGGCTGATTGTTTGGGACCGCCGGTATCAATGGCCGCGCAGGTACCGGAGTGGCTATTACGGGTCGCGCCGGGATTACTGGATTGATCGGTTGCGCTGCGGGCCGCGCCGGTTGAACGTCCTGAATCGGCTGCTCGACCAGACCGGGCTGCGGTTGATTCTGACGAACTGCGGGTACCAAAGGCGGCGTGACTGGAGCTTGCGGCACAAATGGATTTGCGCGCGGATTCGCGGGCAGAACCGCCGGCGGATTGACCGGAACGATTGGTTTTCCTACAGGAGTTTTCGGCACATCTTTCTTGACGTTCCTTTTATCGCCGGCGTTCTTCGGATTTGTCGTATCGGTCTTAGCAGTTGCGTCCTTTGCTGCCGCCGCAGTGTACGCTTCGAGCACGAATTCCTTGAGATACAATCCGCCATTCAAGTTATCTTCTTTGCTGATCCAAATCGGACGAATGTCCTTGAATAAATTCGCGGGGTTGTCCGGGTCCAGCGGAAATGGCACCAGTTTGTCGTAAAAATCCTGGATCGGCTTGATCAGGCTTTCCTTCTGTTTGCCGCGCGCAAACCCCCGCAAATAAACGCGCCGTTGCGCCAGGAACGAGTCCGGTTCCTTGTTGGCTTCTGGCGGCTTGCCGCCTTCCGATGTGGTGGCCTCGGCCATCACCACGGCAGGCATGGTCGTGGAGATCGAAGTCAGATAAATGTCGTCCTGGATGCGCTGCTTGCTCTTCAATTCCGCCAGCAGATTCAGGAAATAATCCCCGGACTGGACGTTGTCGGTGATCGTCTTGAGCCGGTGGCGCAATTCGTTATTCTCTTTTTCCTGCTTTTTAACGGCGTCGTTTTGAGTCCGCGCGAGTTTGAACGCCTCGTCTGCGCGCGTGAAGTTTTCGTTGAGCGCGTCGGTATTTCTGTACGGCGTGTAAACCAGCAGCCCCAGCGCCAGCGCCGCGGCGCCCGCCGCGTAATAGTGGTACGCGCCGCGCGCCCAGAACTCGCGGCGATTTTTGATCGACTGCGGCAGAAGCTGGAAATTGAACGAGCCCTTTCGCAGGTCGCTCAGCGCAAGCCCTAGCGCCACACCCAGCGTGTGCTGTTCGCCGCGCAGCGCTTCCGCCGCGGCGGGACTTAAGCGGGCCAGCGACAGATTGCGCAGCGGTTCCAGCATCTGCACTTCGACGCGCAGACGCCGGCCCATGAATTCCGGCAAGCCTTTCAGTTTGCTGCCGCCGCCGGTGATATACAAGCGGTCGAGTTTCATCTGCGGCTGCTTGGCCTGCTGCTTGGCGTTGAGCATCACGTTTTCAACCGCCGCGCACAGCACCGCGGCTTCGCGAACGAGCGCGGCCGTCGTCTGCCGTTTGCGCCTGTCTTTGTCGTCGTTCAAGGCCGGCGTGCCGCTCGAACTTGCGGAAAGATCCGCAATCTCCTGCGACGCTCCGCCGGAGGGCGCAGCGTTTTCGGAAGCGCTTTTTGCGCCGTCGTTCACTGGCATCAGATCGACGCTGGCTTGCGGCACTGGAGGCGCAACGTATTGAGTTGCGGTCAGCGGCGAAGGCTTGAGCCCGGCGCTATTCGGCGCATCTTTCTTTTCGTCGTCGATCGGCTGCAACTCAAAATCATCCAACGCGGCGGGCGCGGCCGCGGCAACGGGAACCGGCTTGGGCGCGACAGGCACGGGCGCGGCACTTGCAGCAGACGCGGCGGGCGTTCGAACAACCTTGAGGGGTGCGGACGGCGTTGTATCCAATTCGAGCTCTTCCAGCGAAGGGGCCGAGTAATCGCTGGGGATCATCACCATCGCGGCAGGCAATTTTTGTGATTGCGCAGGGCTGGGAGCGACAGCCGAACTCGCTGGACCCGGAGCAGGTTGCGGTGCTCCTGCCGGAGATTGTCCCGATGGGGCGGCTAGTGGCACAGCGGGTTTGATCTGCGATCCCGCCGGACTTCCTGGAGTGGGGGAAGGGCGGACGTTCATTTTCGGACCGTCCGGTACGCGCGCGCGCCGCGATTCTTCGCTGCCACCAGCGGGCGCAACAGCCCCTGCGCTCGGCACAGGAACGATCCCCGAACGCGCCGGCGCGCCGCTCGGATTTACACCGGATGAACCGGCTGCGTCGGGAGTCTGAATACCTGGGACGACGTTCGACGCGCCGGGTTTGCCCGGCATGCTCGAGCGCGGAAGGCTCAACGTCGCGCCGGTGCGCTGCAAGCGCGGGCGGGCAGTCGTGCTTCCCGCCGCCGGCGGTGCATCGAAAACGATCTCTGCGGTCGTCTTCTTCAAATCGTCCGCTTCGGACCAATCGAGCTTTAAATCGTCCGCCAAATTTTGAGTGAACCTTCGGCCGCCGCCCAGCAGAGTGCGCGCATAATACAGCGCGCCATTCTTGCAGATCAGCACCGTCAAATCGTCGGCGCCTATGTCGGCCACCGCCACCGTCTTATCCGCGTCGAAGCCGTGCCCGTGGTAATACGCGCTGTACAAAGCAAGCGCTTCCAGATCGATCTCGATTTCGCCCAGCCCGCCGGACTTCGCTTGTCCGAGCAGTTCGGTGGCGTAGCTTTCACGGCACATGCCGATGATCACCGTGTACTGTCCGTTGGATTCGGGCACGTCCATGATGTGGTAGTCGGAGCAATTGGCCTCCTTCTCTTCGGCGCGTTCTTCGACCTCGTATTTGACAAGCATCTCCAGACGCCACGGTGGAACCGGCGGAATTTGAAGATAGCGGATCGAGGTTCTGCCACCCGACGCGCCGACGCGGCGGGTCTCCGCGCGCAACCGCGCGCTGCGCACCAATTCCCGCAGCTTTTCGCCGATCGCCAGCGCACGATCCGGGCTTTCCGCCATGCGGGTGAGATCCGCGATCGGCATGGTTCCAGCCCCGATCACCTCTACCGGACCGGTTTTTTCGGCCTTCAGAACAACGCCTTTGATCGCTTCGGATCCGATATCGATTCCCGCAGTCGTGCTCATGGAAACTCCCGTGCTTCGATGTCTGGCAACACGCACCGTCCGCCGCTTTAGTTCATACCGGTGAAAGGGGCTTTAGTAACTGAAAAGTAAGAGTGAAATTCGAGGGAAAACGCACATATGTGAACGCACTTTGGAATGTGTTTCTAAACACAAATTTCGCGGTCATGAACAGCAAGCTCAGGCGCGATCAAAGGCTTCTTTGAGCTTTTTATAATCAAGTTTGACCATTTTCCACATCGCTTCGGTCATGGCCTGTTTCTTTTTCTTGTTCTTGCTGGCTTGCCACTTTTCGATTTCGACGGGAAAGACCTGCCAACGGACGCCAAACTTGTCGATCAACCAGCCGCATTGCACGGGCTTTCCGCCGCCTCGGAGGAGTTTTTTCCAATAGGTGTCGATCTCGCGTTGGGTTTTGCACGGCAAGACTAAGGAGACGGACTCGTTGAACGGCACCTTGCTAAACCCGTTCAAAAGCATGATCCTTTGTCCCAGCACGGTGATGTCCATGGTCAGCACGGAGCCTTCCTTGACTCCCATGCGATTGGGGCCCCAATACCACGTTTTACCGATCTTGGTGCCTTTGAAGACGGATTTGTAGAATCTGGCCATGTCCGCGGCTTTGTCGTTGGACCAGAGGGAGATGTAAATTTTAGGCATGTGAAGTTCTCCTGCAAGGGATTTCGCTCACTTCAGCGGTACGAGCTCCCCCGCCGTGCTGGAAGCCGGCGTTTTCGCCGTAACCGGCGCATCGATTTCTTCTTCACGCGGCACCGCCCAGCCATTGACGGGGCGGGCGGATGCGATTTTACGGGCGGAATTGGCGAGGCGTTCCATGCGCTCCTGGTTCGACAGGGCCGTCACGCGTTCGCCGCGTTCGATTGTGACCGAATTGCGTTGCGCTGCGCCCATTTCGACCGTTTGCGCATACGCCTTCGCGGGGTTGTTGGACAACGGAACTACTTTGCGCGTGTCGCCGTTTTGCGAGGTGGGGCCGACACCGCTTTCAAATGGCGCCGGACAGTAGCTCTGCGAATACGGCTGCCGGATCGGGAACGTGTCGTTCACCTGCCCCGGCGCCTTGTTCGAACTGCCTTCGCGGATGTCCACTTCGTCAATCGCCGGCTTCGTGTAGTACGACCGACCGCTGGGCGCAATGATGCTCGCTTCGACGATGATCATCAAATTGCTCTTCTGTTTAGTTTTGTCGAGCGATTTGAACAGGTTGCCCAGCACCGGAATCTTGCTCAGACCCGGGATGCTGCGGTTCTGCGTTTCGGTGCGGTTGCGGATCAATCCGCCGATGATGCAGTAACCGTTGTCTTCCAAAACCACGTCCGTTTCCAGGCTGGTCTGATCAATCGTCGGGCGCTGAATCGTCGGCGGGTTTGCGGCGTTCGTCGTGGAGTTGATCGCGAACGTCTGGAATTGTGAAATGTTCTGCCCCTGCGCCAGCGAATCGATAATCGGATTGAGATGCAGGTTGATCGTCTTCAAATCGCGGCCGATGGACGGCGTGACAGTCAGCGTGAAGCCGATGTTTTCTTCGTCGAACTCCGGAATGAAGCCCGACGTGCTCTGAATCGCCGTGCCGACGCCGGCCGTCGTCGTGCTTTGAATCGGGCGCAGATCGGTGATGTACGAGAAGTGCGTCGTGACGTCGATGACGGCCTCTTTATTGTTGATCGCCAGCACCTGCGGCGCGGAGAGAATCTTGGTCTTGTCGCTGGTCTCCAGCGCGGCGATCGTGAGCTGGTATGCCGGATCCGTCTTGCGGCCAACTAGGCTCAGCACCGTTGCGCCGGGTGTTCCCGCAGTCGTGAACACGCCGTTTCCGGCCGAGAGCGTAAACCCATTCGTCGGATCCTTTGAAGTGCTCGATGGCGTTTTTCCGTCGGGACGGAACAATGTTCCCACACGGCTGGACAAGCTGTTGATGTTCGCGCCCAGCGACAGTTCGCTGTTCCATTGAATGTCCAGGAAGCGTGTCTTGATCAGGCATTGGATCGCCGGCTGATCGAAGAAGTCGAGGAATTGAGAGACGCGTTCGTGGCCTTGCGGCGTGGTCAGAACGATCAGCAAATTGGACTGCCGGTCGATCTGATAATCCGAGCCCTCGGGCAGAACGTACGGGGACTTGGTATCCTTCATCCATTTCAATACGGTTTCAAGATACGTCGGTTCCTGCTGCTGGCCGTTTTGGCCGCCCTGGCCCCCCTGTTGTCCGCGGTTGCCGCCACCTTGCTGCTGTCCGCCGCCTCGTCCGGAGCGCCCATTCGTTCCACTACCGCCTCGGCCTCCTCCTCCGCCCCCACCGCCCCCACCGCCGCCGCCACCGCCACCACCGGCATTGGCGACGGTGCTGACCAGGCCGTAGTGCAACGGATATACGCGCGGAAACATGATTTTCTTCAAATCGGTCTCGGAACTTGCGGTAATCCAGATCGAGTCTTCGGTGATGTTATAGGTGATGCCGTCGTTGTTGCGGACGATGTATTCGAGAATCTCACGCAGCTTCAAATCGTTGACGTGCATGGTGATCGTTTTGCCGTCCAGCGCCGCGGGGTCGGCAATGATGTTCACACCGGTCAAGTCGTAGAGCGTGTTCATCACGAAGTCGAGATCGGCTTTTTGGAACGACGCGGTAATCGGCTGCTCGAGCGCTTCGGCGATCTTTCGGCGCCGGTAAATGCTGGGATCGTCGTTGCGCGTGGCCAGGTGCGGCCGCTCGGTCGGAATCTTGGGGAGCGGCGCAGCCGCTTCTTCGTCGCTTTGCAGGATGCGGCTGCGATCGATGCGGTCGCGGGCGAATTCGGCGATTTTCTCGTCTTTCGCGTCGAGATGGCCGCGCGCATTTCGGCGCATTTCGGCGGCTTCCACGCTCGATGGGTCGGAGCGGATGACGTCTTCGGCGATGTTAAACGCCCGATGGTAGTCTTTTTCCTTGTACGCGCGCTTCGCGTCTCTCAAATTCGCTTGGGATTGAGAGACCAGCGTGCGATGTTCCTCAGCGGCTTCGCGAAATTTTTCAGACGACTCCGTCAGCGGCGGGCGCTTTCCGGGAAGCACCAGGTTGTCGTTGCTTCCATCGCGCGGCGACTTATAGCCTTCCGACGTCGCCATGTTGCCGTCGGCCGGTTCGGGAATTTTCCCGGAATCGGCGTCCTTCGATTTCGCCACCGGATCGTCCAGCCAATACTTCGTGCGCGGACGCGCGCCTTTGTTCAAGTCGGGTTTGACATCCACCTTGCCATCGCCGGGCAATACCGGGGCGGTCGGATCTGCTTCGCCTCCAAATGCGTGTGAACCGATCATGACCAAACAAGGCACGATGGCTTGCAGGACGATGGTGCGGAAAGATGTGTGGCGCGGTTGACGCGCGCAGTGGGTGTTCATCAAAAAGTCCCCCCGGCACTTATTGACAACTCGTTAGATTGTCGACACGTACGAAAGCTGTTTTTTCCAACTGGCCCGGTATTTGGCTAGCACACGCGAAGCGCTCCGCCGGTCACATGCAACCACGCGCTTGCGATGCTTAAAATAAAGACAGATCAAGAGTTTAGTGTAACGCATTCCGGGCGCGATAGCAAGAGGAATGCAGCCGCTTTGCCTTGCGCGAGTTGCTGTATCCAAATCCGGAAAATTCGCAGTTCAGGGTGCAGTCTCCCGCTGCTACAGCCGATAGATTCTGTGTGTGGCACTGACCGGGGGATTGGTGTCACATATCGAGGAGCCGATGGGTCCGTCGTGTTGTCCAGGGATCTCGCGGCAATCTCCCATCGCCATCCGATTAGCGGAGAGTATTTACGCCATGAACATTGACTCGCAATCCGCTTCGGCCACGCTCACCGCGTCCACCGGGTCGCATTCTTCATTCAGCAACGCCGAAACGTCCCAGCCCTGCATGCCCAAGCGCCAGCGCTCCATTTCGGAAAAGGGCGCAACGCCGGACGCCGACACCCTCGCCCGCGCGCAAACCGCGCTGGAGCGGGAATTTATCCGTCACTGCCCGCGATCCGCGCAACTGTACGCCCGCGCGCTGCAAGTTTTCCCCGGCGGCGTGACACACGATAACCGCCGCGTGCTCGGCCACAGTCTCTACATCAACAAAGCCCGCGGCGCGCGCAAGGTCGACGTCGATGGCAACGAGTACATCGATTTCTGGATGGGCCATGGCGCGCTGATCAATGGTCACAATCACAATGACGTCGTCGAGGCCGTGCATCTCTCCGCTATGGACGTGATGCACCCTGGCGCCTGTCACGAACGCGAAATCGTCTGGGCCGAATTGGTCAAGGAAACGATTCCCAGTGCCGAGCGCGTGCGCTTCACCGCTTCCGGCAGCGAGGCGACCGCGCTGGCATTCAGACTCGCCCGTGCGATGCACGGCAAACCCGTCTTGATCAAATTTGAAGGCCACTTCCACGGCTGGCTGGACCACGCCGTCAACGGCGTCGACCTGCCCTACGACACGCCGTTCAGCGCGGGCGTGCCCGGCGCCGTTCGCGATTTAACGCTCGTGCTTCCGCCGCGCGATTTGAACCGCGTCGAAGATACGCTGAAGAACCGCAAAGACATCGCCGGCATTATCATCGAACCGACCGGCGCGTCCGGCGGATCGGTGCCGGTCAAACCCGAATTCCTCAAAGGTCTGCGCACGCTGGCGGACAAATACAACGTCGCGTTGATTTTCGACGAAGTCATCACCGGATTCCGGCTGGCTCCCGGCGGCGCGCAAGCGCGCTTCGGAGTCATGCCGGACCTGACCTGTCTCGCTAAAATTCTGGCTGGCGGCATGCCCGGCGGTGCAGTCTGCGGATCGAAGGCGTACTTCGCAAAGATGGATTTCACCACCGATGCCAAGCACGACCGGGTCAATCGCGTCACGCACTACGGCACATTCAATGGAAATCCCGTTTCGGCCGCGGCGGGCATTGCCACGATCAAAGCGGTGCGCGCGGACGGCGGAGAAGTCTGCAAGCACGCCGAAGCCTTTACCGAAAGTTTGCGCAACGCCTTGAATACGCTCTTCCGCGTGCAGAATGTGCCTTGGGCCGTGTACAGCAACGGATCCGTTTTCCACATCCTCACGTCCGATCCGGAAACAGGCATCGCGCTGCGCGACCGCAAACTCGACGCCACCGACGCCGACCCGCGCATGCTCAAGCAAAAGGGCTCGCTCGACGGCATCCTGCGCCGCGCGCTGCTGCTGCACGGAGTCGACATTCCGCAGGGACGCCAAGCCTGGACCAGCGCCATTCACACACCGCTCGAAGTGCGCGAAACAATGGAAGCGTTCGGGCTTGCCATCGAACGTCTTAGAACACTCAAATGTCTCTAAAAAACGGTTTCAAGTTTCAGGTTCAACATTGGAAGCAACCTGAAACCTGAAACCCGTTTTAACGCAACGCTCCGCCCGGCCCCGGGCGCATCGCGCCTTTCTGCGCCGCTTGCGCGGCCATTTGCCGCTGAAGTTCCTGCGCGATCGTCGCGAAATGTGTCTTTAAATCGTGCAACACGCTCGTCAGAGCCTTTTGCTCGGTTTCGTTGAGATTGCCATTCGTCTTCGCCAGAATGACGGCGAGCAATTCGATCGTGTAGCGCGCGCCTTGCAGATCCATCTCCGCCTGCCCGGTGTACGGGTTCTCCAATTCGCCCATTTGCATCAGCGCCTGCTGCGCGAGACCATCGATGAAATTCAAAAAGATTTTCGTCTGCTGCTGTTCAATCGGCGAGAGTTGTTTGGCCGGAGGCACCGCGTCACCGGGCGTCGCGGAGGCGGAATCGTCAGGCGCCGCGCCGCCTGCTTCCGCTGCCACTGCGGGTGCATCGGTCGGAGCGGCGTGAGCCGCGGCCGGGCGAGGACTGGCCGCCGCACGAGCGGCTTCGCGCTCTTTCCGCGCTTCTTCTTTCCAGCTATCGTCCACTTTCTTCGGCGAAAACTTGAAAGCGGGAATGTCCTCTTTCTTCTCGTCGGACTTTTTTTCGTTTGGGTCGGCCATCGCGTCGTTCCTCTAATGAGTTCGCTGCTGCGGTTCCATTTCAGGATACTCGAAGCAACTCAATAATGGAAGTGAGGCCGGCTCGCCGCATTTCATTTTTCCCATGTCAGGCACTGCAACTTAGTGCCGGTTCGCATGACGAGACGCGCGGGCGCAAGCGGCATCGGTGCGCTCCAGCATTCAGTTTTGTCGTCCGCCGCGGGATACTCCGCGAGCAATTTCATCGGCTCGTTTTTGATCTCGATGAACTTCAGCGTCCCATCATGAAGCCGGCCGATCAACACGTTCCCCCACGCCACAAGCGCGCAGTATTGCGCGTCCGTCTCCAGAGACGACAGTGTTTTTCCGTTTGCCGGATCGAGGCTCAAAATCTTCTGCCCGTCAAACATGTAGATCCGGCCGTTGGCAAAGATGGGCGTTGACAGATTTCCACCCAACTCCAGGTGCCACGCTTCCTCGCACTTTGCCGCGCCAGGAAATACCTTCAGCGCGACAGTCGCTTCGTGACTCGTGAGCAGCACGCGGTTCTCGCCGATTGGCACGGGCATCGCCGAGTTGCCGTCGCCGCCACCTTTCAATTCAAACGTGAATGCGGGAACGTATTTCTCGCCATCTTTTCTTAAAACAATTAGTTCGTTGAACAACAGCGTCGCCACGTGCGGCTTGCCATCCAACACAAGCGGCATGAAGGAACTGTAGCCGGGCGCGGAAGTGGGCAATTCCCATGCGGTTGTGCCGTCGCTCATTTTCAACGCCAGCGCCTTGCCCGTTTCCTTGTTGCCAATGGGCAGCAGCAGATTCGTTTCATCCCGAATCGGCGACGCCGCGACGCCGTATTGCTGGCGAAATCCTCCGGCTTTCCATTCGGCGGGAAGATCGCGCTTCCACCGAATCTCACCGGTTTTGGAATCGAGTTTGAACACAGCGCCGGTCAGCGAATGAACGAACAGCGATCCGGGAATGCCGCAATCGGGTGTGGGCGCGGGATCGTGTGTCTGCGGCTCGCTGATCTCCGAAAGTTTCGCTTTCCAGAGCATTTTGCCCGTTGGCGCATCGAACGCACTGACAAATTCCTGCGTTTCCGAACGGTGCTGCACATACACCGTTGCGCCGTCGCAGACCGGAGACGAGAATCCAATGCCCACCGGAGTCTGCCAGACAACCGTCAATTTCTTCGGCCACGCGGCGGGTTCTTGAAACGCCGAGCGCTCAATGCCGTCGTGCCGCGCGCCGCGCCAACCGTTCCACGGAGACTCTGCGTTCTCCGCGTGGCACAACGACGCCGACGCGCACACGATCAGGGTCAGGAAAAGGGAATTGGGATTCATGTTCGATTCGCTCAAAAGGTGGCTTGCGCGCCGTCAATCCGCTCCGGTAGAGTCTTGCGGACAACTATCGAATACACTGCACTGCACGTTTTGGGATTTAGAGGTAAGCATGGCGGAGTTGGAATTGAACGGTGCCGCGCGCGGCTGGCGCAGGCTCGCGTGGCCGCTGATGCTGGCGCTCGGCACGGCCACCGTACTCGCGTTGGCAATCGTATTGATCGGGCAAAATCCAGAACTGGCGTTTTCGGAATTCGTGTCGGGATCGGTGGGATCGTTGACGGGGCTGGGCGGCACCGCGGCGCGCGCGACGATTTTGATTTTTTTTGCGCTCGGGATCGCCTTGAGTTTTCGCGCGGGACTAATCAATATTGGCGCCGAGGGTCAGGCGCGCGTTGGCGCGGCGGCGGCGGTGGCGCTGACGATGGGCGCGCAGGGCGCGCTCTTTTCGGCGCATCCGTGGCTGGGCATTTCGGCGATGCTGCTCGCGGGCGCGGCGGCCGGCGCGTTGTGGTCGCTGCTGGCAGGTGCGATGAAGCGCTGGCGCGGGGTGTCGGAAGTCGTCGCGACGCTGATGCTGAATTTCGTGGCCATCCAACTGGTTCGTTTCTTCGTCAGCAGTCACGATTGGCTTCAAGGCCGCGACACGGATCTGCAACAAAACGAGTTGCCGGCGGCGCTGAAATTCTCAGGCTGGAGCGGAACGGATTTTCATTGGGGCGTGTTTCTCGCGATCCCCGCCGCGCTGGCGGCGCATGTGTTTTTATTTTACACGGCGGGCGGCATGCGCCTGCGGGCCATGGGTTTGAATCGCGGCGCGGCGCGCGCCTGCGGCGTGCCGTGCGACACGCTGACGCTGTGGGTCTTCGGGATATGCGGTGCGCTGGCCGGAATGGCCGGGGCGCTCGGTGTCATGGCGGTCGGAAAGCTGGGGACCGAACCGGCGTACTCCGAGTTCGGCTATATGGCGGTCTCGGTCGCGCTTGTCGCGGAATTGAAGCCGCTGCCCATCGTCGCCGTCGCGCTGATCTTTGCGGCGATGGACATGGGTTCGGGTTCGATGGAAGCCACCGCGGGCGTTCCGCACTGGATCGTATACGTGCTCAACGGACTGATGATTCTGGCGATGCTGGCGCGCGACGCGGGATCGAAAAATCTGCGCGTGAAAAGGATCGGCACATGAGCCCGGTCGAGTACGCCATCGGCGCCAGCGTGCGCATTGGGACGCCGCTATTGCTGGCCGGGCTGGGCGAACTCGTGCTGGAACGCGCCGGGATGATCAACATCGGTATTGAGGGCGTCATGCTCTGCGGCGCGTTCGGCGGATTCTATGCCGGCTGGGCGTCACAGTCGCCGCTGCTAGGCGCAATCGTTGGCGCACTGACGGGTGCGGCATTCATGCTGATTTTTGCGTTCATGACCCTGAAAATCCGCGCCGAACAGATTGTCACGGGAATGGCCACGAACCTGATCGCGGCGGGCGCAACGAGCACGGCGTTCGACGCGTTAAGCGCCGCGCATCCGGGCGAATCGCTGAGCGTGCCGCAATGGGCAGGCGTGTTGGAACAATGGAAAGACGCGCCGATCATCGGGCCAGCGCTGTGCGAACAAACACCTCTGACCTGGCTGGCGCTCGCGCTCGTTCCAGTGATCTGGTTGTATTTCGAGAAGACGGAACGGGGGCTGGAACTACGCGCGGTCGGAGAAAATCCGGCGGCGGCGCAAGCGGCGGGAATCAACGTCGCCGCCGCGCGGCTGAAGGCCTGTTTGGCATCGGGAGCATTGTGCGGATTGGGCGGAGCGTTCCTGACCGTTTCGCAGACCAGCAGCTACGCGGCGAATTGCACGAGCGGACGCGGTTTCGTGGCGTTGGCGGCGGTTGTGCTCGGGCGCTATACGACATTCGGAACAACCGGCGCGTGCATCCTATTCGGAACGGCATTCTATCTGCGCGACGCCATTCCAACCCACAGTGCGGCAGTGGAACTCGTCGAAATATTGCCCTACGCGCTGGCCCTCGCAGCCCTGTGCTGGAAATTCAAATCAGGCGTCGCACCCGCAGGACTGGGGAAAAACACGTAAATAAAAACGGTTGAAGGTTGAAGGTTCAAGGTGATCAGGCACCCGAACCATGAACTTAAAAACCTTCAACCTTCAACCTTCAACCTTCAACCTTAAAACCTTCAACCCAAATCTACTTCGTTTCGTTTTCAACCGGCTTGTTAGCAGCGGTTTTATCGGTGATCCAGGTGGTTGCCATGTCGGCGGCGATCAATGCGGCTTCGTCGGCCTGCGGATCTTTTTCATCCTTTTTCTTTTCAATCGGCGGAGCGTCGTCCGGATGATCTTTTTGAGCCGCGGCCTTTTCAGCTTTTTCCGCTTCGTACTTCGCTTTGCGCTTCTTCAAATCGAAGAAGTCCTTGTATTCCTGGTTCGTTGCAAGGCGTTTCTTTGAATTTTCCTGAAGCATCGCGACGTTGTTCTTCTTCCACTCAGACCACAGCAGAACGTTCTTGTTGGTGGCGTCCACGCTGCTGTCAATCTTGTTCCAAGGAACGGGATTGTCCGACGCTTTTTCGAGCAGATCGTCGACCAGCTTCGAACCCGGAATGAACACGTCCGGCTCGACGCCTTTTAATTGCGTCGATGCGCCGCCCGCGCAGAAATACTGGTGAGTCGTGATCTTGATTTCGCCCGGCAGGCGCAGCGCGGCCGACAGCGGAATCACGCGCTGGACCGTGCCCTTACCAAACGTCTGCGTGGGTCCGACAATCATCGCCCGGTTGTAGTCCTTCAGCGATCCGGCGACGATCTCCGACGCGCTAGCCGACAATTGACTTGTCAAAATCACCAGCGGCTGAGTGAAGTAGAACGGATCTTTGTCGTACATCCATTTCACCAGACCCATGCCGTCGCGTTCGCCAACCACCGAACCGGTCTCGATAAACAAGCCGGCCAGTTCGACGGCTTCGTCGAGATACCCGCCTTGATTGGTGCGGAGGTCGAGCACGATGCCGGCCAGAGGATCGGTCTTGTTTGCTTCGATCAGGCGCTCCTTGACATCCTTGTGCACGCCGCGGTAAAAGCTGGCGACCGAGATCAGGCCGATCGTGCCTTGCGGCGTCTTGTATTTCTTGACCTTGACGCGTTCGTCCGCCAACTCAATTGTGGCGCGTTTCAGTGTCACGATCTCAGTTGATTTGTCCTTGCGTTTGATGATCGTCAAGCGGACTTCCGTTCCCTTTTCGCCTTTGATCTTCTGGACGATCTTGCTGATCGGCAAGCCTCCCAGCGAAAAGCCATCGACGGCAATGATCTGGTCGCCCGGGTCGATTTTGCCGGACTTATCGCACGGTCCGTCTTTAATGAGTTCGTCCACGGCCGCGCCCATCGGGCACGGACGGATTTTTACGCCGATCCCCGCGAAACTCGGTTCGAGACCGCTGCCGAAGGGCTCGTCGTCCCCGTCGAAATAAACAGTGTGCGGATCCATCGCGGCCATGAATGCCTTGAGGAACAGCTTGGGTGTTTCGGTTTCGACCGCGAATTTCTTGTATTTGCGGTGCTCTTCGGAGACATTTTGCAGCGCGAGTTTCATGGATTCCGCTTCGCTTAAATAACCTCTGTTCATGCGGTAGTTGCCGGCTGCGAATTTGATCAGGCGCGTCATGCGGTCTTCGTGCGTGGCGGGGCGCTCCGTCCACTTGATCTTGGTGTCGGCGTCTTCTTCTTCGTCGTCCGCAACCACCGGTTCGGCTTTCTTGGCGTCAGCCGCGGGGTTTTCGACTTTCTTGATATCGTTCTTGGGAATCCCTTTTGCGGCCTCTACGTCGCCGGTTGGCGGCTCGACTTTTTTGTCCGTTTTGTCAGGATCGGCTTTGGGTTTCGGATCGACGGTCTTTGCACCCGCAACCGGCTTTGTCGCTTCTTTGCGCTCGGCTTCCTTCTTGATATCCGGGCGGCGCTCGTCGATGGTGTCATAGAACTTGTCGTCGCGCGCGATTTGCGTGTCGATGAAGCCTTGAAGAATATCTTGGAAAAACTTCAGGTCTCCGGCCATTGCTTTATCGGCGAGTTTTTGCAACTCGTCGTCGCTCTTGTTCATCAGCGCGTCGGCTTCGGATTTGAGATAGAAGCGGTTGTAGGGATCGAGCTGCGTCAAATATTCCTTGATCACGCGCTTGGTAAACGCGGGCGCCATTTCGTGCTGCGACAGATGCAGGCGAAAGAGCTGCGGAACCAATTCCCGGACGTTGTCGGCGGTTAGCTTTTCCGCTGAGAAGGAGGGCAACGTAGAGGTAAGAAGTGTCGCCACCAGAATCAACACGGAGGCGGCCTGCCAGCCAAACTGCAAAATCGCGACTTGTTTCCGCACGCAAATCACCCTTTCTGACGATGTCCGAAACGCGTTCGGACTAATTTGACAAGCCGGACTTTTTCGGCGATTGCCGTGGCCTGTTGGCCGCTGCCAGAGCCAACTCACCATTGAACTTATACCACTCACGCGCAGCACGGCACATGAAAAAAAAACCATAATTTGCAAATTCGGCTGCAATTCTCCACCACCGTGCCCTAAATTACACACCGTGTCGCACACACGCATGGCCTTCCACAAAGGACTGTCCAATTCAAAGAAAACATGCGATGAAATCGATGGATTCTTAAAATCGCGTTGAAAACCACGACGCGCTTTACGCGCGATTGGAGAGAAGGCATTTCCCGGCACAATACTCATTGCAACCGACGCCGGCTAAATCATTTCTTTGACGTATCTGCAAGGCTCGAACTTCACTTTGTTTTTAACGCCATTCGTACGTGACAAAAATATCATTGCAAACTGTCCCAAGTCTTACTTGACTCCCTTCGCCAGCGCTTTCGCGGTCGCATTGATGATGGCTTCGGACGTAATTGTCGCGCCAGTGAATGTGTCGATACCCTTGACCGTTTGCTTCTGAATAATTTTTGCGGGCGTCTCCGTCAGCGAGCCGTAATACTGCTTCTCCGTATGTTTGACGACTTTCGACGATTCGATCTTGTTCGATTTCACCGTGACCGCCACGCTCACGATCCCGGAATATCCAGTGCTTTCGCTGGCATACGTGCCGTCGGCGATTTTAGCCAGGTCGAGCGTATCGTATAATTTGACCGCCTCCATGCTGGCCCGCGCGCGCGATTTGCTCTGCTTGATATCGCGGCCGGCCTTTTTGTCATCCATCGACAGCACCTTTTGAAAATAATCGATGGCCTCCATGGGCTTGCCCATTTTGCGGCAGGTTTCTCCGGCCATCAAAAAGGCAATATCGGGATTGGTATCTTCCTCCGCTTTGACTTTCGCGACTGCCAGCGCCTTGTCGTAGTCCCCCATATCGGTCCATAATTTGATCGTTTCGCCATGCCGCGATTCATCCTTGTCGACGGCCACGAGTATGGTGCGCGGAAAGTCCTTGTTACCCAATTTAAGAAAACAATCGGCCAATTCGACCACATCGCTGGGGTCGCCCGTTTTTTCGATCTCCGATTTTCGCCACCAATAGGCCGCGCGTAGCGGGTCCAATTGCAGAAATTGATAGTTGCGCGCAATGGCCTTCATGGTCTGTTTGGACTTTTCGGGATCGTCCTTATTCAGGTCGTAAACATGGTAGAGAAGTCTCAATCCTTCGCGCCAGCGGCCGGAGTTTTCGTTGATGACGCTCCAGACGTACTGAGAAAGGTATTTATTGGGCGTCCACGGCTCCTTGTTTTGGGGTTTTTCCCAATGTAACTGGAGTGTAGGCGGAAAATTGAGTTTGACGGCCTCAAGCCATTCGGGCTTCGTCGATCCACCGCTTTGGATCAGCTTGTCGACCTCGGCCTGAGTCCGCGTGACCATGGCGCTTTCAACGGCGTTCGCCGGCAGGCAAAACGACAAGAGGAGTATCATCGTATTAAGTATCGACGAGCGCATAAATACTCCATTCCCTACTCAATCGCAGATGAACGCGGATGAACACAAATTACCGCGGATAAACATGGTCCTCATTTGAAAAACTGCGAACGGAGCACCATTCATACCAACGGAAATCCTTTTGTTTTAAAGGTTCTGCCGTCTTTGGTAACAAGATACGCGTCGCAGCCGGGCATCGATTCCACCACTGCCAGGCCTTTTTCCACGCCCAGTATAAACACCGGCTTGGTCAAAGCGTCGGCCAACATGCCGGTGGGTGCGACGATGCTCGCGCTGGCGAGCTCGAGCGGTGAGCGGCCGGTGGAGGGATCGAAAATGTGGTTGTACAGGAAGTCGTCGCTGAAATACGTGGCGTAGTCGCCCGACGTGGCCAGAGCTCGGCCGTCCAGCGCGCAAATGCCGATGAACGCATCGGGATGGCGCGGATGTTGAATACCTACGCGGAATGGGCCACCGTCGGCTTTGTGCCCTTCCGACGTGATTTCGCCGGTATCGATGAGCGCATGTTCGATACCATGCATTTTCAACACGGATAACACGCGGTCCGCCGCGTATCCTTGTGCTATACCATTAAAGGTGATCTTCATGCCGGGCGCTGCAAACGCGATCGCGTCGCCGGATTGTACAATCTTTCGATAATCGACTTTTGCGCGCGCGGCTTCGATCGCCGCCGGATCGGGGAGCACATTTTTCTGTTTGGCGTCGAAATACAGCTCCCACAGTGGCTGCACGGATACGTCGAACGCGCCCCCGGAACCGCGCGCCATTTGCTGGCTGGCGTTGAGTACATTGAGGAAATGCGCGTGCGGCCGGTCCAGCCGTCCGGTCTTGTTCAATTGTGAAATCTGGCTGTTGGGGCGGTACACGCTCAACATGTCCTCGACCTGGTTCAATTCCACAAACGCGGCATTCAATGCCCGCTCCGCGGTGTCCTTGTTCGCGTGCAGCACGGTCAGCGCAACGTCGGAACCGAGCGCCCAGGATGTGCGCGAATAGGCTTGCAAAGCCGTGCCTTCGGATGCCGAGGCTCCCGCTGTTTTGCGTCTCATTTCCGCCGCCAATCCGAGCGCGGCGGCACCGCCCGCGCCCATGGCCAGCATGAGAAATCGGCGGCGAGAGGAGGAAGGTAATGGCATATCTTCAGATCCTTGAATGATTAATCCGGAACGATGGCTTCAACCGAATGCGCTTATGTATACACTGGTTTCGAAATGCTGCAAAAGAAAAGGAAGTGTGTTTGAAATCGGCGAGCGAAACGACGAGGTAGGAATCGCGCAGGTCATGCTTAACATTTGAAAAAGATGGAGCGCTCGATCCGTATCGAGCGCTCCATTTGAGCATAATTGGTTTACGCTTTGGCGTTGTGCAATGCGGCAATGGCGCGGTCGAGCGCTGCGTTGATCCGGGCTTTGACCAAATTGTTGACCAGGCTGGCAATGTCGCTGGATTCGCGACCCGCGTGGGCGACAGCTTTGACCGGAGCTTTGCGCTTGGCATTCTTGCTGCCGGCGGGGCGGCCGGGCTTGCGGCCGGACTTTCCCTTGCGCTTTTCAAGCGCGCGCATGAGTTTGATGATGCCCTGCTGGCTTCCCTGATAACCTACGGCCTTGGCGGCGGTGTGAGCATCCTTCCAGGTCTTATCCGCGGCGCGGGCTTCGCTGGCGGCTTTAACGATTGCGCCCTTTTTGGCGTCGTCATAAAATACTCTCGGCATCCCTGCTCCTCCAAATTGGTTTGAAAATGTTAAATCCAAGGGCGCACTTATACCGTAGAGGTAGTTTGAAAACAAGACGTATATACTGGTTTATTTCCGAATTTACATGGTCGCGTAAAAAATCAGTTACATGCCTTTTCCTCCGGCATTCGGCTCCTTTCCGGTTCTCCCAAACTCTGTCCGGTGTCAAACGCCCGGATTGGACTTCCGCCGCCGCTTTTTTGTTGTCCGATAATTACTTCAGGTGCCTCCGGGAAATGACGATCCTCACAATGTAAGTTTCAGCCGCAATGCCGGCCGGACCGGATCCGTTTCAGGGGAGATGGACGGGTGCCGGCTTCGCGCTGAAAAAGTGGGGGCGTTATATATTATGGGCGTTTTCAAGGACGATCAAATCGTCGCCAGGGTGCTGGGCGGACAAGCACAGACATTGAAGAATAATAATTCCAGAAAAAGTGCCATCGCCGGTTGTGCTGCCGCCATTCTGGCGCTGGCCGCCTGGGCGGTCATCGCACGCAAAGGCGCCGGCGCGCCGAATGCCTCCAGCGCCGCGGTGCCGGCAGCCGCCGTCGATACAACCCATAAAACGGATCCGGGATCGGCCGTGTTCTCGCCGGCCGTTACGAAAACCTCCGCGGGCATCGGCGCTGCGCCCGGCGGCAAGAAACGGTTGCCGCTCGTGATCGACGACGTTCCAGCCGAAGCCGTCGAACTCAACCCAAAGGGTTCCGTGCGCTCCGTTGATGTTCATTCCGAACCGCAGGGACGGGACAAGTTTGCCGGCACTGCGAAGAACGCCGACCTGTCGATCGACGCCGGCGAGAACTACGAACAAGCCAAGAAGCTCGAAGAAGACGCAAAAGGCAACTCCGCACAGCTCGAACGCGCCCGCGCGCTGTTCCAGAAGGCGCTGGATTCGGGCCGCCTGCCCACTCCACTCGAGACCAATTGTTTGGCGAAATTGAACGAGCTGACCGGCAAGCTAATTCTCGATTCAAAGTCCGCTTGCACGGAACCGAAGGCTGAATTTCACAAGGTCGAGTCCGGCGAAGTAGTCGAAAAAATTGCCCGGAAATTCAAAGTCACTCAAGGCCAGATCAAGCGCATCAACCATCTCAACGACAAACTGTCCGTGCGCGTGGGACAGAATTTGAAAATGTTGCCGGGCGAAACAGTTTACAAGGTCGATACGGACAAGCTCACGGGAACGTTGTACATCGACGGCGTGTTCATCAAGCGTTTCCCGGTCGGCATTGGGCCTGGCAACGCAACGCCCAAAGGCACGTACCTCGTCGAAAACAAACTGATCAATCCGGACTGGTACTACGACGGCAAGAAAGTGCCCTTCGGCGACCCCAAAAATATCCTCGGCTCGCGCTGGATGGGCATGGCCAACAGCGCAACCGGCTCGAACGGCGCGGGACTCGGCGTGCACGGCACGGCGCTCCCCGACAGCGTTCCCGGACGCGAGAGCAAGGGCTGCGTGCGGATGCATAACGAAGACATCGAAGAACTGTACGATTTCATGCCGCAGGGCGGCAAGGTAGTGATCGAATAAAGTGCGAACGGCGTCGAGTAGCGCCGCGTAACCAGGTATCGTGCCGTGGGAAGAGAAGTGTCCGGAGCCCTTTGGGCCGGACACTTTCTTTTATGTTTTGTGGTGCGGGCTTCCAGCCTGCATTGCTTGAATTGCAGGCTGGAAGCCTGCACCGCAATATTAATATTCAATGTCTTCCCTGAAGCTTCGCCCTTCTCCCCACGCGCCCACCAGCGCGCCGAAACCGATGTAAATGATCCATAGGAAGAAAATCGGCGTGCACAGACCGATGGCCGAGCCGATGGCATTGACAAACACGCACACTCCCCCGACCAAGGCCATTCCGCCAAACATTTTGTAACGCAGCCAGACGGTCAGCCAGCCCGCGCCACCGGCTGCCGCGCCGATGAGCAGAAAAAACGCGGGATTGTCCGAGACGACAATCGACAGCATCATCGCGCCGAGCCCCGCGAACGCCGCACCGAGGATCAGGCGCTTCTTGATGCGTTGTTTGTATTGGATCGCGGCGAGGCGTTCGATCCGCTGCCTTTCAAGCGTCTCGCGCTGTACGTCCGGCGGCAGGCGGTTGAATTCATCTTCAGTGAATGGCATGGTTGCGAATTCAATTAAGAGGTATCGACTTTTTCGTTGAAAATACCTACACTATCGAGTCGTTGAATTGCGTCGAGATCAAAAACTCCGGCGGGGATTGTTTCATGCGGTACGCTCTGCTTCTCGTGGTTTTGCGAATCGCCACGTCGGCAAGCGCCGCGGATGTGCCGGGCGTCGATCCCGCTTTGCCTCCTTTAATACAAAAACTCGGCGACGACAATTTCGATGCGCGCGAGGGAGCGGAGAAGGCCATTCTCGCGCTCGGCTACGACCGCGAAGAAGCGGTCGCGCCCGCATTGAAGGAGCTTCTGGCCATCGAAAAAGACCCGGAAATCCGCACACGCCTCGACAAACTCGTCAAAAAAATGTCCGCACTCGGCGCGGTCGACTGGAGCGTCGAGGCCGGCCAGATATTTCAACTGCCCGCGATTTACAACAAGCGCATCTACATCGGCAACAAAGACGGCACGCTGATCTGCTACGACGCGGCGACGGGAAAAACGGTCTGGACGCACGAGAACGGCGGCTTCATTTTCAAATCGGTCGCCGCTGCCCAGGGGCGCGTCATTCTGATTCGCACGCGAAAAGACGGCAGCCCGGACGGCCGTGTCTTTGCACTGGACGCGCTCGACGGCCGCGAATTGTGGTCGTGGCAGGACGAAAAAAGATCGCAGTCGTTCACTGCGCCCATCGTGGCGGACGGCGCGGTTTATTTTGGCCGCGAGAATAAATTGATCTGCCTCGACGCGCTGCAAGGCGAAAAACGCTGGATTATCCAGACGGCCAGTTTGAATTCGATTCTCGCCCCGCCGGCCGTGGCGGAAGGGCGCGTGATTTTCGGGCAATACGGCGGTTCGCTGCAATGCGTCAATGCAGCCGACGGCAAACCGCTCTGGGAGTGCGATCTCGAAGGCCACGTCTATGCAGGGGCGAGCATCGACGGCGGGCGTGTTTTCACGGCGGGCGGCAACACGGTGTACCGCATCGATCTGAAGACTGGCGCGAAAGTGTGGGAGTCGCGCGGAAGCGACGCGGTCACCGTCCCGCTAGCCATCAAAGGCGCGCGCGTCTTCGCCGCGCACAGCCAGACGCTGCGCTGCCTGAACGCGGACGACGGAAAAGAAATCTGGAGCAAGGAAACGGGCGGCCACATCTACGCCGCGCCCGCCGCGGTCGGTGAGCGCGTGTATCTCGGCGCATTGAACAACCGCCTGACGATGTATTGCCTAAACGCGGCGGATGGAAAAGAATTCTGGACACACTGCACGCTCGAAGGCGGCTACGCCGAGCCGATTGTCGTCGGGCGGCGTTTGTTCATGGGCTATCACAGCAAATTCTATTGTCTGAAAACTGGCGCGAACGGCCCGGACGCATGGCCAATGAGCGGCGGAAATCCGGGACGAAGCGGATGCAATGACGAACGATGAAGGATGAAAGGCACACTCCTTCGCGGATCTTATTTTACCGATCCGACCTCTTTCAATTTATAACCAGGCGACGCGGTGAACTCAACAATTGCTTTGCCCGTTTTCAGATTCCAAATATGTACCATTCCGTCATACCCGACTGTGGCCGCCAGCTTTGATTCGAATTTATGGCGAGCGCGTATAGATCCGCCGCCCCATTGTTCAACTTGCGCAGCACGACACTTTTTTCCAGATCGAACTGCAACAAGAGGCCATCCGAACACGCCGCGAGCAGCCCGTCGCCTGAAAGCCGCAGGCGCTTGACGTAACCTTTTGCATCGTGTTCGAGAAGCTGCGTCGTTTTTTCGCGCGCGAAACGCGTCTCGTCTCCGTCCGACGCCGTGCCGCATTCGTCGCGTGCCGCCACCGGATCCCAGCTTTGAATTGCATTTCCTTCGCCCGCGCTGAATACGGATCTGCTTCCGGACAATGCCGCCACGCCATAGACCTTGTTCAAGCCCTGGCCCTTGCCGAATTCTTTGCGGTGACCCATGTATCCCATGAAGGCTTTGCCGGTGAGGCACTCCGTCGCGCCAACGCGCATACCCTTGCTCGACGACATCACCAGATACTGGTGCCGCGCCTTCGCGCCCCAATCGCGATGCCGCTGCTGGAGGTAATCGACGACCGCTTTATTTTTCTCCAGTTCGTCGAGCGTCGTATAGATATTTTTGTTGACCTTGTAATGCACGCTGCCGATTCCGGATGCCAGTTTGTATGTCAGCGATTCGACTTTGTCGTCTTTAACAGACAACTCCCAATTCGCTTCATGCAGCATCCAGCCCGTTTCGAAAATCCATTCACGCAGCGGATGTTCGCCGGCCTTCTGTTCGTCTTCATTGAATTTGACGAAGTCGGGCACGTCCTTGTTTGCGAGCGTTTCTTCCGCGAAACGATACGGCGTGAAATCGACGGACGTCACCCAGTCCGAATGTTGATCGCTCTTCCACAAGAACTTGCCGCTGTCAAAATCGAAGCCGCGCAACCCGTTGTCCGCGCCGCCGGACGCGATGAATTTTCCGTCCGGACTGATCGCCACGCCAAGCACCATGTCTTCGAAAATGGCGATCGGTTTGACCGACCCCGCCGCAGTGTCCACGCGCGTCAATTCACCGTATGCGGCTCAAAGATGCTGAATAGTTTCTGGTCGTTGGGTACAGGTATTTCCTTCAACACTCGCTCGCGAGCCTGATGCAGGCATTTCTCCACCATGGGTGAGTAATGCGCGATCTCCAGCGACAGCGACTGCAAGGCCCACCATTCTTCCGTGCTTGAAAACCGTCCATTTCCCACGTCGATGCGAGCCTTGATTTCGAGCGCCTTGGCCAGCGCGCGTTCGGCCGCCGCAATTAGTTTCGCATACCAGCACTTGCGCGTGGCTTTGTGTAGTTGCTTGCCGCCGCGAGCAATCTTCTGCGCCAACTTGCGAGCATTCTTCAATCGCGCCCGCCACTTGCCTGTCAGTGTTTCGTCAATCTTTTTGGCCCGGCTAATCACGCGCGAAAGCACTTCGATACAATCCAATAGCAACGACGAATCGGTTGGAAAGTGAATGTCACTTTCGACAGCGGTGGTATCGATCCGCAGCTTCCTGCCTTTGAAGCCTTTCTTGTCGCGAGCGAACTTGACAATGATCTCGTTGATCTTCTCCCAGGTGCCAGGCTCAATCATGTTCACCAGCGTGGCATACTTGCTGTGAGAAAGCACCGGATCATCGTAAAAGCGACAGAAGAAACGCAGTATTTGCGAGTCGTCGACGCGAACAATCGTTTCGCGGAACGAGAGCTTTTCGATCTGCTGAACAATCGCCAGGCGCAAAATACTTTCGGAGGCGACACCCTCCACATTCCGCTTGAGCTTGGTCTGGCCATGGGTCAAATCGGCGTGAACCAGGTCCGTGACTGCGGGATTCGCATCCAGGATTGCGTGGATGTCTTTGTACAACGCATACCAATCCTTGGTCAATTTCTGTGCTCCGGCGAAATCCATAGGCAACTGGCGTTCAGCTTTCTTGCGCATCGCTTATTCTCGGGTTTTTTTGGGGTGAGTCTCCGCAATAACTGTAGAATAAGCTCGGCATTTCCAGAACACAATTTCACGTTTTTTATAGGAAGATACTGTGCGCGGTATTGCAGGAAACAGGAACTAGCTACCGCGCGCGCGGCCGGCCAAAAGGAGGAAAGCTGAGCGCCAAACAAGGTGCTCAAATTGCCAGGCTCGTGATCGATTCGACGCCGGATCAATTGAAGTTGCCGTTCGTTCTGTGGAGTCGTGAAGCGGTGGCGGCACTGATTGAGAAACGCTTGAGTATACGCTTTTCATTGCCGACAGTTGGCCGCCTGCTGCGCAGTTGGAATATGACGCCGCAAAAGCCGGCGCGCCGAGCGTGGGAGCAGAATCCTGAAGCGGTGAAGGAATGGCTTGACGTGCGGTACCCCAAGGTCAAATCCGAAGCCAAAGCCGCGGGGGCCACGTTGTTATGGGGTGATGAAATGGGCATCCGGTCCGACGATCAAGTAGGTCGCACGTATGGGCTGCGTGGCCAGACGCCGGTGGTGCCAGTGAGCGGAAACAGGTTCGGTTGCAACATGATCTCGGCCATCTCGAATATAGGCCAGATGTACTTCAAGGTGTTCACAGAGCGATTTACAGCGGAGATTTTCATCGATTTCCTGAAACGGCTGGTTGTGCAGAACGCCCGGCCCGTGTTTCTAATCATCGACGGGCATCCGGTGCATCGCAGCCGGGCAGTGCAGGAATGGGTTTCACAACAGGGCGGGAAGATCCAGTTGATCTTTCTACCTGGCTACAGCCCGGAATTGAATCCGGACGAAATGGTCAATCAGGATGTGAAAAGCAATGCCGTGCGCAGAAAGCGTCCACGCGACAAAACCGAGTTGATAGGCAACATCCGCAACTACTTGCGCACACGGCAGCGCAAGCCTGATCTGGTGAAAAGGTACTTCCAGGAAAAGCATGTTACCTACGCTGCATAGATTGTCGGACAATTAGTGATCGGGGTAATAAGAGTTCTTATCGGTCAATCGATAAGAACTCTTAGTTTGATAAGTTTCATTATTTAGCGCAAAGTACGCAAACTATTTCGGGTCGTTCCACATTTTCAACTGTCAAGACACTTGCAGATTCACAACAAAAGGGCGGCGCACTTCATCCTGGCGCCGCCCCTGTTTCTTGTCATTCCAATTGCTGGTTATTTGTTTCCAAACTTCGCCAATCCCGGGTAGCCAGGCTTCAGGTACTTCAGCGTCGGTGTGATGTACGTGCCGAGCGTGTTGCCAATCGTCAACTGGATGAGAAGCTTTTCTGGACGTCCCGTGGAATCCATCTGCGTGCCTGTTGTCAATGCCTTTATGAAGTCGTCATTGGGCGCAGCAGAGTTGCCATGAAAGTGAATTGTAAATTTCGCCTTGCCCGCCACCGCCTTCGATACATGAAATACAAGGCTGCCATCGCTCGCATGTCCAGAACCGGTCTTGTCCAGCGTAAAATTCCGCGTCAGACCGTTGACCGCCACTATCACGGGCTGACCCGCGATAGTCGCACCGGGCGGCAGCGTGATCGTTCCTGCAATGCGCAAGATAGACGGATAAAGACGAATCTGGCCGGCGGTTATCACCAGAGGCGTGGTTCCCGGAAGGAATGACGAACCTCCGTCAGCGACATCCTCGGCCGTAACGCTGAGGGTTTTCGTGATGGAACTCCCCGTGGCCGGATCCGTGATCATCACCGTCACCGTGTAGGTGCCGGCAACTGTGTAGATATGCGACGGATTGTCTCCGGTAACCTGCGGCGACCCGTCGCCGAAATCCCACGTGACGATCGCATTCGACGGATTGGGCGTGATCGAGAACGAAGTCGCCAGATCGACGAAGCTGGGATTTGGATAGGCCGTCGGGCCACTGGTCACGGTCACAGCCGGGATGACCGTCAACGTGTAATTCAAACTCGCCGCCGCCCCCACCGAATCGGTGACATTCACTGTAAATGTCGCCGTGCCGACCCCTGTTGGCGTGCCGCTGAGTGTAACTGTGCCCGCGCCCAAGTTCACCGTGAGATTCAATGCGGTCAAACCCGTCGTTCCGGCGTTGAACGCGGAGAACGTCAGGGTGGTATACGGTGTCGTGCCATTGCTCACGGTGATCGTTTGAGTCGTCGCGGTCCCAACAATGACCTGCGCCAGTGCAGCCGGTGCAATCGCCAGCGCCGCGTTCACGGTCAGCGAATAATTCTTCGAGAGCGTCGCGCCGGCCGTGTCAGTCACGTTCACTGTGAAGGTACACGTGCCCGCCGCCGCAGGCGTACCGCTTAGCGTCACTGTTCCCGCGCCCGCATTCGCTGTGAGCGCAGCCGCCGTCAAGCCCGTCGTGCCCGCGGCGAACGCCGTGACGTTCAATGTCGTGTACGGTGTCGTGCCGTTGCTGACGGTAATGATTTGATTTGTCGAAGCCATGGCCGTCGCCACAACCAGCGCCGACGGCGCGATGCTCAACGCTGCATTCACAGTCAGCGTGTAATTCTTGCTTGTCGAGGCTCCCGCCGTATCGGTGACGTTCACTGTGAAGGTGCACGTTCCCACCGCGGTCGGCGTGCCGTTTAAAACGACCGTGCCGTTAATGTTCGCCGTGAGATTCGCCGCCGTCAGGCCCGTCGTGCCGGCAGAGAATGCGCTCACGTTCACGGTCGTGTAAGGCGCAGTGCCGTTACTGACGGTGATGGTTTGAATCGTCGCCTGGCTCACATCGGCGCCCACTAGCGATGCTGGTAAGATACTCAACGCCGCGTTCACGGTGAGCGCGTAATTCTTGGCGAGTGTCGCGCCTGCCGTATCGATCAAGTTCACCGTGAAAGTGCAGGTGCCCGCCGCCGTCGGCGTACCACTCAATGTTACCGTTCCCGCGCCCGCATTCGCCGTGAGATTCGCCGCCGTCAAGCCCGTCGTGCCGGCGCTGAACGCCGTGACGTTCAACGTCGTGTACGGCGTGGTTCCGCCACTGACGGTGATGATCTGATTTGTCGCTGTGCCGGCCGTCGCACTCGCCAGGGCCGCCGGCGCAATCGCCAGCGCCGCGTTAATCGTCAGTGAATAATTGAACGAGACCGCCGCGTTGTTCTTGTCGGTGACGTTGACTGTCCACGTCGCCGTGCCCGCCGCCGTCGGCGTGAAGCTCAACGCGAGCGTTCCGGCTGCCAGGTTCGGCGTGAAGTTCCCCGCCACCAGTCCGGTCGCACCCGGAACCAGCGCACTGACCGTAAACGCATTCAGCGGCAGCGCCGCGTTGTTGGCCGTCAATGTTTGTGCATACAAACTCGTCGCCGTTCCCGCAGGCAGCGGAGATCCCGGCGTGACGGTGATCGAGACCACCGTCAGCGAGTAATTCTTGGAGAGCGATGCGCCCGCCGTGTCAGTCACGTTCACCGTAAAGGTACACGTCCCGACAGCCGTCGGCGTGCCGTTCAGCACCACCGTGCCCGCGCCCGCATTCGCGGTCAGGTTCGCTGCCGTCAGACCCGTTCCACCCGCAGCGAACGCCGAGACGTTCAGCGTTGTGTACGGCGTCGTGCCGTTGCTCACCGTCATGGTCTGATTCGTATTCACGTTGACCACCGCCGTGTTCAACGCCGCCGGCGCAATTGAGAGCGCCGCGCTCACCGTCAGCGTGTAATTCTTGCTGGTGCTCGCGGCGGCCGAATCCGTCACGTTCACCGTAAACGTCATCGTACCCGCAGCCGTCGGCGTGCCGCTCAACGTCACCGTTCCCGCACCCGTGTTCGCCGTGAGATTCGCGGCGGTCAAGCCCGTCGTACCGGCACTAAAGGCACTCACGTTCACTGTCGTGTACGGCGTCGTCCCACCGCTGACAGTGATGATTTGATTCGTGGCGAAGCCCGCATCCGCGCCGACCAGCGCCGCTGGCGCGATGCTCAGACCCGCGCTGACCGTCAGAGTGTAATTCTTCGAGAGCGTCGCACCCGCCGTGTCGGTCACGTTTGCCGTGAAGGTCAGTGTGCCCGCAGCCGTCGGCGTACCGCTTAAGGTGACCGTGCCCGCGCCCGCATTCGCCGTGAGCGCCGCCGCCGTCAAGCCCGTCGTGCCGGCGCTGAACGCGGTCACGTTCAAGGTTGTGTACGGCGTCGTTCCGTTGCTGACCGTAATAATTTGATTCGTCGCCGTGCCCGCCGTCGCGCCGGCCAGAGCCGCAGGCGCAATGCTCAACGCCGCGTTCACAGTCAGCGAATAATTCTTGGAGAGCGTCGCACCCGCCGTGTCGGTCACGTTCACCGTAAACGTGCACGTGCCCGCCGCTGTTGGCGTGCCGCTCAACGTCACCGTGCCCGCGCCCGCATTCGCCGTGAGATTCGCAGCGGTCAAGCCTGTCGTGCCGGCGGAGAATGCGGTGACGTTCAACGTCGTGTACGGCGTTGTGCCGTTGCTTACAGTGATGGTCTGATTCGTCGCAGCCGTCGCCGTTGCCGCAGCCAGTGCCGCCGGCGCAATGCTGAGTGCCGCGTTCACGGTCAGCGTGTAATTCTTCGAGAGCGTCGCGCCCGCCGTGTCGGTCACGTTTACCGTAAAGGTACACGTGCCCGCCGCTGTTGGCGTACCGCTCAAGGTCACCGTTCCCGCGCCCGCGTTCGCTGTGAGTGCCGCAGCCGTCAAGCCCGTCGTGCCGGCGCTGAACGCTGTGACGTTCAACGTTGTGTATGGCACTGTTCCGCCACTGACGGTGATGATCTGATTCGTCGCTGTGACCGCCGTCGCACTCGCCAAAGCCGCTGGTGCGATGCTCAACGCCGCGTTCACGGTCAGCGAATAATTCTTCGAGAGCGTCGCCCCCGCCGTGTCGGTCACGTTCACCGTAAACGTCATCGTGCCCGCAGCCGTTGGCGTGCCGCTGAGCGTCACCGTTCCCGCACCCGCATTTGCCGTGAGCGCCGCCGCCGTCAAGCCCGTCGTGCCCGCACT
>JBBRQD010000014.1:0-78919 GCA_038227045.1 Planctomycetota bacterium
AACCGGGCGCGAGCGGAAAACGAGCGATTTTTGTTCGGATCGAGGCGCGAACTTCATGCGCTATCCAGAGGAGATAACGCTTGAAGTTCGCAACGAAGAGCCGGACAAAAAGCGCCGTTTTACGCCGCGTTCGGTTTTGAATCACTCTCTTAATCGTCGCCTACACCTGTAACACCCCCGTCTTAAATTCACCAATCCGCTCGTTCTGCGCAGCGGCTTCAAGCGCCGCCGAGAGCCACGCGCGCGTGTCCGTCGGCTCGATGACTCCGTCCACCCACAGGCGCGCGGCGGCGAAAAGCGGGTCGCTCTGTTCGCCGTATTTCGCGCGCATTTCTTCGAGCAGCGCGCGCTCGCTCTCCGCATCGACCGTCTTGCCGGCTTTTTTCAACTGCGCGAGTTTCAAATCCAGCAGCGTGCGCGCGGCTTGGTCGCCGCCCATCACGGCGTAGCGCGCCGTGGGCCAGGCGAAAATGAAGCGCGGGCCGAAGGCTTTTCCGCACAGCGCATAATGCCCCGCGCCATACGAGCCGCCCATGAGAACCGTGATTTTCGGCACCACCGAATTGCTCATCGCGTTCACCAGTTTCGCGCCGGAGCGGATGATCCCGGCGATTTCGGCGTCGCGCCCGACCATGAAACCGTTGACGTCGTGGAGAAAAATCAGCGGCAGGCGATTCTGGTTGCAGTCCATGACGAAGCGCGCGGCTTTGTCGGCGGAATCCGGATAGATCACGCCGCCAAGTTCGAAGGGTTTGCCCGGATCGCGCAGGTGCTTCTTCTGGTTGGCGACGATGCCCACCGCCCAGCCGTCGATACGCGCGAATGCGCAGACCAGCGTGCGGCCATAATCGGCTTTGTATTCGTCGAGACTATTTGCATCGACGAAACATTCGAGAACGCCGCGGACATCGTATTCCACGCCACTGCGAGCCGGGAAAACATCGAGGATTTCCTCCGCGGCTCTGGCGGGCGGCTGAGCCGGTTCGCGGCGAAAAATCGGCTGTGGTATCGGCGGCCAGAACGCGGCAAGACGCTTGACGCGGTCCAGCGCGGCCGCGTCGTCCGGCTCGCGAAAATCGATGGTGCCGCTGAGCTCGGCGTGCAATTTCGCGCCGCCGATCTGTTCGCTCGTCAGATCCTGTCCAATCGCGGCCTTCACCAGCGATGGCCCCGCAATGTACAGCCCCGCGCCGTCGCTCATCACGACCTTGTCGCACATCACCGGCAGATACGCGCCGCCCGCGACGCACGGCCCCAGAATCGCGGCCAGTTGCGGAATGCCCTCGGCGCTCATGCGCGCGTTATTGAAAAAAATGCGGCCGAAGTCGTCTTCGTCCGGAAAGATTTCGTCCTGCAGCGGCAGAAAAACACCGGCGGAATCGACGAGATACATCAGCGGCAGCCGATTCTCCGCCGCGATGCGCTGAGCCCGCAGCGTCTTTTTCGCAGTCATCGGAAAAAATGCGCCGGCCTTCACCGTCGCGTCGTTGGCGATCACCATGCACAGCCGCCCGGCCACGCGCGCCAGCCCGGTCACGACACCCGCCGAAGGCGCGCCGCCCCATTCGCCGTACATGTTCCAGGCGGCAAACAGTCCCAGCTCGCGAAATTCAGTGCCCGGATCGCACAGCGCCGCCACGCGTTCGCGTGCCGTGAGCCGGCCCTTGGCGTGCTGTTTTGAAATATTGTCGGCACCGCCGCCGAGGCGGACTTCACCGGCATTGCGGCGCAGGCCTTCGACAAGTTCGCGCCACGCGCGGCGGTTTTCGGATTCGGCTGGACGCTTGAGGGTGCGGGTGGACATGCGGGAGGCTCCGAGACGTTTCCCTTTTTACCACAGAACGGGAGGTCGGCCACGGAGAAAGAATCAGACGCCCCGCGTCAGTCGCTCGGCCAGCGCTTGCGCCTCCGTTTCCAAACCCGGTGGAATCGGCACATAAAGATCCTGTGCGCGCGTGCCTTTGGGCGTGGGCACTCCGACAGTGCGAACGACGAGCACGCTGACGTCTCCTTTCAGCACCTCCACCTGGCGCACGGTATAGTTGAAGCGTTGCAGCCCTCCCGGGCGAAACAGAATCCCGTCGCGCGCCACGGCGATCTCGCACGGCGTGGTGTCGTAGATGCCCGCGTAGGTTTTCAGAGTCCGCCAGCCGATGAAATCGAAGGCCACAATTCCGGTAACGCCCAAAATCAATAGCGTGAACATGCCCGTCAGCAAGAGCATGGCTTCGAAAAAGCCGAGCAGGTATTGGGCGTCAACACGAGTTCCCCGGATAACTCCCACCGCAACAAGAAGCGTGAACAGAATGACGATGCCCGCGTCGCAATAGATAATGAGCTTGAGGTTTTGCCTGAATTTGAATTTCACGCGCTCGACCCGGCTGGCGCGCTCCGTGCGCTGCGCTCCCGCCACGGTCTCGCCGCTGGCTTTCCAGTGTGCCAGCGCACTCGCCGCGAAACGTTCGGCGTCCGCGTCCTTGATGCGCCGCCGGCCGAGGCTGCGATAATCGAGCCAGACGATGAAGCCGATGAACGCGCCCATGCCAGCCATGAAGAGTAGAAAAAAAGGCAATGTTGTGTATCCGCTTAACGATGGATAAAACGTCATCTCGATAGAGAAAAACACTATTCCGCGCCGCATTATTGCGGGGATGATGTGAATGTCCATCACACGGAAGACCAAAAATGAACTCAAAAATTCTCTTCGTCGTTTTCGCGCTGGTCTTTCTGTCGCTTGCGGCGATCGCGCTCAGCGTTTCCAAATCCTCGTCCCAGTACGTGACCACGTCGAATGAAATGGCGAAGGCCGAGGCGGAGATTGGGAAGGCGGACACCGACATCGCGCAACTGCGCGAGCAGGTCAAGAAACTCGAAACGCTGGTGCCCGACCAAGCGGCGATCATGACTAAAGTCGGTTATCATTTCACCAATATGTGGTTTGCCGTCGAACAGGAGAATTGGCCGCTCGCGGATTTCTATCTGGGCGAAACACGCGCCAACGTGAAATGGGCGGTCCGCTCCAAACCGTTCCGCAAAGGCCCAAACGGCGAAAACGTCGATCTTGGCGGGATCGCGGACGCCTTGGACAAAGGGCAATTCACCGAGCTGAAAAAAGCAATCGATGCCAAAGAGAAGCCACGTTTTACCGCGGTGTTCGATGAAACGCTGAGCGTCTGCTACAGTTGCCACAAAGCATCGGGAAAACCGTATCTCCGGCCGCAGCGCCCGGCCAGCCCAGAAATGCGCATCATCAATCTGGATCCGAACGCGAAGACGCCGCAGTGAGTTCTTACTTTTGCAGCGCTTTGTAGCCCCGTGGACTATTGCGGCTGCACATTTATCGTATTGTAAATCTGCTGATTCAGCTTCACGCCGTCGGCGGATTTGATGTTGTATTTGATCTTCATCTGCATGACCGGCTTCAAATTCGGAAACTCCAGAAACACCGTCTTATTGTCTGGCAGCAATTGAACCGATTTGATTTTTATGGTGTCCTCGCCTTCCTTGTTCGGATTGGACGCCGAATAATGTGCCGAGCCATACGCGGAGGTCCAGCGGTAGTTCCATTGCTCGACATTGAAATCGTCGGCCTCCAGCCCTTTATCGATTGCGCAGTGGAACTGGATGTAGACGCCGTCCTTGTTGACGCGAATCTGCGCGGGCAGGTGAACGATTCCGGGAATGTATCGGACGCGCTGCAAGCAGCCCCATTTCAATCCGGTGGTTTGCCAGCCGCGCAGCCCGCTGACGTAAAGATTCCCATCCTTTGGATTGAAACGCGCGCGCATGATTCCCGATCGGAACATCAGCGGAATCCGCACCACGCCACCCTGCGCGACTCCGTCAACCGTTTCGCTCATCGTCAGGAACAGCGAACTGGTGCCGTAGGACATGTGCAGCAGGCTGCCTTCCAGCGGACCCCAAAGCCCCGCCGGAACCCAGACCTGCCCGCCGCTGGAATTGTCCACTCCCTCGTGCGGCAGCCAGCACATCGGCGGGTCATACGTCGTTGGCGGCGGCGTCCTATGCGAAAGCGGCGGACAACCGTAAAAGCCGCCCGGCTTGATGAAATTGATGCGGCTGCTCGGCGTCCAGGTGCCTTCGTTGTCGGCCGACGTGATTTCGTCTTTGGGGCCGATGCTCATGCCATTGGCCGCGCGCAATCCGGTCGCGACGACTTCCAGTTTCGATCCATCCTTCGATACTTTAATTAGACAGCCGTGGTGCTCGAGCACGGTGTCGAAACCTTTTCCGCCCGGCACGACAGGCCCGGCTTTGCAGAAATAAAAGTTGCCTTTCGAATCGGTCTGCAAGTCCAGCGCGAATTCGTGGAAGTTTTCGCTAACCTGCGTGTCGCTGTTGAAATTCTCATAAAAATCAGCTTCACCGTTTCCGGCGATGTCGTGCAGCCGCGTGATCTGATCGCGCCCCAGCACGTAGACCTGATCGTCAACGATTTTCAATCCCAGCGGCTGAAACAGGCCCGATGCGTAACGCTTCCAAGTCACCTTCTTCAACTCGGCGTCGATGCCTGAGACAATCCAGACGTCGCCGTTAAGCGTGCAGACGGCGGCGCGGCCATCTTTGAAGAAATCGAATCCGCTGGTTTTCATCAGCGGCGATTCCGGGATGGGCAGGGTGTCCACCGCGAATGAATCGACGGGCACGCCAATCTTGCCTTCGCCGCCCTGCGGAATCGGCCAATGCGCCGGACCGCCCAGACAAAGCGGATTCAAATCGACGGCCGGTGTGGTGGTCAAGTCGGCAAATCGATCCAAGTCTCTCTTGGACCCGGACCAGATCGCGATCTTGAAACTCACCGCTTTGGCGTTGGTCGGAAGTTTCAGCGTGATACCCGTGGTGGAGAGAAAGCTGAATTCCGCGCCGGCCGGAGCGCCAATTATTTTCGCCGCCAGCACGCCGTCTTTGTCCTCGATCACCGCAGTGGTTGGGTTAGGAAGGGCGGGGGGAGCGCTGTTGCCTTCGCTTTCACAGACCATTAATTGCAGCGGAACATCGAATGGAGCGATAGTGAATTCGCGAAAAAACACTCCGTTTTCGAGGGAATGCGATTCCAATACGGGGCACTTGCCGACGTTGTACGAGAAGACGATCTTGCTGCCGCTGCGGTAAAGTCCCTTGTATTTCGCCCAATCGGAGGGCAGCGGGCCATACGGCACGGCGCGCGGATCCTTGAAATTGCCGCCTTTCGCCCACCCCGGACCGGGCGACGTGCCGAAGCGCTGAGCGCCTTTCACGATTTCCTGATTGAGGCCGTGCTGCATGTCGAACGGAATGCCCTGCAACTTCAGAACCGCGCCCGACCACCCGGCCGACACACGCAGCAGATCGGTATCGAAGATGACTCCCGCGCTGAAGTCGCCGGCCTTGCCGTCTTTCACATCCTTGGGGTTGAGCGTTTCCTTGCCGCTATCGAAGCGGACGGCGACTCCTTTATATGTGAAGGAGTTCTTCGGCCATTGGCCGACGAATGTCGCCGAAATGAAGGGGCCGTATTCGATCTCATTTTTTTGCTCGGCGCACACCACCGGCAGGGCGAGCAGCGTTATCAATAACAGAGGCAGCGTCGTTGTTTTTTTCATAATTCCGATGAGTTTGCCACTCAAAACTTGAGTGTGGTTAAGACGCAGTCAATGCCGCCTGATAGTCCGCATGTACATTATTTAGTGCCCGTTTCCACTTTGTTCGCGCTACTTTTTCAGTCCGTACACTTCGACCTCGGTATAGTGATTCAATTCGCTGGAGGTGCTGCCTTGCGAATACAGCCGCACGTAGCGGGCGCTCGCACCCTTTGCGTCGACGATCTTGCCTTCGTTCGTTTCGACGTACTCCTTATCGGTGCCAATGCCCATGCCCGCCGAATTGTCGTGATCGTTGTTAAAGAGCGTTTTCACGCCGGTGATGAAGTCGGCGTCTTCCGCCACTTGTACCACCACGTCGCGGTACACGCGCGCTTCGCCGTGGTAGTGCCAGACGACGATCGCATAAACGGAATGCGGCGCGCCCAGGTCGATCTGCACCCATTGCAAGCCGGTGTTCAATTCGACATAACTGCCGTCCACGCCCTGCTTGTCGCCATCGACGATCTGGCTGAGCTTGCCGAGATTCGGGTCGGGATCGCTGCTGGTCACCGTCTTGCCGGCAGCAACATTCGTAGAGCCCTTGGGCACGAGAAAATCCGGGCGCGGCCCTTTGCGCGCCTCTTCCAGGTTCGCCGTCTTCAACGCCTTCGGCGTTCCCACGAACAACGCTTTGGGCAATTCAAGCTGCAGCGGCACTTTGTCTTTGTCCGCGACGGGCTCCGCCGCCTGAGCGGCACCGCACAGTCCACATGTTAAGGCCGAGAAAAGAAAACATTGCAAAGTCCATTCAAATTTTTTGCTCTTCATATTCAAACTGTCGCTCCGAGGTCGATTGACGAATCCCGCGGGATTATATTCACCGATGACCCATTCTCAAATCTGAGTTTCTTTATTAATTCAAACATTCGCGCGGAATAAACTCATTTCGTTTGAGGCGATTGCTTTCGCGCATTCCCCATTATCACCATTGCGGCAAGCGGGATAAGCGGCACCGGGCCGTGGACGATCAACTCGCCGCGGTCTTTTTTCGACACCGTCATGGCAAGCAGTGGCGGAAAATCCTTGAACAAATCCACCGGCGGCGGCAACTGCGAAAGAGCCTCTTTGACCTCTTTCTCCGTTGTCTCGTCGCTCAGAACCTGCGGAATCGCCATCTCGGCGGCGCGGGTCAGCAGCGTTTGCATATCCGCGTAGATCGCGTTCCCCGTCCGATCGACCGCGCTGAAGCCGCTCAGCGCTTTCTGCAGCGGCTCGCGCTTATATAGACCGGGCAGATGCAGGTCGAGATTGTCGAGTTGTGCCTTCAATGCCGCCAACGATGACGCAAAATACACCCGGTTTTGATCCACCGCCCAAGTCAGGGCTTTGCCTGTTTCGCCATTTCGCGCCGTATTCACCGACCGCAGCCAGCGTTTGTTATAGGCATTCTTCGTGAATACGCCCGGCGGCTGCGAGGCGTTCATTTTATCCAGGATCGTGGCCAATTCCTCGGCGCTCTTGTTATCCACGGCGGTCAGCACCGCACCAATTTCGGCCTGTGTCCAATCCTTGCCAGGTTTCAATTCAACCCAAGCGCCGGCCTCACCTTTAATAAGTCCCAATAACTCTCCCGGTTTCAAATTGAATATTTTTTCGACAAACCGCAGACCTGCGAAAACCGGGGAGAGATTTGCCTCGGGCATTTTGTCCGCGCCGCGCAATTTTCTGACTTCATTGTAGTAGTTAATTGCCGCCTGCTCCAATTTCGCGCCGTCCACATAGCCCATTGCCGCGGCAACCGCGTCCGCGGGTACCAATCGAAACGCTTCCACCGGCGGCGGCGCGCCCTTTGGTGCGGTAAGGGCGGCAACGATTTCGCCGGGGCCAGTCGGAAACAGCCAGACCAGCCGCTCTTCAAATCCATCCCCCAGGCAGGTCGTCGATGCGCCAGCATAACCGAGATGTTCCAGAAGCATTTCAGCCAGGTCGTCGTCAGGATTCTTCTTCTCGCCCGCACGGGATATGAGGATTTGATTGACCAGTCCTGGAACGTCCACCAGCAGCACTCCATCGGGCGAGTTTCCCAGTGTTTTGCGGATTTCTTTCACTTCGTACGCTTCGCCAATCCCGCGCCCGCCCAGCACCGTATCGATCAACGCATGCAGCGCGTCCGCGTCGCTTCCGAAAAGAATGTGGTTTCCAGTGCGCGCGTGTGCGCCTTTTTTAGGCCCGGCGTCGAGGCATTCAATATTCTTGTATTCCACAATGGCGCCGCCGGAGTTCAACAGTTTGCCGCTCCACTCGAGGTATTCGCCTTGAGGGTCCGATCCTTTCATCTCCAGCAGCACACCCAGCTTCGCATTTTTCTCGATATTGCCCGGCGCTGTTTGAAACAGCGCGATGGCGAATTGCCCTTTAAAATATTCGAGCGGTGGCTGGTGGAATTCACCGTTTTCGTCGCGCCGCATTTCGTCCCACTTCTTTTTTCTCAGCGCGTCGAACGCCGGTCTCTGCACGAGCTTTCCGAACATCGTTTGCTTTGATTTTTCAATCGCCAATTGAATATCTGGAACGTGCAGGCAGGCGAGCGAATTTTCCGGCAACGCGCTCGCATAATCCAAATCGCTGAGACCCGCAAAGCGCCGGCGATTGAGCAGGCGTTGAATCGATTCTTTGGCTGTGCCGGTGGCTTGCGCTTCCGCCGCTTTCAAGGCCTCATCCGCAAAAACGCCGGCATTGGCCAATTCGGTCTCAGCGCGTTTTCGCTCGTCGGCGTTGGTGCTCGAAAGCGTTTTTATCAAGCCTTGCAATTCATTTTTCGAATAGGGAGTTTCCGTGCCGGCGGGTTGCTCGTGCTGCTCGTGCTGGGCGTTTTGCGCCCGTCTCAATACGCTGACTAGCCAGATTCCTCCTATGAGAATCAACATGAGTGCGGCAACGAGCATGGCCAATCGCGTTATTTTCATCGTTGATCCTTATTGCCCTTTTTCTAACGGAATAGGGCCGGGCCTGCCCGCCCAAAAACGCTTTGCTCTCTGTTTGAACCAATACAGGTATATGCGTTTGTATTCTTTGCGCTCAATTCTTTAAAAAATAACTTGTTTGCGCACCGTTTCCATCCAAAATCACTTTCCAAATGAAATGCCGTGCGCCTCACTCGACCTCATCCATGCCCGCCGCCGTCATCGCTGCGGACGTTCGCCTCATTCCACTCGGATTTGTGCGCCCTGTTTCGGCGTTGACAACGTGTCTTTGTGTGTTGAAATCGCTGTGGAAAACTCCTTCTGTTTTCCACACGACTCCCAAGTGCGATAAAGTGTTCTCTAGCCAAAACGTTTCTTTTAATAAAGCCCTAAGCAACGCTACCGCTTGTGTTTTATCCCTCGGTGTTTCGCTGTCGCTTGATAAGATCGGCGCTTTTGTTAGAGTCTCGCCGTTCATTTTGAGCGATGTCAGTTCAAGCACTGCTCGGAGTCCAATACACATTCAATTGCGTCGTAGAACGTGTTTTTAATTCAAGGCTTTGCATTAAACCAGATTGAGTTTTCCACATTTGTTGTGCGCATGATGACGGTTATGAATTTTTAAATAGAGAACGGAATGAACAGCCCCAATTTGGGGCGAGACGGAGGTTGAGTTCCATGAAATTGGTTGTCAAACGCGAACCTTTTACGGCTGCATTGTCGGCGGCTTCGGCCATTGTTCCTATCCGCGGGGTACGGCCCAATCTAAAGAACTGTCTGCTGACCGCGGACGCCGATGGCGGCATCGAAATTCAAGCGACGGATATGGAAGTCGGGCTGCGCTACAAGCTCAGAGCCGAATCCGTCGAGGAACACGTGTCGCTCTGTCTGCCGTGCATCACTATGTCGGGGTTGCTGAAAGAGTGCACCGAAGACATCGTGACACTCGAAACCAGCGGCGCAAAAGGCATTCTAACTGTAGGACGAGACCGCTTCGAAGTGCTGGGGCAGGAGTCGTCCGACTTCCCCGATGTGCCCAGCATGGGCGAAGGCGCGGCGCTTTCGGTGCCCGCGGATGAACTGGCAAAGATGATCGACCGCACAGCTTATGCGGCTGCGCGCGAGCAGGGGCGCTATGCGATCAATGGCGTTTATTTGCAATGCAAAGATCGAACGCTGGAAGTGGTCGCCACGGACGGACGGCGCCTGGCGTTCTGCAAAAAGAAACTGAAATCGGCCGGAGCGCTCGAAGATGGCGTGATCGTGCCGGTGAAGATGATGCAGGAAATCCGCAAACTGTGCGATAACGTCGCCGCGGGCGAAGAACTTCAGATCGCATTGCGCGGACGTTCGATCATCGTGAGTGGCAGCGCGGTGACGCTTTCCAGTTTGATAGTCGAAGGAATTTTCCCGAAGTATCAACAGGTGATTCCGAAAGACTCGGACAAAGAAATCACGATCAAGCGCGAACCGTTGATTAACGCGCTGCGAAAAGCGGTGTTCCTGACCAGCGAAGAGACCAAGACGGTCAGTTTAAGTTTCTCGCCGGGAACGTGTTTGATAGAAGCCCGTTCGCCGGACAAAGGCCAGGCGGCCGTCACATTGGAAGTTGAATATTCAGGCGATCCGGTGACGATCGGTTTCAATCCGCAATATTTCCAGGATGCGCTGAAGGTGCTGGATTCGGAAACGATCCGTCTGGAATTGAAGGATGGAACCAAGCCGGGCGTGCTGCGCGAAGGCCAGGAATTCCTGTACGTGCTGATGCCTGTCAATCCGAAGGATTGAGAAAGTGGAAGGGCCGTCTCGACCCTTTCATTTTTTGATCGCGAAAGGAAAGAGTAGAGGCGGCAATGGACGATGCCAACCCATTCGGAAACATCTTCAAGCAGATCGAGCGCAAGGTCAAACGCGCCAAAACGCAGATCAAGGGCCGGGCACTGGCGCAACAAGTCCTCGACGATTATTTCAAAGACAATCCCGGGCGCGTCATGGCGTCCGCCGTCAGGCAGGGCGTCGTGACTCTGGAGGTTACTTCCAGCGCATTGTTTCAGGAAATCGAAGGATTTCATCGAGAGCCGTTGCTTGGAAAATTGCGCGCGGCGGGAATGCCCGTGCAAGAAGTGCGCGCGAAATTGAAGAGTCATTGAAACTAAACGTCAGGGGTTAAAGCCGAATTTTCGACATTTAATTACGGGGTGCTGAACGTAAAGCTTAAGGCATAACGGATTGAAGTATCCCATCTCGCAGAAGGCTTTTTTAAAGTTGGCCGATCGATTGCTCATGAAGCAGTCCAACGTGAAAACAACGGGTTTTCAGGGGGCGGGCATGAGAAATTGACATTACTTGTGTTTTTTAAATTAATGTTGATTTTAGCGCTAAATATCGAGTAAAGTTACTGCCGACTGATTATGAATCGGCATTCAAAATCAAATGTTAGGGGGAAACATGAAAAGCTTGAATTTCGTAGGGTTTGTGGTGTTGTCGGCGGTTATAGGAGTCTCGTCACAGGCCGCTTGCGGCGGTGGCGGATATTCGCCGAATAAAAATAAAAATTCCAACACGACGACGGTCTCGACTGGCTCGACTAACGCCACCCCGTCGTCTTCACAGGTTTCGAGGTACAATAATTCGTCTTCATTTGACGTGAGTTCGTTCCACAACGTCAGCGGGCAGTTGCATCTCACCGGCGAGCAGGCAACGGGAGTGATCAACGCCATCCAGGAAATTCGCCGCAAACTGGACGAAACAGCGACGCCGCCGAAAGACTTCGAACCCAAGAAGGAATTCGAGAAAAAGCTCGCAACGATACTGAATCCTGAACAGTTGAAGACGTATCAAGCCGCGGTGAAACCGTCGTAATCCAAGTCACTCCAATGAAAACAACTCTCGTTCTCCGCGTTCTGGCTGGCACTTTTTTTGGCGTAGCCGTAATTGCAACCACGATTGCGGCGGATGTGCCACCGGAAAAGGCGGAGAACACGCTCCGGCAAAAGCTGGAGCAAGCCTCCGCGGCCGAGGCACGCGGCGAGCCCGAATCCGCCCGCGCGATCTATGTGCGGGCGACGGAGCAATACCCGGCTTTTGCCGAAGCGTGGGCGGCTCTTGGCGAGCATCTGCGCTTTTACGTTCACGATTCGAACGCAGCGACCGCAGCGTTCCGAAAAGCGATCGCGGCCGAGCACCAGGATCCTTACGCTGCGGCTTATGCGTGGCGCGGCCTGGGCGAATTGGAAATCAAAGCAGGCCGCGAAGAGGCGGGAATCGGTTTCTTTAAAAAGAGCCTCGAAGCGTACGCGCTCGCCGACACGCATCGTTCGCTGTGCCATCTCTATTGCCATCAACGAAAATTCAAGGAAGCCGCTGAACAGGCGCGCTGCGCCGTCGAACTGAACCCCAACGATGCCATCGCGCGCATGCTCTATGCGGCTCAGTTGCAGCGCGCGGGCGATACAGAACTGGCGCGAAAGGAATACGAAAAAGCGCTTCTGGCCGGCGGCATGGATAGTCACGGAGAATCGAAGGAGCCTGTGCATTGCTGCGTCCTGTACAATGCGGCTGGATATTTGAGCGTCAGCGGCCAAAACGACGCGGCGTTGAAGATGCTTCAGCGGTTTTTCGAAACCCCGAATCACCGCCATCTCACGCGCGACGAAGTCGTCACGGACGCCGATTTCGAAAGCCTGAAAGAACTCCCGGCGTTTCGCAAAATGATCGAATTTAATTTCAAGTGAGCGGCTTCACCGCTTGAGTGATTAGTGGCGGTTGCGCCGCTTATGGGTTAGTGGTTAGGGAAAGAAGGCGGCTGCACCGCTTTTGTTTTCACTGTTCACTAGCCTCTATCCCCTATGCGGCGAAGCCGCCCACTAACCACTCGTTCCGAACCACCGGAGTAACAGACAAAAAAAACAATGGCTGTCGCGCGCGTCATAATGATTCTCTGCTTCAGCCTCGCGATGCACACTGCTGTGCTCCACGCCGGCGAGGCGGAGCCGGAAGTCAAATTCCCGCTGCCCCGTCCCAGCGAAATCGGCACGGAAAAATTCGCCCTGACCCTGAACCTTTTTCTTCAACAAGGCAAGTACGAAGCCTGGAAACACGATTTGAAACCGCGTTTCACGGGGCCGTATACGGTGCGCGATTCCGGCGAAGTGGTGAGCCTCGGAATCCATGGCCCTTCGGCGGTTCAAGTCTACTATTCGCCTGAAGTCTGGAAATGGATGAACGAAGGCCGCAAAGGCCCGATTGCAGACGGCGGCATGATTCTTAAAGTTCTCTTCGCCCGAAATCCCGACGATCCCACGAAACATTCTCCCGAGTTGACAGGCTTCAGCGTGTCGGTGAAGGACAGCAAGGGTTCGTGGGACGGCTGGTTCTACAGCGACGGCGGGCCGCTGCAAAAACCGGCTGCCGATCACGCGCTAACGTTCTTCGATCCCAACGCCGGCTTTGCGCTCTCCTGCGTGAACTGCCACTCGACGGCCGACAATCCCGAACTCACCTATTCCAGCCTGCGCAACATCGCCGATGAGCCGATTCAGCACGCCATTTCGATTTCACCGGAAGGCTTGAAAAAGAAGCTCGCCACGGCCAACGATATTCACAATCCGCCATTGCTCGAGCACCCGGCCAAAAAGGACGCTCCGATAGTGAATTTTCCGTACGCAAATCCCGACATCATGCTCTCGGCGCTGAACGAGCCGATCCCGCTCGTGCTCTCGGCCTTCGATCATCTTCCACAGGGTCCGCGTCCCGACGGTCAGCGCCCGTTCGTGACGGCGAGCAATTGCATGACCTGCCACGATGCGGTTCAGTTGTATTCCGCGCTGCCCAACATGGCCATTGAGCAGAAAAACAAAAGCGGTGAAAAGGAACTGGTCAATCTCTCGGCATTTTCGGAGTGGCGCTATTCGATGATGGGTTTGTCTGGCCGCGATCCGGTTTTCTTTTCGCAACTGGACAGCGAACGCGCGGCTCATCCGAATATCGCCCCGGAGATCGACAACAAATGCCTGAGCTGCCACGCGCCGATGGGCCAGCGCCAATGGAAGCACGATTTTGGCGCGGACGCGCTTTTTCCAATGGATGCCGCGCTGGCCGAGCCTGGCAGCAAGCACGAGAAATACGGCGCGCTCGGACGCGACGGCGTCTCCTGCATGGTCTGCCATCAAATGGTTCCCGAAGGTCTCGGCGCGCCGAACACCTACGGCGGAAATTTCAAACTTCAGGAAAAGCCCAACCAGATCTTCGGGCCGTACGAAAAGACCACCACGCTGCCTATGGAACAGGCGATCGGCCTGACCCCGAAACACGGCCCGCATCTCGCCGATTCGAAACTGTGCGCGTCCTGCCACACCATTGCGCTGCCCGCGCTGGAAGTCGGCCGGAAATACTCCAGCGCCGAATTCGCCGGCCTGGCCGCATCGCTCCCGCCGCGCGGCTTGCACGAGCAGACGACGTATCTGGAATGGAAGAACAGCGTTTATTCGACGGAGAATCCCGCGAACAAAGCCACGCAGCGCAGTTGTCAGGACTGCCACATGTCGCGCTCGTACAACGGCGATAAACTGAAATTCAAAATCGCCAACATTGAAGACGACACGTTTCCGCCGGTGGATCACCGCGCGAAAGACGACTCGATCAAGATGGAACCGCACGACCCTTATTCGCGCCACGCGCTGCATGGGATCAACGTGTTTGCACTGGAGCTGTTCAATCAGAATCCCTGGCTGCTGGGCGTGCCGCGCAAAGACAATCTTTTCCCGGCCACGAACGTCAAATCGGGCTTCGACGTGGCGCTCGATTCGGCGAAGCAGATGGCGCGCGAGCAAACGGCCAAAGTGGAAATACTCAGCGCCAAACGCAATGGCAACCGTCTGATTGCGCAGGTGAAGGTGACGAATCTGACGGGCCACAAGTTTCCCAGCGGCGTCGCGTTCCGCCGCGCCTTCATCGAATTCAAAGTCCAGGCGGGCGACAAGACAATCTGGGCGTCCGGCCTGACAGACCGCTGGGGCGTGATCGGCACTTACGCGAACGAGAAATTCCTGCCGCTGAAAACGGAGTTTCTGCCGAGCAACGCCTATCAGCCGCACCATCTGGCGATCAACCGGGAGGACGAGGTGCAGATCTACGAAACGCTGATCGCGGACAGCAATGGAAATCTGACGACGAGTTTTTTAAGTCTCAAGAACGCGGTCAAGGACAACCGCCTGCTGCCGCGCGGCTGGAAAGCCGACGGCCCGGACTACGACCTCACGCACCCGCTGGGAATAGGCAACGACAACGACTACCGGGATGGCGAAGGCAAAGACGTAACCACCTATGAAGTGCCCGTCGATATTCCGGCCGGCCAGGCATTGAACGTCTCGGCAACATTGTATTACCAATCGCTGCCGCCTTATTATTTGCAGCAGCGATTTGAACAGTTCGACAAGCCGGACACGCAGCGGCTCTATTATTTTGTCACGAGATTGGATCTGAAGAATTCCGGCATTGAAGATTGGAAATTGGTGATCGGGCGCGACAGCAAGAAAGTGGAATGAAATTGGGGTGCGGCGGCTTACGTATGCGCCGCCTGCCCGTTCGCTTCCTGCGCATGCTCCACGGGCGCGGGTGAATCCGGCACAATCCTTCGGGCGAGTTCCAATAGCCGTTGCGCCATTTTTGGCCGCTTGCCTGCTTCTGCCATGGACACCGCCGCCTGGGTGACGCCCAGTTTCTTCGCCAGTTCGAGCTGCTGCATCTTCAAGGCAATGCGCACTTGCTTGAGGCGTTCGCCGGCGCCCGGCGGCCGGCCGCCCGGCTCGAATCCAGGCAGCATCGGGAACGAACGCGGTCCGCGCGCGGCGCTGGTCCGCGCGATTTCGTCCAGTTCGTCCTGCACCTTTTTCCCCATGGTGTCCGAACCCAGCAGCATGTCGCGCAAGAATTCCGGCGGCTCGACGCGCCATATTTCTTCCAGCGGTTCGCCCGGATGCAGCGACTCGTCGGCTTTCAATTCAAGCTGCGCGCGCTGCCGCCGTGCCGGTTTGTCCGGCGCGTCGGCCTGGATCGCGGCCGCGGCGTATCGATAGCGCTCCGTCTCGAACGAACTGATGTAGCCCTGCTCGACCATGTAGCGCAGCGTGTTTTCGAGCCGGTCGAGGTGTTCGTAACGCGTGTAATCTTCCTCGACGATGCCAGCCATGCGCAGGAACGAGCGCGCGGTCAAATCGAGCGGATGGCCGCCGTTCATGCGGAATTTAATCGGCAGGTGCACGCCCAGCGTCAGCGTCAGGCCGTGCGCGCGCGAATTTTCCCGCGCGAGTTTTTGAAGCTGCAGCGTGTACATGTAGCGGATCTGCTCGGTGCCTTCGACGGCGGCGAGAAAAAGATGCGGATTGAAGCGCAAAAAAATCTTTTCGTTGGTGACGATGCGTTCCTTGAGTTTGTCGCCGTCGGTGACGGTTTCCTCCCACGCTTCCGCGGAGGCCTCGTCCTGCAGCAGTTTGATCTTCAGCGTAGTGCCGCGCCGCGTGCCGAGACGGATTTCCTGGACGATTGTCAGCGAGCAGAGCAGCGTGACGATCTCGCGCGCTTCCTTTAAGTGCCGCGCGGTGTGGTAGCCTTTTCCATTGACGCGATTCGAACGCGTGTAGCCCAGAATGTCAAGATGGCGGCTGGCATCGAAGACGAATCCGGAATGCACCGAGCCGGTTTCCTGCGCCTGTTCTTCGGCGGCGATCAGCACGCCAAGAAGATGCTTGAGGCCGGTGGGGCCGAACTGGCGCTTGATCAGCGTGCTCAATTCGCCTTCGCTCCAAAGCGGATCGTTGTCGAAGAGGCTGAGGCTGGTGCGCGCCTGGCTTTCACGGCCGCTGTAAATAATGTAGGTGCGAATGCGCTGGCTGCGATCGCTGCCGTTTTCGTGCACGGCGTGTTCATTGTCGCTGAGAACCGACGCCAGGTCGGCCCGGCGCGCAAGGCCCGAAAAGACAGGCATGAGCCCCAGGAACAGCGCCGTCGACGGCAGGCGGAACGTCGCGGCTGGCGGGACGGGGAGGATTTCGGCGTCGGGCAACGTCAGACTCATCGCTTCACCGTAAAGTGGCCACTGCAAAAGGGCAAACGCAAAAACGGAATGTAGGACGGACTGCCAGTCCGTCCGGTTTCAATTCCTGATCGGAACCCTGGCGGGCTGGCAGCCCATCCTGCAAATTTACGGCGTCCGGCTCTTTTTCTCGATACCCGTTTTTGTCCATTCATAATCGTCGACATGCGCGTACAACGCCCTGCCATTGCATTCCGGCGGAAGAACGATTTCGCCCTTTTCTGCGTCGTATTTCCAGGGACCGAGCGGACCCGTCGTCGGATCCAGGTCATTGCCGATGGCTTCGAGCACCATCACCGAGGGCGGATGCAGAGGCATAGATTTATACTGGCGCAGAAACGTCCGGAATTCAATCAGATCTTTTGGAAAGAGCCCTTCGTGTTGATTCCGAAATAAAAACATCAAGTCGTTGATGACGTGGGCGGCTTGAATGGCCTGGAGCGCTTTCGCGCCGTGCGATGTGACGATGCCCGTTTCGGGATCGTAGTCGAAGGGAAAGCCATAGGCGTCCGTCAATCGCTTCAAGGCCGGCGACAAGTCTTTAGGAAAAGCGCCGTACACTTTTTTGTACGCGGCCGCTTCGTCGGAGAGCGCCGCGGCTTGCGCCATGCTGTGCGCCTTCAGCCAATCGCGCTGGGAAATTTTCTTGAGCGATTCCGGCGTGTCGGACGCGGTGGCATTCTGCGCCATCATGTTCTCCGCCTCGCGGTAAAACGCCGAGCCCGATTCGAGTCGCAGGCGCGCGATGCGGTCTTTAGTAAGAGGGACCATGCTCTTGGGAAAATATTTTTCCTGCATGGCCTGATCGAAATACGTCCACGACTTGCGCGAATACTCCGCCATCCTGCGCGGATCGTTGGGCGGATTGATAAAGAGCAGGCCGGCTTCGAAGCGCAAGCGCCACACGCCTTTTGGATTGTCCCAGTTTTTGGCTATATCGTATTGGTAGGACTGCTCCGATTTCTCGCGCTCCTCGATCAGCGCCGAGAGCACTTTGCCGCCGTTGACCTCGGCGTCAACCCAGTGCGGATCGAGATCCGACGTCGTCTTGTGGAAGCGCGAGAGCATCTCGAATTTGTTTCCGCGGCGGAACGAATTCGAAACGAATTGCAGGCTCGTCAGCCACACATAATCGGCGGCCAGGGAGGGATTGCCCAGTGTCATGTAGTTCAAGGAATCGCCGGCGGGCATATACATGTATTGCTGTTTCAACGCTTCTTCCTTGCCTTTTTTCCTGGCGATTTCCTTTAATTTTGCGTCGTAACGTTGCTCCTGGTCGGCGATGAAACCGCGTTCGCCATCGATCTTTGTTTGAATAAAAACGGCCGTCATGGCGCACAGCAGCGCCGCACCGATCGTCGCGAAGCGATAGCGCACATGCGTTTCGACCTTCGCAAAAAAACCATAGCCAAGAAGGATCAGGGCGATCGCGATCAAACCGAAAAATATAGTAATGCCAAATTGCTGGTTGAGCGTGTCGAGGGGCGACGACCCAGCGGCTTTGAGCGGTGCATCCGGCATTGAGAAACCTCCTTCCCGAGCGATAGAAGTCAATATCGGCACTAATCACTTCGGCCTAAAGGACCATGGATGAAGACCCGCGTAAAGCCGCGTATCCTAACGCGCAACACCAATGCCGCGCCACAGAAAATGGCTGTTAAATTCGCTGTCCTTTCATCCGGCCGATTTGGTCGACACAGGCGTCCCAATAATCGGCGTCGTTTTCGGACCCGGCATAGGCTTTCAAAATCAGCCGGCGATGTTCGGGCGTGAATCCAACGCATTGCCGTTTGGGGATGAAACTGCGGATTAATTTGAAGAGATTTTTGGCGCGGCTCAGCGGCGTCAGCACACTCGAAAAACTTCCGCCGAGCAGATCGATGAGGTAAAATTCGTCGGCGCAGGAAGGGCGATTTGGCAGGATCAGCAAATGAGTGGACTTGAAATCGCCGTGGCAAAAGCCGGTATCGTGAAGCATCGCGGTGAATTGGCCGACGGACGTCAGCAACTCGCTGCGCTGGCGGTCGCTGGAGCAGCGCTTCCAGCGTTCGAACGCGGACTCGGCTCCGGGCAGGGACTCGGTGGCCAGCACGCTGTAGCGCGCGAATGGGCCCCGCGCTTCCGCCAGCCAGACAGGGCGGGGCGTCTTGATTTTCTTCGAAAGAAGCTTCCAGCCCAGATCGAAGACTTCCCGCGCGCGCGATTTCCGCACCGTTCGCAGAATGAGTTTCAGGATGGATTTGAACGCATAGCGTTTGACATGGACCTCAACCGGCAGGCCGTATTGCCCGGCGGCCAGGTGAACGACTTTGCGGCTGCCGGAAAATTTCTCGACGAACTCGGATTCCTCGTTCAGGTCGTCGATGCTCTCCCAGGGAATGTCGAGACCGCGGAATTGGCGGAAAGGCGGCAGCGTGGTGATGCGATAGCCGTCCTGGTTATAGACGACCAGCGTGGACTTATCGAAGATGTGCGTGATCTTCATCTGCCGTTTCAAAACTATTAACCTTCAATCTAAAATCCTAAACTGTTTCCGTTATTGCCCGCTCATAGAGTTTTTCATGCGCTTCGGCCCAACTGGCATAGCTGTAACCCATCTCGGCTTTTTCGTAAGCCGCGCGGCCCCAGATGCGGCGCTGTTCGAGCGGCGCATTCAGCACGGCGATAATGGCTCCCGCGAGCGCCTGCGGATTGCCGGGAGGCGCCAGTTTTCCGTGTACGCCATCGACGATCAAATCGGGCACGGCGCCCACGCGCGTGGCGGCCGTCGGCAGCGCCGAAGCCATGTATTCCAATACGGCGCGCGAAAATCCTTCGCTCCCGGTGCTGGCCAAAACCCCCGCGTCCGCCGCGTCGAGCAGGCACGGAATGTTCGACCGTTTTCCTAAGAAAAGAACGCTGTCGTCTATTCCTAACGAACGCGCCAATGCCTTGCTATCTTCAAAGAATTTTCCCGCCCCTACCAAGACGAGTCGTGCGTGCGGCAGTTGCGCGCGCACGAATTGCCACGCCTCCAGCAGGACATCGTGCGCTTTCACGACCGCGAACCGCGCCACGTAAATCGCCACCAGCGCGTCCGGCTCAAGGCCGAGCTCCGTGCGCGAGTCCTGGCGCCGTTCTTTCGTCGCCGGGTTGAACAGACTCAGGTTTATTCCGCCGGGGATGAATGCGAGATGCGAGGGTTCGAACAAGCCGGAGTGGCGCACGTCGTACTCGACGGCTTTCGAGACCAGCACCATCGCCGCGGTGCGGCGCGCCAGCCAGCGGTTGGCGGCGTGATTGCGCAGCGGCGTGACGACGTGCCGCGTGCGGATCACGGGCACGTTGAGCCCATATAGCCGGCTTGCGAAGACGGCCTGCCAATGATCCTTGCCGCGGTGCGCATGAATGAGATTGATCTTTTCGCGTTTGACGAGCCGGGCAATGCCATGGATGTCGGGCGCATCCTGCGGCGGCCACCAGCGGTGCGGCATATTGAAACCGATCGGCTCCAAATGACGCTCGGCGGCGCGTTCGATCGTTTCATAATTTTTACGCAACCCCAGCCAAACCGAATGGCCCCGCTGCCGCAGCGCCTCGGTCAAATTGAGCGTGTGCGCCGCCTCCCCGACATATTTGCGGGCACTGTTGAGTTGAAGGATGCGGAGCGCGTGGAACATTTTCTCTAATGAAGGGTTGGGGTTGAAAGATGAGAGTGTGACGCATTGAGAATATATATGCTATGCGCTGGCGCGATCAAGACACAGTTCGAATTTCGTTGCACCCTTTTAGATTTTACTCGAATCCATAAGGCGCCCGATAAACACCCTTCTCCGTGATATGCGCGGAGATGAGCGCTGCGGGCGTTACGTCAAAGGCTGGATTGAAGACCGCCGCTTCCGGCGGCACGGAGAGCTTTCCGTACGGTTCGGCGACTTCTTTGCGATTGCGCTGCTCGATGGGAATGCCCGAACCATCTTTAAGCGACACGTCAAACGTGCTCGTGGGCGCGGCGACGAAGAACGGCACGCCGTGATGGCGCGCGATGATCGCCAGGCCATAGGTGCCGATTTTGTTCGCGGCGTCGCCGTTGGCGGCGATGCGATCGGCTCCGACTATGACCGCGTCCGGCTTGAATTCGCGCATCACGGCCGCGGCCATGTTGTCGCAGATCACCGTCGCTGAGATGCCCGCGCGCGAAAGTTCCCAGGATGTCAAACGCGCGCCCTGAAGCAGCGGGCGCGTCTCGTCGGCAAAAACGGTCAGCTTAATGCCGCGCCGATGCGCCTCATACATCATCGCCAGCGCCGTGCCGGAGCCGGCGGTGGCCAGCGCGCCCGCGTTGCAATGCGTCATCAGCGTCGCGGTTTTGCGGCCGTTCAAAATAGATTCGAGCAAGTCCGCGCCATGCCGGCCTATTGCGGAGCACATGCCACGATCTTCTTCGAGAATCGCAAGGGCTTCGTGTTCGAGAGCGGTGATGATTTGCGCATGATCCGCGCGCGCCGCAGCCAGCCGGAGCGCGACCTTGCGGCAGCGTTCGACGGCCCAGCGTAGATTCACGGCAGTGGGCCGCGTTTCGGCAAGATGCGCGCAGGAAGATTCGAAGTGTCCGAGCCATTCGCCTGGCGCAGCAAATGCTTCGCGCGCGGCGAGCACGGTGCCAAACGCGCCCGCGCAACCGATTGCAGGCGCACCGCGCACGCACAGCCGCAGAATCGCGTCCTCAAGCTGCGCGACGCGTTCGATGTCGAGATACGTCTCCTCGGCGGGCAGTTTGGTTTGGTCAAGGAGCCGCAAAACACTGCCGTTCCAGGATAACGCGGCGGGGATGTTTTTGAGAAAGCCATTATTGGTCACGTGCGATGTTCCGAAACGAAAAAAGGTTCAACTCCATGAGCATAATTTAAGTGCAGAATCAAATCAACAAACGGCTCATCATTTCAGCGTGCTCAAATACTCCAGCAAATCGGCGGCTTCTTGCGGAGTCAAATTTGAGAGCAGTCCTTCGGGCATCGCCGAAACTGGCTGCGGCGTCAAACGCTGGACTTCCTCGGCGGGCACATGGATCTGCTTTTCCTGATCTCGGAGCACCACTTCCGTGTCGGATTTGCTGACCAGCAGGCCAGTCACGATTTCGCCGTTCGTTTTCTTCAGCAAGTGCATGGCGAATCCTTCGGCGATTGTCTTGGACGGCTCGACGATGTTTTCGAGCAACTGCGCTTTGTTATACTTCGTGGCGATGTGCGAGAGTTCCGGGCCGAAATCTTTTCCCTGCCCATTGACGCGATGACAATTGATGCACAAACCCGCCGTCGCGGTTGCAGGCGTTCCGCCACTCGACGGAATCGCTGCGCCTGACGCCGATTCGAATACCGCGCGGCCGCGGGTGGCGTCGCCGGGCATCGCGAGCAATTTGGTGCGATCGATATTGGGGCCGAGCCGCACGATGAATTGCTCGCGCGAATCGAAGCGGCGGAAGAGATCGCGTACGCTTTCCTGTGGAGAGGCGATGGCTTTGGCCAGCGCGGCTTTGAGAACCGGCTCCGGAAGACTGCGCGAGTCAATTTCGCCGAGCAGCGCCTGTGCCCCGCTGGGAGTAGCCAGCAGCCGGTCGATGGCAGCGCCGGAATCGCGTTCCGTTGCCAGCGCTTTTACATCGAGTTCCCGTTGCGCCCGGGCGTTTGAAATCGCTGCGCCTGGTGCCGGCATGTCCGCGATCCATTGCCGCAACAGTTGCGTGCCTTTTTCATCGACGATGTCGGAGCCGATGTGCGGCATTCGGCCGCGTCCGAGCTTCGACGTGCGATAGAGAAAAACGGAGCGGTTCGGATCGCCCGGGCAAATCAGCCTGCCGCCGTCAAGGCCAAAGTCGCCGAGCGCGGGCCGTTCGTCGACCGCTTTAAGTTGATTCGAACGCAGGTGCTTTTGGACATCGAACAGCGCCGTGCCGCCGCCTCCGAAGCGATGACATTGCGAACAATTGATGTGCAGATATGAGCGTGCGCGTTCGGCCAGATCGGCCGATTCGTCATAAGGATTGGTCAGCGCGGAATTCTCCGGTTTGGTGGCTTTAAAGCCGGGCGGTGCATACTTGCTAGTGGGAAATTTGGGCTCGATCAGCAAACCAATATGCCGGAAGGAACGGGCAGGGTCGTCGGTGACGACTTCGCCCGAATCGAAACGATAGCGCTCTTTTCGGGTCAATTGCGGAACGGTGAACGCCAGCGCGTAGTCGCACCAGATATTGTGACAGGTCATGCACTGGGTCCGCGAAGGGTAATGCCAGGTCTGGTGCCGCGTGCCGCCGGGCGACGCGGGATCGACAATGTCGAAGGGCCGCTCGTCACCGCCGACAGCCACCAGTTCGGCGTCGGTCTGGCTGTCGTTCCACGCGAAGGAGTAGCCATGCCACTGCCGGCCGTCGAAATGCAGGATCTGTGTTTCCACATTCTTGTTGGTCGCCGGATCGCCCACTTTCATTTCGAGAGAAAGCGTCCGGACGAGGACGCTGTCTTTGGGCCACACCGCTTTGTCATCGCCCCACACGCCCTTGCCCCAGGCCATTCGGGTACTTCCTGGCGTGGCGACAAACCGCACTGCGGTTGCACCGTCAGACCACTGGGGCGCATTCACTGAAAAGGGCAGCACGCCGGTCGCCGGAATCTGATCTTTGACCGACGCGAACAGCCCCGTGTCGCTGAGCTTTCGCGGAAACGTTGGCGGTTGGCCGGCCGCGGGATTGGGCACGAGGCGGTACAGCCCTCCGCCGCCGTGATCGACAATAATCGGCTCTTTATCGGGATCTTCGCCGAACGACACGATGCGCTGATCGGTCTGCGCGATCGTCTTATAGGGCTCCAGCGTGTCTTCCTTTTCGCCGACGCATTTGGCGCTCCACAGTGTGCAAGTCTGCCAATCGCCGAAGATATAGTAACCATAAAGTTCCGGCAGCTTTTTTCCGCGATATACCACGCCTCCGGTAATTGACGCGGACTCGGTGTGAAAGAGCGCGGCCTGCGGTTTTGAAATTTCGGTGGGACCGCGCTTGCCGTTGGGGTGCACGGGGTTGGGGCCTTCCATGATGCTCCAGCCATAATTTCCGCCGGACTTGGCGCAGACAATCGACTCCCACAGTTCCCAGCCGACATCGCCCACCCACAGATTGCCGTTTTTCGAATCGAAGTTCATGCGAAACGGATTGCGCAAGCCGTACGCGAAAACTTCCGGCCGCGCCTTGGGCGTGGAGACGAATGGATTGTCAGGCGGGACGGAATAGGGCTTGTCTTTGTCGGGATGGTCGACATCGATGCGCACAATGGAACTGAGCAAATCGCTGATGTCCTGGCCGGTGTTGTGAATATCGGGCGGATTGGGATCCGCGCCGTCGCCGGTCGAGAAATACATATATCCGTCGGGGCCGAACTTGATTGAACAGCCATTGTGTCCGCCGGAAGGCCATTGAATGACGATGAGTTCGCTTTTCGGATCAAGCCGCGGCGGATCGGTATCCGTGACGGTGAACCGCGAAATACGCGAAGCGTTTTCCCGGTTGCGGATGTAGGTTTTGAATTCGAGGCTGTATTGAATGTAACAGTAGCGATTCTCTTGAAACCGAGGATGAAAAGCCAACGCAAGTATGCCGCCCATGCCTTTGCACTCGGGAATATGTTGCCAGGTAAGCAGTTCGGCCGGATCGAAAAAAAGATCCGCGTGATCGGAATTGGGGTTGTTGGGAAAGGAGAACATCTGGCCCTTTTGCAGAGCGACGAATACCCGGTTGACGCCCGGCGCAAAGGCGATGTCAACCGGGTGGTCGAAGGAGATTTTGGGAAAGACGCGCTGCGTTTCAAAGGGCGAGGGCGCTTCCGGCGACCCGCTGACGCGCGACGTGGTCCAGGCGACGCGAACGGGAATGCCGTACGGAGCCGGCAAGGACTCGACGCGGTTCAGTTCGAAGACGACGTAGAGTAGAATCGCGATTGCAGCGACAACGGCGATCGCGGCCGCGTTTCCGTGGCGGGCGGGCGGGGGTGGCAAGGTGCTCGGTATGGACATTGGATGGGAAGGCCTCTTTTGTTCGGACGCGAAGAAACTCTTTCAATTGCGAGAATCAAACGTCGTGCCGGTATTTTGATTACACTGGATTGTGCTGCGAAAGATAGAAGCAGCGGTTGTTTTTTGAAAGCTAAAATCTCATTTAACCGCACGAGAACGCGGTCATTGAACTCCCAATTGTTAAGCGGTTCCGGTGTACCGTTTATAGAACTCGCTTTTTTTATTGCCGCTTCGCCGAAATCCCAAATTCTGGAGATAACACCATGAACATTTTGCTTTTCTCGGCAGTGCTGCTCTGCGCGCTGGTACTCCCTGCATTTTCCGAAGACGCTCCCAAGAAAGACGCCGACGGCACGAACGCGGCTGGTAATACGCCTGCCTTGCGGAGGCCTGGCTTCATTTTTTTGGAACTCGAAACCAAGAAGATCGACGCCTATGTTGCGTTCTTTAAAGATGTCATGGACTTCAAAGTTACGGAGCGCAAAGGGCAATTTGTGTCGATGAAGACGAATCTGGCGGAACTGCTGCTCGTCGATCCCGAGATGATCCCCGCGGGCCATCCGTTCCACAATAAACTGACCGGCAGCGGACAGGGTTTGGGAGTGGAGATGGGATTCGTCGTGGCCGACGTGGACAAGGCGTACGCGGCAGCCGTCAAGCACGAAGGTTTTAAAATCTCGTCGGCCATTGCGCTCCGGCCTTGGGGAGTGCGCGACTTTCGCGTGTTGTCTTTGGATGGGTACTATTTTCGTTTTACCGAAGCAAAACAATAGCGTAGAAACTCCTTGATCAGAACGTGCCCGCCCGCTCACCGGAGAATGTTTTCATGTGCACTCATTTTGCTCGCCGCCAACGCGCGATTGTTTGGTTTCCGCTCGCCATCGCAATACTGATGCTTTCCGTCCGGGCGGAGGACGTTCCGGCGGGGCAGCGCGTTTTTTATTCAGGTCACAGTTTTCACATGTTCATCGTGCCGCATATTGAGGAACTGGCGGCGGCGGCGGGCATCAAAGGGCATCACACCGCGGGATCGCAGATGATCGGCGGCTCGCGGGTGATTCAGCATTGGGAACTGACCGGCGAGAAAAGCACCGCCAAGCCGGCGCTTGCGGCCGGACAGGTGGACGTGTTCACCATGGCGCCGCACATCCTCATGCCGGATGCCGGAATTGACAACTTTGTCGAACTGGGCTTGAAGAACAACCCGAATATGCGGTTTTACGTGCAGGCGTCGTGGGTGCCGTTTGACACGCTGACTGAAAAGGACCGCATTGCCGACAACGCTCAGCGCGAAGCCACCGATCTGGACGCGTTGCAGAAAGCTGGCGACTCGTGGCGGCAGAAAGTGGAAGAACAAGCCGATGCGTTAAACGCCAAATACGGGAAGAAGGCCGTGTTCATCGTGCCGGTGGGCGACGCGGTGATGGCGCTGAGGCGGCGGGTCAAGATCGGCGAATTTCCAGGCATGACAAAGCAAGCGCAACTCTTCCGCGACCCAATCGGGCACGGCAACGGGCAGATCATGGCGCTCACGGCCTACTGCAATTTCGCGGCGATTTATAAGATCAGTCCAGTGGGATTGAAAGTGACCGAACGTGGGATATCGGATGACCAACAGGCGATTTTGCAGCGCATTGCATGGGAGACGGTGTCGAAGTATGAGCGGGCGGGAGTGAAGCAGTAGAGGTGCATGGAGGATGCATGGAGGAATGGGGATCGTGCACAATGCTTCGTTTACGTCCGCGAACAACTGAGGGCGCGCACGAAACCATTTTTAAAAAGTCCCGTGCACGCCCCCGTTTTCAAACTTTAACCATTACTACAGCGTCACTTCCTTAGGCACATTCGACAAAACTTCCTGCACCGCTGCGACACCTTTTCCGAATGCCACGTTCGCGCCGCAGGCCTTCAGGCCCAGTTCCAACGCTGCGATGCCGACGACCACGTCCATGCCCGAGCAGTAACCCATGTGGGCGATGCGGATGACGTTGCCTTTCATGTCGCCCTGACCATCGGCCAGCGTCACGCCATAGCGGCTCTTCGCGGCTTTGATCACCGCCGAACCGTCCAGTCCCGCGGGCGATTTTACCACCGTCACGACTTCCGACGGCACTTTCGGGAACTGCTCGAGGCCCAGCGCGGACGTGCCCGCGCGGCAGGCTTTGGCCAGCCAGGCGTGGCGCGCCAGCACGTTTTTCGCGCCTTCTTCTTCGATCATTTTCAGCGCTTCGTTCTGCGCGCTGATCAGCGTGTTGGCCGGCGTGAACGGCGTGTCGTTTTCGGCCAGTGGCTTCTTGCACTGCTTCAGCGACAGGTAGTAAGCGGGCGCGGCGACGGTATCGACTACGGCCCAGGCCTTTGGCGAAACGGTCAGCACCGCCAAGCCCGGCGGCATCATCAGGCCCTTCTGCGAGCCGGCCATGAAGAAGTCGACGTGCCACGCGTCGATGGGGCATTCCATGCCCACCGCGCCGGAGACGCCGTCGACGGCCAGCAGCGCCGGCGTATCCTTCACGATTTCGCCGATGGCTTTGACATCGAACTTCGCGCCGGTGGACGTTTCGCACAGATGCACGTAAACGGCCGCGATGCTCGGATCTTTCTTCAGCGCGTCGCCGATCTGCGCGGGATTGGGCACATCGCCGTACGCAATCTTGATGACTTCGCAGGGAATCTCGAACGTCTTGCAGATGGAGACCAGCCGTTCGCCCCACTTCCCGCCGCTGACGACAAGCGCCTTCTTGCCCTTGGGAATGGCGTTGACGATCGACGCTTCCATGGACGCCGTGCCGGAGCCGGCGAACAGCAGCACGTCGCTCTTCGACGTTTCGAAGATACGCGCCAGGCGTTCGCGGCACTCCTTATAGAGGTTCTTGAAGCGCGCGGAGCGGTGGTACCAGGATGCTTCGGCGAGAGCGAAACGGACACGTTCGGGCACCTGGCTCGGGCCGGGGGCAAGCAGCACATCTTTCAACGGCATGATCGAAATAACTCCCTTCTTGAGGATGAATCCGACAGACAATAACGGCCCGGCATCTTACCGCGGATGAACGGCGAAGAAACTGCTTTTTAACCGCGGATAACGCTGATTTTCGCGGATAAACGCGGATAAATTTTTGGGAGAACAACTTCGGGGGAACGCGTCGGGTGCCACGGAGCAGTACTCTGCTCCGTGCTGAGACGCGCACGATATGCCGGCGATTCTCTCGCGAATCAATCGTTCAATAAACCATTTTAAAAATATCCGCGTTTATCCGCGATATCCGCGGTTAAAAAGTCTTCGCTGTTTACTCCCATTTCGTTCCATTTATCAGCGGTTTCCCGGCGCCGCGCAGGTATTCCGCGACGCTCATTTCGCGTTTGCCTTCGGGTTGAATTTTAGAGATGGACAGCACGCCGCCGTCGCCGCAGCCAGCCAACAACAATTGGCTGTTGGCGTTCAGCGGCGCGGCGCCGGGTGCGGCGAGTTCCGCTTCGGCGATGCGGATGCGCTGTGTGATTTTTCCGTCGGGGGACGAGACGCGGGTCCACGCGCCGGGCCAGGGTGTCATGGCGCGCACGAGACGTTCGATGCTCGCCGCGCTGCCGCTCCAATCGATTTGGCCGCTGCTTTTTTCGAGCTTTTCGGCGTACGACGCGAGCGCGTCGTTCTGCGGTTCGAGCGTGAATTTATTGTGTTCGAGCAAGTCGAGCGCGTCGGCGAAACACATCGCGGAAAGTTCGGCGAGCTTGTCGTGGAGCGTACCGGCTGTTTCGCGCGGGGCGATTGGAATGGTTCGGCGCAGAAACACCGGGCCGGTGTCGAGTCCGGACTCCATCTTCATCACGCAAACACCGGTCTCCGCGTCGCCGGCGAGCAGCGCGGCCTGGATCGGCGCGGCGCCGCGGTATTTGGGCAGCAGCGACGCGTGCGCGTTGATCGGAAAAAAGCGTCCGAGCGTCAGCGCGTCGTGTTTCAAAATATTGCCGTACGCGACCACGCACAGAATGTCGGGCTGTAGCGCGCGCAGCGACTCGAGCACCGCGGGCGTGTTGATCGAACGCGGCTGAAAAATGCGGTCGTTCGGAATGCTCAGCGCGCGGGCTGCGTCAACGACGGGCGGTGGCGTGGGCGTCTTCGAATTTCCGCGCCCCTTGGGTTTGTCGGGCTGCGACACCACTCCCACGACTTCGTGTTTCGGCGAGAGCGCGCACAATTTCTTTAATGAAGGGACCGCGTAGTCGGGAGTGCCGCAGAATATAATTCGCATAAGAGTCTTCGCCAGGATCTGAAACTTATTGTTTCCGAATCAGCGGTCTTCCTTCGATATCTTTGTACGAGTCGGTGACGATTATGATTATGTCGTAAAGCGTCATAATGCCGCAGCAACCGCCAGTGAAAAGCATCAAAAGACCGATTGTCGTGTGGCCCGTGTAAAATCGGTGAACGCCGATGTGGCCGAGAAAAATGCAGAGCAGCAGCGTGGTTAGCCAGTCATATCCGTCCTGATTCAGCGTCGAAGTTGTTTTCGCTGGAACCTGCGCTGGTGCAACGGGCGCAGCCTCGCCTAATTTGTTGCCGCACGAAGGACAAAACAGCGCCGCGTCGCTTACCGGAGATGCGCATGTCGGACATTGCATGGCGAAACCTCTTTCGAATCGGAGTATCAATACAATTCAAATTCAGTGTGGCGAGCAGTATATTCCCGCCGCCGAATTCTGCATTCCGAAATCAAAAAAGCTCGGGCGGCTCTTGAATTCGTTTGAATAACACGCGGATACCAATAACCTTGAACCGTTCGCATATAAATTTTTGCCAGGTCGAGGAGAACGCACGCGCGTGATACCGTCGGAGCTACGCAAGGATCCTCTTTCACAACGCTGGGTGATCATCGCCGCCGAACGGGCGAAGCGGCCCACCGATTTCGAATCCGACGCCGTCAACGATCCGCCCGCGTTCGATCCTTTCGCGCCAGGCAACGAAGACAAAACGCCGCCCGAGATCGCGTCGTATCGCAAGCCCGGGACGCTGCCCAACAAGCCCGGCTGGCGGGTGCGCGTGGTGCCCAACAAATACCCCGCGTTGCAGATCGAAGGCGGGCTCAACAAGCGCGGCGAAGGCATTTACGACAGCATGCAGGGCGTCGGCGCGCACGAAGTCATCATCGACACGCCGGACGGCGCGCCGAGCTTCACCGGCTGCACGGATGAACATGTTCAGGAAGTGTTGTGGATGTACCGCGACCGCCTCGTGGACCTCAGCCGCGACAAGCGCTTGAAATACGGCATGCTCTTTAAAAATGTCGGCCGCGCCGCCGGTGCGACGGTGTTCCATTCGCACAGCCAGTTGATCGTCACGCCGATCGTGCCGCACCACGTTGAAGAAAAAGTCCACGCGTGCAAAAAATTCCACGACTACAGGGGCCGATGCCTGCTCTGCGACATCGCCCTGCAGGAACTCGAACAAAAAAGTCGTCTCGTGCTGGACTCCGGCCAGTTCATCGCCTTCGAGCCCTATGCGGCGCGCACACCGTTTGAAACGTGGATCGTGCCCAAGAACCATGCATCACATTTCGAAGCGCTCACGCAACCGCTCTGCGAGGAACTCGCCTACATCCTGAAGCGCACCATGGCAAAGATCGAAAAAGGATTGAAAAACGCGGCCTACAATTACATGATTTTCACCGCGCCATTCCACACCGGGGACGTGCCGGATTTCCATTGGCACATCGAAATCATCCCGCGGCTCACGCGCCAGGCGGGATTCGAATGGGGCACCGGATTCTATATCAATCCCGTGCCACCGGAGGACGCGGCGGAGTTTTTGCGCGGCGTGAAGATTTAAAACGGTAGTAAGGTCCAAGGTTTCAGACGAATGACTCCAAAACTCAATTCATACATTTTTAATGCATATCAGTTAATTCGTCCGGATTTCTTCCCATAATGACGATGATTCTTGCTTGAGAAGCACCTCGAACTCGAGACGTTAACCGTTGGACTTTGGATTTAGACTTGGATTGGAAAAATGAACATCGTCTTCGCCACATCCGAAGTCGCGCCCTACTCTAAATCCGGCGGCTTGGCCGATGTCTCCGCCGCGCTGCCGCATGAATTGGCGAAACTCGGGCACCATGTCTGCGTGTTCACTCCTTATTATCGTTCGGTGCGGAAACTCGAACCCAAGGCCCGGCAGATCGCGCAGGGTTTCGTGCCTGTTGGCGGCGAATCGATCGCCTGGACTCTCCATGCGGCTTCGTCGAATGTGAGTTCAAAAGACAAGGCTCAACTGTATTTCATCGGATGCGATCAATACTTCGACCGCGACGGATTGTACGGCACGGCGAAGGGCGACTACGACGACAGTTGCCAGCGTTATGTGCTGTTCTGCAGGGCGTGCCTCTCCGCGGTCCAGGCGCTGGCGTTGAGCGTGGATGTGTGGCATTGCAACGACTGGCAGACGGCGCTGATCCCCATTTATTTGAAGCTCCTGTTCGCCAAACATCCGTTGCTCTCAGGAGCGGCGAGTGTGTTCACGATTCACAATCTGGCGTATCAGGGCTTATTCTGGCATTGGGACTGGCCGGTGTTGAATCTGCCTTGGAAGCACTACAATTGGAAGGAACTTGAATTTCACGGCAAGATGAATTTGCTGAAAGGCGCGTTGATTCACGCCGACAAGCTGACGACGGTTTCGCCGACGTACGCGCGTGAAATCCAGACGTTGGAATTCGGTTCCGGGCTGGAAGGCGTGCTTCAGGATCGCATGGACGATCTGGTCGGAATCGTCAACGGCATCGATGCCGAAATCTGGAATCCCGAAACGGATCACTTCCTGCCGATGGGTTACCGGCCCGGTGAATTCGACGGAAAATTGAAATGCAAGGCAGTGCTGCGCCGGCGGTTGGGGCTGGCCGAGGACGGCTCGGTGGTGGTGGGCATGATCGGACGGCTTTTTGAACAGAAGGGATTCGATCTGGTCGTTCAGGCGCTCGAAGAACTGATGCGGCGCGATATTCAATTGGTCATTCTCGGCACGGGCCGTGAGGAGTATCACCAAATACTCGAAGTTGCCCAACGCGCGCGGCCGGAGAAAGTGGCGGTGTCGTTTGCCTTCGACAACGAACTGGCGCACCTGATCGAAGCCGGCAGCGACATTTTTCTCATGCCCAGCCGCTATGAACCCTGCGGACTGAACCAATTGTACTCGCTGAAATACGGCACGATCCCGGTCGTGCATCGCGTGGGCGGTTTGGCCGATACGGTGGTGGACGCCACACCCGAAAACATGATCGCGGGAAGAGCGACGGGCTTTCAATTCGAAGCTTATGGCCCGAACGAAATGCTCGAAGCGCTCGACCGCGCACTGCATCTCTTCAAGAACGACCCCGCCGCCTGGCGCAAGATTCAACTCGCCGGAATGGCGCAAGATTGGACATGGCCCGTCAGCGCGCGGAAGTATGTCGAAGTGTTCAAAGCCGCGCGGGCGGGGGTTAGTGGTTAGTGGGCGGCTTCGCCGCTGATAGGTTAGTGGCTAGTGTCTCGCTATTTTGCCGTTCACTAACTACTATTCACTCAGCGGCGAAGCCGCCCACTAACCACTAACTGGAACAGGGCAATGAATCCATTTAACACCCGCGCGCTCTGGCCTTCAATGATCGCGTGTGCGATGGCCGCCGCCTTGTTCGTTCTGCTGCGACAACCATCGAATCCCGCCGAGCGCACCGTGGTCGTGTACGCTTCGGTCGACTCCGATTTTGCGCTGCCTGTCTTCGAAGCGTTTACCCGCGAAACCGGTATTCATGTCGTCTCTCGTTTCGATGGCGAAGAAACCAAGACGACCGGCACGGCCATGCGCTTGGAGCAGATGAAGGGCCATCCCGACGGCGATGTGTTTTGGAACTCCGAGCAATCGTTGACACTGGTGCTGGCGAATAAAGGAGTGTTGCAGAGTTACGTCTCGCCGAATGCACAAAGCATACCTCCCGAATTCAAAGATGCCGGCGGATTGTGGACGGGCTTCGGGCGGCGCGCGCGCGTGGTTACTTTTTCGGACAAGGTGAAACCGGAAGACGTGCCGAAGTCGCTTGACGACTTCGCCAACCCACGCTGGAAGGGCCGCTTTGCCGTGGCCAAGCCGCTGTATGGCACGACGCTGAGCCACCTCGCCGCGCTGACTTTAGAAATCGGCGAAGAAAAAGCATTCGCACTGTTTCGGGCCTGGCGCGCGAACGGTGTCATCGTCGCGCAGGGCAACGGCGATGTGGCGGAACTCGTTGCAAATGGCGCAGCCGATGTGGGCCTGACCGACAGTGACGACGCGTTTTCAGCGCTCGACCGGCACAAGCCCGTGGGCTTCTCCGTGATCGATCAGACCGCCGATTGGCACGGCTCGTTTCTCATTCCGAACACGGTGTCGATGTTAAAGAATTGTCCCCATCCGGCGGACGCGCGCGCGTTCATCGATTACCTGCTTCGCCCGGAAACGGAAAAGTGGCTTGCGGAAAACGGCGCGCGGCAAATTCCGGTGCGCGCTGTCGGAGCGAAGCTCGCGCCGCCGCTCGACGATATGAAACTGAAACCCGTGCGAATCGACCGGGCGCGCCTCGCGGAAGAAGTCCTCACTCTGGGTGCGCGCATTAATAAAATATTGTCCGGCGAAGAAAAATAACTCGCGATTGTCGCGCTCTATATCGCCGCTTGTTTTGTTCACGCACAAAACATAACCTCAGCAGTTCTTTGCGCCTTTGCGTCTTTGCGAGAGATAAACCATGCGCGATTCCTCCCGGCGCGACAACATAATCCAGCTCGCGCTGGCCTTGATCCTGCTTGCTCCGCTGCTGGCGGCGTTCTGGTCTGGAGGCGGTTTCGAAGACGCGTTTGCGACGCGTCAAAGTGCGGAAGTTTCCGCCGCGCGGCAGTGGGCGTTGTTACATGCGGCCGGCCAAAGCTTGACGCTGGGATGCTTGAGCGCAGGTGTTGCCGCGTTGATCGGAATTCCAGCCGCGTGGGCGCTCTCCGGGCGTCGGGCCTCGGCGGTTCGAACCGCGCTGGCCATTCTCCCGCTCGCGCTTCCCGCGCCGGTCGCCGTCAGCGGGTGGGTGCGGTTGATTGCGCCGAATGCGACGTCCAGTTTTGCGCTTCAGCTTCCGGGCGCGCCGACCGGCATGGTGTCGGCGGCGCACGCGCTGCTGTTCAGTCCAGTGGGCGCGGGGCTCGTGCTGGGATTGAGTCTCTGGCCGGTCGTTGCGCTGAATGTCTGGCCGGGATTCTTGCGTGCGCGCGACGCCTCGTACGAAGCCGCGCGCCTCCATGCTCCTCCGGCGCGCGCGTTTTTCCGAGGCGTGCTGCCGCGCTGCACGGGCGAAATCGTGGCCGGCGTGGCACTGGTTTTCCTCTTGGCGTCGAACGATTTCGCGGTCTCGTCGCTACTGCTGGTTCACACGCTTCCGGTGGAAGTTCACGATCAGGCGGCGCTGGGGAAGAACCCTGCCGCCGCATGGGCCTCGCTGCCCCTGGTGCTGATGGCCGCAGCGCTCTGCGCGGTGACGATGCGGCGTTCAACTCATTCGGGCAGAGACACCCGCACTCATTCAATAAGTTCCAGCGGGTTGCGCGCGGGTAAACTCTCATCCGGCATCTTGTACGCGGGTGTCGCATTCGGTTTTGCGGTGCCCATGCTCGCCTGTTTGTTCGGCGTGTTGGCGAGCGGCAAGCCGTTGTCGGTCTCTTTCGATGCCGGCACGGAATCGCTGGGGTTGAGCGCGCGGCTGGCCGCCGCCGCGGTTTTGATGGCGTGCGGATTCGCGGTGGCGCGCCTGTTGTGCTGGCCCGAAGTTCGCGCGGCACCGTTCAACGTGGCCAGCGTTTTTCTGTTGGCCATTCCGGGATCGTTCTTGGGTGTATCGCTTCTCGTGCTTCAAATCGACGCCACAAACCTCACGCCGGAGCTGCGGCTGCCGCTGGTTTGGATGGCGCTGGGATTCGCACTGCGCTTTCTGCATGTGCCGATCCGTCTCATCGACGAAGCTCTCGTCGGCATCGATCCCGCGCTGCTCGAGAGTGCTGCGTTGCTAGGGCATGGCCGATTCTCGCGCGCTATCGCGATCGTACTGCCGCTATCGCTGGGCCATCTTGCGGCGGCGGCGGCGCTCGTCTTTGCATTGGCGCTGGGCGAAGTTCCAATCGCCGCCATCCTTGCGCCCCCCGGCGCGGTCCCGGCGACGATCTGGCTTTTCGGCCAGCAGCACATGGGTTACGACGAATCCGTCTTCGCTCTGAGTCTGCTGTTGGGCGCGACCACCGCCGGCACGATTGCGTTGGGAGCACTGGTGGCAAAGCGGGCGGCGCGCTGAACGCCGTCGTTTACGCTTGGCGTCGATCATCGTGTCTATCTGGATTTTTGCTGCGTACGCGCTACAATGTTGTTATATGGGGCAAGCGTATACACCTTCATTTTCGATTGCTAACAATGCCGAGCGCCACCCCTTTCAATGCCTTCCGCTTTCGAGGCGCGTCCAAGCCGTATGCATTGGCCGCCGTTTTCGTCGTGGCGCTCGGAGGGCTCGCGTGGCCGCTGTTGCGTTCAAGCAGCGCCGACAAGAATCCTCCCACCGCGCAATCCAATCCGATTATTCTCGGTAAACAAGGCGAAAAGCCGGGCGAATTTCAGCAGCCGCGCGGGGTGACCGTGTTGCCCGATGGCTCGTTTGTCGTCGTTGACCGCTCCGCGCGCGTGCAGCATTTTTCGGTGGACGCCAAGCCGCTTTCGCTCTGGTCGATGAAGGACCACGCGCTCGGTAATCCAAAAGGTCTCTGCGCGTTGCCCGACGGCAACATGCTCGTCTGCGATACGCATTACGGCCGCGTGCTGAAAATGACACCCGACGGCGCCTTGCTAAGTGTCTGGGGCGAGCCAGGCAAAGGCCCCGGCCAGTTCGTGCACCCGATGGGCGCGGCAGTTGACGCGCCGCGCAATCGCGTTTTCGTCGTTGAATACGGCGACTACAACGACCGGGTGCACGTCTTCGATCTCGACGGAAAGTGGCTCAAAGTCTTCGGCTCGTGCGGCGTCAAAGACGGCGAGTTTCAACGCCCCAGTGGGATCGCCACCGACAAGGACGGTTGCGTCTACGTGGCCGACTCCTGCAACCATCGCATTCAGAAATTCGGCGGTGACGGAATATGGGTGAAATCGTTTGGAAAAGAGGGAAGCGCGGACGGGGAATTGCGTTATCCTTATGATATTGCGCTGGGCGCGGACGGGTTGTTGTATACGGCGGAGTTCGCCAATCATCGCGTTAGCGCGTTTGATTGCGATGGAAAATTCGTGCGGCGATTTGGCGAAGCGGGGCGCGGGCCGGACCAATTCGCGAACCCGTGGAGCATTGCGGCGGACGCGAGCGGACGGGTGATCGTGTCGGATACGGGCAACCATCGGCTGAAGATTTTCAAGATCGGGGCACCGAAAACGAAGTAGGACGGGACGGCCAGTCCGTTCAAGGGAAAGTGGAAGAGGCGTCTCGCCCCTTCATAGTACAGCCTGTTCAGCGACTTTTGATTAATATGAGAGGGCCGGGACGGCCCTCCCACTTTCTAGAGCGGCGCGTAATGACCGACAGACTCCTGCTTTGGCTGGTCTCCTTCTTCCCCATCGCGCTGATGACGGCTGTGATTTTTTACGGGCGCTGGAAGAAAATGGGCGGCGCTCCGGCGCGCGACATCGTTTCAATTCTGGTCGTTTTCGGCGGTCTTGCCGGCTTCGCGGCGTGGCGGTTGCTTCGCCCCGAAACGGCGTCGACGCATGTCTTCATTCAATATCCCTCCGTCCTTCTGCTGGCGATTCCCGCCTGCGCATTCCTGATCTGGCTGCAGCACTACACGCTCTCCGGCATCTCGCGCGGCCGCATGTGGCTTGCGTATCTGCTGCGCAGCGCCAGCGTCGTGCTCGTTGCGCTGGCACTGGCCGGCTTGCAGATGATCGTGGAGCGCGACGCGCTCACGGTCGTCTTCGCGCTGGATATTTCAAAGAGCATTCCCGAAGGCGAACGTCAGCGCGCGCTGGATTTCATTCACAAAACGCGCCCAGCAATGAAAGCGAACGACGACGCGGGACTGGTCGTCTTCGGCGGTCGGGCGGCGTCCGAGGTTCCGGCGTCACCCCTGTTCGAAGCGCCTGCGCTCAAGGAACTCAAATCGGTTGTTGATCCCAACTCCACCAATATCGGCGGCGCACTGCGCTTCAGCGCCGCGTCGTTCGACGAAAGTTCCCGCCGCCGCCTCGTCCTGTTCACCGACGGGCGCCAAACCACGGGCAGCGCGACGGAAGAATTGAAGCGCCTCGTGAGCCAGGGCATCGACGTCTGGATCGTGCCGCTGAAAAATGGCGATACCGCCGAAATGCTGATCGAAAAAGTCGTCGTGCCCGCCGAGTTGTTATGGGAACAAGTCTTCGACGCGCACATTTATGTCTGGTCGAATGTCAAAGCCGAAGCGACCATCAATCTCTTTCCCGGCGATCCGTCCGGCCCGCCGAAATTATCGCGCAAGGTCGAGCTCGTTCCGGGCAAGAACCGCGTTACGTTCTCCGGCTTGAAAATGCATTCCGGCGGCACGAAGGAAATTCACGCCGTGCTTGAACCGGCTCATGCCAGTGACGACACGCTCGATGAAAATAACGAGGCGTGGTCGTTCACCGATGTTCAAACCGACAGCCGCGTACTCGTTCTGACCAGCGATTTGAAGGAAGTTCAGAATCTGATCGCCGCGTTCGAAGGCGAGAAAATATCGCTCGACGTGCGCTCGCCCGCGTCGCTGCCCAACAACCCCGAGGACTACCGCGCTTACGATTGCATCATCCTCGCCAATCTCGCGCGCGGCTTCCTGAGCAACGGCCACATGGAAGTCATCGAAAGCTGCGTCAAAGATCAGGGTGCCGGATTGATCATGATCGGCGGCGACCAGAGCTTCGGCGCGGGCGGTTATCTGGGCACGCCGATTGAAGCCGCGTTGCCGGTGGACATGAACCTGGACAATGACAAGGTCATGCCCAGCGGCGCGCTTTGCATTGTCCTGCACACCTGCGAATTCGGAGACGGCAATGCGTGGGGCAAGAAAATCTCCAAAGCTGCGATCAACGTGCTTTCGCCGCAGGATTACGCTGGATTGATCGATTACGATAATTTCAACGCGGAAGCCTGGGCTTTCAAACCCACACTGGTCTCGCGCAAACAATGGATGTTCGGCCTGATCGACGGCTGCGATCCCGGCGACATGCCGTCGCTTGAGAAAATTGTTTCGATGGCCGTCAACGAACTGACCAAGCTTCAGAACATCAGCAAGAAGCACGTCATAATTATCACCGACGGCGATCCACAGCCGCCGCAGGCCGGCACCATCGCCGCAGCCAAAAACGGCGCGATCAGCATCTCCGCCGTCTCAATTTTCCCGCACGGCGGCCCCGACATCAACGCGCTCAAGGAAGTCTGCTCCAAGACCGGCGGCAACTATTACTCGGCCAACGATCCGAAAAAGCTGCCACAGATTTTCATCAAAGAAGCCGCGATCGTGCGCAAGAATCTGATTCATCCGCCCGAAGGCAACGGCCCGCCCGTACCGGTGACTTTGGGCGTGCCCGGCCCGACGCTGAAAGATTTCGGTTCCGAATTTCCCCCCGTCCGCGCACTGGTCATGACCCAGCCCAAGCGTCAGGCGGAACTGCAGCTTTACACGCTCGTCAAAGGCGCTCAAACGCCGATTCTGGCGAGCTGGCGCTACGGGTTGGGGCAGAGCGTCGCGTTCACCTCCGACAGTTCGACGCGCTGGGCGCCGGATTGGGTGAGCTGGGCGAGCTACAAGAAATTCTGGACCAACATTCTGCGCGATGCCAGCCGCAAGCGCATGCCATCCAATCACACGGTCACCACTCGCATTGAAGATGGTGTCGCGCACGTCGTCGTCGAGGCTCTCGACGCGAAAGGCGAAAGCTACCTCAACTTCGGCAAACTTGCCGGGAGCGCCATTGAGCCGAAAGGACCGAAAGGCGAGAACGAAGGCAACATGCACACGTTGAAATTCGCGATGACCCAGGCAGGCCGCTACGAAGCGACGTTCCCCGTGGACAAAACCGGCGCGTATGCGATCACCGTCATTGATCAGTCCGATCCCCGCCGGCCGCAAAGCATCGTCACCGGCATCGCCAACAGCTACAGCGCCGAATTCGCCCACACCGAAAACGACGACGCGCTGTTTGCCCAAATGGACGATATCGCCACCGGCAAAAACACAGTGCGCCGTCTCAAGGATCTCGCGAAACTCAACCCCCTTGACAGCGGCGTGTTCGCTCATGACATGCCGCCGAAAAGCCAGCCAACCGATCTGTTCAAATGGCTGCTGATCGCCGCCGTCTGCCTGTTCCCGCTCGACGTTGCGGTTCGCCGCTTGGCCATCGATCCGGAAAAATTTTTCCTGTGGCTATATCGTTTCATCGAGCCCGCGCTGCTGGCGTTGAATTTAAAGAAGCGCCAATTGCAAGCCGCCGCCAAAGACGCTCTGGCCGGTGCGCCGGCAGCCAATCTGCCGCCGCAGGAAATCGTGCCGTCAGGGTCGATGAGCCGCGAGGCACAGAGCCGTTACGAAGAAGCCGGCGGAAGCGACTCGGCGCGAAATATGAACCTCGATCCAAACGCGCAGGCCGCAGGAAAGAAGCCGGTCGTGGGCGGCACAAAGCTGACGCCGGTGGAGAAAGCGGCCAGCGAATACACAGGTGCGCTGTTAAAAGCGAAGCGGCGCGCGAAGAAGGAATGACGAGTTGACACTCAATATGACATTGACAGTCACACATGAACAGGAGGACCGATCAATGACCGCATTGGACACATTAAGGGAACCGAAAAATGCGAACCCACCGCTTTACGCTTGCTGAATACGACAGCTTGGTGGATCTTGGCTTTTTCGAAGGCAAAACCGTCGAACTTTTAGAAGGAGAGATTGTCGTGATGAGTCCGCAGAATCCTCCGCATAGCTGGTCGACTAGAAATATTGCCGACGTTTTGGGAAATGCCTTTGGCCCGGAGTATCTGATATTTCAACATTCGCAGTTGTCGCTTCCGGGCAATTCAGAACCTGAACCTGACGTAGCCGTCGTCAAAGGCAGTAAAAACGATTTCTGGAATGCTCATCCGACAACAGCAGAAGTGGTCGTCGAAGTCAGTCTTTCTTCGAACGCCAAAGATCGATTGCAGAAGGCGCCAATTTATGCGCGGGCAGGAATTTCTGAATATTGGATTGTCAATTTGTTAAAAAATCAGCTCGAGATTTTGCGCACCCCGCGAAAGGAGTCGGCGAGACGATACAATTACTCCAGCACCAGCATACTATTTCCGGGCGAAATCGTTTCGCCGCTGGCCAAACCGAAAGTGAAAATCGCCGTCAGCGATTTGTTTCCGCCCATCAAAAAATAAACCGAGGACGTTTCATGAGCGCAGAACCCATTACCCAGCAAGCCTCCGAATTTCGCGAGATGTTTCAGAAACTCCGCGATGAAGTCGGCAAAGTCATGGTCGGCCACAAAGAGATCGTCGATGGCGTGCTGACCTGCATTTTCGCGGGCGGTAACTGCCTGCTCGAAGGCGCGCCCGGATTGGGCAAGACGCTGCTGGTCCGCACACTGGCGCAGTGTCTCAATCTGCATTTTTCGCGGATCCAATTCACGCCCGATCTGATGCCCGCCGACATCATCGGCACAAACATCGTCACCGAATCTGAAGGCGGCCGGCGCGAGATGAAATTTCAGCCGGGCCCGATCTTCGCGCAAATCGTCCTCGCCGACGAAGTCAACCGCGCCACGCCCAAGACACAGTCCGCGCTGCTGGAAGCGATGCAGGAACATTCCGTCACCGTCGGCCGCAGCATCTATAAACTCGAGCAGCCCTTCTTTGTGCTCGCGACGCAAAATCCAATCGAACAGGAAGGCACTTACCCGCTCCCGGAAGCGCAGCTCGATCGCTTTCTGTTTAAATTGAACGTGGGCTATTCGGATCGCGCCGATCTCGCCGAAGTGCTGCGCCGCACGACCGAGACCGCCAAGAACGAAGCGTCTCAAGTCATCGATGGCCCTTCGCTGCTGCGCTACCGGACGTTCGTACGCCAAGCGCTGGTCGCGCCGCCGGTCCTGGATTTCGCGGTGCGCCTGACGCTGGCCACGGTCCCGAACGGCGAATTTGCCACTGAGGCAACGAACAAATACATCCGTTTCGGCGCGTCGCCGCGCGGCGCGCAAGCGCTGATCCTGGCCGCGAAAATCCGCGGGCTGCTAGATGGCCGCTACCACGCGAGCTTCGAAGACATCGTCGCCGTTGCGCTGCCGTGCCTGCGGCACCGCATCATTTTGAACTTCGAGGCCGAAGCCGAAAACATCAGCCCCGACGAAGTGGTGAAGGAGATTTTGAAGAGCGTGCCGAAGCAGTACGAAGAGGCGGCGTGAAAATTGTAGGGCCGAAACGGCCCTACAATCTTCTTTACTTCAATCCCTTCTCTCCCGGATCGATGACGTGAATTTCATGCACGCCGCCGTTCTTTCCGGTCTTGAACGTCCAGACCACTTTCTTATCTGGCGTGACTTCCAGCGCTTTTACCAGATCCGCTTTGCCCGCGCCGTAACTGCAAATCACCGTGTTTCCATTCGCGAGGCGTTGCGCGCCGCAGGGATCGTTTAGCAGCGGCGTGGGCAGATCTTTGTTCGTCAATTGCCAGACGATTTTTCCGTCCTTGTCGAATTCGACGACCATGTTGCCGTGCGTGCAGTTGACCAGCGTATTGCCGTTTTCCAAGCGAATGGCGGTGAACGGCCAACTGTCTTTCGGGTCTTCCGGCGTCTTGAATTCAGCGACAACCGTGCCGTCCGCTTTGTACTCTTTCACCGCGTGATCGAGCAGGTGCGGCACGAGATAATTTCCGTTCGGCAGTTTCCGCGCCATGCGCGTCTGCATGTGCGCGTTGGGAATCTGGCATTTCAGCGCGAATTCCACCGCGATCTTTCCCTCGCGCGTGATCTCCATCAACTTGGGAGTCGGTCCGCCTTCGGTCATCACGATGTTGCCGTTTTCAAGCGGCTGTACCGAATGCACTTCTTTCTGCGAACCTTTGAATTCGAAGACCGTCTTGCCTTCTTTGTCCACTTCAACGATCGCGCCGCCGGGATAGTTTCCGCCCGCGCTGACAGACATCAGCAAATTTCCGTTTGGCATCATCCAGCCGTCGCGCGTGCCGTGCGGATATTTCCACGTTACCGTGCTGTCTTTGCCGACGATATACGTCTCTCCGCCGAAGACGACAAACGTGTGCGTAACTCCCGTCTCCGATTCCTGCTTCATCGCCGGCGCATCGCCGCAAAACGCACTCACCGACACCACAACCATTAGTAACGGAACCGCCCACATTCGCATCGCTTGTCCCTTTTTAATTTTGTGATTCTTCGCATAGTTGCGAGAGAAAATAATTATGCCAGAACCTGCTTGATCACATTCCCGAAAACGTCCGTCAGCCGCATGTCGCGCCCGCCCCAGCGGTAGGTCAGCTTGGTGTGCTCCATGCCCATCAAGTGCATCATCGTGGCGTGCAGATCGTGCATCTGCAATTTGTTTTCGACGGCCTTGTAGCCGTATTCGTCGGTGGCTCCGAAGACGGTTCCAGCCTTGACGCCGCCGCCGGCCATCCAGACTGAAAATCCAAACGGATTGTGATCGCGGCCATCGCTGCCTTGCGCGAACGGCGTCCGGCCGAATTCGCCCGTGAAAACGACCAGCGTCGACTCGAGCAGCCCACGCGATTTCAAATCTTTCAACAGTCCGCCGATGGGTTGATCGACCGCGCGCGCATTGTCCGCGTGGCCTTTCTTCAGTCCGCCGTGCTGATCCCAGCGATCCCCTCCGGTTGCGGGGCAGGTCAGCTCGACGAAGCGCACGCCGCTTTCCACGAGTTTGCGCGCGATCAGGCATTCCATTCCGAACGTGCGCGTCTGCGGAAATTGCGCGTCGAGTCCATACAGTTTTTTCGTCGCGTCGCTTTCGCTCTTGAGGTCCATTAGTTCCGGCACGGCGGTCTGCATTTTGAACGCCAGTTCGTAATTGGCGACGGCGGACTCCAGCGCGTCTTCGTGGCCAATCTTCTCGAGCAGCGCGGCGTCGAGCTTCGCCATGAGATCGAGTTTTTTGCGCTGCTGTCCCGGGCGCGCTTCGGAGGGTTTGATGTTGGCGAGCGGTTCAGCATCCGGCTTGAAAATCGAGCCTTGATAGGACGCGGGCAAAAAGCCGCTGTTAAAATTGTCGAGGCCGCCAGGCGGAATCAAACCGCCGTTGAGCACCACGAAGCCCGGCAGATTGCGGTTCTCGCTGCCCATTCCGTAACCGAACCACGCGCCCATGCTCGGTCGCCCCTGCTGCCCGTTGCCGGTGTGCAGGAAATAATTCGCGCTGGTGTGCTCGGAAAAATTCGACGTCATCGACCGAATCACGCAAAGTTCGTCGGCGCTTTCGGCGATGTATGGAAAAAGATCGCTGACCCAAATGCCGCTCTTGCCGTATTGCTTGAACGCCCAGGGGCTGCCGAGCGTGTTGCCGTTGTTGTTGAACTGCGTCGGCTCCATTTTCATTTTGAACGGCTGGCCGTTTTCCTTCGTCAGCAGCGGCTTGGGATCAAAGCTGTCAACCTGTGAAACGCCGCCGTCCATGTAGAGAAAAATGATGCTTTTTGCTTTCGCGGGAAAATTCGTGGGCTTGGGCGCGTAAGCGTCGGTCCGTTTCGATTCGCCGGCGAAACTCGATTGCGGCGTACCGAACAAGCCGGCGAATGCCACGGCACCGAAACCGGTGGCGCAGCGCTCGAGCATTTGACGGCGGGAAATGGGAGGGTGGGCGAAGCGATTACAGTGCATTTTTGAAAACCTGTTTTCTATTGAAAAAACTTTCGATTCATCGGCCTATTTTACAAACACGAATTCCTTCGCGTTCATCAACACGTGTGCGTAGTCCTTCCACGCCGACAGATCGGTCGCTCCAGATTCCTTCAATTGTTCGTCGATGAATTCCAGTGCGCCTTTTGTTTCGCTCTCCAGCGGATCGCGGGCGAATGCGGCATGATACATGGTTGCCACGCGCTGAGCTGGATCGACCGCTTTGTCCGTGAGCACCCGTTTCGCCCACAGCTCGGCTTGTCCCAGCACGAAAGGATCGTTCATCAAAATCAGCGCCTGCGCGGGAACATTCGAGATTGTGCGGCGGCCCATTGTCGAGAAGGGCGACGGCGTGTCGAAGGCCAGCATCATCGGTGAGAGAAAATTGCGGCGGACGGAAATGTAAATACTGCGCCGGCCCGCGCCGTCGAGCGGGCCGCTGCCCGGACGCCCGCGGCCTGTCATAAAGGGCGTCAAATGGACGTCGACGCTCGGTCCAAACATGGCCGCATCGAGCCGCCCGGAGACAGTGAGCATGGTGTCGCGTATGGCTTCGCCTTCGAGGCGCTTGATGCGCTGATGCGCCAGCAATTTGTTATCCGGATCGGCCTTCGCGTCGTTCGCGGGATTGCTCATCGAGGCCATGCGATAGGCCGACGACAGCATCGTGCGACGAATGGTTTTCTTGATGCTGTAACCGTCCAGAATGAAGCGCTGCGCGAGAAAATCGAGCAGCTCCGGGTGCGTCGGTTCTTCGCCCAGTTTTCCGAAATTGTCCGTCGAAGGTACGATGCCGCGGCCAAAGAGGTGATGCCAGATTCGATTGACCATTACACGCGAGAAGAATGGATTCGACGGGTCGACGATGCGCCTCGCCAGTTCCATGCGGCCGCTGCCTTCGCTCGATTTGCTCGGCGCGAGCACGCTCGGCTCGTTGAGCGCTTCAAGGAAGCGGCGGGGCACGACGGGCCCGGCGAGTTTGGGGTTTCCACGAATGAACACGCACTCGTCCACGCCGTTGCCGTCGGAGATCGCCGGCACGCGAATGGGCGCCGGAATCGAGGCTTCAACTTCGCGATACTTCTTGACGAGAGCTTCCAGTTCCGGCGAAGGCTGCAGATCCAGCATCCCGCTTTCAAGCACCGCGTTGATCAACGACGCATCGCGGCTCGACACGTTTTCACTTTTCGCTTCAACGCGCGTCAATGCGGCGAGCACGTCTTTGCTGAAACTGTGGACAAGGTCGTTCAGCGAGGCAGGCGCGTCGTGATTGGCGATGTACGCGGCCATCGATGCGAGCGCGTCGGAAGCCTCAGCGGTCAGGCGTCCGTGTGTGCTGGAAAAATTAATACCGCGCACGGCGATGTGGCCGTCCGGGGTCATTCCGCCGCTTTCTTCGCCTGGAAAAGCGAGCGTCGAATCGCTGAATTCAAGGTAAGCTTCGTGGCCCTCCCACATTTTAACGTCGAAGGAGTGCCACTGTTCTTTGTCAGACTTGATATGCCTGGTCAAGCCCCCATAAATGGGGCTGCGAATGATGATGAAATTGTCGATTACAACACGGGCAATCGCGCCCTGACCTTTGGCCAGAACATGGATGGATGGCCCTTTGATTTTGAACGATTCCGAACGCGCCGTTCCCTGAAGTTTGCGCGAAAGGCCGTCCGAGCCGAACCAGCCGGATTCGCGCAATTCGGCAATGGGCCGGCGCGCTTCAGTTCCCGGAACGAAACCGGACCCCTTTTGAAACGCGGCTTCTTCAAACGAAATTGCCAGATCCGCATCGGGTGCAACTGTCGGCGGCACACTCAATTCCTTGGCCTTTTTCTCGAATTCCACGCCCAGTCCCTTCCACTTTTCGGCGAGCTGAACGGGTGGTGTCGATTGAACTCTGAACAGTGGATACAGCGGGTTGGTGGGTTCGAGCTTTCCAGCCGGTTTGAATTTCTCGAGCGCGGCACCCAATCCTTCCGACGCTTTCTTTTTCAATTCGGGAAGCGCGAGCGCAAAAAGCTGTTTCTTGAGCTGGGCGAGTTCGTCGGCTTTCGATTGAATGACGCTCTGATTGAGCGCCGCCTGCCGGTAGCGCGAGCTTTTCAGGTAGCCGTACATCGCGTAATAATCGGCGGTGGACAGCGCGTCAAATTTGTGATCGTGGCAGCGGGCGCAATTGAGCGTCAGGCCGAGAAATGTTTTGCAGGTGACTTCAATTTCGTTGTCGAACCGGTCAGCCTGATGCTGGCGGATGTCCACCGGCGAATGCACGTTCTCGCCGAGGAAATAAAACGCTGTGCCGGCCACCGATCCGTTGAGTCCGTCGGCCGGATTGACGCGCGGCTTTTCGACCAGATCGCCGGCGATGTGTTCGATCGCGAATTGGTCGTAGGGCACATCGGCGTTGAACGCGCGGATGACGTAATCGCGGTAGCGGTACACGTTGGGAATCGTGAAATCGAATTCGTGCCCGTAGGATTCGGCGTAGCGCGTCAGGTCGAGCCAATGCCGCGCCCAGCGTTCGCCGTATTGCGGCGAGGCCAGCAGCCGATCCACGGCTTTTTCAAACGCCTGCGGCGATTCGTCCTTCACGAACGCATCGACATCCTCAGGTTTGGGCGGCAGCCCGATCAAATCGAAGGTAGCGCGGCGCAGCAGCGTGCGCTTGTCGGCGGCTGGCGCTGGCGCGAGATTTTTGTCGTCCATTTTCTTCAGGACGAACGCGTCGAGCGGATCGGCGATCCACGCGGCATTTTTCACGGCAGGCGGCGTTTGAGCCGAGAGCGGCTTCCAGGCCCAGTGCGTCGCTTTGCGCTTTTGTAGATCGAAGGCTTCGACCGCGGCGGCGCCGGTCGCAACCGCCTGCGGCGGACTTTCCTTGGGCCACGGCGCACCCAGCTTCACCCACTGCGTCAGATCGGCAACCTGCGCGTCGGTGAGTTTGCTGTCCGGCGGCATCTGCAGATCCTGATTCTTGTAGCCGACGGCTTCGATGATTTTGCTTTTTTCGGGCTGCCCCGGGACGAGTGCCGGCCCGCTTTCGCCCCCTTTAAGGAAGCCCGCCAGGCTGTCTGCGTAAAGTTTTGCCTTGAGTTTTTTCGCCGACACCGAATGGCAGGAGTAGCATTCGCCGGCCAGGAGCGGGCGGATCTTGGTTTCGAAGAAGTGAATGCCGGCTTCGTCGGGAGCGCCGGGTGCGGGAGGCTCGGCCGCCGCCGCTTGCGCCGTCGCGACAAATGCCAATGCGCAAAGTACGTGGAGGCTTATTAAAACGCGGTGCGTGGCACGTGAAAAAATGCTGAAAAAACTCAATCGTCCGCCCTCTAAAAAAGGTGTCAACTCATTCCATTGATACACTCGTGGAGGACGGACACTGTCACAATTAAATTGCGAATTTCCGGCGTGTTTTTTTATCGTGCTAATTGAGCAGTCATTTTGGCCGTACCGGCGGGCGGCTGTGAAGTCCCTGAGTCCTTGATCAGGAACTTTTTGATATACCAGCTTTCCAACATGCCCCAGCACGCGCTCACTGCGAAATAGAGCACCAATCCCGCAGGCATCGAATAGAACATCAGGCTGATGAAGACCGGCATGAACATCATCATCTTGCGGTTCATCTCCTGCTGCGGATCGTCGCTCTTTTGCTGCTGCGGCTGCATGCGCGTTTGCACGACCGACAACACGATATACAGAATCGGCAGCAGATTGATCGACGTGGGCAGCCACGAACTGACATGGGCGAGCCCCGGCATCGAATACAGGTGATCGGGCTGCGACAGATCTTTGATCCAGAGAAATTCGGCGCCGCGCATGTCGAACGCGTGATTGAAAATGCCGTACAGCGCTGAGAAGACCGGAATCTGAACGAACATCGGCAGACAACCGGCGGCGGGATTGACACCCGCCTTTTTCATTACATCCTGCTGCTCCATGGTCATCTTCATCTTCGCTTCGTTGCTCGTCGCGTTCTTGTACTTCTCCTTGATCTTGTTCAATTCGGGCTGCAGTTTCTGCATCTTGCTCATCGAGACCATCATCTTGCGCTGCAACGGATGCAGGCAGAGTTTGATCAGGATGGTCATCAGCACCACGGCGATTCCGAAGTTGCCGAAGAGATGGTGAAGACCCTTGAATACCCACATCATCTGGCGCGCCAGCCAATCGACGCGGGGCCAGCGCCAGTTGAAGGAGTCGAAGAATTGAATCGACATGTTCAGGTGGTAATCCGATGGCGGGGACATCAGCGGTTTGAGCACGGCCTCGGTTACGTTCAAGTGGTCGTCATCGGCGGGGCCGAGGTAAAGCGCGTATGAATCGGTTCTGACTGTGCTCTTGTTCAGGACCAGATCCCGGCGATCACCGGCCAAACCAATATTCGGTTCTTCGAAACGTTTATCCGTGGATACATCGTTATTTTGAATGGGCAATGCTTTGAGCTTGACAAGCTGATTAGGATCGAGCGAGACGAGCGCCGCCATGAAAAAGCGATTCTTCACAGAAGCCCAAAGATTCTCATTGCGCGCTAATGAACGTCCGTCGTCCTCGCTCTTTTTTGCTGCTTCCGGATTGACTTGCAGAACTTCCGGCTCGGCGTTTGATTGGCCTTGGCTACCCGCTTCGCGCGCTGCAATATGCCCCTGAATCGTCACGCGGGAACCCGCGCCCCCCTTGGGATCTTGCGCTGGCCCATCCAGCAGTATCCCTTGTGGGCCGTAAATTACATAGCGAAGCTTAACATCCTGCTCCGAACGATTTTCGATCTTCAAATCGCAACGGATGAAGCGTTCGTTCTGAGATACGGTAAAAGTCTTGGTCAACGTGTATTCCGGAAGCACGAATTCATAGGCGAGGATGCGAATGCCGTTGGCGTCGAACGATCCGGAATCTTTTGGCGTCCAAATGCTGTCGTCCAAAGATTCGACCGGTTTTCCATCGAGGATCACATTCTTTCCATTGGGCGGATTGACTTCGAATTGCGGAATGCCGAACGTGCGCTTGCCGGGAACGATTTCGGCGAGAATGTCGAGGCCTTTGCCGTCTTTCTTCGCCGCATCTTCATCGACGCCAACCAGCCGGGCATGTTTCAGCGCCCCGCCTTTTGCACAGAAAACCAGGTCGAGATATTTGGCCGTTACCGCAATGTCTGGCGTTTCGACGGCTTTTTTCGGTGCCTCGACACTATTCGGATGTTCGGTTTTTCCGTCGCCTTGCTCCGCGAGTTTGGTCTTATCTTGCGCAGCTTTTATGCGCAGCGACTCATTCTGTTCCTCTTGCACGCGTTGCGCGTCCGCAACTTCCTGCGCGTGTTTTTTGGCCATGTGCATCTGGCCGAGGACGAGAATGGCGACGGCGACGGCAAGGCCGAGAATGGTTACGGCGTCGAATTTTTTGGGTTCGGACGGATTGGCTGGCATGTAAATGTGTTTTGAAGAACGGCGTTAATATGCTTAGGCCGTGCGTCATTCTCCTTCTTTGTTTTGATCCGACACAGGCGGCACCGGATCATGCCCGCCTTTGCACAACGGCTGGCAGCGAGCCAGACGGCAAACCGCCAGCCACCAGCCTTTAAAAAAACCGTGCTTCTCGATAGCCTCCAGCGCATAATGCGAGCAACTGGGCGTAAACCGGCAATGCCCGCCCAGCGCCCACGCCAGAGTGACTTGGTAGACGCGAATCGGAAACATGCCAATTCGACGCGTCAACGACACTCGTTTAACAGGTTCTGTAGCGCTCGGCTGGCTGTCCATGCAAATCTCAGTCCGCTGCAATCGCAAAATCCGAATAAAAGTATAGTTCGGCGCGAGGGGAATACAATATAGAAGGGGGGCTGTCTATCGCCCCAACAATTCCTTAACAAGTGCGTCGGCTGCATAGACTTTGCTCAGCGCTTCAACGATCGCGCGGGCGTCCACCTCCACCGCGCGGTTGGTGGTTTCGTCGTAATAGAAATCGCCGATCAGCGAATAGATGTTGCCATCGAAGATCAGCCCGATGATTTCGGCGCTGGCGTTGATCACCGGCGAACCGGAGTTGCCGCCGATGATGTCGTTTGTCGAGACGAAATTGAATGGCGTCTTCAAATCCAGCGCGGCTTTTTTATCGAGCCAGCTTTTTGGGAGCACGAAAGGCTCTTTGTTTTCGTGCTGTGCGGATCGGTCGAAGAGACCGCCAAGCACGGTGAAGGGTTCGAGCCATTTGCCTTTGTCTTCGTAGCCCTTGATCGCGCCGAACGAAATGCGCGGCGTGAATGTGCCGTCGGGATAATGGCGCTTGCCACCGGATTCTTTCCACACGCCCGCGATCAGATCGTAGGCGTGCGTTTCGACGGTTTCAAGTTCGTCGTGGTGGCGCTTGCGCACGGTTCGCGCCAGCGGATCGATCAGGCGCGCGAGGCGGATCATCGGATCGGCGCTGGCCTGAATGGCCTTGACGCCGCCGGCCGCGAGCTGTTTGCGTGCCGCGGCATCCGCCAGTTTCGTGCCGTCGATTAATTCCGCCGCGCGCGCTTCGGGCGTATTTCCATCCAGCGCGAGTTTGACCGCCGGATGATTTTCGCCCAGTTCCTCGGTCAGCAGCGCCAGCGATTTCGCGAGCTTCATTTTCTCGAAATTCGGCGAGATCGGCGCGGGCGAAAAGAGCTGCGCCTCCAGCGATTCGATGCGCGCTTCGTTGAATTCAGGCAGGCGCTGTCCGTCGGGCAGTGCACGTTCCTGCGCCAGCCGCACCAGCCGCATCGCGGTCCAGTACAGCTCGGAATTGAAACCCCAGGCTTCTTCGATCAGTTTCATTTCTTTGAAAAATGCTTTGTAACTCTCGCGCGCACGGGCGATCGCCGCGTACTCGTCTGCCAGCGATTTTGCGGCCGCTGGGTCAGCGCCGGCAATCAGCTTCTTCTCCGCGTCGCGTTTGCTGGCCATCACCTGCGGATTTTTCAGGCCGTCGAGCTGGCCGATCATGTCCTTCAAGCTGTTCTCGAGCCCGAAAATATCCTCTTGCGACGTGCGCGCCTGCTCGGCACCCAGAGCCGCGTATTGATGCAGCAAATCGGTGCTGCGTTTCATCCATTTCAATTCAAGCGGCAGCGCGAAGTCGCGCAGGAATTCCAATTCGGCCACCGCGTTCAAGCGTCGCGTGCCACCGGGATTTCCCGACACGATGCTGAGGTCGCCTTCTTTGGCGCCGGTCTTCGACCAGGCAAACCAATTGGGCGTCTCGAATGGCTTTCCGTTTTCGTAGACTCGGAAAAATGCGACGTCCAGATCGTAGCGCGGAAAGGTGAAGTTGTCCGGATCCCCGCCGAAGAATCCGATCTCGACTTCGGGAGCGAAGACCAGCCGCACGTCCGTGTATTTCTTGAAGCGATAGAGATGGTATTCCGCGCCGCGATACAGCGTCACGACATCGCTGCGCAAGCCGGATTTTTCAAGCGATTCTTTTTCAATCGCGGCAATTGCCGCCGTCCGAGCCAGTGCCGCGTCAGCCGCGGCAATCCCCGGTTTCACTGCCGCCTTGACGCGTTCGGTGACATCCTCAATCGAGATCAACTGATTTAATTCGAGGTTCGGCGCTTTCAATTCTTCGGCGTTCGTTTTTGCCAGAAAGCCCTTCTTGACAAGGTCGTTCTCGGGCGTGCTGAGCTGTTGCATGATCTCGGTCGCAACATGGTGATTGGTCATCACAAGTCCCTGCGGCGAGACGAAAGAACCGGAACCGCCGTTGTTGAAGCGCAACGAAGACAGCCGCACTTTCTCCAGCCAGGCGTCCGAGAGTTTCACCCCGAATTTCGCCTCAATAGCCTCTCGCGGAACCATGTTAAAGGGCCAGAATCCCTCTTCCGCCCGCCCTGGGCGAAGCAATGCAGAACAAAGAATAAGGGTCAACCAAACTTTTTGAGACATCGCAAGTTTCTCCAAACAAAAACATTCAACGGGTGCCACGGAGCAGTACCCTGCTCCGTGCTTCGACGCATACGATTTTCAAAAATTGCGCTGCTATTTTAGCCAACCGTGCTCCCTAAGCACGGAGCAGGGTACTGCTCCGTGGCACCCTCACGAAACAGCTTTATTTTGCGGCGGGATAGTATTCGGCCGCGGTCTTCAAGAAGCTTTCGAGTTCCTCGAATTTGTTTTCCCAAGTTGTATACATGATCCCGCGCGTCGTCGGAATTTTCTTCATCGAGTCGAGCCATTGGCGCGTGTCCTGGCTGCCGTCGTAGTAGCCGGCGACGACCAGCGGATGGCCGCACTTGGCAAAGAAATCCATGCTCTCGTCGCGCTTGCCGAAGTGCCATTCCACGATTGCCACATCCTTATCCAGCCCTTCCCACGAACCGGTCAAGTCGCCGTTGACAAGGTAGTAATTCTTTTTGACTGCGTTGTGAAACGGATCGAACATGTCGTTCCAGGTGTAGATCGCCGCGCCCGGCGCCGTTTCGTGCAGAATCTTCGAGCACTGGCGCGCGAGTTCCGCGAGCATTGCGCCGGGCTGTAGATTGCGTGCGCGGCAGGCCGCGCAGTGATTCATGCAGCGGATTTCGTCGAAGTGCATGAAGTACTTTTTCGCGCCGTATAACTTATGGACGAGCGCCGCCTGATTCTTCAGCAGTTCGAGCGTCTGCGGTTCGGACGGACAGATCATCACCTGGCCGTCGTATACGGTCATGACGTGGTAGTAGCTGACTTTCAATTTGGTTCCATCGGGCAGCTTGGTTTTAACGACCGGCGGTTCGTGGTAAATATCGTAGCTGCCCTTCCAGGGTTTTGCGCCCATCAGTGGATCGACGATTTTTTCGAAGTCGGCGCCTTCGTTCAACGCATCGCCTTTTTCGTTTGTCATTTTCAGCGGACAGCCGTCGCGGCGCAGCAGATTCAACAGCCCGACTTCTTCGAATTTGGCATCCTTCCATTCCGCCGTCCCGCCCTTCGCGCCCCAACTGCCAAAGTAGATGCCGACTTCGCTGCATTCCTGCGAATTAAAAACTTGATGATGCTCCGTCCAATCCTGAGTGGCTTTGACGCCCAGATTTGCGTGAGCGAGAGATTGTTCGCCGGCGAGAATTACGATCTTTGTATCGCCCTTGAATCCATCTGTCTTTACTTTCACGCTGATATGGTACTGGCGATGCGGCTGGACTTTCATCTTAAACGTGACGCGCGCGTTGCCTCCGTTGGCGGTCATTTTCCAGACGCCGTTCTGAATGGAAACGTTTTCGTCATGGAATGCCGGCTTCTTGAACTCGCGGACGTCGGGAACGAGCCGCGCAACTCCGCCTTTTACTTCAAACGGCGCATCGACAACGGAGAGGCCTTCGGCGAGGTTCGGATTGTGCCACAACACATCGTTTGAATAGCCAATCGAAAAAAGCCCCGGGATGAGTTCGAGCTTGAGTTCCTGCGCGAGCTTTTTGATGCGCTCCGCGTTCTTGAAATAGCGCGGTTCGTTGTCGCCCAAGTCGTCGAGTTTCGCAAACTTCGAGTCGTTGATCTGGATGCCGTTGTATCCGGCAGCGGCGGCGCGACGCATGATGCCTTCGAGTTTGTCGACGGCTGGGTCCGCTTGGTGATTAGTCCCAATATAGACCCAGCGATCCGCGAGTTCGCCTGCGGCGCACGACACGGCGAATTGCAGAGTCATAAAAAGTGCGGCTGCGGCCAACACATAGTTCTTCATTTCGTTGCCCTTTATTTTAAATAGTCGAACGTTCAATCTTCAACCGGTGTTCGTGCCGCCACGCCGCCAGCAGAATCAACGTGAATGGAATCCACCAGATCAGATCGTTCGTCAGATTAATGATCCCGAATCGCCATGGAATTTTGCCGGTCAAGGCGCCCTGGATCGCACCGATTGGGCCGAGCACTTTTCCAAGAAATCCGACGAGAATCACCGGCCAATGCCGCATCGGATCGTACGCCGCGATCGCATAGCCCAGGCCGTAAACGCCGACGATCATTCCGATGCACTGCCAATGCTCCGGGTAGTTCGGTTCTTTCATGCCAAGCCATTGAAAGATTTGCAGCGGAAAGAGCACCATCCACGCGCCCCAGAGTATGTTGTACACTCCGGCCGCGAGCAGAACGGGTTTCATCAAGGGACGTGCTTCCGTCTGAGGCGTCATGCGCCGTTCCTCATTTGCAAATACGCTGTTCGAGTTGGACCACATAATAGGACAGAAGCGCGAAAATCTACAGACGCAAAAGCTAAATTCTTGACTATGGTTAAGGACGACAGAGCTGGGGGATGCGGCGAATCGATGAACATCGCGGTAGTGGGAACGGGAATATCGGGCATGCTTGCGGCCCGGCTTTTGTGCCGGGACCATCGCATTGCGGTGTTCGAGGCAGGCGATTACATCGGCGGCCATACCGCTACCCAACCGATTGTGCTGGGCGGGAAGACCTGGAATATCGACACCGGCTTCATCGTCTACAATGAAGCCGCGTATCCAAATTTTACTCAGCTCATGGAAAAACTCGGCGTTGCCACGCAGCCGGCGAAAATGAGTTTCAGCGTGAAGTGCGAACGCACCGGCCTGGAATATTGCAGCGGTTCGATGAGCGCGTTTTTCGCTCAACGACGCAACCTGATTCGTCCGGCGTTCTGGCGGATGACGCGCGACATTCTGCGCTTCAATAACGAGGCGCGCGAAGTCCTCAAGCCTGGCGGCGAGAACCTGACGCTCGGCGCTTACCTTGCGCAACGCCACTATTCGCGCGAATTCCTCGAATGGCATATTCTGCCGTTGGGCGCGGCGATCTGGTCCACTGACACAGATAACATCCGCAATTGCCCCGCGCAATTCTTCGTGCGATTCTTCGACAATCACGGATTTTTGCAGATGAAAGGCCGCTCGAAATGGCGCACGATCCAGGGCGGCTCTTTTAAGTATGTTGAACCGCTTGTGAAACCTTTTCGTAAAGCCATTCGATTGAATTGCCCGATCCAGAAGATCAAACGTTTCGACGACCGCGTGGAACTGGCGCTGCAAAATGGCGAGACACAATCGTTCGATCATGTCATCATCGCCACGCACAGCGATCAGGCGCTCGCGTTGCTCGCAGACCCTTTGGACGCTGAGCGCGAAATCCTGGGCGCGATTCGATATCAGCCGAACGATGTCGTATTGCATACGGACACGTCGCTGCTTCCGCGAACGCACCGGGCATGGGCGTGTTGGAACTACCACATTGACCGGCAAACAGAGAGTAAAGAAGCGGATAGGTTGACGACGGTGACTTACAATATGAATATGTTGCAGAATCTGGCGGATGCACCGGCGACGTTTTGCGTGACGCTGAATCGCCGCACGCTCATCGATCCGCAAAAGATTCTGCGGAGCTTTACTTACGCGCATCCACTCTATACGCCGGAGAGCGTCGCCGCGCAGGCTCGGCGTGCGGAGATCAGCGGCGCGCGGCGGACGCATTATTGCGGCGCGTATTGGGGCAATGGATTTCACGAAGACGGCGTCAACAGTGCGCTAAACGTTGCTGCATTTTTCGGGAAGGATTTGAATTCGATAGTTTGAGGTTTTTAAAGTCGGGAGCATTGCATGAACTCGATTGTCGAACGCGCGACCGAACTAGCCGCCGAGCTTCTTGCTGCATCGTCGGCGGGGCAGACGCCTGTTGAAAAAACAGAAGCGGCGCGCATGGCTCGGATGATGGACGACCCGCGTGGGAAAAGTTTCACGCTGGCCATGGCCGACCGTGTTTTTCGCAGCCGTGAACCGCGCTTTCAGGCCGGCCGTTTGCGCGCGATTTTGGCGCAATATCGCGTGCCGAATTTTCTGTCCGGTGTCGATCGACTGCTGCTTCGCTCGGGGGCAATGGCATCGCATGTCGCTCCGAAACTTGTGATGTCGTCGGTTGAAGAACAACTTCGGCGCGACAGTGCGCGCGTGATTTTACCGGGGGAAGTGGAGCCGCTCAAACGGTATCTCGCGGCGCGGCGCGCGGCCGGCACGCGCGTGAATTTGAACCATCTCGGCGAAGCGATTCTCGGAGAGGAAGAAGCCGGGCGGCGGCTTGCGGCCGTGCTTCAGCATCTCGCCAATCCGGATGTGAATTATGTGTCGGTCAAAATCTCCGCCATTTTTAGCCAGATCAATCTGCTCGATTGGGATGGCACGCTCGCGACCCTCAATGAGCGGTTGCGGACGCTTTATCGCGCGGCGATGCCAGCCGGAAAATTTGTGAATCTCGACATGGAGGAGTTTCGCGATCTGGCGCTCACGCTGGCGGCATTTCAGCAGGTGCTCGGCGAAACTGAATTTCGCGGCCTGAGCGCGGGCATGGTGTTGCAGGCGTACTTGCCGGATTCGTGGCCGGCGCAGCAGCAGCTTGCCGCATGGGCGCGCGAACGCGTCGCGTCGGGCGGGGCGCCGATCAAGCTTCGTCTTGTCAAGGGCGCGAATCTTGCGATGGAATCGGTTGAGGCCGAATTGCGCGGCTGGAATCCCGCGCCGTACGCGACGAAGGAAGAGACTGACGCGAACTATCGCCGCATGTTGGAATTTGGCTGCACGCCCGAGAACGCGCGGGCGGTTCGCCTGGGCGTGGCGAGCCACAATCTTTTCGACGTGGCGCTGGCGCTCGTGCTGCGCGAAGAATGCGGCGTGCGCGATTTTGTGGAACTCGAGATGCTCGAAGGCATGGCCAACCATCAGGCGCGCGCGGTGCAGGCGAAGGCCGGTGGACTGCTTGTGTATGCGCCGGTTGTGCTGCGAAAAGATTTCGCCAGCGCCATGGCGTATCTGGTGCGGCGGCTTGACGAGAACACCGCGCCCGAAAATTTTCTGCACGATCTTTTCGGGCTCGCGGCGGGCAGTCCTGCATGGGAACGGCAACGGCAGCGGTTCGTTGCGGGATGGCAGTCGCGGCACGAAGTCTCCGAGATATCGCGCCGTGCAGAATTGCCCCCTATACCGAAAGACGGCGGTTTTTACAACGCTCCGGACACGGATTGGACGCAGCCGGAAAATCGCGCGCGCCTCGCGGAAAGTGTGCGCCGATGGGTTGCGCCTCAGCCGCCTGCGCCGGGCGATTTGAATGCCGTGCTCTCGGCCGCTCAAGCGGCGCAAGTTCAATGGGGCGCGCAGAGCCTCGAGCGGCGAGCCGCCATTCTGTGCGCGTGCGCCGATGTCATTGAAGCGCAGCGATTCGAGACGATTGCCGAAATGATGCACGAGGGCAAAAAAGTCGCGTGGGAGGGTGATACGGAAGTGTCGGAAGCGGTGGATTTCGCGCGCTACTATGCGGCAACTTATGCGCCGCCGCCGGATGTCCGGGCGACGCCTCTTGGGGTCGTCGCGGTCACACCGCCCTGGAATTTTCCATACGCGATTCCGTGCAGCGGCGTGCTTGCAGCGCTGATGGCCGGCAACGCCGTCATCTTGAAACCCGCGCCGGAGACCGTGGCCATCGCGTGGCGGCTGGCGCGGCAATTGTGGGAGGGTGGCGTGCCGCGTGATGCGCTGCAATTTTTTCCGTGTGCGGACGGCGAGATCGGGCGCGCGCTGATCACCGATCCGCGCGTCGCGGCGGTGGTGCTCACCGGCGCTTACGAGACCGCGCGCATGTTTTTGAGCTGGCGTCCGTCGCTCAAGCTTTTCGCGGAAACGAGCGGCAAGAACGCGATCGTGATCACCGCTCAGGCGGACCGCGATCTGGCGATCAAGGATCTGGTCAAGTCGGCGTTCGGGCACGCCGGCCAAAAATGCAGCGCGGCGAGTCTCGCGATTCTGGAAGAAGAAGTGTACGACGATCCCGTTTTTCGCCGCCAGTTGCGCGACGCCGCGGCGAGTTTGCGCGTCGGGCCGGCGACTGATTTTGCGAGTGTCGTGACGCCGTTAATTCGCGAACCTGGCACCGCGTTGAAGCGTGGATTAACTACGCTCGACGCAGGAGAAGAATGGCTGCTGGAGCCGCGCGTGTCGGAGAACGATCCGTGTTTGTTGTCGCCGGGAATCAAACTCGGCGTGCGCGCGGGAAGCTGGTTTCACCGCACGGAATGCTTCGGCCCGGTGCTCGGCGTGATGCGCGCGGCGAATCTCGACGAAGCGATTCGATTCCAAAACGACACCGCGTTCGGCCTCACTGGCGGGATTCATTCGCTCGACGAAAAAGAGATTGCACACTGGCGCGAAATCGTGCAAGTTGGCAACGCGTATATTAATCGAGCGATCACAGGGGCAATTGTTCAACGTCAGCCGTTTGGGGGTTGGAAGCGCTCGTGTATCGGTCCAGGGGCGAAGGCTGGCGGGCCGAATTATGTGACGATGTTTGCGCGGCTGGAGGATGCCGTGTCGGCCGTGAATGAAGACGCAACCAAAAGCTTTGCAAACAAATTCCACGAATTTATTTCGCATGACCCGGCCGCATTGCGTTCCGAGACGAACATCTTCCGCTACCGCCCCTGTCGCGGAGTCATTCTGCGGTTAAACACTGACGACACCGATTCGGTGTTGCGCGCAAAATTGGCCGCACAGACATTGCAAGTGCGGCTCCATGTAAGTCTCGGGACCGTGGAAAGTGATGCGCAACTTATCGCGCGGCTTCCGGAGCTTGCCAGGGAAACAGAATTTCTGCGCACTGTTACGCCGCCAGGCGACGCGCTGCTCGCGGCTATTTACGAGACCGGAATGAACTGGATCGACGGCCCGCTGCTGGCAAACGGGCGTTATGAATTGACCCGATGGTTTCGTGAGCAGAGTGTTTCGGAAACGCGGCACCGTTATGGCCAGTTGTCTTCAGCGCCGGCGAATGAGGCGAAATAACGCTACACTTTGACGACCTTGCGCTCGCGGATCGATTTTGCTTCCGCGTGGACCAGCGCGATGGAGTCGCGGGCGTCCTGCACCGTGATCAGCTTGGGCTTCTTTTTTTCTTCGATGCATTGCAGGAAATAATCGATTTCAAGTTCCCAGCCGTTCTTTGCGCCGACTTTGACGACTTCGCCTTCCTTCGCGCCGGCGCGGTGCAGCATCAGCACTTTGCCTTCGCGGGCGGCGTCGAAATCCGCCGTGGCTTTGTCGAAGACCACTGTGTAGCGCATCGTGAAGGGGTAAGAGGAATCGGCGTTCCAGCCGCCTTCCGCGACGACGACCAGTTTGGGATTCTTGAAAAGATAATTCGTGATGACGTGATCGATTCCGTCTTTCGTTGATTTTCCGCCGTTGCCGACTGAGAACACCGCTTGCGGATCGCCGAAGACGAAGCGCACAAAATCAGTGTCGTGAATGTGCAGGTCGAAGAGCGCCGCGCCTGACAGTTTCGGATTCAGAATCCAATTGTTCGCCGACCATCCCGGCGCGGCCGCGAAGCGCTTGAATGTTGCGGAATGAACTTTGCCGAATTCCTTCGAGACCACCGCTTTTTTCAACCAATCCCATTCAGGCCAGAAGCGCATGCAGTGCGCCGGCATGACGAAGCCTTTCGATTTCTTGGACGCGGCGACGATGCGGTCGGCTTCTTTCAAATCGACGGTGAGCGGCTTTTCACAGAGCACGAACTTGCCGGCCTCGAGCGCTTTGATCGCGAATTCGGCGTGCAGGTAAGTGGGCAGGCAGATGTCCACCGCGTCGACGTTCGGGTCGGCGATCAGGTCGGCGGGATCCTGGTAGGCGGTGACTTTTGACGCGTCGATGTTCAGCTTTTTCGTCGTGCCGACATTTCCGCCGCCAGTGGACAAATTGCCCTTGGTCCGGTTGGGATCGTAGTCGCAATACGCGGTCAATTGCGCGCGCGGATTGTTGAGGTGTATGTCGAGATGCGTCCGGCCCATGAAGCCCAGACCGATAACTCCCACACGTATCGCCATTGTTGCTGTTCTCCGAACGAGGATCGCCAGAAAAAATATTTTAAGCAAATTTAAGACGCGGATTATAACGCGATTGAAGCACGGACCAGCCGCGTAAAAGCGCAAAAGTCTTGATGTTTTGCGCGCGTCGGATTCAGGCTACTCCTTCAACGTTGCTTCGACATCCGCGGCTTTTTTCGGAATGGCGGCGCTTAGATTTTCGTTTCCTTTTCGCAGGATGAGGATGTCGTCTTCGATGCGCACGCCGAATTTGCGGTCGGGCAGGTAGATTCCGGGTTCGATGGTGATGATCATTCCGGGCTTGAGCGGGCCGTCGGGGGAGGCGTCATGAACCTGGATGCCGAGCTGGTGTCCGATGCCGTGGATGAAGGCATCGCCGTAACCAGCTTTGTCGATGACCTGACGCGCCGCTTCGTCCACATCGGTAAATGTAGAACCCGCCTGTGCCGCTTTAATCGACGCCAGTTGAGCGGCGAGAACCACTTCGTAGACGTCGCGTTGTTCGGGGGTGAATTTTCCGCCGACGGGATAGGTGCGCGTCACGTCCGAAGCGTAATGAGCGTAGGCGCAGCCGGAATCGATCACGAGCAGGTCGCCTTTTTGCAACACGCCCGAACAGTCGTTGTAATGCAACACCGTCCCGCTGATGCCCGAACCGACGATGTTGTTGTACGCCACGCCCTGCGCGCCGCCGCGCCGGTAGGTCTGCTCCAGCACTTGCGACACATGATCCTCCGTCGCGCCGGGGCGAATGGCCTTTGCCGCTGCCGCGTAGCCCGTTGTTGTGATCTCGACGGCTTTGCGGATGAGCGCCAATTCGCCAGGCGATTTGACCGCGCGCATGGCGGGCAATAGGTTGATGGAATCCTCAATTTTCACGCCGGGCACGCGTTCGGAGATTTTGCGAAACACGGACAAGTCGGGGGAGACATCCGCCGGATAGATGCTGAACGGATGCAGGCAGTGCACGAGTTTCGCGCGCCGTGACGCGCCGGTCAACATGCCCGGCAATACGTCCGAGCGCATGATGGTTTCAAAACCCGTGCGCGTTTTGAGCAGGGAGCCGATCTCGTCGCGGTAGCCCTCCCAGCGTTCTTTTTCGGTATTCAACGGACGCAGAAACAGCACGCAGCGGCGTTTGGGGTTTTCAGCCGTCGGATCAAACAACACCGCGGCTCCGGCTTCATTCTCCAATCCCGTCAGATAATAGAAATGAGGATCCGGGCGCCATTTCCCCAATTGAGGCGGCGCTCCATCTCCGGCAAACACCACGGCTGCTGCGCCTTTTAGGGCTTCCAGCACGTCCGCGCGGCGCTTTTGATATTCCGTCACGTGGATGCTGTGCCTGATCTCCTCTTGGCTGGATTCCATTACACTGTTTCTCCTTATATTATTTTTCGAGTCGAAATTCATTCTGCAGCGAGTGCAGTATAAGCAAAGCGGCGCGGGTTTCCAACGCGTGCGCGCGAATGCCTTATAACCAGCCGATGTGATAGAGGAATTCGCCGATGCCGAACGACGCCAGATTTGCGAGCACAATCACGGCATAATCGCGCGGCAACACGCCGGGATTTTCGAGCGATTTAACGCGCGGTTGAAAAGCCAGGCGAAAGAGCAGGCATTCGGAGAGTGGCGCGAAGATTTCGGCGACCCAAAGATACAGTGCGCGCGATTCACCCGGCGGGATCAGCAGCGGCAGGACCAGAATCACGATCGGGTAGCTGCATGCGTTCAGCCAGAACCCCGCGAAAATTCGCGTGCGAATCGAATGATGTTTCGACAGGAAAAGCAACAGAATCGGCAGTTCGATCAGCACCGTCAGGGCGTAGCCGAGCGGCAAAAAAGACCACAGCGAAGAGGGGCTCATAGAAGCCGCAACAGGAAGGGGAATTCGGCCAGAACGTGCAGCACCGCGATCATGAAATAGGTGTCGCGTGTGGCGGGATAATCGGCCAGAAAGCCGCCCCACAATACGAGCACGGCTGCTGCGCCGATGAGAAACGCGGCCAGCACGCCGCCGCGCAAGAGGCTCGAACGACGCGAGACCGCAATTCGGTTCAGCTTCCACGGCGCTGTTTTGAAACTCAACAGAGGCAGCGCGACGACCCAGATTCCGTAATGGAGCATCTCGAGAAACGTGTGGGCCGCGACTAGCAGATGCGACGAAACGCCCGTGAACAATCCCGAGCCTGCGTGGCGCGCGATGCGCAGCGCGAGTTCGTCGTCTTCGGGCAGAGGCGGGGCGTCATGGAGTTTCCACCACAGCACAGCCAGCAGCAACGGCACCACTGCCAGGCAAACATGGTACGCGCGACGCCACTGCGGCCGTTGATTCTTGATCTCCCTATCGAGAAACACGAGCGCCAGCAGGGGATGAAGATAGACCAACGCGAAATAGCATTGCAGCGGCCACAGCCAGATCAGGCTGACGATCGCAAATCCAGCGGGGATGGCCCACTGCCAATTGCGCGGCCGGGATGGTTCGCGCCCGCGCAAATAAATCAACGCGGCGACCCACAGCACGACGAGACTCAACCAGCTTGCTGACGCGATCCGGTCCTGATGTTCGCTCCAGTAGGCGTTGCGGACGATGAGGCTCAACGCGATGTTTGCCGCGCCCAGAACAAACACGCCGCCGATGGCGAGCGAAAAGAAGGGCGTCAGCGGTCCCCATCGCGCGGGCATGCGCGCCATGAAGTAGCGGAACTCCATCCAGTTGTGCGGCCCGGCGAAGAGAAAGACGGTGGCGATTGAAAACCCAATTGGCATCCATGCGGCGATGAAGGCGGCGAGCAGCGCAAGACAAAGCGCCGACATGGCGAAGACGCCGACGGAGTTTGGGGCGGGCAGGGCGGGGGAATCAATGGCAAGTGTGTCGGCGCGAGCGGCCATGCGGAAATCCCGTTTTGAAACACTCTCTTAATCGTTGGCGGCGCTCTTGCGCATATAAAGGAGTCCGGCCGACGCGAACGCCATGGCCATTGCGAGGCCCGCGATAATCATCGCGGCGGAAGTTCCTTCCTTTTTGGGCGCTGCGGCCATGCCGTCATCGGAATCGAGCGCGGCTTGCAGGAAGCGTTCGCGAAGCGTTTTGTATGGTTTCAATCGTCCAAGCAATTCTGCTTTCTTTGCCGTGTCGGTTGCTTCGTCGGCTTGTTTCGCGATGTACGCTTCCTGATCGGCGGCCATTTTCTGAAACATCTGGCGCTGCTTCGCGTCCATGGCCTTGATGCGGCTCTCGATTTTGTTCTGCAGCTCGGCCTTCGCGGCGATCTGTTTGTCCTTGTCGGCTCCATCCGCGACGACGATCTCCTCCATGGCGTTGATATCGGCGATGACATCGTGCAAGACTCTGGCCGCGATGCGCTTCATGCCCTGCTCAGGGTCCGCAGAAGGGACATCCGCACGCGCAACTGTCGAAACAATCAGTACCATTGAAAAAAAAGTCAATGCGGTTTTCATATCATTCTCCGAAATGCCGATCAACCCAAGGCGCGGGCTCATTGAAATGCGAACGCTCTTTGTATAGTATCCGCGCACACTTTTTCAATTGGAAATACAGTGAGCGAGTCCAACGACAACTCAATTGAAGCTGGCGGCGGTGCGCGGTCCATAATCTGGATCGTGGCGCTATTTGCGTTCATTGCGGTGTTGCGCATCGTTGCGTCGAGCGACCTGCACGAAGGTGATCAGCCGAAGCAGGCCGATTACGTGCTGGATATCGTGTGCAATGGAAATTGGATCGTCCAGCATCACGCCGACGGTTCGATCATGAGCAAGCCGCCGCTGTACAATTGGCTGGCCGCGCCTCTGGTGATGCTCTTTGGCGCGGAGGATGTTTTTCTGAAGATGCCGTCGCTGCTGGCGGGATTGGCCACGGCGTTAATGGTCTTTGACATGGCGCGAAGGCGGCTCGGCGAACGCGCGGCGCTGTGGGGCTGCGGCTTCATGCTGCTGACGTCGATGTTCGCCAAGCAGATGTATTACGCGCGCACCGACATGCTGCTGACGTGTTTTATCGTGATGCAATTTTGGGCGATTGTGCGTTGGGAAGAGAGCAGTTCGGAGAAGCCGAGTTTTCGCAGCGGTTGGCTCTGGATTTTTTGGATTGCGGCGGCGTTGGGAAATTTGACGAAAGGGCCGCTGGCGTTTCTGCCGCATTTGGCGCTTGCTGCGACCTGGCTCCTGGAAGGACGCTTCAAAGAACGCTATAGCCGGATGGGCGTTTGGTGGGGATTGCCGTTGGCGCTGTTGCCGTTTTTGATCTGGTTAGCGCTCGCGTATCGAGCCGAACCGGCGGCTGTTTATGAACACATCATCAAGGCGGAAGTTCTGGATCGATTTCGTTCGGAAGCGGCCAAAATCGAGGATAAGGGTGCGGACAAATCGAATCGAAATTTCTTCTATTATCTTCCACATGTCATCGCGCGCGCACTGCCCGCGTCACTCTTTGGCTTGTTGGGAATCTGGGGCGCATTCGCTGAGGCGAAAAATTCGGCGTGGAGCGACAAGCAGCGCGGCATGTTGCGCTTATTGGTGGCCTGGTTTTTCACGACGCTGCTTTTTTTCTCGCTTGTCCCGTCGAAGCGCGCGGACCGGATTTTTCCCGCGATACCTGCGTTTTGCCTGCTGGCGGGCTGGGCATTCGATGGTTTCCTGAAGTCGCTGAAGAACAACGCGCCCGCTGCGCGAATCGAAGACCGAATCGCCAAATGGATTACCGTCGCGATGACCACAGTGTTTATCGTCGCGGGGGCAGGCTTGATTGCGTTTGAATTGGGCGCGAACTTCGGACCGTTCAAATCACTGCGGCACAAAGTTCCAGCAATCAATTTAGAAGCGCTGGCGTCGAACCCAATTCTGTCGATTGCGGCGGGGGCAATTTTGCTGGGCGGCGGCGCATGGGTCATTGGAGCGATTTTGAAGCGTCGCGCGGTGGCGCTTGTGCTTGGAATGCTGGCGTGCGAATTGGCGCTGATGACGATGTATCAACTGGTGTTTGGGACGTGGATGCAGACGGAATATTGCCAGGGCAGTGCGCCGGTCTGCCGCGAAGTGCGAAAACGCGCGCGCGCGGATGGCGCCGCGATTTTAGTCCTCGCGGGAAGCGGCCCAGATGCTCGATTTTATCTGCTACAATTTTGTCCGGGAATACTGCCGGAGGACGCCGCTGACTACTGGCTCGCGGAACCGCACCGGGCGATGTACGTGGTCGGTACACAGCCGTCTTTAGAGATCGATCCGCGTAAACCCAAAACTGTGCGGCGCAATCCGGGAGGACTGGAACAAGCGGGAATTTCGGAGGCGCAGCGTGTGCCTGTTGCTGGCGTACCTGTCGTTGGAAACGCCGCGCCGACGACACGATGGCTCGGAGCGGTTTATGTGCCCGAACGGAAATGAGGCAGTTGTGCCATGTCGATCAATCCCGCGAAGGCATCGGCTGCGTTTTGGCGCAGAATCAATTCCCGTTGAGCAATGTCGAGAAATGGAATGCTCTTCAGCCATTGCGCGGGTGAGATGGCTTGCGCATTGAGTTGAGCGGGCGACATGCCCGACGCGAAGAGCAATTTTCCCGCGCCCACTTCGCCGATGGTGAAATGCAGCGCTTCACGTTCGGAGCGGTCCGGCCACGCTTTTTCGGCTGCGTAAAGACCGCGCGTGGTCAGCCAGATATTCGACTCCTCGGCGAGACAGACGCCCGCCTGCCACTTCGACGCTTTGCCTCCCAAGAAGGGATCGACGATCAGGCGCAGTGCGGGAAACGCGCGGGCGAGCCGCGTCAGTCCGCGCGCGAGTGCACTGAAATCCGCCGCGTTCAGGTGCAGAACCACCGGTTTACCATTATCGCGCGATGCCCCACACAGCGGCCACCAATGCGCAGGTGGTTCTTTGAGATTCTTGACGAGGGCGGCATCGTCCATGCGGAGATCCAGCACGTGGGCATCGCGCGGATAACGTGGGTCGTTGGGCCCGACGATGCAGTTGAGCGCCTCCGCGAAAAACTGCTTTGCCGATCGCGCATTGTCTCCATAGAAAAGCGCGCTGCGCATGTCGGCTGGAAGCGATGCGTCGCCGGTTTGATCCGGGATCGAATGGCTGTCGAAAAATGTAGATTCAGCGTTCATTTCCATGGCGTCCGAAAGTGTATCATGGCGCGCGCGTTGAGTAATTCGCGTTTCGGGAAGCGCGTGCGGTTTGGGAGAGGCTTCTTGTCGCTTTGCGACCCAGCCCGAGGGCTGGGCCACCCAATTGACATATTTCCGGTGTACTTTAATTGTCTCAATTCGATTCGTCAAACTTGGAGTCGCCTTATGTTGAGCTGGAAATACGCTTTGCTTGTCGCCTGTCTAGTGATTGTATCCGGCTATCTCGTCGCCGGGGAAGCCGCGGGGACCGTTGCGCCCAAACCGAAATTTCAGAACGATTTCTTTGGCGACATGGCGCGCGCGTTTGGCGTGGTGACCGACGTGGACGTCAAAGGGCGCACGCTTGAAATAAAACGCGAGCGCGACGGACAGCGTGTGCGCGTGCCGATTCGCGACGATACGGAATTGCATTTTCGCGATTCGTGGGGCGAACTTGAAAACTATTTTCCCGGCGAGCGCGTGATGCTTTTCGTGTATGTCGACGAAGAGAAAAAATGGACGTATCCGCGGGCCGTACAGGATGAGATACACGTCTCTGCGCGGCACGGCTGGTTTGGGAAAGTCACGGCCATCGATGCGCAGAACCACACGTATTCGACGCATCGCGAAGAGAAAGACAAGGAAGGCAAAGTCACGAAGAGCGAAGACAAGCAATTCGCATTCGCGCCCGACGCGAAGGTCTGGAAGAGCGACACGGCGGGGGGCATCGACGCGCTGCAAATCGGCGACGAAGTCATTCCGCAACAAGTGGAACGCGACGGCAAACTGATGGCCGTCGAAATCTTCGACCGCAAAGGCGACGACGCCGTGCGTGCGGTCCAGGACGCGCAGCACAAGAAAGATCAGGACCGCCTCGGACTTACCGCGTATGTCACCGACGTGGAAGTATTGAGCGGCGCATTGACCGCCACGGTGGCGTGGAGCAGCGCGTCGCGTGCGAAAGAATTGCCGATCGGCGCGGCGGTGGCGATCGTTCCGGCCGATGGCGCACGCACGTTCGCCGGCACGGTCTGTTCGGTTCAGGGAGTCGATTCGCGGCAGCGCGTGCTCTTTAACATACACGCACACGTTGCGGCGCGGCTCAGCGTGGGGCAAGGTTTGCGCATCTTTATTCCGGGAACGGGACCAGAATTGCCGACGGGAAAGTCCGGGGTTCCGGAGGATGGGAAGAAATAAACATCGTCACTGGCCCCGACGCGAGCCATGTGTTTCATATTTTCAATGGTTTAATAAAAACGCGGATGGACGCAGATTTATCTGCGTCCATCCGCGTTAAAAAAAGCTTCCGCATTTACTTCAGCGGCTCAACCGTTCCTGGGCGGACGCTGGTGGATAGTCCGGCGAGTTCGGCGTCGACCTGGGCGCGGCCGGCTTCGGCTTTGCTCGTGAATTTTCCGACGTGGACTTCGTACACGGGATAGGTGTTGCGCGTAGTGGCGATGACTTCGACGTCGCGATAGCCTTTTGAGCGCAGAACGGCCGCCGATTCTTCTGCCTTTTCGGGCTTCGAATAGGCGTATGCTTCCAGTGAATAGATCAAGGGCTTTGCAGTGCTGCCGGGCGGCGGATTGAAATGGCTGTTTTCCTGCCGGGCGCGTTCGGCGTAAGGGCTCAGGTGGTAGAGTTCGTTGATCTGATTGAACCAATAATCCGCCCAATCGTGATTGTTCGCTTTTTTCGCCGCGAGGCCGAGCTTGAACATCACTTCGTCCTGATGCAGCGGCTTGACGTCTTTGTAATGCAGCTCGATCCAGTGGTACTGGCGGCTGGCGAGAGGGTATTTGCCCAGCCCCATGTTGCAGTCGGCGCGGCCGAGCATGGCCAGCGCTTTCAGGTTGCGATCGCTGGTCTTGTCGATTGTCACTTCGAGTTTTTCCTTGCCTTCCTCGAACTGGCCTTGCGCGGCGAGCGACTGGCCGGCGATGTAGAAGGCTTCGGGGCGATACGGGCTGCCAGGGTGCGAATCGATGTAGCCTTGCGCGGTCGCATAAGCCTGGCCTGCCTGACCGCCCTGCAATTCGGAGTACGCCTGCGTCAATTCGCCGGGGCGCGTGGCGGACATGTTGGAAAAATACTGCGACGAGGCCGTAGCCGGACCGTCGTCGTCGTCTTTGTTGCATCCCGGCAAGAGGACCAGGACCGCGAATGCGAAAATGGACACGGAAAGCAAAGTGGCAATGCGATGCGGCGCGGCGCTCGCGCGAATGCAGAATGACATGTGGATTCCCCCCAACACAAACGCTCCGCCGCGAAATGCGCGGATTGATTATGTTGGAAGTATCGGAATGCGGATGTTTGGACTGAATGCAAATTTTTTAAAGAAGGAGAGAATCGCATTCGCCATTTCGCATTTCCACATCTAGACGCCCTTCGCGACCGGGTCCCAGATGAATTTGTGCATTTGCAATTGGAAGCGGGCGGGGAGTTTGTCTTCGAGCATCCATTCCACCACGCGGACCGGCTCCAGCTTTCCGAAGACGACCGAGAGCAGCACGGCCTTGACGCGTTTGCCCAGACTGTATTCGCGGATTTTATCGCGGGCGAATTCGTAATCACGGCGGCTGGCGAGCACGAATTTAATTTCGTCGCGGGACTTCAGATGAGCGATGTTTTCGATGCGGTTGCGTGCGGATTCGCCGGAGTCGGGGCATTTGAGGTCCATGATGCGAATGACGCCTTCCGGCAGGACTTCGATCGGTCGTTCGCCGGATGTTTCGACGAGGACCGTTTTGCCCGCGCTCTGAAGCCGCTCCGCCAGGACCGGCACGCCGGGTTGGAGCAGCGGTTCGCCTCCGGTTATTTCGACGAGGTTGCAATCCAGCTTCTCGACTTGCGCCAGGATGTCGTCGAGCGTGATCCAGTTTCCGCCGTAGAAACTGTACGCGCTGTCGCACCAGACACAGCGCAGGTTGCAGCCGGTCGTGCGGACGAAGATGCACGGCTGGCCGGCGAAGGTCGATTCTCCTTGGATGGATTTATAAATTTCAGTGATTCGAAGACGCATAAAAAGTCCTGGGCTGGCACGTGACTTCCTTTCAGGACCGGCAAGGATACTTGCCGCACGCCGTCATCACGCCTTCGTTCTCCACGCCCAGAAGCCTTTATAGGTCTGCTCTGGCCCTTCGAGAAAATCGCTGGTGGTATAGCCGGCGCGGCCGATCAGGCCCTGGACGACTCGCAGCGCGTATTCGTCGCAGGTGTCGAAGTCGTCGATGTAAAACGCGCAGATATTGCCCTGGGCTTGATCGAGCAGCATCAGGCAATAGCGGATCATGTGTTCGAAAATGTCCCAGCCGGTCAGCGTGGCGCATTGCATGACGGTTTCGCCGCCGGAGAGGATCAGGCGTTGCGATTCGCCGGGGCCGGCCACCTCGCCGGGTTCAACCAGCGGTGAATTGGAATCGTCTGTCGTCATGCATTGCTCTCTCGATTTTATTTTTGGATTGAATTGCCCGTTCGCAATTTTTCAGAAACCAATGCCAAGCTGCGCTATAGTCCCTTGTTTTCGTGGCTTCGTCAAGACTCAATTCCGCCGCCATCCACGAACCAGGGTTTCATGCGTGCTCATCTATATTGGAATGTTTATTGAGGAATTCGATCCTTTTCGTCGTCCTACTATTGTGGCAAGTTGCCGCGAAAGCGTCTTTTAGGAGCAGTGCATATCGAAAATTCGAAAAAACTGGCGGCACTGATCGAACGTGATCGCGGCGCATTGCTCTCACGATGGCGGCAGCACGTCAAGCAACTTCCTTCGGCCAAGCACCTCGATACCCCCACGCTAAACGATCACATCACAGAACTATTGGACGAATTGGCTGAGGCACTGCGTTCTTCGACGATGCAGACAATTACTCACGATATGAGTGTGGGCAGTCCCCCAACGCACGGCCACCAGCGCGCTTTAGATGGCTTCGATATTGAGGAAGTTGTCACGGAGTATAATATTGTGCGGGGCTGCGTTCACGATCTTGCCGACACCAACGGTGTGGTCCTGCAGGGCAGGGCGTTTCACATTTTGAATCGGGTACTTGACGCAGCAATTGGATTGGCCGTACAGACATATTCATCGCAGCGCGCCCTTGAAGTACAACAACGGCGCGAAGAGTACCTCTCCTTTGTGGCACATGACCTCCGTACACCGTTGAATGCCATCCACGTGGCCGCGAGTCTCCTGGACCGGATCAACGCACAAGGATCAACCGGCACAGAAGCCGCGCAAATGTTGAAAATTCTGCACCGAAACGTGAAGCATCTCAACAGCCTGGTTGCAAAAGTGCTTGAAGAGACCATTAATCTTGGAACCGAAGCGGGCATTAAGTTGGAGCGCCGCGAATTTGATCTGTGGCCCGTAGTCGAAATGCTAATACACGATCTTCAGCCGCTGGCAAAAACCGAAAGCACACAGTTGATCAACACGGTACCCGACGAGCTGGCCGTATATGGCGACGCCAGCGTGTTGAGGCGCGTATTCCAGAATTTGATGGCCAACGCGATTAAATACACGCCGCGGGGAACGGTAACCATCGGAGCACGAGAAAACGCCGCGGAAAAAAGTGTCGAATGCTGGGTCAGCGACAATGGCACAGGCATAGCCGCCGACCGTCTGGATAAGGTCTTCGACAAGTTGGAGACCGATCCGCAGGACGACAGCGGTTTGGGCCTTGGTCTGGCGGTGGTCAAGGCATTCGTCGAAGCACACGGCGGCAAGGTCGCCGTTGAAAGCAAGCTTGATCACGGCAGCACATTCCGGTTCACGCTGCCCGCAAAATCCTCCGACGCGAAACGTCCGGCCGCCTGATCGGTTATGCCCCAATTTTCCGCGATACGGGAACTTCGGATTGTAATTATTTCTTTACATTTAAAAATTCTCGCGCATGTTCCCGGAAGTTCCAGTATTAGAAAGGGACCATGGTCTATTTGCCAATGGTCGCTCGTTTCGACACGCCCTGACATGTCCCAACGCAGCCGCGCAGTTCCAACTGCGTTGAACTTGGTCATTCCTGAACTATGAAAAAGGGAGTTTTTCGATGGATCGACTGCTCGCGCCGCCTCCGGCTGAATTGACGGCGCGCATGGACAATTTTCGTGCGGTATTGCGTGATCGCAAGCTTTCGGCGGCGTTGATTGTCGATGAGCGAAACGTGCGCTACCTTTCTGGTTTCGCCGGCAGCGACAGCGCGCTGCTGGTGACGACGCATGGGCAGTTTCTGTTGACGGATTTCCGCTTTGCGCAGGAAGCGGCGGAGACCGCGAAGGGCTGGACAGTTGTCGTCGAACCTCAGGGAATCATGGAAAAAGCCGGGGCCGTGGCGCGGAAGAATCGTGTCGGCGTGTTGGCGATCGAGCCGGGGGCGATGCGGCTGACGGATTTGAAACCGCTGCGCCGGGCGTTGGGGAAGATCAAGATCAAGCAGGAACATTGCATGGTCGCCGAACTGCGCCTGTCGAAAAGCGCCTGGGAGATCGCGTGCATTGAAAGAGCGCTGCGCATTCAGGAGTCGTGTTATCGCGAAGTGTGCGCGGGTTTAAAAAACGGGATCACTGAACTCGAAGTTACCGCGAAATTGCGCCACCTGCTGGTTTTGGCGGGCGCGGACGACCAGGCGTTTGAGACTTTGTTTCAAATCGGCACGAACACGTGCGTGCCGCACGGCCGTCCCACGCAGCGTGTGCTGAGCGGCAGCAGCGTGGTTCTACTGGACTGGGGCGCCAAAGTTTGCGGTTATCACAGCGACTTGACGCGCACCTTTTTCTGGGGTAAAATCCCGCCTCAATTGCGTCAGATTCATGGCATCGTGCTGGAAGCGCATCGGACCTTGATCGGGGCGATTGCGCCGGGCGTCGAACTGGCCGATTTGGACAAGGCCGCTCACGCGGCGATTGATAAAGCGGGATATAAAAACGGATTTTGCCATTCGGCCGGACACGGTGTAGGTCTCAATATTCACGAGCATCCATCCATTTCGGAAAAAGCGAATGGAACAGTGCGCGAAGGCATGGTGCTGGCGATCGAACCGGGCATCTATTTGCCGGGCGTGGCGGGCGTGCGGGTCGAAGACGTGGTGCTTGTGACGAAAACCGGATGCCGTGTGTTGAGCCATCTGAAACACGGATTGCGCTGGGACGGCAGCGGCGAGTAGAGATTAAAATTGAGCTTTTAGCCGATCCGCGTAGGGTGTCGACTGAACCAAAAACGCGATCAACAGAATCGGGAATAGAGATGGATCTAGAGAAAGTAGAAAAACTGATCGGGCTGATGAAGCAGTACGAGCTCGGCGAACTGCGCGTTTCGGATAAGGATTGGGAGTTTTCCGCGCGCAGCGGGGACCGTTTGCAGCCGCACCCGGTTGTCGTCTCCGCACCTGTCGCGGCGGTAGCGAGCGCGCCGGTCGCCGCCGAATTGCCGGCTCCGGCCGCAGCCAACCTCAAGGAAATCACGGCCCCGATTGTCGGCACGTTTTACCGCCAGCCGGCGCCGGGCCAGGCGCCGTTCAAGGAACTCGGCGACCACGTCAATCCCGAGGAAGTCATTTGCATTGTGGAAGCGATGAAAGTGATGAACGAAATCAAGGCCGGGGTGAGCGGCAAAATTCGCAAAATTTTCCTCGAAAACGCGTCGCCCGTCGAGTTCGGCCAGCTCCTTTTCCTTGTGGAGGCCGGTTGAGATTCGATCCTCCTGCCGGCGGCGCCGTTCAGCAGTTTGGACGCCGAACGACGCGGGACGTTCGATTTCTTTATTCCATTATTCATGTTCACACGCATTCTGATCGCTAATCGGGGCGAAATCGCGTTGCGCATTATTCGCACGTGCAAGCGCCTCAACATCGAGACGGTCGTCGTGTATTCGCAAGCCGACAAGGACGCGGTGTATCTGCGTCTTGCCGACAAAGCCATTTGCATCGGCCCGCCGCCGGCGAAGGAAAGTTATCTCAAAATCAACAACATCATCGCCGCGGCGGAAATCGGCGATGTCGAGGCGATTCATCCGGGTTATGGATTCTTGAGCGAGAACGCGCATTTTGCGGAAGTCTGCCGCGCGTGTAAAATCGCGTTCATCGGTCCGCCCACTCTAGCCATCGAAAAACTCGGCGACAAGATCAGCGCGAAGCAAATCGCCAAAGCCGCGGGCGTGTCCACCGTGCCGGGATCGGAAGGCGAACTCGTCGATGTGGACGCGGCGCTGAAGGTCGCCGCGCAAATCGGTTATCCGGTGCTGTTGAAGGCGTCGGCCGGCGGCGGCGGGCGCGGCATGCGCATCAGCCACAGCGACGCTGCGCTGCGCACGAATTTTGTCCAGGCGAAGAACGAAGCGGAATCGGCGTTTGGCAACGGCACGCTGTACCTTGAAAAATACATCGAAAGCGCGCGCCACATCGAAGTGCAGATTCTAGCCGACGAGCACGGCAACGTGATCCATCTCGGGGAACGCGACTGCACGATCCAGCGCCGCAACCAGAAGCTGATCGAAGAATCGCCGAGCAACGCGCCGGGTTTCGACAAGCGCTTACGCTACGATATCCAGATGGCGGCGGTGCGCCTGATGAAGGCCGCGAAATATTCCAACGCCGGCACGGTCGAATTCATTTACGACAACAAGGCGCGCAAGTTTTATTTCATGGAAGTGAACACGCGCCTGCAAGTCGAGCACCCGGTCACGGAGATGGTAACGGGGCTGGATCTTGTCGAAGAACAATTGCGCGTGGCGAGCGGCGAGAAACTGCGCTGGAGGCAGAAGGACATTGTCTTCACCGGGCACGCGCTCGAATGCAGGATCAATGCCGAAGATCCCGCGCGAAAATTCGCGCCGTCGCCGGGAAAGATCGGGATGTTTTCCCCGCCGCAGGGCAAGAACATCCGCATGGATACACACATTTATTCCGGCTACGTGGTGCCGCCGAATTACGATTCGATGCTGGGAAAACTGATCGTTCATGGCGCGGACCGCATCGAAGCGGTGAGCCGCATGCGCAGCGCGTTGGAGCAACTGGTGCTTGACGGCGTGTCCACGACCGCGCCGTTTCTGCGCGAGATTCTCGGGCATGTGAAGTTTGTGGCGGGGGCTTATGATACGTCGTTTGTGTCGAGCGAGATGGGGCTATAAAACGTCGCTCAACGATTGCTTCGAAGCGCCACGATTCCGCCGGAGAGTTTGAAGATCACGAAGGCATGGAATGCCAATAACATAAAATCGCCGATGAGCAAGGCGAGCAGCGCATCCATTAGATAGAGGATCAAGCCCACAATAAACGCCCATATCTGGCAGCGGCGGGCGAAGTATCCGAGGCCGCAAAAAATGACGATAGCGGTCGCATTGATGACAATGCACACGGTGGCCGCAACACCCGTCAGCTTAAATTGCCCGATAAGAACATCGACAAATTGCGTGAATACCAAGCCGAAAATGAATGTCCAGCTAGCGCCTGAAAGTACGATAAGCGAATTCACGATCGAGAGCGCGGCGATCCAAAAGAACCAGTTTGCCGACTTCTCGACATTTTCCCGAACTGCCACGGTTGGACCCTCGACGTCCGGCGTGACTTCTTGCGGAACGGGCCATGACGTTGGAGAAATCGAGGGAGTTGCGCTCGGCGACTGGTTCATTATTGAATTCCTTTTTAGGTAGGATTCACGTCTCGTTTTCCGAAATATGAGATAACGGACGGATTCGAAATCCTAACAAGGAAATGCACTTTGCGATTGAAAATCGCAAAGTGCCTCTTGAACTTTGAATTTGCTTTAAACTTTAGGTGTTGGACCAGATTCATCGCGCCATCTTCGCGATGCTGACGTCCAGGAAATTCTTGACGCAATAATACGGCGTGAAGAGCGCGATTTTTGGGTCCATGTCCATTGGCCCACCGCCACCGGCTCGCACGCCGGCCACTGCGACGCCAATCACCGTGCCGCAATCCGCGCAGAAGACCGGTCCGCCGGAATTGCCGTGGTTGAAGGCGGCGGCGGCTTCCCAGACTTTGTGGCCGCGGTCGCTGACCAAGGGATCTTTGTCGGTCAGGATGCCGCTGCTGACCTGGGGTTGCACGCCCAGCGGACAGCCGACGACATGCACCGCGGAACCGATGCCGATGCCTGTTTTTCCCGGAGTGAGTTTGGAGACTACGGGGACATCTTCGTCGCATTCCAGCAGGCAGAGGTCGTAGACGCGCGTGACGGCCAGCACCCGGCATTGCACCCACGTCTTGTGGTTGCTGTGCGGCAGTTCGACTTTCACTTTTCCATTCAAGAGGCGGCTGCCGTCGTCCGTCAAAACCAAATGCGCGGCGCTGAGCAGGTAGCGCGGGCGTTCGACGCCATAGGCGCTGAGGTCCACGCCGAACGCCGAACCGTAGCCGACGACAACGGACAAGCCCGCGTCGGTTTCGACTTTAACGCGCACCGTGCTGTTGGCTACTTTTGCCGGCGCCGAAGGGCTGGTTAGGCTGTCCGATGCGGCGGCGATGGATACCGATACGACCGCACTCAATAGGGCGAACCTACCCCCGGTGGCAAACCGTGCGATTGCGTTAATCATGAGAGTTGTCCCGGCGTACGACTGTTTCGAAAGCTGCGAAAATCACCAGCCCCACGCTGGCAATCAATTGGTAGCTCTTGCATCATTCTATATCGGCGCATTGCGCCCATCACTTGATACGGACTGGCAAAACGGACACCGTTTCCGCCGGTTATTTTTTCATAGGTTTTCTTGCGCGCAACGGACACTAGACGAGCTAGATTCGTTCTTCATTAATAAAAGATACGATTGAAAATATTTTATTTTGCACGTGTGCCGACGATCCTTCGGCGACGCTTCCAAACGATCCAACGTCTCGGCGATCCGCGCATTTCTCTATGCCTTTCAGCCATCTTTGGTGTAACTTTGTAGTCGAGCGATCACCCGAATTTTAGCATTTCCAAGGAACCTGACATGAAACCGAAATCCATTCACCGCCGCACGTTTATCCGCGCGAGCAGCGCCGTTGCCGCCGGGTTGGCGCTTCCTTTTGCGCTGAAGCGCGGCGCACGCGCCGACGAAAAGCCGTTTCGCATCATGCTGAACACCAGCACCATCCGCGAATGCAAGATTGACGGCGAGAAACTGGGCATCGAGAAGAAAGTCGAGGTTGCGGCGAAGGCCGGTTACGACGCCATCGAACCGTGGATGGGCGAGCTAAACGATTACGTCAAGCGCGGCAAATCGCTCAAGGATCTCTCGAAGCAGATCGCCGATTCCGGGCTGCTCGTGGAAAGCGCCATCGGTTTCGCCGAGTGGATTGTCAACGACGACGCGCGGCGCGCCAAGGGACTTGAGGCGGCCAGGCACGACATGGATATGCTGCTGGAACTTGGCGGCAAACGCCTCGCGGCTCCGCCGGTGGGCGCGACGCAGCCGAAGGACGAGGATGTTTCCGTCGAGAAAATTGCGGACCGATACAAGGCGCTCGCGGAACTCGGCACAAAGGCCGGCATTGTTACGATGGCGGAAGTCTGGGGATTTTCGAAGACGTTCAAGACTCTCAACGAGACCGTCAAAGCGGCGATGCTCAGCGGACATCCGAAGGCCTGCATTCTCCCGGACGTGTATCACCTGTACAAAGGCGGTTCGTCGTTTGACGACATGAAGCAGCTCACCAACACGAATTTTCAGGTGCTGCACGTCAACGATTACCCGGATATTGCGCGCGACAAAATCGCCGATAAGGACCGCGTGTATCCGGGCGATGGCATCGCGCCGTACGCGGAGATAATCAAGGATTTGAAAGCGATAAAGTATGCCGGCCTGCTGTCGCTGGAATTGTTCAATCCGGAATATTGGAAGCTGGATCCGAACGTGGTGGCGAAGACGGGGATTGAGAAGGTCAAAGCGGCGATTGCCAAGGCGGGTTGACCCCGGAGGCACAGAGGACACAGAGAACACAGAGAACAGAAAATGGTTTTGGTGTTCCGCCGGATTCTAACATTTTCCTCGCGCCGCCTATTTGGTATTATGCACGCATGATCGACACGTGCTGCAATTCCCTTTCGACTTTCGTTCAAACCACCGCTCACGCGCTGCATCATGAAGCGGCGTCATCGCGTTATTTTTGGCTGCGCATGCATTGCCCGGAGATCGCCCGACGCGCCAAGCCCGGCCAGTTTGTGATGCTGGCCTGCGCGGAAGATGTTGCGGGCTACTCCGAACCGTTGCTGCCCAGGCCGCTGGCGATTTTGGATGCGAAAGGCGATGAGATCGAATTGCTGTACTTCGTCTCGGGACGCGGTACGCAGAGTTTGAAGCGCGTTGTCGAATCCAGCCTCGCTTCGGGCGCGAATCGCGGCGCGAAACTGCGCGTCATCGGCCCGCTGGGCCGCGGTTTTGAGCCGCTTCCCAACGTCGATGCGCACGTCGCTCTTGGCGGCGGCAGCGGTGTCGCCCCGCTCGTTTATTTCTTTCGAAAATTCGCCGAGAAATCAACGAAAGAGTGGCATTTGGTTCTCGCCGCCCGCAGCGCCGAACAACTGGTGCGTCCGGAGATCGTCGCGACCCCCGGTAAAACGCACCGCGCTACCGATGACGGATCCGCCGGATTCAAAGGCACGGCTGTCGGAGCGCTTGAATCTTTGCTGGAGAACGAATTGAAAGGCCGCCGCGTTGGAATTTACGCCGCTGGCCCCGAACCGATGATGATTGCCGCGGCCCAAGCCGCGCGCCGCCTGAATCTTCCTGCGTGCGTCTCGCTGGAAGCCCGCATGGCTTGCGGCGTGGGCGTCTGCCGCGCCTGCGTGGTGGACGGTGTCTCGCCGCACGGAAAAACCGGGCTGCTGAGACGAACCGTTTGCCAGGACGGTCCGGTCTTCAACATTGATGAATTGGCGGGCTGGTGAACAGCCTCAATACTTTGGCTTCGCCTTCACTCTTGTCCCGTCGGGGTTTAAATCTGGCGGTTCGATTCTGACACGCGGCGCTTCGTTGTACGGTTTCTCCGGTGTCATTGCATGCGAGCCGCCCTTGTGCGCGAAGATGAAGTACAAGGCGATCAGCACCAGCACGATCGTCGCCACGAATCCGAAGATCTTCCAGAAGCTGTACGGCCGCGTGCCGTTCGCCGCGCCGGTCTGCCCGTTTACTTCGAAGCTGTACGTCTGATCCGCGTAGCGATACGAGTTGATCCAAATCGGCAGCAGAATGTGTTTATACATGATGCCGTTGTACGCGGTCGTGATCTGTTTGACGCGCTGTTCGTCCCCGCCGATCTGCGTGCAGACGGAACCGTAGATGCTGTCGTCAATGACTTTTTTCGCGCGCTGCCATCCGTCCTCAAGCGATAGCGCATAGCGTTCCGCGCCGAAACCGCTGAGGTATTCCGGCTCATAGGGCTTGAGCACCTTCAGATCGTAATCCTTGCTTTTGTCTTCGGTCTTTCCCGCCGCGACCAGCACGTCGTCGAAAAAATCCTGGTAGACGCCCGAGCAGAACGACCAGCGCGTGTGGCGCACCTGCCGCGTCTTGGTCACCTGCTGTCCGTTCTCGACTTCCGTATACGTCTCCGTCACATAGTAATAATCGCCACGCTCGCCGGCCCAGTCGCTGACAGTGTGCGAATCGTAGGTCCAGAACGGCTTGTAAATCCCCTGAAATTCCTTCAGATGCGAATCGCTCTTCAGCAGTCCCGGCGCAAACCAGAGCGACGAGAGCCATTCCGTAAATTTGCCCTCCGCCTGTTTGCGCGTGATGGCGAAAGGCATCACTGCTTCGGGCGTAATCACTTCCTTCCCCGGCGCTTTGTCGTCGTCGGTGATCATCGGCGAACCGCAGTACGGACATTTCGTCGAGCGCACACTGGCATCGAGCTGCAATTGCGCGGAACAGTTCGGGCACTTGGCGTCGCGCCGCTCGGCCGGCGGAGCGCCGTAGCCCGTGGATTTGGGTTTGGCCAGATAATCGTTGAAACTGTATTCTTTGATCTCCTGCGCTGTTTGCGGAATTTTCTCAAGGTGTCCGCAATTCGGACAGACCAGCGAATCCTGTCCCGGCGCAAAAACCAAATCCGAACCGCAGCCTTTGCACGGGTACTTGCGGTCCTTCACTGCGCTTGGAGCGGGTTTAGGCGCTTCGCCGGCGGCCGCGGCATCGGCCGGACGAATGCCCGCGATCGTGCTTGGAGGAGCGATCGGAGCCGCGCCGGGGGCGTCTGTTGGTTTTCCGAATTTGACTTCAGCCATGGTTGAATAATTGGGGTTAAGGGTTAAGAGAGTGTTTCAAAACCGAACGCGGCGTAAAACGGCGCTTTTTGTCCGGCTCTTCGTTGCGAACTTCAAGCGTTATCTCCTCTGGATAGCGCATGAAGTTCGCGCCTCGATCCGAACAAAAATCGCTCGTTTTCCGCTCG
>JBBRQD010000015.1:0-77761 GCA_038227045.1 Planctomycetota bacterium
AACACGAACGATTTGCGCACACGCCTGCATGGCGAACTGACCCATCTGCGCAATCGGAAAGACCTGCTTGCGTCATTCGTCCAGCATTCCAGTCCGCTCTTGGAATGAGCGTCTACTTTGACTATGCTGTAGTCAATAACTCCTTTTCTTCCGTGGTCAGTTCACCTTCATCGCAAAGAGTTTCCCCTTTTTCTCCCAGAAATGCATAGCGACGAATGATCTTTCCATTTTTCGCGAGAAGCCAAGCATGATAATCGACGACTCGGTGCGTACCGAAGTACTGAACATTGGTAAATTTCTTGCCGAGAATCCCAATCAAAGGTGTTAAGTTGTCCTTCCCTTTCTTTTCGGGGTATTCAGGTAGTGAATTACTCACTGTAAGAACCCAATCATTAATAACTGGCGTAACAAACACCTCGCCGCGATATGCGGATTCGATTCCTTGCTTCCAGTTACTATTTCGGACACCCATCAAGCCAAGCGTAGACACAACAGCGTCCGGATCGTCGGTCTGGATTGCGAGCCAAGCGCACTTGTAACCAAAGGGTATTGGATTATCAGCATCCACAATCGCGAAATCCTTTCACGGTTTGCAATGATCGGAAAAATTGGAGAAATTCGTGTCCTCGTCCACGAAATGTTGATCAAGCTTATCGAATGAACGGAAACGCGCCTGACAATTTTCGCGCAAGTCCTCGTTATTAAGAATTTCAAATGCGCTCAGTGGTTGACGACGCGCAAGTCGACAAGTAAGGTGCACCGATCATGTCGATTTTCAAACGCATCCTCAATTGGCTTGCATTCAACGACGCGATCGAAGATCGCAGCGGCACGCGTTCCGCCAAGCCTCTCACCGATCGCCAATTGCTGGGAAACAAAGGCGAAGATCACGCCGCGGCATTGCTGAACAAGCGCGGCGACTCGCTGGTGGCCCGCAATTGGTCGTGCAACAGCGGTGAAATCGACCTGGTCACGTGGCACAAAGACACGCTGGTTTTTACTGAAGTCCGCACGCGATCCGGCACCTCATTCGGCACGCCAGTCGAAACAGTCGACCGCAAGAAACAAAAGAAAATCCGCCGCTCCGCTCACGCGTTTCTCGCGCGGCGTTTCCGCGATGGAAAGCTGCCGAGTTGCCGCTTCGACGTGGTCTGGATTATCGCCAAAGACGGCGAGATCGCGGATTCTGGAATCATCGAAAACGCGTTCATCTAATAAACTACGCATGCCACTCCATCACTGCTTCGGCCACTTTCGCGGCGCTGGTTTCGGGCAATTCCGGGAACAGCGGCAGGCTCAAACATTCGCGCGCGGCTTGTTCCGAGTGTGGGAATGCCCCCTCCTTCAGCCCCAAATGTGCGTAAGCATTTTGCAAATGCAGCGGCAACGGATAGTGCATGCCGCTGCCGATGCCGCGCGTTTTCAGGAACTCGGCGAGCGCGTCGCGCTTGGGATGGCGCACTACATACAGATGGTACACGTGCGTGCGGTTCGTGCCGAGCTGCGGCGTCTTCACCGGTCCGTTTTCGAGTGCTGAATTGTAAAACGCCGCCAGCTTTTGACGAGCCGCGTTCCATCCGTCCAAATGCGGCAGCTTCACGCGCAGCGCCGCGCCTTGCAGACCTTCCATGCGATAGTTATAGCCGATGGTCTCGTGGTAGTAGCGTTTCACCGAACCATGCTCGCGCAGCGCGCGCATCTTCTGAGCCAGTGACGCGTCCTTCGTCACCGCGATGCCGGCTTCGCCGCAGGCGCCAAGATTTTTGCTCGGATAAAAACTGAACGCCGCAATCTCGCCGAACGATCCGATGCGCTGCCCTTTATAGGTCGCGCCGTGCGCTTGAGCCGCGTCTTCGACGAGCGGCAGCCCCTTGCGCTTCGCGAGATCGAGCAGCGGTTCGAGATCCATCGGCTGGCCGTAAAGATGCACGCCCAGAATCGCCTTGGTCTTCGGCGTAATGGCTTTTTCCGCGGCGGCGGCATCGAGCGTAAACGTGCCGGGAACGATGTCCGCAAAAACCGGCCGCGCGCCGCAGTACGAAATCGCCCACGATGTCGCGACGAAGGTAAACGGCGTCGTGACAACATCGTCGCCCGGCCCCACGCCCAGCGCCAGCAGCGCCAGATGCAGCGCGGACGTGCCGGAATTCATGCCGACGCCGTGTCCGCTGGCCAGTCCGCAATACGCCGCGAACTCGCGTTCAAACGCCTCAACTTCCGGCCCGAGGCAAAACGCGTTGTCGTCGAGCGCCTTCGAAAATTTGGCCAGGATCTGCTCTTTCAGCGGCGCCGTTTGAGCCTTCAGGTCCATCAATGGAATGGTGATCGGAGTGTTGGGATACATACGTGGAAGTGTAGCCGAAAAACGCGTTTTTGCGAGAACTTTGGCGTGCGATTTGATCCATTGTTTGGGTAGAAAGAATTGCCGCTTCAATTCGGTCTTTTTTCTCGCTTTTTGGAATGTTTTTCGCAATCGTCGGAATTGGCGAGTGTAAATGATACTACGAATGGGGTCTATGATGCTTTGCGAACGCAGTGACCGTGTATTGAAACATTTTTTTTGGGCACTCCTGAGTCTTCTCGCCGTGGCGATTCCTTTCAGTGGAAGAGACGCTGTTGCGTCCAGCACGTCATACGACGAAGAACCGATTAAATATTCGACCACGCCGCCGAATGACGCGATTGCGCGTCTGCAAAAGGAACTGGCCGCCGGCGGCGTTTCACTGAAGCACGACGAGAAGTTTGGCTACTTGCCGGCGCTCCTGGATTATCTCAAGATTTCGCCGAAATCGCAGATGCTCGTTTTTTCGAAAACCAGTCTGCAAGTCCACCACATCTCGCCTGAAACGCCGCGCGCCCTGTACTTCAACGAAGATGCGTACATCGGATTCTGCCACAACGGCGAAGTGCTCGAAATCGCTTCGACTGACCCGTCGCAAGGCGCAATGTTTTGGACGCTGTCTCAGAAAAAAACCGCCAAACCCACGTTCACGCGCCAGACCGACAAGTGCCTCCAGTGTCACGATTCCAATTCGATGACCATGGGAAATCCCGGGCACATCATGCGCTCGGTCTATCCCGATGACGAGGGCCGCCCGATTTATTCCGCCGGTACGTATCACACGACGCAGGAGAGTCCCTTTAAAGAACGCTGGGGCGGTTGGTACGCGACCGGCACCACAGGCGCGATGCAGCACATGGGCAACACCATCGTTAAAAACAAAGACGACGCGGAGCACGCTGATTTTTCAAAGGGGCAAAATGTCACCGACCTGTCGGCGCTGATCGACGCGCCGAGTTATCTCACGCCGCACAGCGACATCGTCGCGCTGCTGGTCGCCGAACATCAGACGGTCATGCACAATTACATCACGCGCGCGAGCTTCGAAATGCGCACCGCCTTGCGGCAGGAACGCGAAACAAACAGAGCGCTCGGCGAACCCCTCGACCGTCGTTCGCCATCTACCCTGAGCCGCTTGAAAAGCGTGAGCGAGCCGCTGGTGAAGTACATGTTCTGTTGCGAAGAAGCGCCGTTCACCGACGCGGTCAAAGGCACGTCGGGGTACGCGGAAGAATTCGCGGCGAAAGCGCTCAAGGACGCGCGCGGCCGTTCGCTGCGCGATTTCGATTTAAAGAAGCGGCTCTTCAAATACCCATGCAGCTACATGATTTATTCGGATTCGTTCAACGCACTGCCGCCCATGGTGCTCGATTACGTGAAGCAGCGGATGACAGAGATTTTCAACGGTAGGGAAGGCGGCGCCGACTACAAGCACTTGACCGCCGACGACCGCGACGCCATTCGCGAAATTCTCGCGGCGACCTGGCAAGGCGCGCCAAAGGAATGGAAGAATTGAGGGACGATTCGTCCCGCCTGCGAGTTTCAAGCACTCGCCCGTGACTGCCGAAAAATCGCAAACCGGTTGAGAACTCGCCAAATCAACATCCCGCTCAATGCAATCGCAATCCACACTTCCGGCCGGTAAAAATGTCCCCACCACCATTCCGGAAAGCGGCGGCGATAGGTTTGCATCAGGAGATAATTGTCGATGGTCAGAGTGTCGTCGTCCACGAACACCGCGTCGTAGAAGTTGCCGTTTCTTCGCCAGAGAATCCGGCCTTCGTTGCTGCCGGAGTTTTCGACGACTGCAACGCAATCCGGAAACTCGTCGCGATGGTGAATTTCGACGCGCCGCCGTTTGTCCACTGAAATCTCGCGGAGAGCGAAGCCTCTCAATTGAAGATTTCCGTTTTCATCTTTTGGCCGGGCGTAATTCCGAGTTGAAGCGCGCAACCACGGCTCGCGTTGAAACCAGACAAGCATCAACGTGCCCGCCCACAGAACGACAAGCATCAACGTTCCCAGCGAAAAGCGCATGTGATCGCTCGCTCAATCCTTTTTCTTCGCTTCATTTTCCGGATGCGCGAACACGAACGCCGCACGCACCGGCGCGGGCATCGGATTCGCCGCGCCTTTCACCGAACGCCAGATGACTTCGTTCAGCAGCAGATCGTCCACTTCGTCCGCGTCGGCGAAATCCATTTTCTCGGATTCCTCACGGCCCCATGCGCCGACGCCGTTCTTCGCATTGATGTCCACATTCGCACCGAGCTTTTCAAATGGCGTCAAGTCGGGCGTCGCCTGAAACGAATTGAACATCGGCAGCGCGGCGGCGTCGAATTGCGACATCGGCTTCAGGCCGAGAATCAGCTCCATCGTCCTCAACATGCTGCTGGTCGAATACATGCTCGAATCGACGAACTTGCGTTTGCAATAGGGGCTAGCGACGAACGCGGTCGTGCGGTGCGCGTCGACGTGATCGGGGCCGTTTTGCGCGTCGTCTTCCACTATAAAAATCGCCATCTGCGGCCAGAATTTCGATTTCGTCAATCCTTCCAAAACCATGCCCACGCCGACATCGTTCTCGGCCACGTACGCGGTCGGTGTGCGATCCTTGAGTCCCGTGCCTTTCGTGTGATCGCTGGGCAGGCGCACGATCTGCAAGCGCGGCATCTCGCCTTCCGTTTCGAAACGCTTGACTTCGGAAAGGAATCGGTCCGCGCGCTTGAGGTCGGAATAGTCCATGTCGAAGGTGTGAAACTCATTGTCGAAGTGGCCTTCGAGTCCTTTGACTTTGGCTTTGCATTTTCCTGTAATCTTGTCGATGTTCGTCGTGAATTCGCCGTAGCTGCGATACGATACGTTCGCTTCGGCCGCGCGATCCCAAATGTATCCGCCCGCGGGCGCGGCCACCGGAAACGTGCCTTCGGCGGGATACGGAAATTTCCCGTTGCGGTTGTGGCCGTAATCGAGCGGCCAGAATTTTTCGACGAAGTCCGTCGCGTACGCGCCGCACGTCCACTCGTGCCCGTCCGCGCTCACTTCGCCGTCCGCGTAGAAGTTATCGAGCAGCACGAAATCCTCGACGAGCTTGTGCAGGTTCGGCGTGACGTTGCGCGGAAAAAGACAAATTTTCGGATCGCCGTTGCCCTGCTTCAAATCGCCGAACACTTGATCGTACGTCCGATTTTCTTTGATGATGTAGACGCAATATTTGATCGGCGACGGATCACCGATTTTCGCCGGGATCGGATTGTCCACCGCGCGCCGGGCGACGCGCTCGGCGACGAGTTTCTCCGGCGTGCAGGCGTACGCGCGCGCGGTGTAATCGGTCATCTGTTCCTTGAACTTCGCGCGCTCGGCCGGCAGTGGAATCAGGCTGAGCGTGCCCTTCAGAAGCGAGCCGATGTACTCGTTTGTGTTCTTCGGCGGCTTGGGCGGATTGGGAAAGGACGCGAGCCCCTTGCCGTTGACGACGCAGAGCGTTTTGCCGTCGGGCGTGACGCGCACCGAAACCGGATACCAGCCCACCGGAATGAAGCCCATCGATTCGCTTTTTCCACGATCTTCCACATCGATCACGGCGACATTGTTTGTGCACGCATTGGCCACAAACAGCGTTTTTTCGTCGGGCGAAAGCGCCAGGCTGATTGGCGTCGAACCGGGCGGGAGGTCCGGGTGCATCGCCGCCCAGATCGTTTCGATGGCCTTGCCGGTTTCGGTGTCGAGCACGCTGACGGTGTTGCGGTTGGCATTGGCGACGTACAGAAGTTTTCCGCCCTTCGCCAACAGCATTTCACACGGATGCTCTTCTGTTTTCCAGCGCGCGATTTCTTTGTTCTCTTTCAAATCGATGACCGCGACGGATGTCTGCGCCCAGAGGCTCACGTAGAGCCGCGCTTGTTTTTCGTCGAGTTTGCAGATGTACGGAAACGGCGCGGTGGGCGATGTGGGATCGCGCAGCGCCTCGTCGCGCTTGGTGGCCGCGGCGACATCGAGTTCCGCCGCCGGCTTCACGCCGGAGGTGGCCGTCGCGTTGGGATCGGCGCTGAGCGGAATGTCGAGCGTGTCTTTCCTGCCGCACAGTTCGAGGCGCGTGATGCGCTGCCCCCAGACGTTGGCGGTGTACAACCGCGCCGAGTCGTTTTGCAGCGCGATGCCGGCGGGAATGCCGCGTTCCTTTTCGTTGCGCAGCGCGATCTTTTCGAGATTGGAGAGCACGCCGTCTTTGAAATCGAACGCCAGAATCGTCTCGCGACTCGCGCCGCTGCAATACAGTTTCAAACCGTCGGAGGAGAACTCCACGCCGCTGAACGTCTCTTCAAGCGGAGTATGCGAGGCGATCGTCGCATGTGCAATATCGACGACGATAATTTCATGCTTGCTGTAACCGGCGTGCTGAATCGCCAGATATCGGCCGCTCGGGTGCAGCGTTGAATTGACCGCGCCATCGCCAAGATCGATCTGCGTGCCCGCCGGACGCAAGCGCCATTGATTCGGAAGCAGGATGGAGCCATCGGCTTTCTTGCCGGGAAGGTCGGCGTTTTCCTCAAGGGCGCAGGCTGAGAAAACGAGTAAGAGAAGAGTCAGATAGAGAGTGAGCTTGTTCATGGAGTCCCCAAGTTCGAAAAGCACTTCCCGCTAGCCACTAGCCACTAACCACTAACCACTATAGGGCCGGAACGGTCTCCCACTACTTTGGATTTCACTCAATATACACCCGCGTGCTGACGGAAACTTTTTCGAACAGAATCTTCATAGCGTCATTTTTCAAGCGAATGCAACCGTGGCTAGTGGGCGTTCCGATTTCGTCTTCGTGGTTTGTGCCGTGAAAATAAATATACCGCCCGTGCGTCGACTGATTGAATTCCTCGTCGCCGGCCAGCCACAAAATGCGAGTGGTGATCAGGTCATGCTCAGACGGCTGTCGATCCCATATTTTTCCGGCAAATACCCGCGATTCAAAGATCGCATCGAGCGGCGCGCCATCGCCAATCTTCTCCGCGATGCGATGCCAGCCGCGAGGCGTTTTGAAACTGCCAGGCTCTTCGCCGAGTCCGAATTTGGACGTGGAAACCGGCGCGCTCCAGATGGCATCCGCGGTGTCGCGCAGTTCGACGCGCTGTATTTTTGAGGACACGTGAAGAGTCAAAGCGCGTTCCTGATTGGGACGGAGTTTGGGTGGCCATCCGCGATACGGGACTCAGTCGTTGTCAAACGTAATGCGCGGGTCGGCGACTTTGTAAAGCAAGTCGGAGATCAAAAAACCGAACATGACCATCACCGCCACGATAACCAGATCCGCCATCAGGACGGTGTAATCGCGCGTGATCAACGCTTCGAACGCCAATTTTCCCATGCCGGGAATGCCGAAGAGGTATTCGATGATCACGCTACCGCTGAACAACGCCGGCAGTTCGCTGCCCAACAGCGTGATGATCGGGATCAGCGAATTGCGCAGCGCGTGTTTGTAGACGACGAGAAACTCACTCAAGCCTTTCGCGCGCGCCGTGCGGATGTAATCGGAACGGATTGTGTCGATCATCCCCGAACGCATGTAGCGCGACATGCCCGCGAAACTGGCGTAGGTAAACACAATCAGCGGCAGAATGAAATACTTGGCGCTCCCGAAGAACCATTCGAGAAACGTCAGTTGATTCGAATTCGGCGGATGAATTCCCTGGATCGGCAGACGCATATTCGGCGGGAGCGAGACGATGAATTTAATCAGCAGCAAACCAACCCAGAAGTTTGGCATCGAGTAAAGGCCGAACAGGCCCACCGTCGTCACTTTGTCGCGGACCGAGTTTTGATGCGTCGCCGAAAAAATGCCGATCGGAATCGCGAATAAATAGATCGCAATGAACGACAACACATTGAACAACAGCGTGACGGGGATCGCCGCTTTAATCAAATCCCAGACTTTTGTCGAATGAAACTCCATCGAATTTCCGAAATCGCCGTAGAGCACGCCGGTCTTCGGAATGTAATTTTTGATCTCGGAAGGCGCTGGTTTGTACGACGCCAATTCCTCTGGCGTCGGCTCGCGTTCGGCGCTTTCGGTGCCAAACAAATGCATATTCAACGCTTTGCGTTCGGCCTTGGTCAAATCGGTTTCGGTCGGCTCGTTTTGAAACACGCCGAGCCAATAAAAATAGCGTTCGTAAATCGGCTTGTTGAGATGAAACGTCCGCTCCATGATTTCGCGCTGCTGCTTCGTAATTTTGCTGGATTGCGCACCTTCTCCGGCAAGTCCGCCCCCCGGATTGCCCGGCGCAAGGCTCATCACAAGCAACGAAATAAACGAGATGCCGAGAAGCATCGGGATCGTCAGTAGCAACCTTTTTAAGATGTAAGTCTGCATCGGTTACTTGACCTTCTGTTTCTCGCGCGGAACCCACCAGCGAGTGACGTCCTTGTTCTGGAAATTGTAGACCGCATTTTGAATCCGGTTGTCGTAAGCAACAGTGCGTTTCTCGACAAACAGAAACGTGTACGGCTGATCTCGCGCGACTTGCCGGTAAACGTTCTGGAAAATGGCATTGCGTTTCTCGGTGTCCAGTTCCTTGCGCCCTTCTTCAATCCATTGATCGACCTGCTTGTTAACATAGCCGCAGTGGTTCGACGCTTTCTCGACGGTCTGCGACGAGTGCCACAACTGGTACGGATCGTCAGCCGGGGTCAGGCGCCAGCCCAGAATCATGGCGTCGTAGTTCAGCCGTTCGACATTTTGCAGGAACACGGACCATTCCAGATTCTGAATATTGACGTCGATCCCCGCCTGCGCGAACGATTCCTTGATCTGATTCGCAACGGCTTCGTATTCGACGGCGCTGGTTTGAATCAGCAGGTTGAAGGTGAACGCGACGCTCTTTCCGTTGAAATCTTTGTGCAGAATCGGGTCGCTCTCGGTACTCGCCCAGCCGTCTTCCTTCAGAAGTTTTTTGGCCGCTGCCACATCGAATGGAAGGCGAAACGAATCGGCGTCCTTGGGATACGTCGGGCTTTCAGGATGAGCAGGAACGTCGAGCAGTTGGGCGTAACCGTAGTAGATCTTGTCAACGATCCGTTGCCGGTCGATGAGCATGGTCAGAGCCTGCCGCGTTTTGACAGAACTGAATTTGTCCCGCCGGATATTCCAGCCTATGTAGCGGTACACATTGGCGGTCGATATCTCAATGCCAAAGCGGCTCTTGAACGCCGGGTCGTTTACCGAGTCGAAGGCCTGCCGTTTTCGCATGGCGTGAACGTCGAGATCGCCCTTTTTCAACAATTGCATGGAGACGGTAGGATCGGGAACAAAGATGCACTTGATCCTTTTGAAATGCGCTTTCTTGCCCCAGTAATCGTCGTTGCGCACATACACTAGATCGGTCTTGGGATTACGGTTCTCCAACTTGTACGGTCCCGTCCCCATCAGGCCCTGATTCGCCGGGTTTTTGTTGAATTCGTCGCCATCGGCGAAATGGAAAATATGCTCGGGGAAAGTATCGATTTCGCATGACGACGCGAACGCCAGAAAGAAAGGCTTTTTCCACACGAATTGAACGACGAATGGATCGCCGTTAAGCAGTTTGCAGGACTCGCAGTCCTGATAAGACTGTCGCGCCTGCGGACATTCCACTTTCGGGTTCATCATCGCGTCGTATGAAAACACGATGTCTTTGCCGGTGAATGGGTGGCCATCGTGCCACTTCACGCCCTTGCGCATGTAAAAGGTATACACGGGTTTTTCTTCAAACACATAATGCTCCGTGCCGTCGTAGGTCAGCACCTTCTTAATGCTCTTTCCCGAAACGGATTTGGGATCGGAGACCTCGCCCTTGTTGGCGTCGGTCTCGAGATACGCCTGCACGGCTTTCGTCGCCGCAGTGCCATCGCCGGTCATGAGAATCACCACCGATCCATCGCGCTCCCAATTCGACAGAAAACGGCCTTTGAATCCTGGCGCGACCTGAATCGCCGCGCGTAAACGTTCGGCCACGGAATTTGCCGTGATCTTGGTTCCGTCGCTGAATTTCTCACCCTCGAAAGTGACCGACACCCAATGCTGCGCTTCGATCGTGCCGTCTCCCAACACTTTCATCACCGGTTCGCGATAGTCGCCGACGGCGTCGAACAATTCCACGCGCAGAATCTCATCGGATTCCGCTTCGATCTTGGATATCTTCAATTTTTCGCGCACATCCTTTGAAAGCGCGGCGTTCAATTTATCCGCGAGTTCCTTTGCATTTTTCTTGCTCACAATGCCGCGGCAGATCATCGCCTTTTCCCAGGACTGCGCCAACTGCGGCTGCCAATTATTGGGATCGCCGAAGATGCGCTTGGCAAGATAGTCCGTTCCAAGTTCAAAAAGATCGCGGCCGGTTGCATCGTTGTCGATGAGCACATTCAGCGAATTGGGCTCCGAACTTTCGTTGAGGATCAGTGTGTCGCCGTCGTCGGCCTTCTCGTCGCCGCGCAGCGCTTTTGGATTGGTGGAACCGTCGAAATACGAAGGGGAATGCTCGACGGCGGCGTGGGTTTCGCCGGTCGTGTGAGCGGTGTTGGTTTCTGGAGGCGTCCAATTTCCGCGCGACGCGTTGAGTGCGTCGATGCTGCCGATCAGGCGCTTTTCGATGCTTTGATTTTGAAGAAGAGTGAGCCCGTTGGTGACGACCAGCAGGAATAGCAGACCGACCAGAGCTATATCCCAGATGATGTTGCGCTCGCGCATGAAGTCTCAACCCCTGCAAACTTTGAAAACCGCTTTTCGATCGAGCCTTGAACGATACTCAGATTCGGAGCGATTGACAAGAACGAAAAGGGGGGGAGCGCGCGCCAGAGCCGCGCACGTAAGTAAGCGGCTTCATCTTTCGTGGCGAGACAATCTTTGCCGCTTAATAACGTGCGCGGCTCTGGCGGAACTGTTTATCCTTCCGTGTCGACTGTCGTATCCCGCTCAACGGAAACCACTTGTGTCTCGTCGGAGCCGGGGGTCGAATCGCGTTCGTCGCGCGGCGCGGAACTCTTCAGCCAGCGCGTGGTGGACAGACGCTCCCACAGATCGTCGGACTCAGCCCCGCCCGTTCCGGGCGACAGTTCGTCGGCCTCCGGTTCGAAGGTGTGCAGCATCGACTCCCATTCGTGGTCGGCCACCAGCTCATCGGTCACCGAGGCGTCCATGATGCCGCTCTCCGCGCCCACAATCGTCTTCTGTTTCCGTACTTTCTTCACTTTCGCCACTTCCCGAAACAACGCGGCGGTAATCAATGCCGGTATCGGGCTCCTTTTAAGTACTTGTTGTCCGGAATATTGTTTTTCCGACAATGTTTTTTGCGTAGACGTTGACATTCCTTTCAGCCTCCCCTCAAAACCCTGGTATCAGACCGCTTGACGCGGCACTACCGCCAGTCAATGGGTTGGCTTATCGAATCCTCCCCAGCTTGCCCAACTCGGCATGGCTTCCATTTTTCACCCTCCAAAATTCGGCGGGAACGAAATCCCGTCCTGAAACACCTGTATTCGCCGAAAAGAGATCAATTTCAAACAATCCGCACAATATGAACACATTCGTGCACGCCCAAAAACAACCGCGGCCCCGACGATTGTTTAATCTGGCGGGGCCGCGCGGAACTGCATGTCTAAACATTCGCGTTCCGCATTACCCCGGCATAGCCTCGTGACCCGGTCGATATCCGTTGAATACGGTCGATTCGTTCGTGGTCTCGATCACCAGCTCATTCAATTTTTCCTTTAACGAGGCAATCCTGAAGCGCTCGCTATTCGATACTTTTGACTTGGCCTGCAGCGAACGCCGCATAAACCGTTCGGACGGCTTGCGCGCCTCACTCGGCGTCACAAGCGTGGTTGTCACCGGAACCGGACAAGCGCCATCCCTCTTGGGAGAAGTGTCGCCCTTGTTGTCCGAAAGCTCAGGTTCCGACTGTAATCTGCGCCAATCCATAATCCCGCCCCTGTCTATAGCGCGCTACCGCGCATGTGTCGAATTGCCTCACACATTTCAGGCCTGCTTTAATAACTTTTTACCTACAGCACGTTGTGTGCCATACACTACATACTTGCTATAAGTAATACACTATAGACGAACGAGAGTTTCGATATTTGCATGAAAAATCGAAAGTTTTATCAGCAAACATGCAAAATATAGAAAGCACCAACTATTAGTTTGGCAGTATTTGATTGCAGCATTGATTTAAAAGCCAATACATCGCTTAAACCGGACGATCTTCGGTAATATTTTTTCAATGAAACCGAACCGAAGTTAAATGACGCTGCCGTAATATTCACACACTGCGTAATACGAGGCCCTGGCCTGACCGTTTTCACTACACCACCTTTGGCTTGGCTTTTTCGACAAGTTCAATTAAAACACCACCAGTAGTGTGTGGATTCAAAAATGCCACTACCGAACCAGCCGACCCATTCGCTGGATAGCCGGGAAGAACGTTAATACCCCGTTCTTGGAGCCGCTTCAAGTCCCCGTGGATGTCGTCGGATCTATACGCCACATGGTGCAATCCGGGGCCGCGTTTCGCCAAGTATTTCGCTACGCTCCCCGTACCTGCAGGATAGGGCTCAATCAGCTCCAGACACACCCCCTCTTTAGTCGCCTTCCGCAGACGCACATGTTCGCGTTCAATGACCTCGGGTTCGCTCATTTCAAAACCGAGCGCGACGTAAACCGTTGCCGCAATGTCCAAGTCATCAACCGCTACCGCTATGTGTGCAAGAAAAGAAGGTTTTGGTTCAATCATCTGAGTCCCACCGTTAAAATTGAATCTAGCTCACAATCCCTATGTAATCACATTTTCCACGTGTTGTCAATGGAATACCCTAATCTTATTCTAATATTTTTGTGCTGGCATTTTAACTTATTTGCATATAATGATCGTCTTAAAATCATTGCCAATTACCCAAAAAACGTAGCCCACATGAAACTCTTTCTAATCCTGCTCCTGATTCTTCTCACGCTTGGCGGAGCCGCCGCAGGTGGCGCGTATTTCTTGCGCAAACTGGCCGCTCCAAAACCGCTCGTGTTTCAGACCGCGAAAATCGATACCGGCGAAATTGCCGTCGTCGCGACTGCCACGGGCAGTGTCGAGCCCACCAGTTCGGTCAAGGTCGGTAGCCAGGTTTCGGGGCGCGTCAAAGAAGTCCGAGTCGCGCAGGACGAGCCCGTCAAATCCGGCCAGGTGCTGGCCGTGCTCGACACCGAACTGCTGGAAAACGATGCCAAAGACAAAGAGATTCTCCTGCGCCAATCGAAGAGCAATCTCGCGCTGCTGGTGATCGAGGCCACGACGCTCGACCTTAAAGAAGAGCGCCTCAAGCAAAGCCTCGAACGCGAACGCATCACTGGCGACCGCGCCAAAGCCAGCTTCGAACTGGCCACGAAAACATTCATGCGCTTTCAAGAAATGGTCAAAAAAAATGCCGCGACGGAAAGCGATCTGGACAACCGGCGGCTCGAAAAAGACAACGCCGACCGCGACGTTCAACTGCGCACTGTCGAAGTCGCGCTGCTCAACGCGGACCTGAAAGAAATTCAGATCAGCCGCAAGTCGCTCGAAGCGCGCGTGCAGCAAAGCCAACTGGCCGTCGAACAAGCCGATCAGGCGCTCAATCGAGCGCGCACGAATTTAACCTACGCGTCAATTGTGTCGCCGATTGACGGCGTGGTCATCGAAAAGACGGTCGAAACCGGCCAGACCATCGCCGCGCAGTTCCAAACCCCTGATCTCTTTAAAATCGCCGCCGACTTGAAGCGGGTTCTGATCACCGCGAACATCGATGAAATCGACGTCGGCAAAATCAAGCCCGGCCAGCACGTCTCGTTCGAAGTGGACGCGTTCCGCGGCGACAAATTCACCGGCATTGTAAAAGCGCTGCATCTAAAACACGAAACCAATGCCAACCTCGTCAGCTACCCGGTCGTGATCGAAGCGGCCAATCCGCCGGTCGACGATTTCCCGCTCGGCAAGCTGCGCCCCGGCATGACCGCGTTTTTGGAATTCGACATCAACCATAAGAAGGACATCCCGCGCATCCCCGCCGCCGCGCTGCGCTATACACCGCCGCTTACCGTCACGATCCAAGCGCGCTTGCAGAAAAAAGAGCCGCCGGAGAAAGATCCGCCCAAAGACGATTCCTCAAAAGAAAAAGATCCCGCCGCGAAAAAACCGGCCGGCACATCGGCCACCGTTTACATCAAAGACGCCAAAGGGCAGCCCACCCCAGTCCAAATCCGCGTCGGCGAAAGCAACGGCCAGTTCTTCGAACTGCTCTCAACGGAACTAAAACCCGGCGACGAAGTCATTACCGGAAACACAGATGCACCGGCCGCCGGGGATTCCGTGCAGGTTCAGGTGGAGTGAGAAAGTTTTAGTAGGACGGACTGCCAGTCCGTCCTGCGTCATCCCACGCTCACCCACCGCCGCGCCTTCATCTCAAATCGCGGCAGGCTTCCAACAGATTCCACCACCACTCGAATACCAAGTTTCTTGTCGAGTTCCGCCGCGATTTTAGCCGCGATCGCGACGCCGTTTTCGTCGCGGTCGGCTTCAATCTGGATACGAAGCTCGCTCATCGCCCGCACCGTCGCCACTTCGACGCGGAATTCCGCGACGGGAAACGCGTAGATGACTTCTTCGATCGCGCTGGGATAAATGTTCACGCCGCGGACGATGATCATGTCGTCGGTGCGGCCCAGAATGCCGCCGTCCAACGCGGCGAACGAACGGCCACAGGCGCAGGGGTCGCCTTTAAGCGTGGGGCGGGTTAGCCGCACCATGTCGCATGAGCGATAACGGATCGCGGGGCTGCCGGTGCGGCCAAGATTGGTCAGCACCAGTTCGCCCGTTTCGCCGTCCGCCACGGGCGCGCCAGTCTTCGGGTCCACGCACTCGGCGATGAATTCGCTTTCGATCACGTGCATGCGTCCGGGCGTCTTTTCGCACTCGAAACTGATCGGTCCCGTTTCAGTCATGCCATAATGATCGACGCAGCGCGCGCCCCACGACTCTTCGATAATCGCGCGCGTGCGCGGCACGCTGCCGCCTGGCTCGCCTGCGACAATCAACATGCGCACCGGCGACAGCGCAATGTTGATGCGCTCCTCTTCCGCGGTCTGAGCCATCCGCATCGCGTACGTCGGCGTGCAGCAGACGACGGTGATGCCATTGTCGAGCATGAAACGCAGCCGCGCGTGCGTGCTCATTCCGCCCGCCGGAAAACACAGCGCGCCGATGCGCGTGGCGGCTTCGAACGCCGTCCAGAATCCCAGAAACGGGCCGAACGAAAAAGCGAAACACACGCGATCCTTTGGCTTCAACCCCGCCGCGCCAAAAACAAACGACCAGTTGCGCACCATCCATTCCCAGCTCGCCGGCGTGTCGAGCCAGCGCAGCGGCGCGGCTCCGGTGCTGCCGGAAGAGTGGTGGAAACGAGAATAGTCGGTAACCGGAAAAGTCAAATTCGTGCCAAATGGCGACGTCTTCGCCTGGTCGGCAATCAACTCGGCTTTCGTGAGAAAGGGCAATTGATCGAGCGGCAATTGCGAGAAATCGGGGCCTTTGATGCCGGCCGCCTTGAATCGGGATTTGTAGAATTTATTCGACGACAACGTGCCCAGCAACGCGCTCAGTTTCGACGCTTGCAGCGCGCGCAGCTCGTCGGGTTTCAGCTTCTCTTCGGTCGCGTCGTGGAAAAACGGCATACAATCGGGTTCCAGGTTCCAAGTTGCGATCCAGAAACCTGGAACCGCGACGTCTTCGTTATTTGAACAGCGTGACGATGGCGCCGCCGGCCGCGCTCAGGAGAATCCCGACGATGAACATCGGCTTGATGGCAACGGATGCCCCGGGCTGCTGCGATTTCAAATAGACCGCAAACAGCGCTGCGACGACGGGCGCGCCGGCGAAGACGACCGCCATCACTTGCGCGGCACCCAAACCGGCTTCGGCGGGTGTCGCGCCCTTCGGGATGTTTCCGCTCAAAGCGTACAGCAGCGTGAGTGCGCCGATCGCGCCGGCTGTTCCGGCGATCAACGACCATTTGATGCCCTCGGGCGATTTGCCAAAATCAAATCCCGAACCGTTGATCGCGATGATCGCCGCCGGGGCGAGCACGGCGACGAGAAAGTACGCGACGCCGACGAACAGGAACGCCTTGATGCGGTCATGATGAAATCCGGCCGCGCCCCAATTCAAGAGCGCTCCATAAAGCCCCCAGCACAACACCGTCGCCAGCGCAAAAATAACCCAATGCAATTTCATGCCCTCCTCCGTAATTAATCAAAACCTGAAATCTGGAATCTGAAACCCTTGTATTAAACCGCCACTTCAATCTTATCGCTGAATTCCGCGGGAATAAACGTCGCCTGCATCCGCCCCTCGCGGAATACGCAGCAGACGATCGTCACCGAACCGAGCGCGGACGCGTCCGCTTCGCCCTTCTTGCGGAAACTGAATTCGTACGTAATGGCTTTATCCGTCTTTTTAACGACTTTCAGCGTCACGTCCACTTCGTCTTCGAATTTAAACGGCCGCTTGAAATCGCACGACGCATTGACGCGCGGCCAGCCGATCGACGATCCGTCCGCATTCTTTGTCACCAGCTTCAACCCCAGCAGCCGATAAAAATCGTGCTCGACCGATTCCATGAATTTGAAAAAATTCGAAAAGTGCATGATGCCGGCGAGGTCGGTGTCGGAGAATTCAACGCGGCGGGTAATGGTATGGGTGCTGGGCATTTCAAAAGAATCCAAGATTGCAATGGGTGGCCATCCCGTCGGGGTGGGCGCCGTCAGGAGCAAGAAGCCACTCCTGAACCACACTTACTCTAATTCGAGTGTCAAGGGAGAGGCTTCTTGTCGCTGGCGCGACCCACCCTCGGGGGTGGGCCACCCATAACCGATTTCAATCAGCGACACCGGTGGCATCGACCGTGACATTGAGCCCATCTTATCCCGCCGCACTCCCTTTTTCATTCCGTATTCTGAAATCCGCCGTCTGCGCCTTCAAAATCACCGCCACATCGCGCGCCATCCGGTCCACGCTGAACTTCTCAACGACGTTTTTCCGCCCCTCTTCGCCGAGCTGCGCTGCCAGCTTCGTATTGGTCAGCAGCGATTCGAGGCCCGCCGCAAGCTGCACCGGGACATCGGGTTCGCACAGAATTCCGCCGCCCGTTTCGGCCAAAATCTCCGGAAACGCCGCGTGGCGCGGTTGCACCACCGGCACGCCGCACGCCAGTGCCTCCAGCACAAATAATCCAAAGGATTCGCCGTAAGTCGAAGGCACCGAGAAGACAGTGCCGCTTTGCAGCAACGCGATCTTCTGAGCCTTGTCGAGATTCGGCAAAAAATCCACGTGCGCCAGCAATCCGGCGGTCTTCAAATCGCCGCGAATCGCACGGATAAAGTCTTTGTCGTTGGCTGTCAACGATCCGCCGATACGCAGGCGCAATTGGGAATGCTCTTTCTTCGCGCGCAAGATCGTGAACGCCTCGACGAGCACCTTGATCCCCTTTTCAGGCGCCATGCGTGCAAGATACACAATTGTGGGCTTCTCGGGCTTCTTCGCAGCCGGCGCATAGCCGCTCAAATCGATCCCGTTCGGTACCGCGAAAATTTTCGATTCGGGCAGTTGCAGGCGCGCCGCCATCACTCCCGCATAATACCGGCTGACGCCAATGAACGCGTCCACATGCGCCGAGTTGCCGCGCAGAATTTCCCATGCCCGTTCGCGGCTCTTTTCGGGCAGATGATCGAGAAAGAAGTCCTCACCTTGCAGCGTGCAGACGATGGGCACTTTCAATTCCGCGCGCAACCGTTTCGCCGCGCCCGTCATCAGCGCGTTGGACAGGCAAATGACATCGGGCGCGCAACTCGCTTTCAGCCAGTCCACAAGTTTGTCGATTTCACGAGCCTGCTTGCCGTCTTCACCGAGCAGCATCGACACGGTCATGTCGCCGAGTTCGGCGGGATTCGTCTTCACGCCAAAACTCGTGGCGAAGCGCAGGAAACCGGGTGAATCGAGCCCCTTTTCAATCCACTCGGGCAGCGGGCTTAACTTGCTGTTCTGCTGCAGATACACATTGACGCCGCCGAAGAAAATCTTCTCAATACTGTTGTCCGTTTCATCGGTTGTCAGCGGAGTATAAAGCGGAATCTGCAACGCATCGTGCCCCAGCCGGCGCAACGCGGCGGTCAGCGCGTTGTCCCGCATACATCCGCCGCAATACATGCCCGCGGCACCGGGGGTGAGGGTGATGATATTCATTCACCATTTTCCATTTATCATTTTCCAATTGCCATTTTCTTCGAATACGAGCGCTCACTGAATGGCAAATGAGAAATGGAAAATGGAAAAAGGGAAATGTAGTTGTCTGGATCCTATTTGCTTCCCACAAACGTTAATAAATCCCCGACCGTCACCATGCGCGCCGCTTCGTCGTCGCTGATTTCGAGCTGCAGCTTGTCTTCGAGTTCCATGAGCAGTTGCAGACCCTTCGGCGAGTCGATACCCAGATCGGCGGTCAACTCGGCCTCGGGCTTAAGCGCCGCTTTGTCCTTGCCGGCAATAGTTGCGAGAACGTCCAGAGCTTGGTCTTGTTTTGTCGTCATTCGTTTCGACTCCCGAACTAGATATGGTTGTTAAACTTCGACTATCCACAATAGTTTAACGCAGACGCAGGCTTGCTGCAATCAGCGGCTTGAATGAAGGGAATTTGCGCTAGAGTGTAAAAGTTTTCAAAATTTGGTGTTTACTTTGCACGGCGTTCACGCAGAATTACCGGACAATTGCCATTATGCATGGAACGAAAAGCGAGGGCTTCAGCCGGCGTGTGTCGTTGCCCTATTTCTTCGTTTGGCTTGGAGGATCGAGTATGAGTCGTTTGTTTGCGCGTCTCTGTTTTTTGACGTTTGCCTCAACAGTGGTTTTGCTCACCGGATGTGGTTCAACCGGCGGTGCCAGTAGTTCAAGTTCAACAACATCTAGCAGCAGCGAATACCGTGGACGGGGCATGGAACTCCACGACGCGCGCGCCGCGGCAGCCCTGACCGATTCGGGTTGTTCCGTCGTCAATGGTGTGACAAGGTGACGAAACTAACCCCCTGCGCGCCGTGTGCGTGCATTAAAGCAGGGCGGATTTCTAATCCGCCTATAGTCTCAGATTTAACAACCATGGGGCGGATTAGAAATCCGCCCTACTTTTTTATTGCTATTTGCGATGCGTGATCAAACGACGCCATTGCGTTGAAAAGTAGTGCACCCAATTTCCCCTTAAATTTTCAATCCACTCCGCAGCCTGCCGCGTATAATCAGCGGGAATTCTCAATGCCAAACCGCGAACCGGGATCATGCTAAAAAGTCTTCGACGCATCTGGGCCGTAGGCGCGCTGACCGGGTCGGAAGGCTTGCGCCAGCCGGCATTTTTCATTCTGTTCATGGCCGCCGCCGGGCTGACCGCATTCTCGCCGCGCTTCGCCGCGTTCCATCTCAATGAGAGCGCCAAAATGGTCGTCGACCTGGGCCTATCCACGGCGATGACCTTCTCCGCGCTGCTGGCGCTGCTCACCGCGAGCGCCACGGTGAGCGATGAAATAGAGGGGCGCACCGCGCTGACCATGCTCGCCAAGCCGCTGCGCCGTGAAGAATTCATTCTTGGAAAATTCATCGGTGTGGCCGGTGTCGCGGTGGCCTTCTGCGTGCTGATGTCGCCGGTGCTGCTGGCGACATTGCGCAGCCAGAAATACGACGAATCCATCGATCCGCGCTTTCTCGGCGGCGCGTTATGGGCCGGGATTTTTTTTCTGGCGCTGACCGGCGCAGGACTGATCGCGAAGCTGCTCTTCGATCGTGGCCCAGGCGCGATGGGCGCATTCTGGATCGCCTACCCGCTGGCGTCGATTTTCCTGGTCGTGTATCTGCTGCCAGGCGCTGCCAAATGGGATTTTCGAATTTTGATGGGCCTGATCTTCGGCGCGTTGCACGCCGCATTGATTTCAGCATTTGCCGTGGCGCTGGCAACCCGTTTCACGCTGGTTCAGGCATCCATCGGCACAGCCGCTTTTTTTCTGGTTGGACATGCATCGGGAGCGATCCTCTCCCCGTTCCGCGATGGCGGGCAGCACCTGAGCCTCATCGGCACGATCTTCCGCGCCGTTCTTCCAGATCTCGATCAGTTCAACATCACCGACGCGCTCGCGACCGCCTACCTCGACCAGCCCACGCCAATCCCCTGGGACATCGTGGCGGGCTCGACACTTTACGCGGGATTGTACGGTGCCGCGCTGCTGGCCCTCGCGGCCGCGTTGTTTGCCAACCGCGAATTGAGCTGAAGCGGTTAGAGCACATTCGCACCAGTCGAAGCCGTCCAGATTCTAAACCACTGTTCGCGCGTTAATTTCAACTCCGCCGCTTCGGCGGCGGCGCGCAATCGCACCGCCTTTCCAGTTCCCAGAACCGGAATGATCCGCGCCGGATGGCTCAACAGCCACGCGAGCGCAATCGTGTCGATGCTCGCCGAATCGCATTGCGCGCCAATCTCCACCAGCACCGCGCGCACGCGTTCGGCCTGCGGGCTGATGCCGCTGAACAGCGTCCCGCCGCCCAGAGGCGACCACGCCATCGGAGCAATGCCCAGCCGCTGGCACTGGTCCAGCGAACCGTCCTGAAACGCGTTCAATTTCAGCACCGAGATTTCAATCTGGTTGGTCACCAGCGGTATGGGCAGGCGCGAGGCCAGCAGGTCGAACTGGCTCGGCGTGAAATTGGAGACGCCGACGTGCCGCACTTTTCCGGATATGACCAAACTCGCCAGCGCATCGGCGGTCTCGCTGGCGTCCATGAACGGGTCTGGGCGGTGCAACAGCAGCAGATCGAGAAAATCGGTGTTCAACAGCCGCAGCGAATTTTCAACCGACGCTTGGATGTGCGCACGGCTCGTATCGTAATGCTTGAGCTTGTTTTCCGGGTGCTGCGCGGAGACGGGACGGATGCCGCATTTGCTCACCAATTGCAGGCGCGCCCGCAGCGCGGGTTCCTCGCGCAACGCCGCGCCAAAGAGACCCTCGCACGCATAATCGCCATAGATGTCGGCGTGGTCCACGGTCGTGATGCCAAGTTCCACTGATGTGTGCAACAAGTCAATCAATTCGTTCGTGGAAATCTTCCACGTCGAAAGCCGCCACGCGCCGAAAACCACGCGCGAACAGGTTGGGCCTTGAGGATGAAGTTTAACCGCCGACACGGCCATAATTTCAATTCCTAAATTCCCGTATTAGAGAGCAGCATGCCGAGCGAATTGACCAACTCCGTCAAACGCGGATGCTGTGCCTCAAGCCCCGAGACGGCCGAATTAAGCCCTTCAAGCGCGTGCTGAACCGACTTCGGATCCTTCGACGCGCGCGTGGCTTCGTGCGTCGAAAGCGCCACATATCCGGCGACGCTGCGCGCCTGATCGGCGTCGGCTTTCTCCAGGACAGCCAGTTCCGACTTCAGTGTGCCCAGCAGCGTTTGCAGTTCGACGCGCTGCCCGGCGCTTAAACCCGCGGCGTTTTTCAGGCGGGATTCAATGCTGGCGATGGTGTCTTCAATCATGAATTAAAACCTCGAGTGATGATGCGCGTCAATTCTTCTTCGCTTCTTTCTTCTTGTAAACAAACGACAAGCGTTCCTTGCCTTCCACGCGCCCAATGATCCCCGAAGTATACTCGACATAGCCCTCGTATTCGTCGTTGACATTTCGAAAGCGTTTAAAAATGAGCGGTTTGAATTCGCCGTCGGGCAGAAGTTCGTAGTGCTTCGAACCGAACACCACGTAGCCTTCAACATCGAAGTGGGTTCTATCTTTGAAGACCTCCGAAACGCGCCCGGAACAGGTCGTCTGTTTCACGCTTTCCGGAAGGTACTCTTCGGTCATCTGGCCAACAAAATGGGGCGCGCCGAGCGTCACTTCCTCGCCATCGGACGTGAGCGCAAAAGTGGCTTTGATTTTGCCGCCCCATTTCAGTTGCGTCTTGATGGTCGCGGTCACCGTGAAGCTCGTCTTTTCGCCCTTTTTTAGATAAACCGTTTCGCCGCCGCGTTCGAACAGGCCAAAGACCATGTCGTAAATACCCGCGGGTGCTTTGACGGAGCGGTGCGTTTCGTCACAGGCGAACGAGCCTTCGGGGCCGAAGAAAACGAGCGTGTGGATCTTCAAATTCTCGGAACGCTGCGGCGGTTCGTATTTTTCGAACGGATCGATGACTCCCGTGACAAGGTCTTTCGCGGCCGGGCGGATTTCGACCGTCGCGCCGGACGTGTGCACGATCACTTCGAAAAGCCCGTCGCCAATCTGAACGTGCTTGCCCAGAAAACACGCCGGTTGTCCTTCGACGAGCAGCGCGTCGTGTCCGGTGTCGTTGTATTTTCCATTGCCGTCATCGTCGAGTAGCGTGACGATTTTCCCGTTGAATTCGAAGGTCCGCGCGGCCGAGCGGACGATCGCGTATTTTTCGCCCTCGACTACGGACTTCAATCGAAAGGCGTACTTTGCGCTTGAACCGTCGTCGTAGAAAAGCTCGCACCCGTAGGGGTCGCTCCAGCCGTCCGGATTGATACGGTGGGTTTCGTCGGGACCAGGTTTGCCGTCGTTGTCGAAATCGATCCAGACAAAATCCTTTGCGAACTTCGCCATGATTGGCGGGCGTGGCTTGCCGTTCTTGTCCATCCCGCCGTGAGGCAATCCCGTATCCACCGCCGCGCCGTTCGCCGGAAATGTAATCACGTGCTGCAACGTGCGGTCGAAGACGCCCGGCGAGAGAATCTGCCGAATGCCCGTTAGCGGAACGAATTTTGTTTCGAACTTTTTCCAATCGGTCTCGGCGGCCGGAACGGCGCAAAGGGCCTGGCCCGGCCAAAACGCCAGGGTCGCGAGCAGAAATTGCATTGCGCAGATGCGCGTCAGGTATTTCAGCATGGTGGAGATAGCCTTATTAAAGAGCGCCTTGCAAATAAGCTTACAACTATATTAGACGTAAAAGAGCGCCGACTAAAGGCAATAAAACGAGCGATTGATTTCGATGGCGGCGGAATGCGGCTTTTCGTGCAGGAAATTTCGGCCGTTGTCGTCAATTCAAGAATATAGAATGGCATCTGTACAAACAAAAGAATCGGTTAAAGTTGTGGCCATCACTTTAAGGAAGGAGTACGCACACATGGCCGATACTACCATGAAACTGGATGCCAGACCGAGCAGCGGATTCGGACGCAACCAACAGCTTTCCGTTGCGTCGATCCTGGCTCTCTTGAGCGGAACGATGGCCATCGCCATGGGTTATTTTCCGCTCACCAACACGTACAGTCTCCTGCTCGGCGGATTGGCCGTACTGCTGTCCGCCCGCGCTACACTTTACGCGTGGACGGGCACGGTATACGCGCGGACATTTCCTCCGATTGCGCTGTGTTTATCGATACTGGCAATGACCTTCTGCTTCGCGTGGCCATGGTATTGCGCGGGGGTATTGGATAACTATTTGTCGGGCAGTTCACCGAAGACCGAAATGCCCTCAACAGTGGCGGACACTACGCCGGCGGTCAGCATCCCGGTTGCCCCGGCGGATGCCGTTTCCGAAAAACAACGCCGGGACGATTTGGAAACATATCGCCAAATGAAGGAACAGGCGGAGAAGGAAAAGGCACTGAAGAACAAAATCGAGACGGTCAAGCCGCCGCGGCCGCCGGAGTAACGCGCGGGTTTAATTCGAAAACCCTTTGCGGTTGAAACCGCGGCGTTGAAAACCGCGTGGCTTGTAGACGGGATCGGGACCGCTGTTTTGCGTGGCGGTCAAGGGCGAGGAATCCGGTAACGGCGCTGGCGGTTTCGGTTTTGCGGTCGGTTTGGCAAGTTTCACCGGTTTCGTGGGTTTTTCTTCGGCCTCTTTGGGATCCTGTTCTTCCTGAACGACCGGTTTGGGTGAAGCGTCAGGTTGGGGTGGTTGAAGTAACTCTTCCGTGTTGACCGGCGTAGTCGATTTGGAATCCGGGTTATTTTGGTCGGCCGCCATGGAGCGGGCGTCCATTTCAGCCGCTTCCGCTTCCGCCGCGCGGGTAAACTCCAGTCGCGACATGAACAGATACGTTGTGGCCGACAGCACTCCCACGGTGATCAGCACATCCAGGAGCTTAACGGTGCCGGATGTCTGGGACGAATGAAGGGCCATCGGAAAATCCTCGCAGTTTTGGAAAATGTGATAGAGTTTGATAATACGGTAGTGCGGTGAATGTCAATCTCTAATTGAACAGGAATAAAAAAAGTCAATGATCAATTGACAAAAATCGAATAACTCGCGACAAATACGCGTCATTCGTGCAAGTAATGGGGTATTGAAAACGACATGAAAAACTTGGTTATGTTCCTGGCCGCCGCGTCGGTTACCGCAACTGTTCTTTGCGCCGGCGAACCCACGCCTCCTCCCGATAAGCCAGAAAAGCCCGCTGTCGTTCTGCCCATGACGTGGCGGCCTTTAAAAGAGTTGCAGGACGTGCTGTTCTATGAGAGTTTCGAACATCCGACGTCCGCCGCCGAGCACGGGAAAGTCGCCGCGGAAGATCCGGTGCCCCCCGGCGGACACGCTTGGAAATGCGAAACCAATACCGGCGAATCCTTCATGTTTCTGCATGTTTCGAACACGCCCTTGAGAATTCCGCAGGGTATGAATCCTTCCCAGATTTATATCCAGGCATCGGTCTATTCCGACGAGCCGGGTACGGTCACGATCCAATGCGTGCACCAAAAAGGCGACTATTCCCGCGATGTGTCGGTTCCGAAAGTCAAGGGATGGGGCACCGTTATGGTTAAATTGTCGGAATTGCGCAACAAAACCGCGCTTCCGGAAATCGATCAGGTGTTGAAGGATATTGTATTCCACGTCAAACCGCACAAGGGCAAGAAAGAAATTCCAAAAGCGTGGATTGATGACATTCTGGTGACGTATAACACCAGCCCGGTCGATATCCTGTCGCACGTCTTACAGGCGGAAAAACGCCGCCTCGACATGGAAAAACAGTTCGTCCGCGACGGCTTCACCTACACGATGGCGGTCAACGAACTTCTCAAGGCCGCCGTGAAGCCGTTCAAAGCCCACATCAAACCGAAGCATGTGCTCGTCTATGGCCCTTCTCCTGATCAGACACAAGTGTGGATCAAGCAGCTTGTGGCTACCGCGACGAAAATGAAGGAAACAACGTTTGTTTTCGAAGCCGCCGAAGAACCCTCGGCCAGCGCCAGCACCATTGGAGGGCTGGCGGACATGCGCACGCTGCTGCCTTACAATCTGCAGAAAGAACCCGAGTTCGTACTTTTGATTGCCGGTCCCGAAGATGCGATGGGCCCTGGGCGGCCGTCTGAAATTCTGCGCGTCGCCTGCGAACGCTCGGTCGATGCCGGCACTGTGCCCATCGTATGCGTCCCTGGCCCCGCGAAAACTGACGACAAGGACAAACTGGGTATTTTCGCCGAGAACATAAGGGGGCAGTGCGCTCAATTGGGCGTACCGCTGGTCGACGGGGGCTTCGCGGTCAAAAACGCCAAGGGTGAATTCGACGCAACGAAGACCGGACCCCAAGCGTTCGAAAAAACCGTGCAACTGGTGATGACAGCGATCAAGCACGCGCACGACAGCATGAAAGAGCAGTAAGATTGACACCGGTGTTTTGGACAGACCGATTTCACAGGAACTTGCCATGAAGATTTCCAATCGTTTTTCGATTCTCGCAACGGTGTGCTGCATGTGCGCTGCGACCTCTATTTTCGGTGTGGAATCCAAGCCGGATGCCGGCCAGGTGGAAGCGGACAAAAAAGCGCTCGCGCCGATTTTTCAATATGTTGGCGGATGGCGCGGTGCTGGGTTGCCCAAAGAAGGCCCGGCGAAAGACGGCTGGACCGAAGAATCCGAATGGCAGTTCGATCTCAAGGGCGGGCACGCCGCGCTGGTCTTCAATTCCGATAAAGGAAAATACTACAAGTCCGGGCGCATCGATCCGGGCGAAAAGAAAGGCACGTTTAAATTCACCGGCATTTCGGCGGACGGCAAGATTAAGGAGGAGCTAGTCGGCGAGATCGACAAAAACGGCGATCTGGCTTTCGATAACGCCGCCGCCGCCGAAGGCCGTCCGTCGCGGATGCTTTACAGCGTCGTGGCAAAGGGCAACCGCCTGCTGATCGACTTGCAGAAAAAGTCACCCGGCGGACGTTATTCGACATTCTGCGAAGTGAGCTACACGCGCAAAGGAAGCGGCTTCGGGCAGCAGGCCAACGCCCACGAATGTATTATCACCGGCGGCGCTGGAAAAATGGAAGTCAGCTACAAAGGCCAGACGTATTGGGTGTGTTGCGGCGGATGCAGAGACGCCTTTAACGAAAACCCCGAAAAGGAAATCGCCGCGTACAAGAAGCGCAAAGAAGAAGAGAAATTGAAGGATAAGAACTGATAAAACCTTCAACCAAACATTACTTCCGAACCAACGACAACGCGGTACTTTTCGTCGTGGTTTTGAAGTTCACCACAGCCAGTTTCGGCAAGCCATCCTTCAACCCGCTTCCATAATAAAGCGACCGGCCCAGCGGCGTCAGGATCTTGACGGAGATCGGCATCGTCAACCGCGTGGCGCCCGCCGGAAGCACGGGACTCGCGGCATAAAGGTCGCAGTTCTTGCGCAGATAAGTAAACGCGTATGTTCCGTCTGCTGTCCCCGGCGTCTTCTTTAATCGAAGCGTAAACTTTTCATCCTTCAAATTAATCCGGCCGTTCGAGCCCAGAAGCAAGGCATCCACGGCATTCGCCGTATCGACGGTATTCACGCCCACTCCGTTGACTGTGATTGAAACGTGTCCCCCCGCCAGGCTCGCGGGCGTGACGCCCAATGGCAGCAGCACTTCGCCAGTCAGCGTGATCCGATCTTTGTTGCCGGGCGGATTTTTGGGTGGCGTTTCGGTATCGACTTTCATCGCCAGCGTCCGCAGCACCAGCACATCGTTAAGGTCGTCGCCGCCCGTGCCGACGATGATAATTTGACTGCTCGTTCCCGTTGCATTCAGGTCGTCAGTGACGGTCAAAGTCGCCGTAAACGTTCCATTTCCGGTATACGTGTGGCTGGTGGTGACAACGCTCAAATCGCTGGGAAATGTAAAAGTCACGCCGTCGCCGAAATCGAGGAACCGTTTCGACAGTGTGCCGTCGGTGTCAAACGATGCGCCGATGTCGAACAGGACGTCCAGCGGGCTGGGGCCTTGAGTGGGCGAGGCGCTCAACACCGCGACCGGTGGAGTGTTCGCGTAGGTAAATCCGCCCACTAGCCGAACGGGCTGCCCCGGAATAATTCCAGTGCCGGTCATCGTGATATCCACGGTCCCCAACGCGTGTGGCGGCGGATTGCAGACGATCTGCGTGCCCGATTTTATCACGATGTTCAACGCTTGGATTCCATCGAAGAAGACAACCGCATCGGATGGGATATTCGCGCCGAAGATGTTCACATTAATTGCGCCCGTCGGGGGGCCGTGGTTGGGCGACACCGACGTGAGCGCGGGGCGCAGCACTTTAAAGACGATCAATTGCCTGCCGTCGAGTAGGTAAATATCGCCAGTGTCTACGTCATACGCAATGCCCGACGCCTGTCCCGTGTAGCCCGGAATGGCCGGGTTGTTGTCCAAAATAATTTCGCTGAATTTCGTGCCGTCGCGAAAATAGGAACTGATGCGAGTCGGCAGCGCATTGTTTTGGAGGTCGGTCACCGGCTGCTCGACCAGCAGGTGCGTGCCGTTTTCCGCGTCGAAATCGATCGCCAGTCTGCCCGTGGATTTCAAGGGAATCGCTGTGGTCTTGAGGGTGACTGACGGGTTCGTGCGCGTGATTTCGTAAATAGTTGTATCGGACGTGCGATACGCAAGCGTGGAATCGTCGAGAACGGAAATGTCCGCATTCAAAAGAGGGTCGATATTCAGCGGAATCGAATAGCTCTCGAGCGTCGATTGGCCGTTGCCCGCCACTTGAGGCGTATCGACCCGCGGGCCGAAAAGCGTGCCGTCGAGATTGATCAGACTCGAATTAATCGAAGTAAAGCCGTTAATGAGGCCGACGGAACGGTCGGCGCGATAGAAGCGCTGCGCATTCGGATCGAAAACCGCGCGGCTAGTTGGATCGGTGGGAATGGCCAGATACTTCTGGTTGCTGGGCAGAATCACAAAAATAAGGTCGCAACTCGTGGACGCAGGGACGGTGGCGGCCAGCGGCACAACGCTGACGTCGTAATTGCGATCCTGAAAGGCAACCGTCGCGGCGTGCGAGCAAAAGGAAGTCGTCAACGCAAAGGCCACCAGCACGACATTGCGCAGGCTCGATTTTGAATGGAAGATCATGTTGCAATACGTGTCCAGGATTTTAAAAAACCTTCGAATCGTTCTCGCGTTTAACCGCCTCTGTTCAAAGGCTACACGTGAGTGCGATTTATGTCACTCTTGGATTATAGCAATTGAACGATAAAAAATCAGAATCTTCAGTCATTCGCACAAATCCCCGGCAATCGCCCTTCATCGCCTGTGCCCAATTGCCGATACTAAAGTCTGCCTGCGGCTGCATCCGCATAGAGGAGGCGACATGGATTTTTTAGCCCTGAAATATTTCCGATCATCGTTGTTCGCCGCCCTGGCTTCATTGCTGTTTCTGCCGGCGTGCAAAGACCGCGACTCGCACAACGAGCCGTTTCCTCCTTCCACCGACCCGATTGTCGTGACCGCGCCGTCGTCCGTCATGCCGATGCCTGTAATTGAACCCTCCTCGCCCTTGCCAGTGGCCTCAAACGTTCCGACGATTCGAGTCGCTGTCTTGAAAGACGCGCCATCCTTACGGCTGGCTGTGCCGCCCTCTGGCGCGCGAATTGTTTTGAATGGACAACCCTGGCGCAAGCTCGTCGCGGGATCGGTGGTGAACGTGACTGCCGCAGGAAGCGCGATTCTTTTGGAAGGCCAGCCCACAGGCGCGACCAGCGTGCGTTTCGAAAGTACCGTGCCCGATGAAGCCTTGAAACTCAACGACCGCGATGCCGCGGGCAGCGTGACCGTCTCGCGGCCCGCCAGCCGCGCCGGGTTGCTCGCCGTGGCGCAATTGGGTCTCGAAGAATACCTCGCGGGCGTGCTGGCCGGCGAAGTGCCCTATGATCGCTGGCATCCCGAAGCACTGAAAGCGCAAGCCGTCGTCAGCCGGACATTCGCGCTCTTCGAGATGCGCGGCCATGTGGCCGAGCCCTACGACGTGGAATGCACGGTCATGAGTCAAGTGTTTCGAAGCGGCTTCAAGAACGTTCCCGCGCTGATGACAGCGGTTCAATCCACGCGCGGACAGGCGCTGACCAGCGGCGGAGCGATATTCTCCGCTTATTTTCATTCCACCTGCGGCGGTCACACTGAAGCCGCGGCGGGAGTCTTCCCGGAATTTGCCGGCGTCAAACCGCTCTGCGGCGTGTCATGTCCCTATTGCGGTCAAAGCCCCAGCTATCGCTGGAGGGCGCTGTTCACCAAAGAACAAATAGCGGCGAAACTTCGCACGCAGATTACGAATCTCGGCACCATCGAGTCCATTTCGTTTACCGACGCCCGGGGCGTTCCAATCAGCGGCTCGGCGAGCGACATGCGCCGCGTTCAGACGGTGAGCATCAAGCATTCGAACGGAGTTTCGCAGATGCAAGGCAACGCCTTTCGCCTGGCGGTCGGCCCCAAGGAACTGAAATCGCTACTGTTCGGCCAAATCGTGGATCGGGGCGATGCTATCGAAATCACCGGCGGTGGATTCGGACATGGCGTGGGACTTTGCCAATACGGCATGGAAGGCATGGCGGCCGCGGGGCAACCGTACTTGAATATTCTGGGCTTCTATTATCCAAGCGCCGCCTTGACGCGAATTTACTAAACAAAAGAGCGGCTCTGGCGACGGAACGCTTAAAAAACAAAAACGGCCACTGAGCAATCGCTGAGTGGCCGTTTTGAGTGAGTGAGTCGTACACGACTCGGGGGATTAATTTTTTCACCCCGTTTTGCAAACTGTTGTCGTATTGACCGGATACCCGCCAAATGGCGGACTGCTTCGCGCCGATGTGTTGACCGCTTCGTTTTCGTACGAACGATAGGAAGAGCGTGAATCCGTGTACGAACCGGAACTTGAACTGTACCCGTTGTCGTAACCGTATGACGAATTCGATTCGCCGCAACCAGCCAACAAAAGAATGCACGGCAACGCGAGTAAAATCAACTTTCTCATTATTCAGCCCCTCGGATTTTTAATATTTTACACTACCGGCAATCCGTTGTCAAAATAGCATTTGCGGAATGCACGTTATTTTATGTGTCAGGGGTTGGACGGCCAACGCGCGACAATCTTCAAAAAGGAGTTAAATTATCTTATACAAACAGCATTGTTGCTTAGGATTCGGAGGTTATTCCTTGATCGCCGCCATGATTTCGTCGGTCATCTTCAGCGACGAATGAACGGAGTTGACGTCGTCGTGATCGTCGAGTCGCTCCATCAGTGTCAGCACTTTTTTGGCGGTTTCGACATCGGCGTCCGTTTCGTTGTCGGCCAGGAATTTCAATTCGGCCATTTCGGTCGTTACTTTTTCCGCGTCGAGCGCCTTGCGGACGGCGTCGAAATTCTCCGGCGGTGTCATGATTTCGTAAACGTCGTCCTGCGTCGTCATATCGTCCGCGCCGGCTGCCAGAACGATGTCCATAAGTTTGTCTTCGGCAATCTTGCCCGTCTTCACCGCGATCACGCCGCGCCGTTTGAACATCCACATCACCGCGCCGCTGGCGCCGATCTTGCCGCCGCCCTGTTCGAAGATCTTCGAAATCTCGGGGCGCGTGCGGTTGATGTTGTCGGTCAGCGTTTCGACGATAAGCGCCACGCCGCCCGGGCCGTAGCCTTCGTACGTGAGTTCGGTCATCTTCTGGCCGTCGAGCAATCCGGCGCCCTTCTTGACGGCATGTTCGATATTGTCTTTTGGCATCGACGCGGCGCGCGCCAGTTCGATGGCGTGGCGCAACCCGAAATTCGAATCGGGGTCCGGTCCTTTGCGGGCGGCAATCATGATGTTCTTGGAAAGCTTCGCGAACTGCGTAGCCCGTTTCGCGTCCTGCTTTCCTTTGCGGACGGCGATATTCGCGGAATGGGAATGGCCTGCCATGACGACTCCTTGGAACAGCGAAGCAACAGCTATTTAACCGCGAATTTCGCGAATTTACGCGAATCGACGCGAATAAATTTTAAAGTATGAAAGGACCGATTTCAACACGCACGCAAAAGAACTCGCTGTCCGTGATCGCCCTGAACTCCGCGCTGAAAACCCTAAAAATCTTCGCGCAAATTCGCGGTTAAAAAATCCTCGCCGTTATTCTTTTTTCTCGGGCTTGATCAGCGACTTGAGATATTTCGACCAGACCGGCAGCACGTCATCCGGATCGGCTTCCTTTTGTAGGACTTCGACCGAAAGGTAACCTCGGAAATTGCCGGATTTCAACACGTCCACGACCTGATCCATCGGCACGAATCCTTCGCTCGGTTCGCACGGCAATAGTTTGGTTCGGTCGTCGTTGAATGCGCAATCGTGAATGTGAACGTGGCGGACGTGATCGCAGATCTGGTCGTAGGTGTCTTCGACGGATTCGAGTACGCGGATGGGGTGGAGGACGTCCCAGAGCACGCCGAGTTTTGTCGAGTAAACCTGGCTCAGGACTTCGGAGATGTACTTCGAATGGCTGAATGCGCCGTGCGTTTCGATGAGCAGCATCGAGCGCAGTTTTTCTTTTTCCGCGAATTCGGTGCATTCGTCGATGGCTTCGGCCACGTAATCGATGACACCGGTGGCTTCGAGGCCGGGCGGGATGTCGCCGCCGAACACGCGCAGGTACGGCGCGCCGATGGAGTCGGCCATGCGCAGCGCTTTTTTCACGTTGGCGATCGTTTTTTGGCGGTCGACGATATCGGCGCTGGAAAATGAATAAGAGGTGGCGATGCAGGAGACGGCGAGATGCGCCGCGTCGAATTGTTTGCGGACTTCGTTGATGTATTCCGGCGGGCTGTCGATTTCGATGCCGTGCAGATGACCTTTGCCGACGCGCAATTCGACGCCGTCGTAGCCGTATGTCTGCATGCCGTCGACGATGGCGGCCACCGTCCACTCGGGGCAGACCCAGGTTGTGAAACTCAGCTTCAAATTGTGTGTAGTCGCGTAAGCAATGGCCATAACAGCGGTTTCCGTTTCCTTCAAAAACCGGATTCGATCCGGCAAACAACGACACTCCCCCCACGGGATATCTCGTGCCCCACGTGGGACGCGCGACTGACTCTCTTTCTATTTCGAACGAAAGAAGGTCGAAAGATAATAGTGATCGACTCCCGTCGCGTCAAGAGAATCCTTTGCCGGATTGAAGGAAGTTTTTTGAATCGTGTGTATAATACGCAGCAGACAAAACGAATCGGCCGCGGCTCGAAGCGTCTGAGTGACGAAAATAAATGAGGCGTTAATAGTGATCGCCAATTCTCTGGACGAAAAAATTCAATCCGCCATCGCCCTGCTGAAATCCGGCGAGCTCGTCGCCTTTCCCACCGAGACCGTGTACGGGCTGGGTGCGGACGCGTCCAACCCCGGAGCAGTCGTGAAAATCTTCGAGATCAAAGGCCGGCCGCGCAATCATCCGTTGATTGTGCACCTTGCCGACGCTGAAAACATCCGGGAATGGGCGCGCGAAATTCCCGGCGAAGCGTGGGCGCTCGCGGAAAAATTCTGGCCGGGTCCGTTGACGCTGATCTTAAAACGCAGCCCCCGGGCGCTCGACGCGGTGACGGGCGGATTCGACACCGTGGGCCTGCGCGTGCCCGCGCATCCCGTGGCGCTCGCGCTGCTGCACGGTTTCGGCGGAGGCGTCGCGGCTCCATCGGCCAACCGCTTCGGCGCCGTCAGCCCCACCACCGCGGCACACGTGCGCGCGGAATTCGGCGATGCCGTGCCAACGGTTCTCGACGGCGGCCCGTGCGGCGTCGGCGTTGAATCGACAATCGTCGATTTGAGTTCGGGAACGCCGTCGCTGCTGCGTCCGGGCGGCGTGACGCGCGAAGAATTGGAGCGCGTGCTGCACGCGTCCGTTCCATTAAATCAGAGCGGAAAGGTGCGCAGCCCCGGTCAACTGGAATCGCACTACGCGCCGCGCGCCGAAGTGATGCTGGCCAGCCGTTCAGAAACGCGCGAACGCGAAACTGCCTTGCGCGCAGCCGGAAAAAAGGTGATGCTGCTCGGCGAACACATCGACGAAAACGATTCGCAAGCTTTCGCACGAAGTCTCTACGCGGCTTTGCGCGAAGCGGACGCGCAGGGCGCGGACGTGTTGCTCGCGACGCTTCCCGACGAACGCGGTCTGGGACTCGCAATCGCGGATCGATTGCGAAAGGCGGCGGGGGCGAGGGCAGACAAGTAGACCGGGAGAAATAATCACCCGACAGCCACTTTTTGATTCTCGGCACACTGCGGTATATACTGTGAAAAGTGGTTGGGCCGTCCCGGCCACTTTTTCATCCGCCGGAACTTTTGAAATCATCCCAATGCCGCTCGAACCCGAACAACTTTTACAGCGAGCCGTCGAAGCAGGCGCTCTGGACCAGCAGAAAGGCCAGGCGGCTGTTGCTGTGTATACGCGTCTGTTGGAGATGGGCGCTGAATTCAGTTTCGGCGATTTCCTGGTCGAGCGCGGATTGCTTGCGCGCATGGCGGTGGAGGCATTTGAAGCCGACAGCGGCCAAACATTTTCCGCCATCGATACGTTGGGTGACTACCAGCTCATTGAACTCCTTGGCGAAGGGGAGAGCGGTGCGGTTTTCAAAGCCGTGCAGAAAATGCTCAATCGCGAAGTCGCCGTCAAAGTGCTCAACACCGAACTCGCGCAGGACGCCGCGACGGTCGAACGGTTTCTGCGCGAAGCCCGAGCCGTGGCGAAGCTGAGCCATCCCAACGTCGTCCACGGTTACAGCGCCGGGACTGAACAGGGACTGCATTATTTCGCAATGGAACTGCTGGACGGCGGCTCGGCCAGCGACCTGATGGAGCAGGCCGGGGGACGCTTGAGCGAAATGCGCGCGCTTGAAATCGCCGGACAGGCGGCCGAAGGCCTGAAGGCCGCGCACGCGCACGGTATTTTGCACCGCGACGTGAAGCCCGACAACATTCTGCTGTCGAGCGAAGGCGTCGCGAAATTGACCGATCTCGGCATCGCGCAGGTCGCTCATGCGGCGGCGGATGGCGGAACGTTTTGGGGCAGTCCGCCCTATGTCGCGCCGGAAACAGTGCGCGGCGGAGACGCCAACGATCCGCGCAGCGACATCTACAGCCTGGGCGCAACGCTCTTCGAACTGCTGATCGGCTCGCCGCCGTTTTTGAACGACGATCCCGCGGAGATTCTGCGCATGCACCTGAACGTCGAACCGCTCGACGTCAGGCAACTGCGTCCGGAGCTGAGCGCGAGAACCGCCACGCTGATCAAGCTGATGCTGGCCAAAGAGCCGACCGAACGCGCGCACAATGCGGATGTGGTCGCCCGGGCGATCCAGAAAATCATTCAGGAATTACAGTACACTGTGGCATCGGGGCCGACGCCCACGGCTCCCCACCCGCCGGTTCAGCCCTTTGTTCCGCAAAAGAAACGGCTTCTCAAACCGGCGCTCGCGCGTTTGGGCAGGCCGCTGCTAAGACCCGTCACCCCAAAAATTCCGAGCCCGAAAAGGCCCGGAACAGCGAAAACCGGCGTGCCTCCGCCGCGCGCTTTCCCTGTCCGCGGCCGCCGCCCGAAGTGAAAGTGTGGACCACGCGTTTTCATCTGCGTCCATTCGCGTTTGATTTGGGCGTTGAATTCATCCGACAAAGCTTGACGCCCAGTCTAATTTCGTGGATAAGCGGTCTGCTTTACCGGCCAATAATCAACAGAATGGGTGCGGCGCGTCGATTTTCCCTTTCAATCGACCCATCGTATCGGAGGCGTTTCGCACATTATGATTTGCAAACAGTGTCACGCGGAAAATCCTGAAGGCGCTGAAAAGTGCGCAAAATGCGGAGCGTCGCTGAGCGCCGAAACGGCTCGGAGTGAAGACGAATTTGAACTTCAGCCCGAAGCGCATAAAGCCCCCGAACGACAAACGCTGCAAGGCCCCGCGACAATCGACTTGGATAAGTTGGGTGAAGAGGAAGACGATAAAGAAGAGTCGGAGAAATCGGGAAAAAAGCCCAAGAAAAAAATTCCCGAGCGGCCCAAGGATTACAAACGCGAATCGCAGATTCTCATGGCGGTGATGGCAGCGTTGATGATACTGCCGGTTGCTTTTTGCTTCGGCGATTATTGCGGTCATGGATTTCCAAACATCGTCGGTCTTATTTTTGGCGGGCTGGCTCTGCTGGAAGCCATGAAAGTAGACGAGCTCTACACAGCGGGCGATTACGAAGGCGCGGACAAGGCTGCACACGACGCGCACAAATACATCAAAATCGGGGTGATTGCCGCGATCGTCTCATTAGTGATTGTGGTTGGAATTCAAGTTGCCATGCTGGTATTGAAAAAAATGTCGAACGTCATCTCGCCGAATACGACCGTTCCGGAATAACGTTCACACGGGGAACTTCCCCGTCCGCACATCGTCGATATACGTCTTCGCCGCCTCGCGCATCGTGTCTGCCAGCGTGGCGAAACGCTTGGCGTGCTTCGGAACGAAGTCTTCGTACAACCCGAAGACATCGTGAAACACCTGCACTTGGCCGGAGCAGTGCGGGCCGGCGCCGATGCCGATGGTCGGAATGTTTACGGCTTTCGTGATGCGTTCTGCGAGCTCCGCCGGAACCAATTCCAGCACGATGGCGAACGCGCCGGCCGCTTCGAGCGCCTGTGCGTCGGCCAGCATGCGGTCCTGCGCCTCGTCGCTTTTGCCCTGAACTCGATAGCCGCCGAGCTGATGAATCGACTGTGGCGTCAGCCCCAAATGTCCCATGACGGGAATGCCCGCGCCGGTGAATTCCTGCACCACCGGCGTCATGCGCGACCCGCCTTCGATCTTGACGGCTTGCGCGCCGCCTTCCGCAAGCGCGCGTGCGGCACTGCGCAGGCTCCCCGGCAAATCGTTTGGCGAATACGTCGCGAAGGGCAGATCGACGACGATCATCGCATTGGACGATCCGCGCGCAACGGCCGCGCAATGCAGGATCATCATGTCCAGCGTGACAGGCAGCGTGCTGTTGTGGCCATGAACAACCATGCCCAGCGAATCGCCGACGAGCAGCATCGGCGCGCCGGCCGAATCGAGAATCTTCGCCGACGTGTAATCGTAGCACGTCAGCACGGCGATCGGCACGCCGTCCTGTTTCAGCTTCATGATATCGCGAAGGGTGATGCGCATGGCGTCTCCTGGTGCGGCGGCTTCATTGTAACCCGTTCGTGCGAACTGGCACATTTTTTTTACCGCGAAAGGACGCTGGAGGAGCGCATAGGAAAGGGATGAGGAGCAAGGGAAAGAAAAAAATCTCGACTGCCAGTCTCCCTGGGATTATAAGAATCCAGGCTTTCTTAAGTGAGGATCGACGATGCCCGAGAAGATCGAAGCCGTAGTACTGCTCAGCGGCGGATTGGACTCCGCCACTGCGCTGGCGATTGCCAAAAGCGAGGGCTTTGACGTTCACGCGTTAAGTTTCCGCTACGGTCAGCGGCACGCGGTGGAACTGAATTGCGCCCAGAAAATCGCGGCTCAACAAAATGTTTTGCAGCACGTGATCGTGGACATCGACATGCGCGCGTTCGGCGGATCGGCGTTGACGGCGGACATCGAAGTGCCGAAGAATCGCGCGCCGGGTGACATGGCGCATGGCATTCCGATCACTTACGTTCCCGCGCGGAACACGATTTTTCTCTCATTTGCGCTGGCCTGTGCGGAAGTGCTGGGCAGCACCGATATCTTCATCGGCGTCAACGCGCTGGACTACAGCGGCTATCCGGATTGCCGGCCGGAGTATATCAAGGCGTACGAACGCATGGCCAATCTGGCGACGAAAGCCGGTGTCGAAGGCCGCCAGCTCAAAATTCACACGCCGTTGATCTCCTGGACCAAAGCGCAAATCATCTCGCGCGGACTGGATCTCGGTGTGGATTTTTCGCAAACCAGTTCCTGCTACGACCCCGCGCCCGATGGCACCGCGTGCGGTAAATGCGACTCCTGCCAGTTGCGCCTGAAAGGCTTCCGCGAAGCCGGAGTACGCGATCCAATTCAGTACGTCTAAATTCCACCGTCTCAAAAGACCTTGTTCTTCGAATCGAATCGTGCATTTTCTTTGCTGCACTCGTGACGCGTCCGGGTCTTTCCTATGATCGCGATGTTCAAGAGCCATAATATATTCCTTTAAGAAATTGCGCAGGCAATCGGAGTCGGGTAAATTAAGTTTAGAAGCACGACGTGCACTGTTCGTCTAGCGCACCGATTGCAAAGGGAGAAGTTATCGACATGGGCAAGCCATTAAGTTGGAAATGGAGAATAACTATAACGACGATCGTTCTGTCGTTTGTTTTGTTGGGCTGGATTTTCACCGATAGTTGCCACACATGGGTCCTGGGCAAGATCGACCAGCAGTTGGCGGCCATGCCCGATAGCGAGCGCCGGGACAGTGATTTGGCGGGATGGTTCCTGTTTTGGGCCGCGTTTAAGGGCAACCTGTGCACCGATTACAAATCCGCCAGCAGCATGTACAAGGATTTTTGCGGGCTGCCGAAGGATTACAATAGTAGGGCTTTTGATTTCGTGTTGTCGCCCGCGTTCAAGAGAATGGATGCCAAGAACGGCTTCGTGGGAAAATGTTCGCCCGACGGTTTGACTGGTTGGGGGCCGTTGCATCCCGACGCCCCCGATGCATATTACAATTACATTTGCATGATCGAGTCGAACGAAGTCGGCGCAACCACGGGGCGCGAGGCATTGGTGTATTACATTCTATTTTACGACTGGCACATGAAGGCTTCGAAGGATCACAAGCCGCATCCGAAATTCCTGAAATACTGGGAAAAAATTCGCCAAAAAACACTCAACAGCCGGGTCGGATTCAGCGACATCCCTAATTTCGATTACATGGCCAAAAAAGCCACGCCGTGGAAAGAACCTTAAATTGTTCAATTTAACGCGTTCAACACCGCGCTCATCATTGCCGGCAAATCGTTTGGCGCCTGAGCCGTGATCATTTTTCCATCCACGACACAGCGCTCGTCAAGCCACTCGGCGCCGGCGTTGATCAAATCGTCTTTGATTGCGGGCACGCTGGTCACGCGCTTGCCTTTGACGATTTTCGCGCTGATCGGAACCCAGCCGGCATGGCAGATGTACGCCACCACCGCGCCCGCGTTCCACACGGCTGCAACGAGATCGTTGCAGCCTCTGTAGCGGCGCAGTTTGTCCGGCGCAAAACCGCCGGGAACCACGAGGACTTTCACTTTTTTCGGATCGATTTCGGAAAAATCCGCGTCGGCCTTGACGGGATAACCTTCTTTCGACGTGTACGTCTCTCCCTTCTTAGGTGCGACGACCAGAACCTCGTAGCCAGCTTCGATGAGGCGCAATCGCGGGTAGTGCAATTCCAGATTTTCGTAAATGTTTTCGGCCAGAACGACGGCAAGACCTTTGGATTGCGTGGACATGTCGTGCTCCTTTTCCAGAGCCGCGCACGTAAGTAAGCGGCTAAGACCATGTTGTCGTGCGAAATAAAACCGCTGAGTTGCGTGCGCGGCTCTAACGTGCGAATCCTATTTTTTTCGAGCCACTAAAATCTTCGTGCTTGGCCCGCGTGGGAAAAGGCGCGTGAGCAGCAGTTCGGGAAAATACATGGACGCGCCCATCGCGCCGCCCAGAAATTCGCCGATGCCAATGTGCTTGCCTGCCTTATAGGGCATTTTAGTCAACGACCAACTCGTTTTAAAGGCCAGTTTGCCGAGCCCGGAAAGATCTGTCGGGGAATTCATCAGCACGAACAGGGGCCGGATGGAGACGATGTCGAAGCCGCGCGCTTTCAATGCTTCCGTGTATGTGTAAAGCGTTCTGCGGCGCACATGACCGACCGCGTTTTCGACGCTTTGGCATTTGTCAAAAATGACCGTGTGGCCGCCGGGCTTCAAGGCGGACGCGATATTGTCCAACGCGCCGTTCCATCCCGCGTCATCCACGAGATGAAACAACACGTCGAAGGCCGTTGCTAGATCGAATCCACCCGATGAGGTTCCCAGCGCCAGCGGCTGGGCGACGTCGGCTTTTTCGAAGCGCCATCCGGCGGTCTCCGAGCCGGAGTCCGGAAAGCGTTCTCGCGCGGCTTTCACGGCAATGTCCGTGATATCGAACCCGCTGACATGCGCGGCGCCCAACGAGCGCCAAAGGTCGAGGTAAAAGCCTGTGCCGAACCCCAATTCGAGAATTCGCGAATTTTGAATTGAAATGCCGGAGGCACGTAATGTTCGCAGGAGCACGGCACGCCGAACCCGGTACGCCCAGCGGTTAAAGGCCAGGCCCACCCCCGCGTGACCCACGCCGGAAAGCGAGAAATCTTTCTCGAGCCGTTGGTTCCAATAGCGGTCATTTTCGTAGATTGGACGCTTCTCTGTGCTGGACGAAGTGCGTTCGGCTGAGGACATGATGCAGTGGCCGCCTATTCGTATTGACACTTTTCAGCATTAAAATCCGACATAATTCAGACTTACTATAAACCAATTGATCGGTTTTGACACCAAAGAACGTCTGGAGAAAGCAGATTTGATCCTCGGCAAGGCCCGCGTTGAAGTCAAAAAGTTTTTTTATGATTGAACGCGAAGGCACTTGAGCATAAAATAGGGCATCTTAGTGTTTTTGACGGATCCTAGTTTTTGCGCCCCGGTTCTACACGTGGGGTGGTGCCCGTTATTGCCGAATTCGAATATCACTTTTCTCGGACGCCCTTTCTTTTTTGTCCAACAAGGGGCTGAGTAGCGGAGACTGGAACACATGAATGCAACGTTTGCTTTAAAATCGGTTTTGGCATTTTCCCTTGCGATGCTGGCGGGATATTTCGTTTTCACCAGCCCATTGAATCCCAATCTTAAAGGGGCGCGCGGCGTTGCCGAAAAAGCTCTGCGCCCCAGCGAAGGCGGTTCCAGCGCCGTTGAAAAAACCGTCGCGGAGCACTCGCCTCAATATGCGCCATTTACCCCGGGGCAACCCGTGGGCGAGCTGATTAATCGCGATTTTAAAGCGGTCGCCGGTGGTTTGAAGAATGACAACGTCCGGATGACCACTGTGATTTCCAACGTGTACGCGGCAGGCATTCAGCACTCCGTGAAGGGGCCGGTTGGGGGAACGGTGAAATGGGTGCCGTCGGGACAGGAAGTCCGGATGGGGGACGAAGTAGTCTCCGTGTCCGGTTTGGCATCGCTGGCTGAAGCTCATCTCGAAACTCTGGGCGGAATTAAACACGTTGTTTATCCCTCCACCTACGTTGAAACCGACGAACGTCTTTACGTGCGGCCAGAGGGTGGCGTTGAACACGATATCATTTTGAAGAAACAACCCGAAATGACCGACGCATGCGGACTGGCCTATACGGGCTATCTGGACATCAGCAAGGGGTTGACCGTATGGGACGATAAAACCCAAATTTTGGGGAACTATAAGACCAAGAAGGACATTTATTTCAAGAACAAGGTTGGTAATGTTGTTTTCTGTCTCCGCGCGCCTGTCGCCTACGATGCAAACGTCACGTTGCGCGGAGGCGGATTGGACAAAGAAAAGCAAGCCTTGCAGCAGAATCAAAGTTGTGCCGCGACATGCGAGTACCAGATCACAATGGACAGCAAGGGCATGAAGCTGGCGGTCGTCACGTCCGGGCGTTGGCTAATGGATCCGGCGCGTGCCTATCCGGTGACCATCGATCCCAATTTCAGCCCGTTCGGGTTGGCCGACGGCAATCCTCCGATCTATGTTGGAACCGTGGGAAGCAATAGTCTTATTCCCGTGTCCGCTGGCGGCCTTGGCACTAAACTGATTATTGAAGAGGATTGCGCCCGGCTCAATAAGGGCCCTAAGGATAACGGTTACGGCCATATCGTCATGCCCTTTGGTTTTTCATACTATTCGAACAATGTGAACTTTCCGGCGGGGTCGTTTTTGTTCGTGCACATTGATGGTTGGGCAAGTTTTGACCCGCCATCGTTCAAGTACGCCGACGAAATACCGCCCGATCCCGCTGAAAGCCCTTGCTTCGATGCCGCTGGTTTTAACGGCAAAACAGGCCAGATCCCCGGCGACGGCTATCCGACGGATGGCGCATTTTATGCCTTGTGGAACGATCTTCGTTTTTCGGGCGATCCAAATTCGGGCATTTATTTTTTCACGGACGGTGTCGCGCCGAACCGGCGGGTAATCATCGAATGGCATAGGATGAACTATGTCCAGGATAACAATACAAACGACTTCATCAGTTTTAATTTGATTTTGTACGAGTGCCAGAGCATCATTGAAGTCATCGTCGGGGATATCACCCAGGGCGATGCATTTTACGGCGATTCGACGATCGGCATCGAAAGCCCAGGGGATGTCAGGGCGGTATTTTACGACCAGTTTGCGCCTCCCGCTCAGGGGGTCCCTGCCACGACGCCGATTGATGGTCTCGACGTTACGTTTTCGCGGTCGCCGTTGTCAAACATCACTGTTGTAGAGACAAACAACACCGGTTGCTTGCCGTTGACAACCTGCTTCAAAACGACTATCAACACAGTTGTTCCATTATGTGTACAGCTTCAGGGCGGAGCGACCCTGCCTCCGACATTTGCCTTCCATTGGGATTTCAACGATGGCGGCAGCGGGTTTACAGAGAATATTTGCCATACTTATACCACGCCCCAAAAATTTACTCCGCGGTTGACTGTCACGGACGATTTCGGGCGTTCGGCAACATTTGTAGCCGGTGTGAGTAATTTGCTTAGACAGGTTTTTGTGTGCGACCTTCCACCCGTCGCTATTTCTGCAACTCCGGCAGGGGGAACTGCGCCTTTGAGCGTGGACATTCGCGCGTCCTCAACCACTCCTTATGTATTGAGCGCAGCGCCGCCTTTGGGCGGTGCACTCGTTCCAACAATTTCGGCGTACGATGTGGCCAATACAGCGCTGGTCATCGATCAGTTGGCTCCAATGAACCTCCCGAATACATTTACCCCATACCAGACGATTATCGGCACCGCCGTGCTGACCTCGGTTCCCACGCAGGTCAGCGCACTCACGCCAGTGGACACAATCGCTGCCACTGTGCTGTTCGACACGCCTGGAACTTATCGCGTAACAGGCGTCTTCCCCGGCACGAGTTTCACGCTGCCGACGGATGGGTTCGGGTATGTTTTCATTAATGTCGTGGATCCCAATGCCGTAACGTCGAATTCGATGATTGTGACCAATTCGGCATTCCATATCGATTGGTTGGGCAAGACCCCCAATCCGCTGGGCATTCTGCCAAACCCGAACAACGATACGATCACGGTCGGCGGTTATATCAACCTCTCCGGGATGGACTTGTCATCGCTGGCCGGCCAGGACATAACGCTGGCGTTGAACGGCTATAATCCCGTCTTCCAGGGTACGCTGGATACCAACGGGCATTCCATACAGGGCGATTTTGCCACCGGTGCAACTGGCGATTTTAGTATCTCCATGCCCTCTGGCAAATTCACATGCAATGTCAAGGGCGACTACGCCGTCTCGCTAGGAGTTGCGTCGCAGAACTTGACCTCGCTGTTGCCTGCAAATTACAGCGTCCGAATTGGCGATGTGTTTAGCAGCCCGGGAACTTCCGTGGGGTACGGCTACTCATCGGTTGCGGGGAAACAGGCCAAAGCGTCCTACACCTTCGGCAAGTTCTACAACACGGGGAGTTTCTTCAAGGGGCCTATTCCCGGGGCGCCAAACGGCATCGGCCAACCCGGCGGTCAAGAATTGCTGGTTTCCGGCGGGTTCATTGTTGTTAGCGCCGATTTCAAACTGCAGGGGGACACCGTCAGCGCAACGATCAGCGGACTGTTGGCGCGATCGGGCGGGGATGACATGCGGCCTGCGGCGTCATCGAATGTGGTTGTGAAGATTGGCAATTTCCCCGAAACATTGAATTTCTCCACGACGCCGACGTTCAAGACGTCGGGCAAGCCGCCCACGCAGAAGTTTACGTTCAAAAACAAGGGCAGCACGCATATTCGGTCGTTGAGTTGGTACAACAGAGCGGGTACGTTCCAGGTTTCGTCGGTTACCATGCCCAATGCCCAAGTCGGAATCGACCCGCAAAAAGCCCGGCAACCGATTCAATTGACGTTTACGCTTACATCTGAAAATGGCCAGCAGTTTATTGGCACAACCACTTTCGATATTTTCAAAATATCGGATACTGAATTCAAGCACTAAGACAAGAAGAGAACGCATCGAGTCTGGGAGAATTGTAATGTCAGAGAAATTGTTCGGCGTGTATGGAGTGCAGGTGTCGTCACGAATGCGCAGAGTGATCCACGCAGTATCTGCGCTTTTTCCCGCGATTGTTCTGGTATGCGCCTTTGGCGCGCAGGCTCAAGTGGGAGGACGCGGCCCAGATCCGATACCGTCGTTCAATAATTCCGCATTCATTTATCCGAACGACCAAAGCACCACCGTCACCTTCGATCCCAGCCTTAGTTATTTGCCATCGCCGCCGGCGGGACAGACGTATCAATATACCTTGATTTGGGACTTTGGCGACGGTTCGCCATTGGTGACCGTGGGACCCGCAGCTTCCGGCTCGGTGCTTCTGCCACAGATTCACTCATACCCGACGTTTACGCTTACCCCTCCGCCCGCCTCGACCATCATCTCGCAAACATTCACGGTGACCCTGCGGATCGACGTGACAGTGATCAACCAAAACAACGTTTCTTCACCGGGACCGTCGGCCAAAACGACGGGAATGGTTCGGACGGCGCAAGTGAACTACCCGCCAACTTGGTCGTTGGTCAACAACTCGTCTCCGGCGACGGGAGAGTTGCCGTATCAGCTCAACGTCGACTGCTCCGGCAGTTTCGATGAAGATGGATTTGTTATTTGGGCCGCGATCGATTGGGGCGATGGCAGTTCGGATCTGCTGGCGACACTGCCGCCGAGCCAGGTCGCAATCACCTCGCTGCATTCGTATACCGCTCCGGGAGAATATTCCATCACGCTGTCGTTGATCGACAACGGACGCATGAACACGGGCACGCTGCTGGACCCGACGCCCCCGGCGTCCGATCCATCCGCGGCGATCACGACGATTCAACAGCGCCAGCAAAAGCTGATTGATACGGGTGTCATGGACCCTTCTTTCAATCTGCCAAAGTATCTGCCCATTCTCCGGCAGGAGCACCTGCAAGTCCAGGTTCCCGGGAATCTGATGGTTGTAAAAGGCAAGTTCTCGCTGGATTTTTCCAGCGTGGGCAACGATTCATTCGACTGCACGTTTTATCTCAACGGTTCCGTCAGTAGCGTTTCCAACGCGCAAGTATCCGTATTTCTCGGATCGGGTGCAGGCGCGCAGATTTTGACTCAATTTACGACGGACTTAAAGGGTAATTACTTTAACTCGGCTCAAAAGCTGAAGTTTTCGATCCTGCCGAAGAAGCACTTTATGCGCTTCCAGATCGGAAGCGCCATGCTGCAAACGGCGTTTCAAATCAGCAGTGCGACGGTGGTGAACGGATTCGCCGACATACCGGTAAAAGTCGTTATTACGAGTGGAGGAAATACAACCGCCTTGGCGTCGAAATTGAGATTCGTCTACAATTCGAAGGCAGGAGTCAAAGGCATCGGCAAGAATCCTCGCTCGACGCTGGTGGGAAATTAACGACTTGATCCGCTCGAATAATCGCTGTCGAGGGGTTGCGATTGATGGACGGGGCTCGGATCGGTTTTACTGTTTTATAGATAGTTTAGCGATGCCGATTTTCAGGCTGATCGAATATTGGCAACGAAAACGATTGCACAATTGGGAATTCTTGATATATAAAACGACGCAAACTGATTTGAGGCTGGTGCTTAAACGAGGCTCACATGCCGGAATCCGATCCGCTGTCGGTTATCACCGAAGTCAAGACCTATAAAATGACTAAACTCATTGCCGAAGGCGGCATGGGCGCGGTTTACGAGGCGCAGCAATTCGGCGATCAGGATTTTCAAAAAACAGTCGCCATCAAGACCATTCTCGAAAGTTTCAGCACCAATTCGGAATTCGTGCGCCTGTTCATTGGCGAAGCAAAACTCGTCGCCGATCTTGTGCATGAAAACATTGTCCAAGTTTATCATTTGGGCAAGGCCGGAAACATTTACTACATCGCCATGGAATACGTCGAGGGCATCAACCTCGAACAATTCATGGATTATCACTCCGACCGCAGCATTGCCATGCCCATCGAACTGGGCGCGTTTATCATCAGCCGCGTGTGCCGGGGTCTCGAATACGCGCACAACAAACGCGGCCGGGACGGCGATCCGTTGAATATCGTGCATCGCGACGTCTCACCCAAAAATGTCATGATCAATTACGAAGGCGTGGTGAAACTGACCGACTTCGGCATCGCCAAAGCGGTCCGTGTCATGGAACAGCAGGAAGGCGAGGTGTTAATGGGCAAGGTCGAATACATGTCGCCGGAACAGGCGCAATATTTGCCCACCGACCGCCGCTCGGATTTGTTTTCGCTTGGCATCGTGATGTACGAGTTGTTGACGGGACATCACATTTTCGAGACCGACGACATTTATCAGACGCTTGACAACGTCAAGGAAGCGCCGATCCCCCATCCAAAGACGCGGCGCGCGGAACTGCCCGACATGCTGTGCGATATTTTGATGAAAGCTCTGGAACGGGATTTGGACAAGCGCTACCAGACGGCGGGCGAAATGGGCGTCGCGCTCGAATATTACATGTACCACAAGGGATATGGGCCAACCAATGTGACGCTGGGTAATTATCTGAAGAACGTGTTTCTCAATAAGCTTTCGGAAGCCAGCGATACGAAGCGAAATTTCCGCCATCGCGCCGACACGATTATCAGCGACGCCTCAACTTTGCCCAAGTCGAGCAAAGACGATTCGGATGCGTTCTTGCGCATCTAATCAATCAGTTTCAAATCCGCCGGCACGTCCTCCAATGAAACGGTCTCGATTTTCGCCCAACTCCAATCCGTGTCCGCCAGACCGTTTTCCAGCGAGAATCGGTGCCGCCATTTCTGCTTGAATTTAAGCCCGTTCTTCACGGTCAAATAAGGATAGTTCAGCGTGCCGCGGCTGGTGGTCACGTTTTCAAAATGGTACATTTCGACATCCGGAACGTAACGGCACAGCCAGCCCGCGTCGCGAAAACGATAGCAATAGTCGATGTCTTCGAATTGTACCGGCGAGAAGATCTCGTCGAGCGGCCCGATATTTTTCGCTGCGTCGGCGCGCATCATCCACGTCGCGCTGATGAGCGTCTGGCAATCTTTCGGCGCGTTAAATTCGGGATCGTTCCGCGGGCGTCCGCGGCCGCGGAAAGAGACTTGGCCGCTCGGCGTCACGTCGCAGCCCGCGCACTGAATGTCGTGCGGCGGGAGCGGGTACACGAGCTTCGGTCCGGCGATGCCGACGCGCGGATCGCGTTCGAGTTCCGCCCGCAACCGCTCCAGCCAACTGCGTGACCGAACCGCCACGTCGTTGTCCAGAAACACCCAGTACCGACCGTCCATCATTTCCATGCCGCGGTTGCGGCCGGCAATCGCGCCAACGTTCGTTTCAAGACGCATGTGTTTCACGTCAATATTCTCAGTCTTCGCACGTGCGGCGAATTGAGCGAAGACGCTGGGCGTGTTGTCAGTCGATCCGTTGTCCACGAGCACGACTTGAAATGGACGCAGCGTGCTGTCGAAGAGCGATTTAAGCCCGCGGCGCGTGTACTCCGACTTGTTGCACGCGAGTATCAGGATGGAAATGTCGATCACTTCAATACGCTCCTAAAAATCCACGCCCAACTTAATCGCTGATGAACGCGGGTTAACGCAAATTACCGCGGATAAAATTGGGCCATTTAATAATCCATAAACACGCTGTCGCTCTTAACAAAAAACTTTTTCCCATCTATGGTAATCTGTGTTCATTTGCGTTCATCCGCGATTAAGTCGGACACCGATAAATCAAAAGCGGTTACCCTCTTTTCCCCCGCAATCCATATTCGACGAACAACAGACCGAGCGCAAGGGCGAGCAGCCAGCCGCGCAGATCGTAAAAGCCGGACGCGCCGGTTTTCTCGGCCGCCCATTGCGACAGGTCGAGCGGCGATTCGATCGCGCGCGCGTTGGGTCCGGCTTGCGCGAGCAATTCGGCCATCGCCGCGCGGTCGACGCCGAAGCGCCGCATCTCCGCGGCGCATGGCGTGCTGACGAAACGCTCGGCGATCGTGCGTCCACCGTCGCGCACGCTCAAGCGGCATACCGCCGCGGGCGGCGCGCGCATTGTACCGCGATATGTTCCGGGCGCGATGGCGCGCAGCGAAAGCGGCGGCAGTTCGGCGTCGCCGCTTCCATTTTCGTTCTCGGCATTTTGCAGCACGGTCAAAATCGCGCTGGGATTCAACGCGTTTTCGGGCTCGCGGGTCTGCGGATCAAATGCGCGCAATTCAACGGCGAGCTCGTCGTTACCAAAGGGTTCGGCGCTGATTGAAACGCCGTTCGCGCCGCTCTCGCCGTGCGCTTCCGCCCAGCTCAATACATTGGCGAGCAGCGTTCGTCCAGCGCTGCCCGCCGCGAGCAGTTTCGCGCCTTCTTCGCCATCCAGCGTGAATGCCAGCGCCGCGCGCCGCGCCAGCCCGGACGCGTTCGGGCCGGAGAGAACCAATAAGGGATCGACATGCTGCTTTTTTGCGCCGGATGCTTCGGCTGACGACGCGCCGCTCGACAGAATCGTGTCCGCTCCGCTCCGGGCCTTGACGCGATTTCTGAAATTCAAGACGGGCCACGCGCCGCCGTTTTGAGTCAGCGCGTGCGGCTGCCCGGGACGCGGCACGAACGGTTCGCGGCGCGTGTAAAAGTCCTTTTCGCCTTGCCCCACAGCTTCCTTTATGCCTTTGCCGAGTTCCAAAAAATCGCTGAAATAGTTGCCGCCGCCGGTGGCGGCCAGTTTTTTGAGCAACGCCTCGCCCGTCGAGTTGACATCGTCCTTTCCGACGCCAATGCCGAATGTCCACAACATCGTTCGCCGCTTGCCGCCATCTTTGGGTTTCGGGCAGAGCTTTTCGGCGGCGCGCAGACTTTCGTCACCCGTGCGGACGGTGTCAACGCCGTCGCTGATGAGAATGACGAATTGCTCTTCCGCGTCGTCGGCGTCGAGCGTCTGCTTCGCTTTTTCCAACGCGGGAACAAAATCGGTCTTCGCCTCGATGCGAATGTCGTGCACCGCGTTCAGAAATGCGCTGTGCGTGGGCTCATTTGTCAACGGCGCGGAGAGTTTCGCGTCGCCCGAGAATTCGATCATTCCCAGCCGATCCTGGGGCCGGAGTTTGCTGACGATCTGCAATTGTTCGGCGGCATAGTCCATTTTGCGCACCTGACGGCCGTTGTGGAGAATTTTGTCGTCCATGGATTTCGAGACGTCGATCACAAATAACACGGCGCGCGCACGGTCGTCTTCCGGCGTCATTTCAACGGGCAGCACGCGTTCCCACGCGCCCTCGCGCGGATGGCCACCCGCTCCGAACGCCGTTTCGCCGCCCACCGCGACGAGCGCTTTGCCCTGTTCAACCGCCTGGCCCAACACATGCAGTGCCGTGCCACTGTCGGGCAATTCGGCCGACGACAAGCCGTCGACAAGGATGCCGGCGAACGATTCGTACTTCGCGGAGTCGCTCGGCAATTGATCGGCGAAAAATAATTTAGTTTCGACGCCTAAAGGTTTTGCCGGATCCGCCGCGAGCGCTGACAATGTCGAGTTCCGCCGAGCAAGCACCGCCCACTTCGAGGGTCCGGCGACGGGCACGGCCGCGCTCAAATTGTTGTCAAGATTCACATCGCCGGGAATCGCCGCTCCGTCCGGTCCCGTAATTCGTGCGGTGTAAATTGCCACGCCGGGCGAAGTGGGATGATCGAACAAGCGAATGGTTTTGCGCAACTCCCCGGATGGTCCCGAACCGTCTTTCGCCGCGTCCAGCCGAACGGTTTTCGAATCGACGAAAACAGACTGCCGGCCCAGCGCGCGGCGGCGTACGCTTACGACGACCGTTGTGGGCTGCTGGGATGCGATTGTGATTTCAAGCGGCACGGCGCGCCCGGTCGATGCGCTCTCCGGCACGCGGAACTCAGCCAACTGCACGTCGCTGCTCGGGCCGAGAATCGCCGGCGTGGCCAGCAATTCGATTCCGCTGTCCCGCAGAAAAGCCGCGCTCTTTGCGGCGCTTCGATTGTTCAGCGTGTGCGTGTCGCGAAAATCGCTCAACACGAGAATCGCGCGCGAACAATCGGCCGACGTGAATGCGCCGCGCGAGAATTGGAGCGCGCCGCCGATGTCAGTGCCGTCCGTCTTGAGCACGGCGTTCAAGTGCATGAGGTCGGGCAGGGTCTTGAGGCTGGCGCGCGAGCCGCCCGCCGTTCGGAATTCGGGCGAGGCTGCGGTCAACGGAGGAGGGAGAGGGAACATGCTGCGCTCCAGCCCTGCTGTGTCGCTGAACACGACGACCGCGATTTCAGTGCTTTCCGGATCGAGAGCCCCGAGCAATTCGCGAATGCGCGCGGTCTGTGCGCTCAATTCGTAGATGCTGGGGCTGACGTCCGCAGCCACGACCACTTGAATCTTTCGCGTCGCATGGCGGTATTGAAGGCCCGCCGCGGCGAAAATCAAACACAGCGCCGCGAGAGCCTGCAACGTGAATGCGCGTGACCGTGTGCCATGCGAAATCGCCGTCGTCCCAGGCGGTTTTCTCAGCACGGCGGCGCGCAGCCGCGCGCCTGTCTGACTGAAAAAACAGATCCAGGCGGCCGCGAAGATCGGCAGCAGGCAAAGAAGCGAAGAATTTAGAAATTGGAGCTTCAAGCAATCACCGCGAGCCGTTATAAATTAGTTGCCGCAAAATGCGGTTTGGATCGTCCACATATATCACGTTGGCTCCAAATGTTTGAAAAAAAAGAGGGCTAAGTTAACACATTGGGAACATGGAGCGGCGAAAAACGCTTCCAAATTAATGGTCGTTCTCTTAACTTGCGCCCGAATGGTTAACTGCTTTCCCGAGGAATTCTTTCATGGTAAATGTACCGAATGGCGAAAAAAAGCCGGACTATTCAGATCGCCTGAAGCGGCAGCGCACGGCATCGACGATCAAGTTTTATGTTATTGCGATTGTGCTGGGAGCGCTATTGGGCTTGGCGTACATCCAGCGCGCGGCGATTATTTCAGTCTATAACAGCGTGATGGCCCCGCCGCCACCGCCGCCGGCTCCGCCCGCACCCGTTGCGCCGGCCGCAGCGGAGCCCGAACGGAAAATCGTTGAAAAGAGTGCCGTCAAGGCGTTGCGCGGAAATCAGGATGCGGCTGCGGCCATTCCTCCAGCCAAGGCGGGAAGCGCCATTGCGGAACAAGCCATTTCGCCAAAAGATGAATTGACGGCGCGCAAAATTCTGGCCGACGGCAAGGCGCTTATGGAAACATTCGATCTCACCGGCGCGTCGAAGCGTTTCGATGAAGCGACAAAACTCAAGATTGGGACGGCGCTCAAGGACGATGCAGTAGTCTGGAAGCAAAAGGCCGAGGCATTCATGAATGCGACGCGGCACATCGGCCTCGCCGATTATGCGCAGAGCGAAAATGCCGTCGTCGTTGAAACGACCGATGGCAGCGAATGGCGCGGACTGAAAGTCAAGGAAGACGACGATACGATTTATCTGCAGGCGGTCAACGATGCCAATCCCGCCGCGGAAGGCGTCCAGAAGTTTCCGATTCCAAAAGCTGAAATCAAAAAAATGACGCCCGTGCCGCTGGCCAGGCGGAAGGGCGATTTCAGCGAACTTGTGCTGGGAACGGAAAGCGCGACGGTCATTTCGCACAGTTCCGATTACTACGATCTGATTTATTTGAGCAAGCGGCTCGGTCTGGGAAAAGAATGCATGATGTACCTCAACCGCGCGTTCGACGGCGGTCCGGGGCATGCGCCAGACCCTGATTTGGGGGACACGCTGCGCCGCGTCGTGATCCGCCGCGCCATTAGCCGCGCGACACTTCTGATGGCCGGGAATCGGCGCGTCCACGTGGAAATTGAATTGAAAAAACTGCGCGACACACTGCCCGGCTTCGGCCCCGCCGAAGAGGAAATCGCAGCGTTTCGCAGCCAGGTCATGGCCAAGGTCAGCGCGGACTTTCAACCCTCGCTGGTTGTAAACGAAAAAAAGGCGGACACGAAAAAAGTGGCGACGGCGGATAAGGACAAGTCCAAAGGGAAGCAACCGGTGCGCGAATCGGAAATTGAAATCGGCGTGGACAACAGCAAGCTGAAAAGCAATGGACCGGGAGCGAAGTATGTTGATCGCGGCAATGCCAAATTCGAAGAGGGCATGGGTATTATTCGAACATACACGGTGGGTGTCGGCGGAAATAAAAACGACAACAACCGCATTTTGCTGCAAGCCAAAGCGCTGTTAATGGAAGCCATCGACAGCTATGAAGAAGCCTTGAAAGTGGAATCGTCGAACCGGGCGGTCAGGGACCGGCAGACGACTGCCAGCCAGATGGTCTATTTTTGCAACAAGAACATGATTCTTTGAGCGAAAATGGAATACATTGATGGGCAGTTGTTGAAAAGCGATGCTAAAAAGAACCAAAAATGAGGCTTATTTCAATCTAATATCAAAATAACAACGCTGCTTGAGTTGCGCGGCGCAAGCGTTTTTTACGCCCCGGCTCAAATTCCTGAAAAAGTCCCGCCTTATCCGGCTCGCTCTGCTTCAGCGATCAGCTTTTAAGTCTTTTATATGTAAAGACTTAAGAATAGATGCTAAAAAACTACTCGCTCTGTCATGATTTGGCAAACAAAACCCTTTACTTTTTGTTATGTTCTTTCTAAAATCATGACGTGACATGGATAGCGGCATAAGCATTGCCGACAGAGCATCGTTAAGAGGAGGTCATAAGTGATCTCAGGAATGATAAATTACTACGAAGTGCTTGAAATTCAACCCGAAGCGGATTCGGATGAGATCAAGCGCTCATTCCGTCGTTTGGCAAAGAAATACCATCCCGATCACAACTCGTCCAGGACCAAATGGGCCGAAGCGAAGATGCGGGTGATTTTGAAAGCTTACGACACCTTAATGAATGTGCAAGAGCGGGCTGAGTACGACCGCAAACTGCGTCCTTTCTTAAAAGCGTTTCAAGATCCATACCGCGAAAACCTGGCCAAGCGCGCTGACGACCCGGCGGCTCAATCACGCCTGATTCTTTATAATTTGCTCAACGATGCGCCGCAAGTGGCAATTGAAATTTATGAGCGGATGAAAAAGAAAGACGAAAATTTCGAAGTCTGGCAGTTCCTGGATCAGAAGGACTACCTCGACTGCCAGTTCCTCATGGGCGAAGAATACGAGCGCCAGGGAAACTGGAAGGCCGCGTTGCGCTTCTACGAGAACGTCTACAACGCCGAGCGCAATCTGCCGATGCGTTTTTTCCTCGAAGAAGTCAAGGACCGCATTCGCGACATCTACTGCAAGAAAGTCGCGCGGCGCTGCAAGCCCATCGAGTCCGTGAAGATTTACGAGAAGGTCATGTCGATGGGCGTCAGCAAGAAGACCGAAGCCTACTTGCACAAAAAGATCGCCGAGAGCTACTTCAAGGGCAACATTGAAAAGAAGGCGCGGATGCACCTGAAGAAAGCATTCGAGCTCGAACCTAAGCTCAAGGGCGCTCAGAAAATCTGCGAGAAGCTTGAAGTCGAAAGATAAACGGGTCTTACTGCCACGCTGTTTATCCCATCTCCACTTGTTGGTCGGTTCACCTCCGACCAATATCTTCAGATGATCAAACCCACGTGAGAGCAAGGCGTTTTTGCTGGCGGATGGAACGCGGCTTGGCGTTCCGGTCGGAGAACTTCTGCCGTAATCGCCGACACTATTTATTCAGCGGCGAATTTTTCGACTCTTCGATATTCAACACGGCTTCGGCTGGGCCGATGGAAATTTCAGCGGTCATTTTGACGGCGACGCCGGTTTCGATATCGAACCAGGCTCGTATTTTTCCGACGCGTTCGAACAATCCCTTAAAGGGCGCGTCGATCTCAAAAACGACGCAATCGCGATTCTTGAACGTGCCGATATCGGGATGGTCCACGCCCACCGCGTAAAGACGTGTGTTCCAGACATGGCGGTCCGAACAGATCGGCAGCGTAATGGCAGCCTTCGACTTTCCAAGCTGAATGTTCTTCAGATTTATTCCGGACGAGCGCATGAAATAGATTGCCGAGAGCGGATCCAGCGCTTTGCCGGTCATTGGAATGGTGGACGCCACCCATTTCGCGTCTTTGTCGGCGTCCGGCCTGGGCCGTTCGTAAAGCGCCGAAGCCCCGTCTTTCTCATAGTTGAAAGTGATGCGTTCCGCGACTTTCGAATTGCCTTCTTTTCGGTCCATGGAAAAGAGCCGCGAAAAGCCGCCCTTTGCATCGAATATTGAACTGACGCGGTCCTTTACATCGTAAAAAAGCGATGTCGCACGGTTTGAGCGCGTGGAAAGCGACGCCATAAAAACCGGCATGGGATTGGCCTTGCCGTACTTTTCCTGCCGCTTGAGTTCAAATTCGGCCTTTCCTGCCGGCAATCCTTTTACATATATATCGTAAACGAGTCGTTCGATTTTGCCTTCGGTATCGCCTGCGGTAAGCCGCAAATCACCGACGGGTAAACTGATGATTTCTTCATCAAGCGCGTCGACCAGCGTATTAACGCGAGCGGGCTTCTTGGCGGGAATCTTGCCTTTGTCGAGGGCGGGGGTGCCGCCTTCCTGCAATCCAGGGTCGGGCCGGCTGCCGATAATCGGATCCGTCTCGGCGACGGCCGCTTGGCAGAACACCGCCACAATAAACCCTGCCAAGAGCAACAAAGACCTTCTCATGCGCTGCATTCCCGCTTGTGCGAGTTCAAAAATCGTCACCGCATAGCGCCATCTCAGGCGGTTGCGACACGTGTTCGTATTTAAAGATCAAATTATCACAGCAGCTTAGCTTTAAAAAGAGTGCCGTCAAGCGCGAAGTTACAATCGACTCTCCGCAAGCGTCGATTTTCGCTCCTCCGAACCGCGCGAGTACACGCGGCGTGCCGCGCCAGCCAGCTTCTCCATGGGCACATGCTCGATACGCTCGCCGTCGATGCAAACCGCGAACGCGCCGGACATTGGCATGTAACTGCCGGTATTGAACACGCCGACTCCGTTGATGTTCCAACTGCCCGGTTTGTGCGTATGGCCGACTACAACATTGCTGACGTCTCGATCGAAACCGGTGGCTAATTTCAAGGCGAGTTTGGGGGCTGTCATCCAGTAATGAATGATATCGAACGGGCGCCGGGGAGGGTAAATCAGCGAAAGGGCGTACTGCATGACTGTTTTGGCCTTCTTATACGGATTGATTATCGGGAGGTACTGCAACTGAACTTGACGATAATTCTCATGAAGGGCGGCAAATGCTTCAGGCCGGCCGCCCAATGCCGCCCAACGCTCCTTCAATTTCGCCATCAAACGTTGATCGTCGCGTTTCGTCGGGTGCGTATAGTCGCGGATGCAGTCGCCATGAAAAATGAGCGTTCGGGAGTGTTCGTCGTAGATCCAGTGCGCGTTGGAAATCGCCGGATCGTGATTTCCGGTCAGCAGCTCCGGCGCGCCATTGCGGCTGGCACAGCATGTCCGAGCCGTCTCAATAAACCGCTGGGCGACATCGTCGCCGTCCGGATTGGTATAGCAGCGGTCGAGCGTATCGCCGTTGAGAATCACGCGGTCGAAGCCGGCGGCGATGCGCGCGATGTCGTCGAGTCGCGAGGCGGCATGACTGGCTTTGGAGCCGAGATGCAGATCGGATAGAACGAGCACTTTCATCGCTATAAAAGACTCCCGAACGCATCCTTATGCTACAAGAATGCCGCACTTCGTATCAAACACCGGCGCAGTCCGCGGAGTAACGCAATAACCGTGCGCTGGCCCGTATTCCAAAAATAAAGGGCAAATCACCGATGCAGCACGCTGCATCGGTGACTTGCCCCGGATTCAATTTCTGTTCGATCGACTCTCACACCGCTACGAATATCTCGTCGAATTTAATGCCGATCCCGAGCGTTCCACTAGCGAAACGCACCGGCGTGGCTTCGATTCCGATGCCCGCGTAAGGATCGCCCTTTAATACGAGGCGAATCTTAAAAAGTGCGGCGGGAAAGTTGCCGCGATCGAGTTCCAACGATGCGAGCAGTGCGCCCGACGGCGAAATGTTTCGCAAGATGGCGTTGCCCGTGTCGTACACCGTTCCATCCAATAGCACGAGTTCGACACTGCTCGGAATCTCCGCCGGAATTCGACGTGTTTCGCGGCAGTGGCTGCGCAACCGGTCTGAGAATTCCACCGACTTGGACGCGGCGCTGAACACCGCGGGTGTTTCAGCCTCCCGGCGAATCCCGTAAAAAGAGATTTCGGCATTCGTCTTGACGAGCGCCGGCTGTTCCAGCGTTTCGGTTGTGCCTTCGGACGTAAAGACCGCCATGGTCCTGCTCCTTAAAAATGTCGTGCCGCGCGAGCGGAAAGAAACTCCTTTAAGATAATCGGCAGCAGTCGAAGCGCTCGTGAGCCGATTTGTGCGAATAAATATTATTGAAGCGGGACTGTTTTAGTGTATTTATGGGCGGCGATGTCCGATAATATTTGTGTCAAAAAAAAGTAGGCTTCAGGATTCCAGCGCAGTCCATTGCAATTAGATCATTCCAACAAGTGTGCAAGAGTGGAGGAGGAGCAGTAATGAAATCAAAACTGTGTCGTGGATTTTTCTGTGCGTCGCTCGCGGCGATGCTGCTCATGCTGGGAGGATGCAACCAGCGCGAAGACAAGCGCACCACGGATGAGAAGGAATACGCGCCGGTACCGGATCTAAAGTCACGCCTTTACTTTGCATGCCCGAAATGCGGATGTCCGCAGCGCCCGTACCGAATGACGGAAGTCCGCAGCTACTATCGCTGCAGCGGCAATCCGCCTAAATTCGCCTACCACCCGGAGCACCAGTGGCAGCACGCGGTCGAACAGGATCCGCAGAAGCGCTACGAAAATTAAGAAAGTTGCGGGTGGCACGGATTTGCAGTTGTTTGCAAATCCGTGCAGGATCGCACCCTGCGCACTGAATTAATTCCAAAGCGAGAGGTGCAATGCATCGCGAATTCTAACGAGTCCATTCAAATTCGTGCTACTCAACCTCTGCCTTAAACAGAATACTACGAATCGCAATCGTATTCCGCCAACTCCAGCCGAGCCCATGTGCAGATTTTTTCCACGCAGAATCGTTCCGCGGACAATTGATTGCCCTTGCGGCCCAGCGCCCACATCGTTCCATTCATTAAATTCAATTCAAATACGCTCGACCGCGTTTCGGCTTCACGCCCGGGAAGTTCTTCCTCCCAGCTCACTTTCACAATGACGCGGCGCGGCGCGGCGGACTGTCCGGCCTGTTTTAAAAACAAGCTGTACACCACGCCAAAATCGCACGTTTCTGAAATGAGCCGGTCTTTGGTCATCGGTCGCTCAGGAGGAGATGCAACGGTGTATTCAAATCGCGCCAATACTGAGGTACAATTGAGCAGTTTACAGGAGAGCACCGCTTTGCGTAAAATGATTTCGTTCGTGTTTTGTCTTTTTCTAGCCGCTATCGCGTTTCCAGCTCGTTGCGCGGATGCATTGCCCGACGCGGAAGGCGTTCCCACCTTGCGCTATTGGTCTCCATCGACTCCGGCCAATCCGCCCAAAACATACGAAGCGGATTTGATCGTCTACGGCGCATCGCCGGGCGGCGTCACCGCGGCGGTGCAGATTCAACGCATGGGCAAGAAGGCGATCGTCGCCGAATTCGGCAGACATGTCGGCGGATTGACCGCCGGCGGTTTGAGCGCCACCGACGTGGGCAATCGCAACGCGATTGCCGGCATGGCAAACGAATTCTACGAAAAGGTCGGCATGTTGCGCGGATTCAAACCCAGCGCCGCCGAGAAGGCGTTTCGCGACATGCTCACGGAAGCGAATGTCGAGATCCTCTTCGAGCAGCGGCTCGTGTCGGTCAAAAAGGACGGCAATCGCATCGTCGAAATCGCCATGGAAAACGGCAATGTGTTTCGCGGAAAAATATTCCTCGATACGTCGTATGAAGGCGATCTGATGGCGATGGCCAAAGTCTCCTACACGTTTGGCCGCGAAGCCAACGCGCAGTACGGCGAAACGATTAACGGCGTTCAGTACCACACCGGCCACAATTTTACGAAGCCCGTCGATCCCTACATCGTCGAAGGCGACCCCAAGAGCGGGCTGCTGCCGCTGATTTCACCCGGCGCCCCGCCGACGGCCGGAGACGGCGACAAGCGCATTCAAGCGTATAATTTCAGGATGTATTTGAACAACTCGCCGGATCGAATTCCATTTCCAAAGCCGAAGAACTACGACCCCGCGCGCTATGCGCTGCTTGCGCGGTATCTCAAGGTGAATCCAAAGCTGCCGATTCAGCTCTACAATGGCGACTGCAACAACGAGGGCGCGTTCTCCAGCGACAACATTGGAAAGAATCACGCGTGGCCCGACGCCGATTACTTGACGCGAGAGAAGATTTTCCAAGATCATGTCTGCTATCAGCAAGGCTTCATGTATTTCATCGGGCACGACGAAAGCGTGCCGCTGAAAATTCGCGAGATGGTGGCGAAATTCGGTTTGACGAAAGGCGAGTTCGAGGAGAGCGGCAACTGGCCGCACCAGCTTTATATTCGCGAAGCACGCCGCATGATCTCCGATTACGTCATGAACGAGAATCATTGTATGAGCAAAATCGCGCCCGAAGATTCCGTCGGTCTCGGCTCGTACAACATGGACTCCCACAATTGCGAGCGCATCGTCATCGACGGCAAAGTCCGCAACGAAGGCGACGTGCAGATCGGCCCGAAAAAACCCTACGCGATCTCGTACCGTTCCATTGTTCCCAAAGAATCCGAATGCGCCAATCTGTTCGTGACCGTTGCGCTGTCGTGCACGCATATCGCGTATGGTTCGATCCGCATGGAACCGGTCTTCATGATTCTCGGCCAAAGCGCCGGTACGGCGGCCGCAATGGCGATTGATGCCGGCGTGCCGGTGCAAAAAGTGGACTATGCGAAATTGAAGGAGCGCTTGATCGCCGACAAACAGATCTTGGTCTGGGATGGAAACGCGCTCAATCAAGCAACAGGCGAACGAGGCGGTAAAATCGCGCCGGAGAAACTCGAAGGCATCGTCATGGATGACTCCAGAGCTGAGAAAATCGGCGAATGGGCTGTCGGAACCACAACCCCAGGATTCATCGGCGACGGGTATCTTCACGACGAAAACACGGGCAAAGGCGCGAAAAAAGTTGTCTTCAGACTGCCCATTGACAAAGATGGAATGTACGACGTGCGAATGTCCTACGGCGCGAACGGAAATCGCGCCACGAACGTGCCGGTGACGATCCTTGTCGGCGGCGCAATACACAAGGTTAGAGTCAACGAACGCCAGAAGCCGACTCTGCCGAACGGTTTTTTTTCGCTCGGAATGCACGCTTTTAAGTCGGGCGACAACGCAGTCGTTGAGATTTCCAACGAGGGCACCGATGGACACGTAATAGTCGATGCGGTGCAATTGGTTTTGGAACCCGCGGCGAAATAAACGCGATGAACCGTAGGACGGGCTGCCAGCCCGTCCAGCTTCAAATCGAGTGCCCTGGCAATGCGTCCAGCAATTGTCCGATCTGTTCCATCGAATTATAAAAATGCGGCGATGCTCGCAATCGCCCTTCGCGCAACGCCAGAACGAATTTCTGGCGCATTAATTCGCGGTTCAATTCCTTGAGATCGTGCGACCCGCTGACGAAGGACACGATCCCGCTCGACTCGCCTTCCCTTCGACTGCTGACGACGTCGTAGCCCTTTTGCTTCAATCCTTCAACCAGCGCGTCGGTCAACTTCAGCACACGTTTTGAAATAACATTGACGCCGATCTCTTCGATAAGCTGCATGGACGCGTTCAGCGCGAGAATTCCCGGGATGTTGTACGAGCCGCATTCAAATCGCTTAGCGTCGTCGCGCAGCGTGAAATCGTAATTGCCGTAGTCCAGGGCATTGACGACGTTGAGCCAGCCGATTTCGGGACGCAGATTTTTGATCAATTCCGAGCGGCAAAAAAAGACGCCGCAGCCTTCGGGGCCGAGCAGCCATTTGTGGCCGTCCGCCGATAGAAAATCGATGTTCATCGCGCGCACATCGACGGGCAGCACACCAAGCGATTGAATCGCGTCGACGCAAAACAGAATTCCACGCGTGCGGCAGAACGCGCCAATGGTGCGCAAATCGTTGCGAAAACCGCTGGCGTATTCGACATGCGACAGCGCGATCATGCGCGTCTTCGGCGTGACCGCGGCAAACAGATCGTCGATTTCAATCCGCCCATTTTTTTCGGGAACGCGTGTGTATTTCAGGCCGAGCCGCTGCTCGAGGTCCATCCACGGATACACGTTCGCGGGATACTCGACGGCGGTCCCGACGATCTCATCGCCGGCTTTCCACTCCCAGCCATTTGCCACGAACGCCAGCCCCTCGCTGGTGTTTTTAGTGAAGGCGATTTCCGTGGAATCGGCGTTCATCAAGCGCGCGGCGCGGGCACGGGCTTCGTCGGCCAGCACGTACCAACGGCCGGTGAGGTAGGCGTCGCGCGTCGCTTCGCGCGTATATTTTTCAAGCGCCGCCCCCGCACTCGCGGAGAGGGGCGCGACAGCCGCGTGATTCAGGAACGTCCATTCGGTGAGAATGGGAAATTCGGCTGCTGGATCGAAGCCGTTTGGTAATTTGGGAATGGTATCGAACATGTTTTGTTGTTGCCCAAGGCGTTAGCACTATTGCGCGACACTCTCTTAGTCTAACGAAAGCGACAAAGCATTTCTACGTATTCGTTCCGCGCGTTTAAATTCCATATCACTCGTGCGTCTCAATGCGGCTGTTTTAAGACGCAAATGCCGCTTAATTTCTTAAACCCGCTGTAGAATATTCATCCGGGAGGGACTGATGCCGCGTTTGAAACTGGCCGTGCTTTTTTCGGGGAATGGCTCGACGCTCCAAAATCTGATGGAGAAATCCGCGTCGGGCGCGATGAACGCCGATGTGGTCGTTGCGCTGTCCAGCCGCGCCGATGCGTACGGACTTGAACGCGCGCGCGCGCGGAATATCCCCGCCTTGACCATTCCGCGCAAAGCATTCAAAGACGTCGATGCTTTCTCCACCGCCGTCTATGCCGCGCTGGCACCCTATGAGGTGGACTTGATTTGCTACGCCGGTTTCATGAGCATGCTGCGCATCCCCGCCGAATTCGAGCACCGGGCCATCAACGTCCATCCGTCCTTATTGCCGAGTTTCGGCGGGAAGGGGTTCTACGGGTCTCATGTTCACGAGGCGGTTTTGAAGCATGGCTGCAAAATCAGCGGGTGTACCGTTCATTTTGTCGATAACGAATACGACAATGGCCCGATCATTGCACAGCAACCTGTTCCCGTATTCGACACCGACACGCCCGAGACACTGGGCGCACGCGTGCAGCAGGCGGAGCGGCAATTGTTTCCTGAAACAATTCAGTCGATCGCGGATGGACGAATAAAGATTGTCAATCGTGTAGTCAGAGTGTACCCTATTGAGTCATAATATAGCTTGACATAGCCGCTAGATTTTGGGTTTGTGGGCGTGGGAGATTGACATTCAGAATGGGTCATTCATTACCTAATTGGCTCTTTACCTCCCCTTCAAAGTGCACGGAGTGCTAAAAGATGGTCACACTCGAAGAACTGCTGCGCGTGATGATGGAACGCAAATCGTCCGATCTACACATCACGGCCGGAACGCCTCCGCGCATCCGTGTGGACGGCGCGCTTGTGCCCACTGAATACGACCAGATGGATTCCGAAACCTGCCAGAAGCTGATCTATTCGCTGTTGGACACGGAGCAGATCGCGAAGTTCGAATCCGAGAAGGAGCTCGACATGAGCTTCGGAATCTCGGGCATCGGGCGCTTCCGTGTGAATGTCTTTTATCAGCGTGGTTCGGTCGGCACGGCCATTCGTGTCATTCCCTATGACCTCGCATCGTTTGAAAAGCTCGGCGTGCCTGCTGACGTGTGCAAGAAGCTGTGCAATCTTCCCAAAGGCCTGATCCTCGTGACCGGCGCAACCGGCTCGGGCAAATCGACGACGCTGGCGTCGATGATCGACTACATCAACACTAGCGGCCAATACCATATCATTACGATCGAAGACCCGATCGAATTCGTCCACCGCAACAAAATGTGTCTCGTGAACCAACGCGAAGTCGGGCCGGATACGCACGGCTTCGCGCAAGCGCTCAAACACGTTTTGCGGCAGGATCCCGACGTGGTGCTGATCGGCGAAATGCGCGATCGCGAGACGATCGAACTGGGACTGACGCTGGCGGAAACCGGACATTTGACGTTCGCCACGCTGCACACGTCCAATTGCGTGCAGACGATCAACCGCATCATCGACGTCTTCCCGGCCGAACAGCAGAATCAGATCCGCACTCAAATGTCGTTCGTGCTCGAAGGTGTGTTCTGCCAGCAACTTCTGCCCACGGCCAGCGGCAAAGGGCGCACGCTATGCTGCGAGATCATGATCCCCAACGACGCCATCCGCTCGAACATCCGCGACGACAGAGTCCACCAGATTTATTCGACGATTCAGACGGGCACCAAGACGGGCATGAGAACCATGAATCAGTCGCTGCTCGAATTGTATAAAGAAGGCAAGATCACGTACGAAATTGCGCTGCAATACACGCATAATCTCGAGGACATGAAGAAAACGTTCCAAACGACTTAAAGCGTTAAATATTAAAGGTTTGTTATGTCGGCGAATACAAAAAACGTGTACAGTATAGTGTCCGGCGATTGACGTTTTTCGGTTGAGGAGGCAAGATAGTGGCTCGCACATCCAGAACACCCAAGATACGCCTCGGCGAACTTCTCGTGGCCGCAGGGCTGGTGTCCGATGAAAAAATCCGCATCGGGCTCGAGGAGCAGCGCCGCAACAATTTATTCCTCGGCGAGTCGCTCGTGCAGCTTGGATTCGTCAGTGAAGAGGCCATCGCGCAGGCGATCATCCAGCATTTCAATCTGCCTTTCCTATCGGCCAGTCAGTTCAACATTCCGCCGGACGTTTTCAATCTCTTCCCCGAACGCATGTACTACGAATATCAGTTCATCGCCGTGGACAAGATCGAGCGCGTGATCATCATCATCGCCGCCGGGCCGATCAATCAGGACATGATGGAGGAGCTCGAACGCGTCAGCGAATGCAAGATTTGCCATTATGTCAGCACCTGGCGCGACATCCTCGCCTCGATTGAACGCAATGCCAAAGAACACGGCGGCGAAGCGCAAATCGAATTGACGGGCTTGGGCAGTTTGTTGCTCGATGGTTCGGAGGTAACCAAGCCGGGCAATTCAATCACTCAGAAAATCAAGAAGCTGGACGCCGTGCCCGCGCTCAATGGTGCAGGGGCGGCGGTTTCGAAGCCCGCGATGTCCCAATCAATGCTCGGCCAGCCGTCGAAGCCCGTGAACGCGGCCAATCTCTCGGCCATGTTGACGGCGCAGGCTGCGTCCTCCCGGACGGTGGGCGGGTCGTTCGGTTCGCCATCCGCGCCGCCTTCGCCGAGACTGACCGCATTTATCAAAGTGCCGCCGCCAGGCAGCTCGCCGAGCAGTGTGCCGGCAGAGAGCCGAGTCGCGTCTTCCGCCAATTTGAACGCCGTCAAGGTGGGCGGCTCGTCCGCGGTAATGCCGGCTGTGCGTAAAGAGAAAGACGCTCCCCCGGAAGCCACGGAGCCGCAAAAACGCCTGTCGAGCTTTTTGACGTCCAGAAAATCGTAGCGCTGAAGACATATTGCGGCGCGTCTGAAATCGAAACAAATACGGGGCGGGCAGGTAACCCGCCTTGACGTGAAAATGCGGCATTGTGGCAATTGAGGTCGATTATGGGCAAGGCCGATAAAAAACTCGCGATGATGCTCTCCAAATGCGGCATGATTTCGGACGCGCAACGGGAACAGGGTCTCGGCGATTCTGAAATAAGCGGCAAGTCGTTCACGCAGTGGCTCTTCGACACACAAGTCTGCACCGAGGACGCGCTCATCACCACAGTCGCGGCGGAGATGAACTATTACCCGATCAATCTCGCGCATCTGACCTGCGACTCCGCCGCGCTGGAGACCGTTTCCGAGGAACAGGCCACCAACTACCTGGTCCTGCCGCTGGCGCGCATGGGCAAATTGCTGACGCTGGCGATCTGCAATCCCTTTGACGTGCTGCTGCTCGACGATCTCAAAATCATCACCGGCTGCGACATCGTCCCGGTCCTGTCCTCCGAAACCGGCCTGAAAAATGCGATCGTAAAAGCGTACAACAAGACCGCGAACGTTCAGCAGGAACTGACCGCCGTCACCGAGATGCTGGATACCGGGCAGGCGGAAGCGCAAGTTGAGGCGAAAGGCAAAACCGAGGACGAAGAGAACGAAAACTCCGCGCCAATCGTCAAGCTCGGCAACCGCCTTATTGAAGACGCGTACACGCAGGGCTCCAGCGACATTCACATCGAACCCGGCGAACACGGCGTGGTTGTGCGGTATCGCATCGACGGTATCTTGCGCGAGCAGGTGACCCTGCCCAGACACACGCTGCGCGCATTGATCAGCCGCATCAAGATCATGAGCGATTTGAATATTTCAGAGCGCCGGCTGCCGCAGGACGGACGCATTGTTTACAAGAAGTACAATTCAAAATTCGACCTCGATTTGCGCGTTTCGACCGCGCCGATGAATCACGGCGAAAAAGTCTGTATGCGTATTCTCGACAAGACCAAATCCTGCCTGCCGCTCGATCAGCTTGGTTTCTCGCCGTACAATATCGGAATCTACCGCGATCTGATCCAGGTGCCCTACGGCATGATCCTGCATTGCGGTCCGACGGGTTCGGGTAAATCGATGACGCTGTACGCGGCCCTGAACGAAATCAACTCGCCGGAAGTGAACATCTGCACGGCCGAAGATCCGATCGAATACACGCTGCCGCGCTTGAACCAGATGCAGATGAAAAAGGACATCGGTTTGACCTTTGCGTCGGCGCTGCGCTGTTATCTGCGGCAGGATCCGGACATCATCCTCGTCGGCGAAATCCGCGACCGTGAAACGGCCAACATTTCAATCGAAGCCGCGCTCACCGGCCACGTGCTCTTCTCCACGCTCCATACCAACGACGCGGCGACGACCATTTCGCGTCTGTCCGATATGGAGATTGACCCGTTCATGATTTCGAGTTGTCTGGTGTGCATCTGCGCGCAGCGTCTGTTGCGCCGGTTGTGTTCGTGCAAGAAGCCCGAGCCGCCGAATGAGGACGAACTCAAGCTGCTGAAGTGCGCGATGGATGGAGCGGAAATACGCGAACTCATGAAGCCCAAGGGATGCCCAAAGTGCAAGAACGGCGGCTATAAAGGACGCGTGGGCGTGCATGAATTGCTCAAGAACACCGACGAATTGCGCAGCATGATCTGCCGTGGGGCGACCTCGGATAACCTGAAGATCGCGGCGCGTCGCGGCGGCATGCGGACGCTGTTTGAAGACTGTATGGAGAAAGTAAAAGCCGGCTTGACGTCGTTGCCCGAAGCCATCGGCACGGCGCGCCCGGATGAAAAAACGAATCAGGAATGTCTGGACATGGATGCTGCGCTGCTTATGGCCTCGGCGGGTTCCACACACAAGAAAGACGGCGGAGGCGAAGGGGGCGGACATTAACAGGTTAAGTGCCAGAGCCGCGCACGTAAGTAAGCGGCTTTTTCTGAATACTGATCAGTCTTAGCCGACTACTTGCGTGCGCGGCTCTTAAAGAGCAGTTTGACTTGCGGCGTAAAAAGCATAATTTGTCCGTAGGGATTCGCTCAACGTGCATGTCGATATTGTGGACAATTCAAACGATTGGCGATTCCGTTCGATGCTTTTAAGTACAATAAAAGGGATACTGTCTGGGTTGTGCTTCGCCGCACCATTGGACACGTTAGGAGATTCTACCAATCATGCCGAGATTTAAATACATCGCCCGCGATGCTTCAGGTAAACGCGTCGCGCAATCGATGGACGCGGCGAGCAAAGAGGAAGTGCTCACCAACCTCAAGCGCGAAAATCTGACCGTCGTTTCAGTCGCCGAGGATGGGCAAGGAGCGACGACTTCACCTCAGGGCAAAGGCGCACCCGCGGCGGGCGGCGGAAAAAGCATTTTCAGCATGAGTTTCGGCGGGCCGCCGAAGCCGCGTGTCAATGGCGAAACGCTGGTCATTTTCACACGCCAATTCGCGACCATGATCGGCGCCGGTATTCCGGTGTTGGAATGCTTGAGCATCCTGGAGGAACAAGCCGAAGATCCGGGCTTCAAATCCGCGCTCCGCGGCGTAGTCGACGAAGTGCGCGGCGGCGGCGATCTCAGCCAGGCATTGGCCCGGTATCCGAAGGTGTTCGTTCGCATTTATACGAATATGATCCAGGCCGGCGAAGCCTCCGGCCAACTCGATACGATTCTCAACCGTCTCGCCGAATATCTTGAAGCGACCGAAAAACTGCGCCGCGAAATCAAGTCCGCGATGACCTATCCGGTCGTATCGCTCATCATGATTTTGGGCATTACGGTTTTTTTGCTGGTGTACATCATCCCGAAGTTTCAGGAAATCTTCAAAGCCTTGCGCGTCGATCTTCCGCTGCCCACTCGCATCGTGCTCGCGCTCTCCACAATATTGACGACATTCTGGGGTCAGGTGCTTTTTATGGGTGTCGGAATGGCCATGCTGCTGCATTTCTGGAAGTCCACGAAATCGGGCGCATACACGTGGGATCGGCTGATGCTGAAAGTCCCGGTCTTCGGCGAATTGACTCAAAAAGTCGCACTCTCGCGTTTTGCAAAAACCTTCGCGACGCTGCTGCGGTCCGGCGTTCCGATTCTCGGCGCGCTTGAAATCGTCGCGGCCACCGCGGGAAACAAGGTCGTCGAGGAAGCCGTCAACAACGCGCGCGAATCGATTCGCCAGGGCGAAAATCTGGCCAAGCCGCTCGCCCAGTCCTTCGTCTTTCCGCCGATGGTGGTGCGCATGATCGCGATTGGCGAAAAATCCGGCGCGCTCGAACAGTTGCTCGAAAAAATCTCCGAATTCTACGATCAGCAAGTGGAAGCGATGGTCGAGCAGTTGACCGCGCTCATCGAACCGATCATGATCGGCATCATGGGCTTTATCGTCGGCGGAATCGTGCTGTCGATCTTCCTGCCGATCTTCAAGATTCAAGATGCGCTGCGCAAGAAATAAACGCCCAAGGGGCTAGGTCAGGGGTCAGGGAATAGGGAACTGCGGAATTTAAGAATGCGGAGTCAAATTCCTCGGTTCCCTAGTCCCTGACCCCTGATTCCTAATCCCTGCCAAGGACCCCTGAGTGTTCGAAGCTTTTATTGAGCGCAACGCGCGAATTGCCCGCAGCAACCAGGTGCTGATCGCGTTGCGCCTTTTTTTTGCCACGGTCTCGCTCGCGGTCCTCATCATGCGCGAGCGCGACGCGCTGAGCATTCCGCACGGCGACATCCCGCTTTATTATCGCCCACCCGGCTTTCTTGCCATCGTCGTTCTGGTGTTGACCATCGTGTACCTCCTGTTGGTGCGCCTTGTCAAAACCAAACCGCGTGTCGCCGCCAAGCTTGCAGTGGTCCAAATCGTTGTCGATATTCTGCTCATCACCGGACTCATCTGGAAGACCGGCAGTGTCGACAGCGAATTCGCGATGCTGTATCTGATCTCCATTTTCTCCGCCGGTTTTGTATTGAAATGGAACGCGTCGATTGTCGCGGCGATCGTCTCGTCGATTCTATACAGCGGCGTGGCGATCGCCTACAGCGTCGGGGCCGTTCCCGATGAAATCGAAGGAGACCCGCTCAAACTGCTGAGCGTTCAGCACGCGTTGACGGGATTGTCCTGCTTGCGTTACTTGCTGCTGCCGATCTTCGCCTTCATCAGCGCCGGCGTGATCGCCGGATCGATTTCAAAGCGGCTGGTTGCGGCGAGCCTTATGCGCGACGACATCCTTGAAGGCATTGGTAAAGGCATCCTGATGCTCGACAGCCGCCGCCGCATCGTCTACCACAACCGCGAATTCACGCGACTGTTGGGCATTGAAGAAAAGCTGCCCGCGGCCAGCCTCGCCAGCGTGTTGGGCGAGGAGATCGACATGCAGGCGCAGTACGTCCTTAAGAGCAACGTGCGGAGCCAGAATGAAATCGCACATAAACGCGCCGACGGAAAGACCATTCCGATCATGGTGAGCGTCACTCCCATCGCCGAACTCGACGGCGGCGAACCGCACGGACTGGTCATCGCGCTGGACGACATCACCGTCGAAAAGAAGATGGCCGAATTCGCCAAGCAGCGCCAGCGCATCGAAACGATGGGGCATATTTCGGCTGCGATCGCGCATGAAATCCGTAACCCGCTGGCGTCGATTCGCGGCGCGGTTCAGGAAATTGTCCGCGCACTGGATTTGCCCGACACCAAGAAAATACTGCTCGAAATCGTGCTCTCCGAATCCGACCGGCTCGATCAGATCATCACCGATTTTCTGCATTTCGCGCGTATGCGCCCGCCGGGTCTCGTGAAAACGGACATGAAGCGCGTGCTCTCGGATGTCTGTTATCTGCTTACCTCGCGGCCGGAATCGTGCGACATTCAGATCACCGTCGCCGCCGAAACCGACGATCCGGTCGCCCTCGATCCCGAACAATTGCGGCAACTCCTCCTCAATCTCGCGCTCAACGCGATGCAAGCCATGGAAGGCTGCCCGCGCAAACAGCTTCACATACACGCCGAGCGCGTGTCGCATACTCCGCCCGATAGCGGATATGAGCCGTCGAAACTCATGGATCGAAGCGACCGGCCGGCCATTATTGTCTCCGTGGAAGATTCCGGAGCGGGCATGAGTCCGGCGGTGATGAAGAGAGTCTTCGAACCTTTTTTCACCACCAAGCCGGCGGGAACGGGCTTGGGGCTGGCCATCGTCGAACGCATCGTCAACGCACACGACGGCATGATCGCGGTGGAGAGCGCCGAGGGCAGAGGCACCACGGTGAAAATCTGGCTCCCGGCTGATTTGAAAATCGGCGCAATCATGTCAGGCCCGCTGCCGGCGATCGTGTTGTAGATTGTCGCGGGATGTTTTTTTCCAATGCACGCGGACTATCTGGATTTCAGTTGCCTCAAGTGTGTTCCGAGTACAATGACGGTCAGCGAATACGAAAGCAGCGCCCAAATTTGTGCACGCCGTTGATGCGGATCGAAGTCAACAGGCGCAAGACCGGCATCGGCACCTAAAGTCCGTATGGGGACGTGTCGAGAATTTAAAGAAGTTTATTGGATTGCTTCGGAGCACGATTGAATTGAGTTGGTATGAACCGTACTTTTTGGTAAAAAGAGTTTCGCATGACTAACGACCGAAACGCTCCGCGCACCGCACTTACGCCGGGATCGCCCGTGCGCAAGCGCATCCTGGTGCTGGACGACGAGCAGGCCATTCAACGGCTGCTCAAGATCGTGCTTGAAAGCGAAGGTTACGAAGTCGTGACCACCGACGACGGACGCCTTGCGCTGGAAATGATCCGGCTGCAGCCTGTCGATCTGATTATCCAGGATCTGCGCATGCCCAAGATGGACGGACTGCAGTTTCTGCGCCATTTGAAAGAACAAAATCCCGAACTGCCAAGCATCGTGCTGACCGCCTACGGGACGCTCGAAACCGCCGTCGAAGCGATGCGTCTCGGCGCGTACACGCATATCAACAAGCCCTTTGACACCGAAGAAATCCGACTGACTGTCGCGCGCGCGCTCGAACGCATTGAACTGCGCAAAAAAAATCCGCGGTCTCTGGCCCCGTTTCTCGACATCATCGGCATGAACACACTGATGTCCGCCGTGTCGAGTCTGATCGAGATGGCCGCACCCACCGAATCGACAATCCTGATCACCGGCGAAAGCGGTACCGGCAAGGAACTGGTTGCGCGCGCAATTTACTACAATTCGCTGCGCGCGGATCAGGCATTCGTCCCGGTCAACTGTGGCGCATTCACCGAAACGCTGTTGGAATCTGAACTCTTCGGACATGTGCGCGGCGCGTTCACCAACGCGATCAACAATCATCAAGGCGTCTTTGAACACGCGGATCGCGGTACGCTGTTCCTGGACGAAGTCGGCGAGATGTCGTTGACCACGCAAGTCAAACTGCTGCGCGTTCTCGAGACGCGCACCTTCAAGCCTGTCGGCGGCAACAAGGACATGAAAGTCGATGTCCGGTTCATCACCGCTACTAACAAAATTCTCAGCAACATGGTTGCGGACGGTCAGTTCCGCGAGGACTTGTATTACCGTCTGAACGTCATTCCCATTCAATTGCCGCCGTTGCGCGACCGCAAGGACGACATTCCATTGCTGGCCGGGCACTTCCTCGCCACGAGCGCGAAAAAGTCCAATAAAATAATCAAGGCCATAGACGACGACGCAATCGAAAAGTTGCTGTCGCATCAATGGCCGGGCAACGTGCGCGAACTTCAAAACACGATCGAACGCGCTGTCGCGCTCGCGCGCGGCGACCGTATTTCGGCGGGCGAAATCATGCTCCCCGTCATCAATCAACCCGCCGTGTATCGTCCGCTTAAGACTCCGCCTCATGTGTTACAGCAGCCGCAGTACCGGCAATCGCAGCCGCAAGTCATGCAGGAATCGTTTGCTCGCAGTTACAATGCCAGCTTGGCGGCCGGACGCGATCCCAACACTCAATCCCCGGCGGCGTTCGACCCATACGCAGCGCCCGCCCAGCCCGCTCAACATCCGCCGGTGATCATTCAGCCTAATCCGCCACAAGGCTATCAGCCATCCCAACGTCCGAACCAGCCGTCGCCACAAACCCAGCCCTATTCGCTGCGGGGTATGGACCCCAGCGCGCATTCTCAAGGATATGTCAGTGTGCCGGCCTCTCAAATGCGCGCCACGTTGCCGCCGGAGGGCATGGACCTCGAAAAGTACCTGCTCGAGCAGGAACGCATATTGATCATTCAGGCGCTCGAACGCAGTAATTGGAATCTCACCGAAGCCGCCAAGATTCTTGCCATGACCTTTCGTTCCATCCGCTACCGCGTCGCAAAACTCGCCATTGAACGCCCCGGCAAAGCCATGGATTTCACCGAGAGCTGAGTGAAAGGCTGTCGAATATATTGAAAATCCGGAGACCGAGTAAAATGCCGTGTTCGTTCCGCAAGTGTGCCGTTTTGGCACCGCTGTTCGTTTTGATTCTGGCGTCGTTGGCCGTTCCTGCCGCCGCGGGTGCCGCCGATCCGGCGTATGCGTGGAAGCCGAACGACGTGTTGCGTTTCGATTATTCGAAAACAATCCATATCGACGAAACCAGCACAGATGCCGATCCCGGCCAGCGCGATTTCTCCTTCGAGTCCATTCTGATTTTGGAAATCAAGAACAGGACACAGACGGGCACTTTCGCAGTGCTGCATTTCGACGCGCCGCATGTCGTCATGCCGGATGCGTTTTGGTATTCGGCACAAGCCGACGACCCCGTCGATTTGCCTGTTCAGAAGGAACGCACCAAAGCCATTGTGCGCGCAATTGAAGGAGCGATAAAACTGGCCCGCTGGAACGTCATTCTCGACAATACCGGTGTGGTTCACATCGATTCGCGCCTTCCCAAAACGCTCGACGAGTGGCTCAAAGAGACGGAGCACGCGGCGTTCTGGCGCGGCAAGTTCAGAAAACTATGGATGGAAATCGTCGAAAAGAATTTGGGCCTGGTGGCGTCGGGCGACGACCGCGAGCTATTTCTGGCACTGACCCCGCCGCCCGGTTCGGCCCGCGGCGAGTTAGACAAGATTCGACCCTATAGATCGGCGTCGGAACTCATTTCCGACAAAGGCGGCAAAGCGGAATTTCGCTTCAAGCGTCTGGCCCCGCCGAAGGCCGGTACGCCCTATGCCATTCCCTACATCGGCCCGCCCGACGAACCAAAGAGTTCGAATGTCCCGAATGTCTTCATGATACTCAAACCCGAGATTAAGGGACCGATCACCGAAAGCGAACCCAAAGGCGAGCTGGAGCAAGTCGGGACATCGGTCTTCGACAGCAGGCTCGGCCTCCTCGATTCGCTCTCTGAAGGCTATTCGTTCGACGCGGAATACACATGCGATGAAGACGCGCGCAGGCATTATCGCATCGCGCAGAAAGTGTCCGTGAAGTATAATTTAAAACGTCTCGCGCCGCCCATCGCCGTGCGGGTGGAGCAGGCGGTCGAAGCTCCTTTAAAACTAAAGTAGGCTTTGCGTAAGGCGGACTGCCAGTCCGTCCAATATTAAAAAACAAAGGCCACCCCGACCCTCATTTAAAACACCTACATTACCGATCATTAAGAGAGTGTTTCAAAACCGGACGGGAGCGGAAAACGAGCGATTTTTGTTCGAATCGAGGCGCGAACTTCATGCGCTATCCAGAGGAGATAACGCTTGAAGTTCGCAACGAAGAGCCGGACAAAAAGCGGCGTTTTACGCCACGTTCGGTTTTGAAATACTCTCTAAATGATTGATTGAAGGAGCGGAACGCCCCTTCCACCATCAGCGCCGACCACGAGGACTCAATGAGCGAACCGAAGACCAGCGATTTAATGATTTCCATTTCCGGCGTGCGCGGCATCGTCGGGCGGAGCCTGACACCTGGACTGCTTGTGCGGCTCGGTGAAGCGTTCGGCACGTATATGCACTCCGGGCGCGTCGTCGTCGGCCGGGACACGCGGGTATCGGGCGAAATGGTGAAATGCGCCGTGTTCAGCGGGCTGCTTTCGACGGGTTGCGAGATCATCGATGTGGGCGTGGTCGCGACGCCCACCGCGACGCTGATGATCGAACAGCTCAAGGCCAACGGCGGCGTGGTGATCTCCGCCAGCCACAATCCGGTCGAATGGAACGCGCTGAAATTCTTCCGCGCCGACGGCGTCTACTTGAACGCCGACGAAGGCCGCGACCTGCTCAACATTTACTATTCGGGCGATTTCGTCCGCAAGCCCTGGGACGCGCTGAAGACCATCGAAACGACCAGCGAGGCGGAGGCGCATCATGTCGAAAAAGTACTTTCGATTCTCGACGTGCCGCTGATTAAATCCAAGAAATTCCGCGTGGCGCTCGACTGCTGCAACGGCGCCGGCGTGGGCATTTCGCTGCGTCTGCTGCGCGCGCTGGGCTGCCGCGTCGAGCCGATTCACTGCGTGCCGGACGGCTTGTTTCCGCACACGCCCGAACCGAATTTCATCAATCTACAGGATCTCTGCCGCTTCACTCGCGAAAGCGGCTCGGACATTGGTTTCGCCACGGACCCCGACGCCGACCGCATCGCCGTGGTCGACGAGAATGGCGAATTCCTCGGCGAAGAATTGTCGCTGGCTCTTTCGGCGCAATACGTGTTGTCGCGCGCGGAACCGTCGTCGCGGCCGGTCGTGATCAATATGTCCACCAGCCGCGTGAGCGAAGACGTGGCGCGCGCGGCGGGGCGCGAAGTGATCCGTACCGCGGTCGGCGAAGTCAACGTCGCTGAAAAGATGGAAGAGACGAATGCGATCATCGGCGGCGAAGGCAACGGCGGCGTCATGGATCCGCGCATCCATTACGCGCGCGATTCGATCGTCGGCATGGGCCTGATCCTCGAATCGCTGGCCCGTTCCGGAAGCAAGTGCGGCGACGCGGCCCGCGCACTGCCGCAGTATGCGATGCTCAAGACCAAGATCGATTGCCCAAGCGCCAAGAGCCGCGAAGTCATCCGCGCGCTGAAATCCAACGCGCTAAACGCGCGCACCAACCTCGAAGACGGCCTGCGTCTCGACTGGGACGACCGCTGGGTGCATCTGCGGGCAAGCAACACCGAACCGGTCATGCGCATCATCGCCGAAGCCCGCACGCCCGAAGCGTCCCAGGCACTGGTCGACGAATACACGGATCTTGTGAAGAAGGCGCTGGAGAAGTAGAATGGTATCGGCTTTTGAGGAGTTTTAATCATGAGTGCAACGCAACAGGTTCGCAAACTGGACGAAAGCACACCTCCCGACGCGGAACAAGTTCGCAAATGGCTGGCTGCGGGCACGGAGGTATTCCCAGGCATTTGGAAAACGCCGGGCGTCTGCGGTGGCGACGCATGTGCGGGCCATACGCGTATTACCGTCGGGGGACTGGTAGAGTGGCGGCAACTCGGGTCCACGGATGCTGAACTTCTTTATAATTTTCCGTCGCTGACGCAACGCGATCTAAATAACGCGTGGGAATATGCGCGGACTCACGAGGAAGAAATCGCGTGCCAGATTGAGGAAAACAATCGGGACGATGATTAATTATGGCGAGGGTTTATTGCGACGAGCACTTTCCTCTCGAAACAGCTGAGTATTTGAGGCTTTTCGGCCATGATGCCCTTACTTGTCAAGAAAGCGGCCGCGCCAATAAAGAAATTTCAGATACCGAGGTGTTGGCATTTGCCGTTTCATCCGATCGCGCGGTTTTAACAATGGACCGTGGCGATTTTAAGCGTTTACACCGAAAGTCGCCGAATCATTGCGGCATTGTGAGTTGCACTATGAATCGGAACTACCTCCAGTTGGCGCAATGTATCCATGAAAAACTCATTGCACAATCCAAATTGGCCGGCGAGTTGGTGCGTGTTTATAGGCCAGACAGACCCACACGGAGAACGGTCTAAGAATGTGCGGCATAGTCGGCTACCTCGGATCGCGCAACGCCACGGACGTCGTGCTCGCGGGCCTTCGCAAACTCGAATACCGCGGCTACGATTCGGCGGGCGTCGCGTACATTGAATCCGCGAACGGTTCGCCGGCACCGCGACTCGAAGTCGTTCGCGCTATCGGCCGCGTAGATGCGTTGGCCGCGAAAATCGCCGCGCTGAATCCGCACACGCACCTCGCCATTGGACACACGCGTTGGGCCACGCACGGTCGTCCGAATGAACTGAACGCCCACCCGCATCGCGACGCGTCTGGCCGCATCGCGTTGGTGCACAATGGCATCGTTGAAAATTACGCCGCGCTGCGAAATGAACTTGCCGCGGCAGGTTGCGTTTTTCTGTCTGAGACCGACACCGAAGTGGCTGCGATGCTCATCGGCAGCCTTTACCGTGGCGATTTGGCTGAAGCCGTTGAGCGCGCGGTCGAGCGCATCGAAGGCACATTTGCATTCGCGGCGATTTCGCTCGACCATCCGAACACCATTGTCGGCGCGCGCCGCGGTTCGCCGCTGGCTGCCGGCATCGGCGCGGACGGCGAAATGCTGCTGGGCAGCGACGCCATTCCGCTGATCGCCACCACGCGCCGCGTCGCTTATCTCGACGACGATCAAATCGTCGTGCTCGAACCGGGCAAAATGATCGTCCGCTCGAAGGGGCGCGTCGTCGAACCGAAGATCCAGGACATTCGCTGGAGCGTCGAAGAGACCGAGCGCGGCGGTTTCGAGCATTTCATGCTCAAGGAAATTCACGAGCAGCCCGGCGCATTGCGGCGGCTGGCGGTCAATCTCGTGGCCAACCCCGGCATCGCGGCTGGCGACAGTTCCGTCGCTCCCGAGTTCCATCTCGATCGCTTGCCATTGAGCAAAATGGAAGCGCACTGCATCAGCCGCATTGTAATTGTTGCGCAAGGCACCGCGTTTCACGCCGGATTGGTCGCGCGCAACATGATCGAGCGCTGCGCCCGCGTGCCCGTTTATGCGGAGTACGGCAGCGACTTTCGCTACCGTGATCCTGTGATCGATCCCAGCGTGCTGGTCGTCGCCGTCTCGCAGTCCGGCGAAACCGCCGACACGCTCGGCGCAGTCCGCATGGCGCGCGAACGCGGCTGCCGGACGCTCGCCGTGGTCAACACGGTGGACAGCACGCTCGCGCGCGAAAGCGACGGCGTGATTTATATGGGCGTCGGCCCCGAAATCGGCGTGGCATCGACGAAAGCCTTCACGGGCCAGATCGCGGCGCTGTACGTGCTCGCGATTCATCTCGGCCTCTTGCGCGGCACGATCACCGCCGCCGAGGCCGCGCGGCGCGTGCAGGATATTTTGCATGTTCCCGGGCGCGTCGAACAGGCGCTCGCCGGCGCTGCGCGCGTCGAAGAAGTCGCGCGCAAATACAAGGACACGACCAACGCGCTGTTTCTCGGACGCGGCACGGGCTTTCCGCTCGCGCTCGAAGGCGCGCTGAAGCTTAAAGAAATTTCGTACATTCACGCGGAGGGCTACGACGCCGCCGAGATGAAGCACGGCCCCATCGCGCTGATCGACGAAAAAATGCCGGTCGTCGTGCTTGCCTTAAAGGGCCGTCGCTACGACAAGATCGTCAGCAACATTCAGGAAGTCAAGGCGCGCGGCGGACGCGTGATCGCCATAGCCAGCCACGATGACACCGAGATCGCGAAGATCGCCGACGACGTGCTGCCGATTCAAGACGACCGCGGCATCATGAATTCCATCGTCTGCTCGGTGCCGCTGCAACTTTTCGCGTACTACATCGCCGTCGCGCGCGGGTGCGATGTGGACAAGCCGCGAAATCTGGCAAAAAGCGTGACAGTCGAATGAAGCCGCCGTCATGAACCGAAGAAAAACGTGACAAACGGCCCAAATATGGTATAGATTAGGAATCTTCTTGAATCCTAAATGTATTGAGGTGCTTTGGACGATACTATGGTAGTGAACGGGAACGGGGCGAGGGAGATTTTCGAATGGTTTCATTCTCCGATTTGACGGCCCCGCGTGCGGACCGCCTGATCGAATTGACCGGTGTCTGCAAGGATTATTCATCCGGTCCGAACCTCGTGAGAGCCCTGCGTCCCGCGTCACTCACGCTGGATCGCGGTGAATTTGTGCTCCTGGAAGGCCCGTCGGGAAGCGGCAAAACCACACTGTTGCAAGTCATGGGATTGTTGATGAAGCCCACCTCCGGGCGCATTCGCATCTGCGGCGAAGACGTGACGGCGATGGGTGAAGACAAACTCCCCGGATTGCGCCTCAAACACATCGGCTTCATTTTCCAAACATTCAATCTATTCCCAGCCTTAACCGCCTTCGAAAACGTCAAACTGGTTCTCAAACTCAAAGGCTTCGGCTGGACCGAACGAGGCAAGGAAGCGAAATCGCTGCTCGAGCGCGTCGGCCTGGGTTCATGCATGCACCGCAAGCCCGGCGAACTCTCCGGCGGACAGCGCCAGCGCATCTGCATCGCGCGAGCACTGGCCGGCGACAACGACATTATTCTGGCGGACGAGCCGACCGCCGCGCTCGATACGGTGACCGGCATTTCAATTATCGAACTGCTGCGCGACGAAGCGCGAACGGGGCGCAAAGCCGTGCTGGTGGTGACACACGATCCGCGCCTCGAAAAATACGCCACGCGCGTGGACAAGATGACGGACGGGGTGTTGACCGGAGGAATGCCGGTCCGTTCACGGCACGCGCCTGCGATTGACGACAGCGGAGTGTTATTCCCGCACCATCCAACTCCGGTCGCCGAAGTCGTGGGCGCGGCGTTTTAGCGCTTATATTAATTCACCACTAATTGTTGTTCGCCGAGTCATATTCCGATCCTGCTTAACATTCCGGAGAATTACGATGCGAACACGTCATGACGTGCTCCTTCTCTCAATTTTTCTTGTGCAACTGCGACTCTGCGGCGGCGAAGCCGAAGCGGAAATTCCGCGGCTTAAGCCTGGTAAAGATGGAGTTCCGGCATTGGTGAAGGCGCTCATTGATAAAGATGATTTAGTACGCCAAAACGCGGCAAAGGAGTAAGCGTTCGACCAACCCCGTCCCGCGATTTTCTCACGAGGAGGGGTATTGCCTGGTTGTCCAGCGGTGGGGCAGCAGTGCGTCGATCTGACTGGCGGGATGGGTGGCGACTCGCACCAGGACGTCGCGCAGATAGTCCC
>JBBRQD010000016.1:0-75826 GCA_038227045.1 Planctomycetota bacterium
CACCAGCAAGGCGTTTCAGCCTTCCATTTTATTCGAGATGCCGTCCAAGCCTACTTCACCGGTGAAAGTGCACCGCATTTGCTTCCTGCATCAATCTAATCCGTAGCGTTTCTTGCCGCGTTAGCATCGTGAACGGCTACAGATTGAGTTTAGTGCGCGATGCCGCCCATGTTTTTCGTCGACGCATAGATCAAAATTCGGCGCGTATTGCGAACTTCGTTGGCGAAAATCACCGTGATCGGAATCGTCACCGGTTTGCCCGCGAAACCTGCGTTGACCAGTCCCAGCGGGCCAAACTGCTGCTTGAAGTTTCCTTTACCCAGCGTAAATGAAAACTGAGCCATCTGCGACTGTACGATTCCTTTCGTATTCTTAATCTTCACTACAAATGAATTCGCTCCAATTTTTCCTATTCCCTTGGCAGACAACACAAACGATTTCACGACACCGGCCACGTCAACAATCACCGTCGAATCCGTCGTGACAAATCCTGCTTGAATCGGCAGCATGCCGATGACGGTCACCGCGTCCGAGGACGCAATGTCGAAATCGACTGATACAATCGCGTTGCTGGTTTCGAGCAATCCGGCGGGAGTGGCCGGAGGCAGGCTTAATGGCGTGCTGGATGCGAGCGCCGGGTCCGACAAAAGAACCATTTCGATTTCGTCGCTGTATCCGTCGCCATCGCTGTCCAAAAAACTGCCGCCGCTGCCATCGGCGGGCGCTTGATATCCTGCCGTCCGGCCGATACATCCGACGGCCGCGCGCACGACGTTCGCCGCGAATGCGAAATCGTAATGCGCGCCGGCGGCAGCGTCGCTGGCGTCCGCCGCCGTGTTGAGCGACGCATTCGCCACGTCTTTGTTCGAATTCTCGGAGAGCCGTAGCGACGCAAGATAGTTGAATGTGACGAATGAAAACTGATCGTTGGCGAGATCGACGACCGGGCCATTCGCGTCGAGCGCCAGCGCCGGAACGAACTGCTGCGCGGCCGAAGCGAACGACGCGGCCCAGTCCCCGGCGGTGCCGGTCTTCTCTCCCACGCCAACCGACAACGCCTCGGGCAGTGCTGGATTTTTGTCGTGATACGGATGCAGAATGCCGTCGAGGTACACGACGCCGAGCAGTTGTTCGCGGCCGATGCCGACGATATTTTTGACGTAGTCGTAGCTGCCGCGGCCTGTTTTTCCGGTCGCGTTAAACACGACGTAACGGATGGTGTTGTCGAATTTGAATTGGCTCAAAACGCGCGCGGCCTCGAGCACTCCAGCCGCTCCGGACGCGTCGCCGTCGCCTCCGGGAAACGTGGATTTGAGCGTGTCGTAATGCGCGGCGATAATGAACACATTCTGTGGATTCAACGCGCCCGTTTGCTCGGCGACGACATTGAAGTACCGTCCTTGAACCGCCGCTTGAAGCCCAAAACCGGCGAGACTATCGACGAGGTATTTTCGAGCCTCCTGATTGCCCTTGTCGCCGAGAGCGCCGGTGAAGGCCCGGCCGCGGGTCGTCTGGTTGTACAGCGCACCGCCATACTTCCCCAGCCCCATGCTTTCGATGGCTTGTTGATAGACGGTGTACTGCGTCTGGGAAACGAGATCGACAATGCTCTGAATATCCGCGTCCGATGGCCACGCACATCCCACACCCAATAGCGCAAGAACCAGAATCGTTCGCTTCAAACAAAGTGCCCGCACGTCTCCTCCCATCATCTGCCCTGCTGAAAACCGGAATATCACATGGACGCGGTCGATCTCGTTTCCTTCAGCCGCGAAACGCGGTGATTTCTTGTCGCGCGCAATTATAATGAATCGCGGATTCTCCGGGAGCAGATAATTTTGGACGCGCATGAAGACAAGCCTGCGAAACGTTTTTGCATCCACTGCGGATTCTATTTGCCCGAATACGCAATGTTTTGCGCACATTGCGGAGGCGCAATCAGCGCTGTCGATTGGGCCACTCTTGGCGCACGGACGTTTGCCGGTCCCTGGCGTCATGGCGCTATGTTGATCGCTCGCAGAGACACGATTTTTCCGGCACGCTGTTTGAAAACAAATCTCCCGACGACGCTGTTCGTGCGTACGAATCTTTCGTGGACGCACCCGGCGTTTTGGCTGGCGATTTTGCTCTGCCTGTGCTGGCCGCTTTTTATTGTCGCCATGATTCTCATTGGGGTGCTGGCGACGCGGCGCGTGGTGCTCCACCTTCCCATTCACGATGAAGTTCTAGCCAAGCAGCGCCGAACCATTTTAAAATGTATGACCGCGGTCGCGGCGTCGTTTGTATTTTTTCCGCTGGGCCGAATGATTGACAATGAACTTCCACTTTTCGCGGGATTTATAACGCTGATTACGGCCGGTCTCATCGCGCAAATTTACGTTCCGCTGATTTCAGTTCAACGAATAGATCGAAACTATGTTTACATAAATGGCGTCTGCCCGGAATTTCTCGCCGAACTTCCGGATTTCTAGCGGACTCAGCGGTTGACGCCGGAAGCGATCTGCGTGCACATTGCCGCGAACAGCAGCACGAACAGCAGCATGTCGCGCAGCGTAAATTGGCGTTCCTGAAAGACGACGAAATAAAAGAACAGTGCAAGGGCCACGCCCAGCACGCCGAACAGATAGCCCCACGGTCCGAACACGCCGAAGAATGCGTTGACGAACACGACGGTCAAAAAATACGCGCGCCAATGCCATTTGTCGCGGTCTTCCTCCAGAATGAAGTAGCTGAACGCGGCGGCCAGCAGCGTGAGCGCAATGGATTCCGGATGAAGAGCGATTTCGGTTTGCGGCATAGCCAGTAGTATAAACGAATCGCGTTTCACGCGCGACTTAGTCGGAGAGGAAGAGAAGAATTCACGCTGAAATCAGCATCAATCTGCGCCGCTCTTTCTCCGCCGGCACCAGCAGCAATTGCGCAATCAACACTGCGGCGATCAAGCCCATTCCCGCGTAAAACGGCGCGCGCAATGCGTCCAACACTTCGACTCCCGACGCTTTCAAACATTCGGATAACGCGCCCGCTGCGAGCGGCGCGAGGCCGGCGGCGCCGACGCTTGCTTCGAGCAGCGTCGTGCCGTGGCGCGGCGTTTCGCTGCGCGCGGTAAACGCCAGGATCGCGCATTGAAATGCCATCGCCAACACGAAACCGGTCGCCGCTTCGGCGAACACCAGCGCGGGAAGCCACGTGCTGCGTGCGTACGTCCAATTCACGGCGATCAAAATCAGCGCGCCAATAATATACACGCGCCGCAAACCCAGCAGCGGTTCGTACCATTTCCCCGCGCCGAACGCGGCTAACTGAGTGAGAATCCCCACCGCCATCAACAGTCCCATGCGGTCCGCTCCGCCGCCCAAATTTTTATTCAATTCGGCGTAGTTAACTGCAATAACGATCTTCGTTCCAATCGCCGCAAAATTGAACAGCACCGCCGCCGTCAGCGCGGGGAAACTGACGCGGTCGCGGCGGCAGGAGGAAAGCGGCGCGGGCGACACTGGATCTGTGTGCGCCGCGGACAATAGTGGATCGGCCGGAAAGACCGCAGGCTCGCTTTGACGCCGGAATTCGCGGGCAATAGCGCCCAACACGAGCGCGCATAGTGCGGCAGCCGACGAAATTTGAAATGTTTCGAAGACCCAGCCGCGACTGCAAATCTGGCCGCCGGCGTACATGCCCAGCGCGGTGCCGGCGGTCCACGAGACGTTGTAATGGCGCAGCAAGCGAACATGCGTGACGCGCGCCGATTCGAATTCGAGAAGCCACGCCGAACAGAACGGCCATACTGCTCCGCTGGCGAGGCCGAACAAAATCTGCGCGGAAACGAGCACGGCGGAGCTTTTCGCGGCGGCCATCAGCAGCAGCGATAGCGCCGCACATGCTGAACCGCCGAGCAGCACGCGTTTCGACGACATGCCTGAAAATATTTTTCCGCAGAGCAGACAACTGGCCGTGTAGCCAGCGGGCACTCCCGCGCCGACTAGGCCCAAGGCAAACGACGAAAGCTGCAGCGCCTGAACCGCTTGAGGCGCGGCGCTGTTCACCAATCCCGTTGCCACGCCGAAGAGCAGCGAAATCGCGGTTAATAACCAGATGGTTAGCATAAAAGATTAGTGCTTCGGGCGGAGCTGAGTTGGACTTGAATTGATTCAGCGACCTGATTTGCGACCTTGCTCAAATTTTTGTCCCATTCGCGTAAAACATTCGCACACGTACCAAGTGCCCCAAAGTAAAGCGATCGCGACGACGAAATCAAAGAGAAAGCTGAAGGGTTCGGTGCTCTCAGATGATGTGCCGTTTCCCCAATGATTCAGACGACAGATGGAGAATGGCCATCCGTAGAGACTATCGTAAGAATAGTAAGCAACTCCGCCCCATTCGTAGGGAATGTTATTTTCACGGCGAAGATTGAGCCATACCAGACCACCTGCGATGAACATCATCGAAATCGCAGCAGGCAAATGAAATGGAAATCGATTCGCTGGCTCGTCAGACATTGAATACCTGCGATCAAACGTTCTTCGCACCAAGTTACATCGCCATCCCGCCGTCCACGCTAAGGACCTGCCCGGTAATATACGCCGCGTCGTCAGAGGCCAGGAACGCGACCGCCCCGGCGATGTCGCCGATTGAACCGATGCGCGCCAGCGGCACGCCGGTCAGCAGCATCTTTTTCTGTTCGTCATTGAGCTTGGCGGTCATGTCGGTTTCGACCAGCCCTGGCGCGACCGCGTTGACGCGCACGCCGCGCCCCGCGAATTCGCGCGCGGCGGATTTGGTCAGGCCGATCAGCCCCGCTTTCGCCGCGCAATAATTCGCCTGCCCCGCGTTGCCGATCAGGCCCACTACACTCGACACGTTGACGATGCAGCCGCTGCGCGCGCGCAACATGATTCGCGCGGCGGCACGGAGCAATTGGAACGCGCCGGTCAGATTAGTTTGAATGACGTTGTTCCACGCCTCGTCGGTCATGCGCACGACCAGGCCGTCCTGCGTGACGCCCGCGTTGTTGACGAGCACGTCGAGCTTGCCGAAATCCTTGATTACGGCGTCGACCATCGCGTCGATCTGCGCACCGTTGGCGACGTCGCACCCGTAGCCCGCACACTTCGCGCCGCGCGCGCTCAGTTCGGCCGCGAGCGCTTTGGCGGCTTCTTCATTCCGCCCAACAATAGCCACACTGGCCCCGTCCGCGTGAAAGCGTTCGGTGACCGCCTTACCAATTCCGCGCGCGCCGCCCGTTACTATTACGATCTTGCCTTCGAATCCCATTGCCGTGCTCCTTTCACATTTTTTTCACCGCAGATAACGCAGAGGTTCGCAAAGGACAACGAAAAACCTCACCCGTTTTATATTCGCCGTCCTTAGCGAACCTCTGCGTTCTCTGCGGTTAAAAACTATTCACGTCCGCCAGATTCGACACGCTCCGGCACTCCGCGTCCGGCACGATGCGCTTGATCATGTTGCCGACTGTGCTGCCCGGGCCGAGTTCGACGAATTTTTTCATACCGACGGATGCGAAATTCTTGACGGTCTGTTCCCACAGCACCGGGCTGACGATCTGGCGTTTCAAGGCGTCGCGGATTTCGGCCGGCGTCCTGACCGGACCCGCCGAGACGTTGGCGTACACCGGCGCGGCTGCATCTTTGATTTCCACGGCATCCAGCACCGGGGCGAATTCGTCTGCCGCCGAACGCATCAGTTCGGTGTGAAACGCGCCCGCCACGGGCAGTTTCATGACGCGCCGCGCGCCCGCCGCTTTGCACAATTCGCCGGCTTTGTTCAACGCGTCGAGCGCGCCGCCGATGACGATTTGTCCGCCGCCGTTGAAATTCGATGCCGACACAATCTGCCCGGTTTCCTGAGCGGCCTGTGCGCAGGCCGCGCGTATCTTGTCCGCGTCCAGGCCGATCACGACCGACATGCCGCAGGGCACTTTTTCGGACGCCGATTTCATCAATTCACCGCGCCTGCGGACCAGTTTCAGCGCATCGTCGAACGTCAACGCGCCCACCGCGGCCAGCGCCGCGTATTCGCCGAGCGACAGTCCAGCCGCTGCCGCGCATACCAACGGTTTGCCCAGGCGCGTTTCAAGCGCCAACTTCACGGCCAGTCCAGCGAGCACCAACGCGGGTTGCTGGACGCTGGTGTCCACCAGCGCCGTATCGGGCCCGTCGAACATGGCTTTCGACAGCCCGAAGCCCAGCAGTTCGTCCGCACGCTCAAAGAGCCGCTTCACTTCAGGAAACGCCTCAGCCAAGTCCTTGCCCATGCCGACAGCCTGGGCGCCTTGTCCGGGAAAAACGAGTACGATGTCACTCATATAGATTCGTTCTTGGATTCCGTTTCATTCCACGCCCTACTTAATCGCAGATGAACGCAAATGAACACAGATTACCGCGGATAAAAAGACAATGGGAGTTATCGAAAAATAACGAATTGAGCTTCATTCTGACCACAACAACCATTCTCTCATCTGCGGTAATCTGCGGTAATCCGCGTTCATTTGCGTTCATCAGCGATTAAGTTAAGCCACCGATAAACCTGAGCACTCACCATTGAAGCACCGTCGACGACCATGTCAACCCGGCGCCGAAGGCCGCGAGGATGACCGGTTTTCCGGCCGGCAGCCGGCCTGCGCGATTGGCTTCGTCGAGGGCCATTGGGACGGACGCCGCCGACGTGTTGCCATAATTGTGGACGTTCGTCACGAACAACTCCATCGGCATTTTCAGGCGCTCGATGGCCGCTTCGATGATGCGAATGTTCGCCTGATGCGGGATGATCGCGCCAATGTCTTCCACTTTCAGATTATGGCGTTCCATGGCATCGACGATCATCTCGATGACCGTCGTCACACCGAACCGAAAGACTTCTCTGCCGCCCATGCGCAGCGAATGCATTTTTTCAGCGATCGTCGCCGCGCTGGTGGGAAGCGCAGAACCTCCGGCTGGAATGTAGAGCAAGTTCGCGCCACTGCCATCGGCGTGAATGCGCGTCGATAAAATCGTGTGGCTGGGACCATCCGTGCGAGAGGGGCCGACGATCGCCGCACCCGCGCCGTCTCCGAAGAGAATGCAGGTCGTCCGGTCCGTGTAGTCCATGATGCGAGAGAGAATTTCAGCGCCGACCACTAGCACGCGCCGCGCCATGCCGCTGGCGATGTAGGCTTGCGCCGTGGCCAGGCCGTAGCCAAAGCCGGAACATGCGGCGGACAGATCGAACGCGCCGATCTGGGACTTGGCAATACCCAATTTGTTTTGCAGCACGCAGGCGGTGGATGGGAATTGATAGTCCGGCGTGATGGTGCCGACCAGGATCATGTCCAATTCTTCGGCGGCGACCCCGGCGTTTTCCAGCGCGGCTTGAGCGGCCCGGAAACACAATTCGCTCGTCGGCTGATCGGCCGCAGCAATGTGGCGGCGCTTAATGCCGGTCCGTGTTGTGATCCATTCGTCGCTTGTGTCCAGCGTTCTGGCAAAATCGTCGTTGGTCAGTACTTTTTCCGGCACATACGCGCCCGTGCCGTAAATGGCCGCTGTTTGCAAGGCGCTCATGCGGGACTCCGTTCTGATTCAGGGTATCGACTCACTGCGTCTTGCCTACTTCGCGCCGCCGGCCGGCTCGGCCTCGGACTCCATCTTGATCACTTCGACGCCGCGGTAGTAGCCGCAGTAGCCGCAGACCTGATGGGAACGCGCCCGGCTGCCGCATTTCGCGCACTGCCCCAGAATCGGATTGACCAAGAAATCGTGCGCGCGGCGCATGTGCTTGCGCGATACGGAATGCCTGCGTTTCGGATTTGCCATGACGGTTGCCTTCTAAAAAAAACGTCCAACAACGAAACGGCGGCCTCAAAGGCCGCCTTCTAAACGGAGCGAATAGTATAGATACGCTCGACACGATGTCAATCCATAAAGCCGATCATTTTTTACGGTATGCGTTCCTCGATCAATACTGCACCTGGAAGTTAATCACGAACATATTGGCTGCCGGTCCGCGCAAACCGCGGTTCGGTTCCTGCGGCGGATTGACAAAGACGTAGTTGGCTTGCAAGCGCGTCTTGTAGCCGTCGATATAATAGTTGTATCCGAGGGTCGAGGCCGCTGTTTTGAACAAATCGGTCTTGACGTCGGGACGCACCAGATTTTCGGTGGCGATATTCTGATAGGTCTCGTAGCGGAATGTCAATTCGCTGTTCTTCAATGCCTTGCCCAAGAGCGTATGGCATTTCATGGCGTCGAAATCCTTGACCCAAATCGATTGCGACAATTTGTATCCGGTTGAAACGAACCATCCGGACGCCGTCACCGGAGCGGGGTCGAGCTGGCCCAGCGGGCCCGTGCCCAAATTCAGCAGCGATGTGGAGGCGCGGGCGCTGTAGGCATCGTGTCCAGAACCCCATTCCCCGCGCATCCACCAGCCCTTCGCGGGACCGCCCGGCCGATACCAAGCCCAGGCCGCCATGCGGTTGATCGCGACGATCGTGCGGTCGATGCTGTTGATTTGAAAATTAGGATCGAATGTATTGCCCGATTTTCCGCGATAGCCGTCCGTCCGCGCCATACCCGTTTCAAGCCGGCCGTACCATTTCTCCGCGTCCCAGACGGGCTGGCCCGAAATGCGCCAGCAGAAGTCCTTGGAATTATTGTCGTCCGAGCGGTTGCCACCTTCGACGATTTCAGGATCGGTCAGGACCGTTCCGTCGGGACCGTTGAACGCGCCAAACCAGTATTGAAAACGACCGGACGACGGATCGCCCTTTTTGGAATAAAACCAGGTGCCGTGGACCATGAGGCCGATGTCGCGGACGTTGTTGGTCGCGGTCACCATGCTGCGGTCGACGAAGTCCAGCAGACCGCTGGCGCGCCACGCTTCTTCGCCCGATGGCGGCTTGAATTGCCCGATTTGAAAATCGTGGTGCGGCACAAGATCGTGAAAGCTGATGAACGCGTCCTGCAGCACTTGCGGCACGATCGCGTCTCCAAATTGCTGGCCTAATGGAAACCCAACTCTCGGAGCCAAATGCGGGTTATTGAAAATGGCGTTGTGATTGGGGTTGGCGGGTACCGGCGAAAAGGTCGTGTTTGCTTCGCGGCTGGGATCAATCATCACGTAGGCCGATATATTGTCCGTCACATCCAGCGAAAAACGCAGTTCGGTGCGGCGGACCCGGAAGGTGTCGTTGTCTAAAACCTGGTTCGGTTCCGGAAACGCAATGTTATTGCGGGCGGTTGGAACGACGATGCCGCGCGAATCGTTTTGAATGGTTTGGTACCAGACCTGCACCAAACCCGAAACGCTCAACGTGCCGGCGCGCGTGGTTACTTTTTCGTTAGGGCCATATTTCTCGGCCATGACATTATCGAGTTTGCTGACAGGCGAAAGAGATGGGTCGTCCTGGTGCTTGATTTCGTCGCGAATGCGCTCAACTTCTTTTTTCAACGCGTCCACGTCGATGGCACCGACGGGAATCATTGAAAAAATGAAGGCTGCAAGCAGCCCCGCTTTTAGGCATTTACGCGCCATCCGCCCACCCCTTAAACTCAGCAAATAAACTATACCGGATGGATCGACTTTATACGCGAAGAGCGTTCTGTCAAAGTTCTTTTTTATCGGACACTTTAAGGAATCCGCAAATAGCATCGAATTTAAGCATTCGACCGGATCGATGCAGACGCAATCAATTATCTCTGCCTCTTGAATCCTTCCCATTTAACCTGCTCAAATTAGTGCACCGGATTTTCCCCCACTTTAAGCTACTGCCGCCAAAATTTTGGCGGCTTCTTATTGAAGCAAGAACAAGAAGCGGCCGATAATCATTCTGGGCTAATATTTACTTAAAAAAAATAATGTGAAAATTTGCCGGAAAGTCTTGCGTTTGCTATGGCTTGCCAGTAATCTCGCTACTCTACTTAGTTTGGGGCTAAACGGTCCGTCAAAAATGGATAAGCGAACAAAAAAAGACACTCCCGACGTTTCAGGTGCCGGCGGAGGCGCGGTAGATGATTTGACACCGCCAACCATGCAAGGTGTGATGCCGACACAGCACATACCGCCACCTCCGGGCGCGGTTGACGGTGCGCCGGACCTCGGCCAAACAATCAAGACGACCCCCAACACTCTCGACCGCACGATGGTCGGGACGCCACATGCTATGCCCGTGCCCACCCGGCCGGGTTCCGCAGCAAAAACCGGCGATGTGAAAACGTCAACTGACAGATCCGTTTTAAGTCCGACTATGGCCGGTCAACATGTTGTAACCATCGTCGGCGACGTCCCCACTCAAGACTTGTCCTCCGAACAGTTGTTGCGCGATGCGCCGCGTCTCGAATCCGGCGGCCAAATGTGCCCATCGCTGAACGGCATTCCCCTGCTGTATAAACTCGGTCAGGGCGGCATGGGCGCCGTTTACTATGGCGTGCATCCGCGCCTGCGCAGCGAAGTCGCCGTCAAGGTTCTGCCGTTTCATCTGGCGGCTCAGGATCCGGGCATGATTCAGCGCTTCTTCCGCGAAGCTCAAATCGCCGCAAAGGTCCGCTCGCCCCACTTGGTCAGCGTCATCGACGTCAACGAGGAGTCCGGCCTCTTTTTCCTCGTGATGGAGTTTGTCTCCGGTTGTTCGATGGGGCAGTATCTCAAGAAGGAAATCGCGGCCGGCCGCGTGGGCCTTTCCGAACTCGACGCGATCGATGCCGGCATTGCAGCCAGCATGGGCCTCGATGCGGCGCATCAGCATGGCGTGATTCACCGCGATCTCAAGCCGGACAATATCATGTGTCCGTACAAATCGCGGCAGCTCAAAACTTATGACATTAAAAGCGCCAAGCTGATGGACTTGGGTTTGGCCCGCAGCGAAGAAGGCGCCCAGTCCTTGACCGGTGTTCAGGCGGCGATGGGCACGCCAGGTTATATGGCGCCGGAACAGGCGCTCGACGCCAAGACGGCGGACAAGCGCTCCGACGTGTTCGGCATGGGCGCGACAATTTACGCGCTGCTGGCCGGACGGCCTCCGTTCAAAGGCGATGTCGTCATGAAAGTGCTCATGGCCACAATGCATGAGCCGCACCCGCCAATCACCAATTTTCGCCCCGATCTGTCGCCCGGCCTCGTCGACCTCATCAACCGCTGCCTGGATAAGCGCCCGGAAAACCGCTTCGCCGACGCACGCCAGCTTATTCGTGCGTTGAAGGCGTGCCGCAAAGTATTGGCTCCGGACAGCACCTTTGGCGGAGAAGATGAAGGCGGGGCCGAGGAGCACAACGGCCCACCGCCAACGGCAACGACGCATCTGGCGCCCATGGCATCGACCATTGAGGCCAATCGTATCGCCGCGTCGCAGCAGGCTGTGTTTATTCCCTCCCAGCCCAAGCCAAACAAGCTTGGACTGTACGCGGGCATTGGCGCCGCCGCATTGGTTGTGGTTGGATTGGCCGTGTACTTCGGCCGCGGGAATACGCAAGTCGAAGATCCGGGCAAGATCAAGCCGGTGGTCGAAGACGTCAAACCGATTTCCGATGAAATCAAGAAGCTCGTCGTCGAGACGCACAACCAATCCATTCAAGCCGCTTACGAATTCATCACCTTGAAAAAATTCGTCGAGGCCGAGTTCAAATTCCAGACCGTGACGACCAACGACGCACCCTACACGCGCCAGATTCCGAGTCTCGTCACGGATTTGGACAAACTGCGCAAGGACATCGACACCGCCAGGCGGGCCGATCAGTTCGACAACACCGTCATCGCGATCAATCTCGCTTTGAAAAGCAACAATGTCGACGAAGCGCAGCGGCAAGCCCAAAAGCTCGCGCCGGAGACGCCCGCGCAAATTGAAGAGAGCAACAAGTTGCGCAATGAAATCTCGCGGATTGAAAAAAAAACTAAAAACAAAGATGCCTTTAACCAGACGCTGCTGGACGCCCGAAATGACAAGCTGAAAATCGACGAGCGGCTGGCCCTCGTCGAGAAAGCGCTGGAACTGATCCCCGAAGAACCGCGCGCGCTGGAATTGCAGAAGAACTACAAAGCGATTCAAACCATTGAAATCAACAGCGCGCAATTCAAACTGAACTTGGCCAAGGCCAAGGAATTGTTCGTGAACAACAATTTCGAAGCGGCCAACAAGGCCATAAAACTGGCCAGGAGCCTCCAGCCGGAAAACAAAGAAGCGCAGGATCTGGCGAAGCAGATTTTCGCGAGCGCCGGCGACGCGCTGCAAAAGGAGATCGCCGAAGAAGGCAAGAAAACGGCCTTCGAAGCGTTCAACAAATCGAAAGAATATTACGACAAGAAAGACAGCGCCAAAGCGCTGGAACAGATCAACATTTCGCTGGCCAACATTTCCGACGACGATCAATACAACACGCACAAGAAAAAAGTGATGTTTCTGATCGAAGAGCAGGAGCGGGTTGCGGAGTTGGCGCGGCGCAAGTCGGCCTTCCAGGAATATTTCAAAGAAGCCAAGGAAAATCTCGACTACGCCACGGACGTCAAGAAAGCGGCATCGCTCGATATCGCGATGGAGCGCATCAACGAAGCGAAGGCGCTCAAGCTCGACGACAAGAAACTGGTGGGCGGCGACGACGCCAAAATCGGCGCTGAATTGAACGGGCTGATTGCAACCCTGGCCGCGCTCGAAGCGCAAGTCGTCGAACGCCAGGGCGATTTGAAAACGCGCAAACAATACGACGATTGGATTTTCGAGTCGACCAAGATTCTGGATGAAAACGACGTCGACGGCAAACTGGCCACGGTCGAAGAGGGCATAACAAAGATCGACGGCGCGCTCAAAATCCTGGCCGCCGGAAAGGTCGTGAGCGCCAAGGAAGGCGTCACGGCGGAAGAATTGAAGAAGAAACTGGAAGCCAAGAAATCGGAGATCACTGTCCGTGAAGGCAAGCGATCCGAGGTGGCGGGCCTCGTGGCCGACGGCGACGATGCAATCAAGAAGGGTTCGTTCGCCGATGCGCTAAAGTCGTTCAAGAAAGCCGAAGGGATCGCGCACGATCTTTCCGTGGCCGAGCGCGACGCGGTTCAACTGAAAATCGCCGTGGCGAACAAAAAAATCGACAATCTCAAACAGATTGACGGCATGATCGCGGTGGCGGACAAGCTGATCAAGGACGAAAAATTTGACGACGCGCAAGCCAAGCTCGCGGACGCCGAAAAAATCATGGAGGACAAGCGCTTCGCGCTCAGAAAGGCCGATATCGACGCGAAGAAAACCGCGCTCAATGCAACTGTCAACAGCGCGTTCGATTCGGCGATCGCGGCATTTAAGGGGAACAAAATCGCCGACGCCGTCCAAGGATTGCAGAAGGTTGCCGAAGAGCATCCCAGCCGGGCCGACGTGACCGCGGCGCTGACTGGACTCAGGGAAATTCAACGGATCGACGGCGACATCGCGGCGAAAACTCCCGAATTGAAGCAGCGGTATGGCGTCCTTGCGAAAATCAAAGGCGACACAAAGACGCAAAAAACGCGAGCGGACGAAGCGTTTGAAAAGCTGCCGAAACTGACCGCTGCCACCGCCGAGAATCTCGCCAAGTCCGGAATGCCCGGGCTCGCGGCGGAGGTTGCCACGATGAACAAACAAGCCGAAGAATTGCTGCTGCAAGCCAAGAACAACGTCCTTTGGCTGGAAGGCATGTACCGCGACGAAGAAGCGGCTCGAAAGCCCCCGCCTCCACCACCGCCAGTCAAGACCGATCCAGGACCCAAACCCAAGGGCAAGGGCGGCGAAGTGGAACCGGACCTTTAATTCCAGCACTCATTTAATCGCGGATGAACTCAGATTACCGCAGATAAAAACGCATTGTTATTTGCAAACCCGCGAGCAACCGCCAATCCGACAAGCTGTCGCCCTCTCTCCCATCTGCGGTAATTAGTGTTCATTTGCGTTCATCCGCGATTAAGTTAAACCGCTCGCACCAAACCAGATCGTCGTCCTTCAACATGCGGTGTAGTCAGTCAATGCATCATCCGATTGCAACGGCACTCGCAGGATTTGTCCATGATGAAGAAATGTTTTTTGGCCGGAATAGCCGTTCTGTGTCTCGCCGCTCATGCCGAAAATTGGGGGCAGTGGCGCGGCCCTAATAACAACGGCTCTTCTCCCGAATCGAATCTGCCGGATTCGTTCAGCGTCGAGGATGCCGAAAAGAAAACGCATAACAAAAACGTCGCGTGGGCGTGCGATCTGCCGGGTGCCAGCAATGCCACGCCGGTGGTCTTTGGCGACAAGGTGTTCGTCGCGTCCAACAACAAGGACGGCAGCGAACTGCTGGGGCTGTGCATCGACCGCAACACCGGCAAAATTCTCTGGCAGAAAACCGGCGTCAAAACCACTCCGGGTAAAGTCTCGAACACGGGCAAGAACACGCTGGCTTCGTGCTCACCCGTCACCGATGGCAAGCGCGTGTGCTTCACGTTCGGCACTGGCGAAATCATTTGCTACGACATGGACGGCAAGGAAGTATGGGCGCGGAATATTCCGAAAGATCACGGGGACTTCACCTATCTGCACGGCTACAGTTCCACGCCGCTGCTGTACAAAGAAAAACTGTACGTACAGGTGTTGCGCCGCGACCGCCCGGAGGCCAAGGGCGGCAAGGCTGCCGACCCCAAATACGACTCCTACTTATTGTGTCTGGATTGGAACACCGGCAAGGATATTTTCAAGGCTCCGCGCAAGAGCGACGCCAAGGATGGCGAATGCGAATCGTATTCGTCGCCCGTGCTTTACGAACGGCCCGGTCGAACGGAGATTCTCATCTCCGGGTCGCTCTGGGTAAGCGGCCACGACCCGGAGACCGGCAAGGAATTCTGGCATTGGGGCACGCTGACGCCGGTGATCACCGGAAACGTGCGCAGCGTATCGCAGCCTGTGGCAAACAACGATTTCATCTTCGCCGCCGGGCCGCGCAAACGTCCCGTGTTCGCGGTCAAAGCGGGCGGAAGTGGCGACCTGTCGAAAGAAGGCCTGGCGTGGGAATTCAAAGACCACGACTGCGCCGTCCCCAGCCCCACGCTGTACGACAATTACCTGTATTTGCTTGACGACGACAAGAAGAAAATGTCCTGCGTGGAGCCATCGACGGGCCACGTCAAGTGGTCGGGGTCTTTGGCCGTGCCCGAAGATCTAGCTGGATTCAGCTCGTCGCCCGCGGCGGGAGACGGAAAGATTTATTGCATGAACGAGCGCGGCAACGTGGTGATTCTGTCGTCCCAGGAATACAAAGTGCTCTGCCGCGTCAACCTTGACGAAGGCTTCACCGCCTCCACGCCGGTCATCTCGCAGGGGCACGTCTTCTTTCGCACCGCGAAGAAATTGTATTGCATCGGAAAGTAATCAAAAAGTTGGGGCGGTTTTTTAATAAATGCAATCTATTGAGTTCACGATTACTACCGACGACATTGTTGCTTTCAATGTCTATCAAATGCAAAAGCGTGGCACACTTAAAAGCGCAACGGCGGGTGCTTATCTCAGATTTGTTCTTTTCTATTTACTACTGATGTTAATCGTATTTGCATTTTCCCCTGGTTGGTCGCGCGTCGTGTTTGAATTCGTAGTGGGGATTGCACTATTGCCCGTGGTATTTCCATACCTTAAGCGTCGTACTTTGGCGGACGCAATGGCGAGTATTCGTTTTTGGTCTGAAAAGTGTCAAAAAGGAGTCGTCGGCTGGCATCGCGTTTCATTGGGCGAGGATGCTATTCAAGAAGAGGGGGAAGTCTCAAGTAGTACATGGAAATACTCTTGTGTCGATTGCATTTGCGAGGATGTGGAATACGTCTTTGTGTATTTGAACGCATTGAAGGCGCTCACTATTCCAAGACGCGGAGTTGACTCCGCGATTCTCGCGGCGTTTCTCCAAGCGTTGCGTTCGAAAATCGAAATTGCTCCGACTCCTCACCGCTGAAACTTGAACGCCGGCTTTCCCATCGTCGACGCGTAAAAAATATCCGCTTTCGGATCCCATGCGAAATTCGGGCCGGTGAATCCTACTCTGAATCCCTCCGGCAGCGGCGCAACCACTTTCCACGTTGCGCCGCCGTCTTTGGTTTCCTGAACGCCGTCCTTGCCGACGACCACCAGATTTTTTTCATCCGCGCCGAAGTAGGGTCCGTAATATGCCTTGACCGGAGCGCCAAGAAGGCTCCACGTTTGACCCTTGTCCTTGCTGACGATTATTCCCTCCGCAGTCGTCCAATAACCGACTCCGTTGAACACGCGCATGGACAGCCCGGCGGGCTGAAGCGGCGACACGTCCGCCCAGGTCTGGCCACCGTCGGCGCTGCGCTGAATTCCTTTTCCTTTGCTGGCGAGCAGCGCGTCGGGACCGAATACACCGGTGGCGTTCTTGAATCCTTTTCCCAATGATTTCCACGACGCCGCGCCGTCGCTGCTGAGGATCAGCTCCCCGCCGCTTTCGTGCTTGATGGCCAGCATCGTCTTTGCGTCGGGATCGCTCCAATCGGTCGAACCGAAATCCAGATGCTGAACTTTTGATTTCTGCCAGGTCTTGCCGCCGTCGAGCGTTCTCGCGCACGCGCCGTAGATCATGAAACACATCAGGCGCTGGCCGTTGGGATCGAAATCGAGCGCGAACCCGGTTTCGCAGCGCCCGCCAATGGCCTTGTTGTCGACGCGTTCGAACGTCGCGCCCTTGTCGCTGCTCTTCCAAAGACCTTGATCGCACACGACGACGAACACATCGCCCGACGCGCGATCGACGGTCACGCCGGCGGTCAGTCCGGGATAGCCGACTTTCAGATTGTCTTTCGCCAGCTTCGCAAAAATGCTCTCCGAAATCGGAACCCATTTTCCCTTCTCATCTTCCGCCCGGCACAATCCGCAAATCAGCACAAGAACCAGCAGCCGCAGAGTGGTTTTTAAAAGCATGGGGAAGTTCTCCGGGAACGCGGGATGAGACTGGGTTGTTCAGGAATACACCGTTTATACAAGCTTTTAGCGGTTAGCATTTAGCTGTTAGCCATTGATGTTACTGCTGGCTAACAGCTAAAAGCTCCGCGTTTTCAGCGCGACATGCCGTAATGATCCAGGCGCGCGGAGTAAAACTGCGGCTGGAGAACTTGATACAGTTTGGTGTTGAACAAAATGGAGACGACGAGCGAGACGCGCTGTCTGATAAAATCGCCGTTCGTCAAACCCGACGCCGCCAGCGCGGGCGAGTAGGTGCCGCCTTTCAAGGCGATGGAAAAGAGCGCAGTTTGCGCCGGGACGACGCCTCCGGCGCTCTTGACGTAAAGTTTGAAGACCGACCCCGAACGGCCCTGCGAATTCAGGATCGCAAGATAGGGCACGCCGTTGACATCGATGCCGACCTTCGTGCCGGCGGTCGCGAATCCGGCGGGGATCGGCAGAAATCCGGTCACACCGATGGAATCTCTGTTTCCGCGGGTGAAAATAAGCCTTGTGTGCAGGTGCAGCAGTTTCAACGGCAAAGGCGCGGACACATTGGTCACGCCCAGCGGAACGGAGTTCGAATCGGCGGGATCCGAACCCATCGTTTGTTCGACGACATTGGAGAACCCGTCGCCATCGCTGTCGGTGCCGATGCCAACGACCACCGCGGGCGCCACGCCCGCGACGGTCACGTTCACGCTTCCGGAAACGCTGCTGCTGGCCGTGTCCGTGACGTTTACCGTTGCGGTGTACGTGCCGGCCACGGCATACGCGTGCGAAACACTCGCGCCCGCGCCGCTCCCGCCGTCGCCGAACGACCATGTGTATGACAATGCGCCCATCCCGCCACTCGCCGACGCCGAGAACGTCACGCTTTGGCCGATGAACGCCGGGTTCGGCGCGGCCGTTGGAGACGAATTCAGCGTCAAAGGACCGCTCGCCGCGCCGCTGTCGTACAATTCGGCGCTCGCCAATTCGATTTGATTGATGCCGCCCGCCACAAGCGCCATGCCGTTTTGAAGCAGCGTCGCGGTGTGCGACTGGCGCGCGGCCGCGAGATTTCCGGCGGAACTCCAGGACGCTCCGGCGGGGTCGTACAATTCCGCGCTGGCGAGCGCATCAGTGCCGTTGAATCCGGCCGCGACCAGCACCTGTCCCGTGTTCAACCGGGTCGCTGTATGCAGATTGCGTGCGGCGATGAGCGCGCCCGTCGCGCTCCAGGAGTTGAGCTCCGAGTCATACAATTCGGCGCTGGCCAGCCGATTGGTTCCATTGATTCCACCCGCCACAAGCACGCGTCCGAAGGAAAGCGGTGCCGCTATCGATTGCGCGCGCCCGGTTGCAAGCGTGCCGCCTGGCGTCCACGCGTTCGCGATGTAGTCGTACAATTCAGCGTTGGCGGTTGTGGTCATGGCCGGCAGCGTCGTGGCAAATCCGCTCACGACCAGCACCTTGCCGTTCGTCAACAACGACGCGGTGTGATAAAAATGAGCCTTCGCCAGATTGGGTGCCGGAGTCCAGCCGCTCGACGACGGATCGTAAATCTCCGAACTGTTTAACGCGGTAATGGTCAGCGATCCTGTAACGGTGACCTGACTATCCCCGCCGGCGATGAGCACTTTTCCATTCGGCAGGAGCGTCGCGGTATGGTCCTGTCGCGGCGTGCTCATGCTGCTCGAGGTGCTCCAGCCGTTCGCCACGGGATCGTACAATTCCGCGCTGGAAAGAGTGCCGGAATCGCCCAAACCTCCAGTCACCAGAACAGTGCCGTCCGGCAACAGCGTCGCCGTGTGCCGTTTGCGCCCGGCGGCAAGCGAACCGGCGGAACTCCATGAATTCGCAACCGGATCGTAAAGTTCCGCGCTCAGGATCGTGCCGCCGCCGTCACTTTCGCCACCCGCAACGAGAACCTTGCCGCTTTGCAAAAGAGTCGCCGTATGCAACGACCGCGCCGTGGCCATCGGCGCGGCGGTCGAAAATCCTGCCGCGTGGGTGGAATATGCGATTGTTATCGCGAACACTGCCGAAACAATTTTCATCGCTGCTCTTTCAGGTCCAATTCAAACAACACTATTAAACACTCGCATATAGGCAACGATAAACCGCGTTTCGTTGAATGAAACATCTTTTACTCCCGAGAGGGCTTTCGATTGTCGCTTTCGGCTTTCGATTTATCGCCTGATTTCCAGTACCCTTGAGCATCGCTTAAATTCCCGCCAGATAGTTCTTTCCGAATTGCTGAGAATCCTTGACTGGCAATTGACTTTGCCGGATAATCTGAATTTGAAAGGTCAAAGAACGAGAACCCTATTGAATCCCAAGACCCCACCATCCCAACCGCCTTTGGCTCCGGCCTCCTTCGAAGAATCGCTTCGGGGACTCGAAGAGACAGTCGAGCGGCTCGAAGCTGGCGAACTTCCGTTGGAAGAGAGCCTTGTGCTCTTTGAAAAAGGCGTCAGTTCGCTGAAGCATTGCCACGCCATTCTCGATCAAGCCGAAAAGCGCGTCCGCATGTTGGTCAAAAGCGCCGGCGGTGCCGGAGCCGTAGGCGGTGCCGAACCCGAAGGCGGCACAACGATTTTGGAGGATGTTAGGATTTCTCCGTCCGCACCCGTTACGCCCCCTGCCCCTGCGCGTAAAAAATCCCCGAAGCAAAGTGTTGACTTGGAGTCGACTACCGGGCAAAATGTGGGCTCAATACCTGAATCAGATTCAAACCAGCACCCGGCCAGGCCGGAGCCAAAGGGCCGCGACGAAACCGGCCCCGGAGGATTGCTTTTTGGCGTCTCGCAATAGAACCTCGCATCCGCGCATTCCCCCGCGCGAGGATGGCCTCAATGAACCTGGCGAGTCATCGACGAACGCCGCGGCCATCGCACAGGCGTTTCTGAAAAAGGCTTGCGATCTTGTCGACCGAAAGCTCGACGAACTGCTGCCTTCTGAACAAACCTCACCCGGCACGCTGCATAAGGCGATGCGTTATTCGATCTTCGCCGGAGGGAAACGCTTGCGCCCCGCACTGGTTCTGGCTGCGGCTGAAGCGGTCGGCGGCACCTACGAAGACGCGCTTCCGGCGGCCTGCGCGGTGGAGATGATCCACACGTATTCCCTGATTCACGACGACCTTCCAGCGATGGACGACGACGACTTGCGGCGCGGCCGTCCGACCAATCACAAAGTCTTCGGCGAAGCCATGGCCATTCTCGCCGGCGATGGCTTGCTGACATACGCGTTCGAAGTCCTTACTCTTAATTCAAAGCCCGCCACGGTGGCTGCACTGGTGCGTTCCGTGGCAAAGGGTGTCGGAACGCAGGGGATGGTTGGCGGACAGGTGCTCGATATGGAAGGCGAAGGCCAGCCCGCAACGCTTGATTCCGTGCGCGCGATTCACGCCTGGAAAACCGCGGCGTTGATCGCGGCGTGCTGCGAAGCGGGCGCGCTGGCGTCAAATGCGGGACAAAACGACTTCCAACACCTTGCGCAATATGGGCTAAACATTGGACTGGCTTTTCAAATCGTCGATGATATACTTGACCTTACATCCACGCCGGAAGCACTGGGCAAGACGCCGGGAAAAGACGCCAAATCCGGAAAGGCGACTTATCCGGCAGTTCTTGGCATGGAAAAATCGAAGCGGGAAGCGGACAGATTGGCAACCATCGCCTTCGATGCCTTGAAAATTTTCGGTCCCCGAGCGCAGACATTGGAGGCTTTGGGACGTTTTGTTTTGGAACGGCAGTCGTAGTACAACGGGTTCAGAGCCGCGCACGTAAGTAAGCGGCCAAACCTGCGCGCCGCGAAAAATGCCGCTTACTTACGTGCGCGGCTCTGGATGCCTTGAGTTGAAACTGGAATTAAACCTAATTTCGCAACGGGAGATAGGCTATGAGAGACCCAGCAGCAATCGCAGCGGAAACATCCACGTCCAGTTCTTCGGACCGGCTTTTGAAGCCGCTGGAAGCCGTGGCGCATAAAGCCGGTGCGGCTATGGGTGCCGAACGCCCCAATTTAGCCTGTGCGATCCCCCGCCCTTTTCTGCAGAATCTGACCAGCCCCGACGACGTAAAGAAGATCCCGCTCGAATATCTGCCTGAATTGGCTGCGGAAATTCGCGAGAAAATCAATGCGACGGTGCAGATGACCGGCGGGCATTTGTCTTCCAATTTGGGCGTCACCGAACTGACCATCGCCCTGCACCGCGTCTATGATTTCAAGAAGGATCGCCTGGTGCTTGACGTGGGCCATCAGGTCTACGCGCACAAGCTGCTTACCGGCCGCTTCAACCAGTTCCACACGCTGCGCCAGAAGGGCGGCATTTCCGGCTATCCGAATCCGCACGAGAGCGAATACGATCTCTTCATGACTGCCCATGCGGGATGTTCCGTCAGCTCCGCGCTCGGATTGGCCGTTGGCGATCACTTGCAGAAAAAGGACACGCACAGCGTTGCGGTCGTCGGCGACGGCGTGCTCACCGCCGGTCTGGTCTTCGAAGCGTTGAACCATGCAGGCGATTTGAAGGAAGACATGCTCGTCATTTTGAACGACAACGAGCACTCCATCAGCCCCACAACGGGCGCGCTCTCCGCGACCTGTTCGAACATTCGCTCGACGCACTTCTACCGCAAGGTGAAGGATGCCGGCCGGGAATTGATCGAAAAGATTCCGTTCGTCGGCAAAGACATCGAACGCTTTGCGTCAGACACCTTCGACGCCGCAGCCCGCGCGACGCACGCGCCCGGCGCGATTTTCATGGATCTCGGATTCCGCTACTTTGGACCGATCGACGGCCATGACATCGACGGATTGATCCGCTGGCTCACCGAGTTGAACACAGTCAAGGGTCCGAAACTGTTGCATGTCGTCACCAAGAAAGGTCATGGACTGCCTTGGGCCGCGAACGATCCGGTGACGTGGCACGGCGCGAAGCCCTACGAAGTCGCCGGCTCCGAAGCGACGGTGAAGAAGTCCGCCCCGACCCCGCCCGCGTACACGAAAGTCATCAGCGACGCGATTATCAATGTCGCCAAAGGCGACGAAAAAGTGGTGGCGATCACGGCCGCGATGCCGGACGGCACGGGCTTGGTCAATTTTCAGAAAGTGTTCCCGAAGCGCTATTATGATGTAGGTATCTGTGAGCAACACGCGGTGTGTTTCGCCGCGGCGCTGGCGAAATCCGGCATGCATCCGGTGGCCTGTATTTATTCGAGCTTCCTGCAGCGCGCCGTCGATCAACTCATGCACGAAATTGCGTTGCAAGACGGCTTGCCTGTGGTGCTGTGTCTCGACCGCGCGGGCGTGGTGGGCGACGACGGCCCGACGCACAACGGCGTCTTCGACATCGCGTACATGCGCGCATTCCCCTTCTTTACGCTCTGCGCGCCGAAGGATCAGCCCGAAGCTGAAGCGATGGTGGCGTGGGCCGTGAAAGCTCGCAAAGCCATTGCGATCCGCTATCCGCGGGACAATGTTCCGGCCACACCGCTCAGTGAAACGCTTCAGCCGATCGAAATGGGCAAGGGCGAAATTCTGCGCCGCGGCGAAAAAGTCGCGGTCCTCGCTTACGGCTCGCAAGTGGTGCACGCAATGGAAGCCGCCGCTTTAATCGAGAAACAAACCGGCCTGAAGATCACTGTGGCCAACGCGCGCTTCGCCAAACCGTTCGACGGCGCGCTGCTGACGGATCTGGTCAACAATCACGACCGCGTGATCACGGTGGAAGATCACCAACTGCAGAACGGCTTCGGCACCGCGGCGCTGGAAACGGCCTGCGAACTGCGCCTGGACACGCGCAAGATCAGCCGCCTGGGCATCCCCGATCTGTGGATCCAGCACGGCCCGCGCAAGTGGCAACTGGCGACCATCGGCATCGACGCCGAAGGAATTGCGAAAGCAGTTTTGGCGAAGTAAGATTTCTAAATCAAAGGAACCGAAATGGGGCGAACGCAAGTTCGCCCCATTTCACATTTGAACTTTCTTGATTCTGCGTTTTGGAAGAAACACCAGTTGCAAAGTCGTTCTCACGCCCCCATATCCACACATTTTCAATTCACTTGATTTTTCCTCGGATTTCGCGAAACGATTCGCGGTTCCTCGGCGTCCAAATCATCGGACCATTGGAACTCACCACGAGGAAATCATCATGATTCGAAAGCTTGCAGTCGCCGCCATCAGCGCCGCGTTATTTTTTGCGTTAGTCGAATTCCATCCGTTGCGCCCGAGCGCGGCGAATCTCGAAAGCAGCCCCATTTCGCTGACCAATCCCGACGGCCAGTCGCTGGCGCTCGTGAAGTACGATTTGCGCGCGGCGGTCCATGGCGCGCTCAGCCTCGTCGAAATGGAAATGACCTTCCGCAATCCGGAAGCCCGTCAGATGGAGGGGCGCTTTACCTACACGCTTCCGCCCGGCGCGACGATCAGCCGCTTTGCGAAAGAGGTCAATGGCAAATTGATGGAAGGCGAAGTCGTCGAGCGCATGAGGGCGCAGGCCATTTACACTGAAATTCTGCACACGATGCGCGACCCCGCGCTGCTGGAAACCGATCAGGGCAACCGCTTCTCCGCGCGCGTTTTTCCCGTCCCGGCAAGCGGCACGGTGCGCCTGCTGCTTGCGTTCAGCCAGCCGCTGCCGATGAAAAATGGCGTGCGTAAATTGACGATCCCGCTCGCGGGTTTGCCGAAGATCGGCGAATTCAATTTCAACGCCATTGGCCGGCCGCTCGAATCCGAAACCGGCACCGGCGTGGTGCTCGATAAAGAAGAACCGATCGGCGACGACCTCGCCGGCTTCTCGCGTCACTCGCTCGACTACACGCCGACAAAAGACATCGAACTCACCTTCAAAGCCGCCGCGGACAAACCGATCCGCGCGCTCAAAGCCGGCAATTTTCAGATGGTTCAGTTTCTCTACAACCCGGCTGGCGCGCAGACTGTCGCGCCCGCCAGCGACTGGTCGTTCTACTTCGATACCTCCGCATCCGGTGCGGACACCGAAGCGCCGCGGCTGCAAGTCATTGATCGGCTCCTCGCTGGCATGGTTCCCGTGTTGCGCGAAAAAGACACCTTGTTCAGCGCGCATGCATTCGACATCGACAGCGCCGAACTTTTTTCGGATGTTTCGATGAACAGCAAGGGCGGCAAGCCGATCATGCCGGAAGTGGTTTACAAGCTCCGTTCACGGCATGCGCTCGGCGCGACCAATCTCGAAGCCGTATTGAAAGACATCGGCGCAAAAGCCCGTGCGAATGCAAATCCCCGCACGTATGTGCTGGTCAGCGACGGCATCGCGACTTGGGGCAAACGCGAGCTGACCGACCTGCTCGCGGCGCTGGGCGATTGGCCGGCGAAAGACACGCTGCACGCGCTCGTGATCGGCAGCAAGCAGGACGAAAAGATTCTCAACGGCATCGTCGAAAAGGCGCACGGACGAGTCGTCACACTGCCGCTGAGCACCGATGTCGAAGGCAATGTGGCGAAGGCCATCGCCGATTTGCGCGCGCCGATCGGCGCACACTTCGATGTGTACGACGAAGGCACTGCGTGGATTTACCCGAAGTCGTTCCATGACGTGCGGCCGGGCACCGAATTGATCGCGTTCTCCGAAATAAAGGACGGCGGCAAGTCGCTTCCCGGTTTCGTGCAGCGCGGCGCGGACGGCAAAACGATCAAGGACACACAGGTCCCCGTTGCACCGGTCGAAGTCGCCGATTTTGCGCCGCTCTTGCAGCGCGAAGCGTACAAGAACTACCTCGATTTTCTGGAGAAACAGGAGCAGGCCGCGAAGGACGCGATGAAGCGCGCGGAATTGCACAAGAAGCGCATCGAGGTCTCGGTGAAGAACCGCGTGATGTGTTCGCTGACCTCGCTGCTGGTGCTCGAGACCGAACACGATTACTCACGCTTCGGCATTGAGCGCACGGCGCTGGCGGAGGTGATGATCGTCGGCAAGAGCGGCATCGAATTGCGCAAACGCACGCCGGATGAAGTACCGATGGCGGAAGCGCCCGTCCGGAAAAAACAGGCGGACTTCAGGGGCGAAGGGAAAGGCGAAAAGCCCATGGAAGCCGCGAAAGAAAAATTGAAAAGCGCCTTGGAAGAAACGCGCGCGGCAGCTTCCACCGACAAAGCGCTGGCCGACGATGGGTTTGCGGCGGATGCCAAAGCAAGTCCTGGAACCGCTGGGCGCGACTTTGCCGGCGCGGGCGGAGGCAGGGGCCGAGGCGTTGACCGCGAGCAACTGGAGGAAAACGGCTCAAATATTTTACGGATTGAAGCGCTTCAACGATCGAATCGTGACGAGCCGCATCCTTTCGCGCAATCTGCCACGGGCGGCACCCCACCTGCGTCTCCAGTGGCTGCCGCGCCTCGTTTGGCAAGTGCAGGTGAAGCGCGCGATGGAACGCCGAGGCAGGACGCGCAGAACGGGGAGCGCCGCCGCGAATTGGACCGCGCCGCCGCAACTCCGAACGATGCCTCCGCGCGAACCCCGGCGGTCAACGGAAAACTGGCGCGTCCGGATTGGACGGCGCAAGCCGATGAAATTCCCAGCGACGCTCAGTTGAGTGAACTGCGCGCGAAAATTCAAGCGGCTCCGCACGACCGCAAGTTGCGCAACGCTTACGCCGACGCGCTGCTCAAAGCGAAGAAGTACGACAACCTTCAAGCCGAAGTGTTTCAGTGGCTGCCGTTCGATCCGGAGAATCCCGCCGTTTACGAATACCTCGGAAAGAGCGCCACGGGCTTGAACGATCCAGTGCTGGCTCTGAGAGCGTACAGTTCTATCGCCGAAATCGCGCCCAATCGCGCCGCGCTGCTCAACCGCGCGGGATACCTGCTGCTCGCCGCGAAAAAGTACGATCTCGCCGAATCCATGTTCCGCGAAGCACTCAAAAACCGGAAGGACGATGCAAACATTCACCGCGGGCTGGCGATGAGCTTGTGGCTGGCCGGGAATTTCGAAGGCGCGTCGGTCGCATACGAAACGGCGATGATGCAGGATTTCAACGCGCGCTACGGCGACGCGAAACGCGTGCTGCGCGAGGAATTCGGCTATGTGCTGCGCGCGTGGCGCAAGAAAGATCCGGCGAGTTCCGACGCGATCGTTGCGCGCGCTCAACGCGCCAATGTCGATCTGCTGCGCGTGGACGCGTTGCGCGTGACGATGTGCTGGGAAACCGACGCCAACGACGTGGATTTACACGTTGTCGATCCGAGCGGCGAAGAGTGCTTCTACTCGCACAAAAACAACGCATCGGGTTTGGAACTGTATTCGGATCAGACGCAGGGTCTCGGACCGGAAGTGATCCGCACCGACAAAACGCAGCAAGGAACCTATCACGTCGGCGTGAATTATTTCAGCGCCGGCCCCATGGGCGTCTCGCGCGGCATCGTGGTGATCGTCAAGCCCGTTGACGGCGTCGACGAAAACCCGCAAATCATTCCCTTCGCGCTGATCGAGGGCGGCCGCGACATGCGGTTCGTGGGCTCCGTGAACTACTAACGCGGGGTTTTTAACCGCGAGAGGACGCAGAGGCGCGCAGAGGAAGAATAGAGAAAGAAGAGGACGCTTTTTTACAGCGTCCTCTTCTTCTGCTCCTCCTCTGCGCGCCTCTGCGTCCTCTCGCGGTTGAATTTAAGCTGTCGCCGTCTCAAGCTGTTTTTCGACTGCCTTCAGATTCAAAACGACGTTTCCCTGAACTTCGCGAACGGAAAAAGTGCTCACGCATTCGTGACCTTCGCCCTCGCCCGTGCACATGTCGAATTTGTGCGCGTGCAGCGGACAGACCACTTTGCCGTTGCCGATGATGCCTTCGCTCAGCGGCCCCTGCCGATGCGGGCAGCGGTTCTGGGTTGCGAAGAGCCGGCCGTCGCGCTGTCGGAAGACGGCGATTTCTTCACCGTTGATGACGAAGCAGCGGCCTTGCCCCTTGGAAATGTTCTCCACACTTCCCAGATTGACGACCAGGGCGCCCGGCAGAAAGTATTTCGCTGTGTTATCCATTGTTCTCCGCGACCTCCAAAACGGCGGCCAATTCCGGGCCGCTGAACTGTGCCGGATACGCCGGCAACTCGGCTTCTTTCCAGGGATCTTTGTACGCGTCGACGGCTTTCTGAATGCCTGCGTCGAGATGCGCGCAAATGCCCAAACTGTCTTCGATGACGATCTTGCGAACGGTGTCAATGCCCACGCGTTCCAGGAAATGATACGTGCGCTCAAGATAGCGGCCGTGCTCCCGGTAATACTGCATGAAGCGGCCCATGTACTTGAGCACTTCGTCGTGCGTGTCCACGGTGCACAGCAGATCGCCTTTTCGCACTGTCGCGCCGGCCGCGCCGCCGATGTAAATCTCCCACTTGCCGCCTTCAATGGCGACGGCGCTGATGTCCTTCACGTACGCTTCGGAACAATTGCGCGGGCAGCCCGCGGTCGCGAGTTTCATCTTGTGCGGCGATTCGATGCCCTGAAAGCGGCGTTCGATTTTCTGCGCGAGCGCAATCGAATCGCCCAGGCCGTAGCGGCAAAAATCAGTACCCACGCAACTCTTGCACGTGCGGAACGATTTGGTGTACGCGTGGCCGCTGGGCATGCCCAGTTCCTGCCACATTTTTGGCAAGTCGTCTTTTTTGACGCCCAGCAAATCGATGCGCTGGCCGCCGGTGAATTTCACCATCGGCACGTTGTATTTCACCGCCACGTCCGCGATGCGCCGCAGTTCATCCGGCGTCGTCACGCCTCCATAAATGCGTGGAATGACCGAGAACGTGCCGTCCTTTTGAATGTTGGCGTGCACGCGGTCGTTGATAAAGCGCGCGTCGCGTTCGTCCTCGTATTCGCCTGGCCAGAGCGTGTTGAGCAGCGACGCCAGGCCCGCCTTGCTGGCCGGGTCTTCGGCTCCTCCCGCCAGTTCGGCGAAGACGGCGCTGACCGACTTCAGGCCGCGGCGCTTGATCTCGGCGACAAGCTGCGACTTCTCATACGGCACGCCGGGCACGTAGAAATGCTCGCTTGGATCGCCGCCCACGCTGCCCGTGTAGGCTTCGACGAGTTGCGCGATCAGCGTTTTGCAGGAACCGCAGCCCATGCCCGCTTTGGTGCACGCGCCGACTTTCGCGACGCTGGTGCAGCCGCCATCGATCGCGTCTTTGATTTTCGCCTTGCTCACGCCGTTGCAGTTGCAGATCTGTGTGTTGTCGGGCAGGTCCGACGCTTTCAGGAGCGAGACACCGGAGGGCGCACCAAAAAGCAAATCGGCGCGGCGCTCCGGGGCCTTCGTTCCCGAGAAGAACAGTTGCATCAGCGTTCCGGCCGCTTCGATGTCGCCGAGCAGAATGCAGCCCGCGATCTTGTCGTCGCGGATGATCAATTTTTTGTAAACGCCCTTGCGGGGCTCGCGGTACACGACCACTTCGTCGCTGGGCGATGCGGGTTTCGTTTCGCCCATCGAGGCGAGCTCGACGCCCATGACTTTCAGTTTCGTGCCGAGCTTCGAGCCGGTGTACGCGGCGTCCGGATTCGTGCCGGTGATCACGTCGGCGAGAACATTGGCCATCTCCCAGATCGGATCGACGAGTCCGTAGATTCTGCCGCGATGCTGAACGCATTCGCCCAGCGCGAAAATCTTCGGATCGTTCGTGCGCATCTGATCGTCGGTGACAATGGCTTTTTCGACAGCCAAACCGGAGGCGCTCGCGACTTCCACAATGGGCCGAATGCCGGCGCTGACGACGACCATGTCGGTTTCGAGCGTCGTGCCGTCTTTGAATTCGAGATGCGTAATTTTGCCGTCTTCGCCGGCGATCTTCGCGGTGATTTTTTCGAGCTGAACCGAAACGCCCATTCCTTCCATCGTGCTCTTGAGCATCGAGCCGGACTCGGCGTCGAGCTGCGCGACCATCAATTGCGGCGCGGCTTCGACGACGGTGACTTCAACGCCGTGCGTCAGCAATCCGCGCGCGGCTTCCAGACCCAGCAGACCGCCGCCAATCACCGCCGCGCGTTTGCAGTCCTGCGCATAATCGGCGATGCGCGCGCAGTCGTCCAGCGTGCGGAACGCGAACGTGCCCGGTTTGCCGAAACCTTCCATGGGCGGAATGAACGGGCGCGAGCCGGTGGCGATGATCACGTAATCGTAGAACTCTTCGATCGGCTCGGCGGCATTCAATCCCGCGTCGCCCGCCACGTAGGGCAGCGCATCCTTCTTCATCGGCGCGCCGATCACGAGTTGTTTTTCGCGGTCAATCCGAGTGGCTTTGACTCCGGCGTGGAGCGTGATGTGGTTCTTCGTGTACCACTCCAGCGGATTCATGAAAATCTCGGTCGCATCCTGGCTCTTATTCAACACATTGCTCAGCAGGATGCGATTGTAATTTCCATAGGGTTCGGCACCGAACATGGCAATGTCGAACATATCCGGCTCGCGGCTCAGGATCTCTTCGACGATGCGCGCCCCGGCCATGCCGTTGCCGATCACCACCAGTTTCTTGCGATTCTTTTTGATCATGCTCCCTTTCTCTCGGAACGAATTGAGGAATTGAGCAACGAATGTGCCATTCAAACAAGGAGCCGTGTGTTTGAGCCTGCAATTCAGAAACGAGCTGCACGTCATAGGAGCCGATTTAGGATAATACGCATAGGCATTTGTTGTGGCTGGCGACGCTGGTGAAAGTTAACCCATGACCCGTACTGTGATCGCGCGCATTGGTCAATTACAAGCAAACTGAAAATTAATATCGAAATGAATCGACACTGGTTCTTTTCAAGCGCATCGTTCAAAGAATCGAAACAAACCTTAAATAATATTAGCGTCGGTTCATTTCGATTGATGAGAATCAAGCGTTCTGCTCGAATTGGAAAAATCTATTTTTGAAATTTTTTAATTCAATGCATGGCATATTTTTCGCGGAAACTACTTTTTTGGATCCATGCCCTCGAAAGTTGGAGCGACTTTTCAATGCAGACCGCAGCAAAAGCCACACGTATACATTTCTTGAATTTCACGATGCCGCAAATGCGCGCGTTTCACATGACGTGGGTCGCGTTTTTCTTGTGTTTTGTAGGCTGGTTCGCCATTGCGCCGCTTTCCGCGGTGATTCAAAAAGATTTGAAACTCACCGACGCGCAGCTTGCCAACACGGTGATCGCGTCCGTCGCCATCACCATCCTCGCACGCTTGATCATCGGCGCAATCTGCGACCGTTTCGGGCCGCGCAAGACGTACACGTGGCTGATGCTTGTGGGCGCGATTCCGATCATGTCGATCGGACTCGCCACCGATTACACGACTTTTCTGCTGGGACGCCTGGCGATAGGAGCCATCGGCGCATCATTTGTCGTTACGCAATTTCACACCACGCAAATGTTCGCGACGAACTGCGTCGGCGCCGCGAATGCGACGGCGGCCGGTTGGGGGAATATGGGCGCGGGCGCAACGAACATGCTCATGCCGGCGATCTTCGGCCTCTTCGTTTATTTTGGATTCAGCGAGCATCTCGGCTGGCGTCTTGCGATGATCGTTCCCGGCGTTCTCATGATGGCCAGCGGGGTGGCTTATTGGTTCTTGACGCAGGATTGTCCGCAGGGCAATTTCGAAGACTTGCGCAAAGAAGGCATCGTCATCGAGAATGCCAAGAAGGCGGTCAAAGGCGGTTTCTGGATCGCATGCAAGGATTATCGCGTGTGGATTCTGGCGCTCATTTACGGTGCGTGCTTCGGGATTGAAATCGTGATTCACAACACCGCCGCGAATTATTTCAAAAAGGCCTATACGCTCGATCTTCAAACCGCGGGGATCATCGCCGGGCTGTTCGGCGGTCTGGCGATCTTTGCGCGCGGAATGGGCGGCTATATCAGCGACAAAGTGGCGCGCATTCACGGTCTGAAAGGCCGCGCGGTCACGCTCGGATTGTTCCTCTTTGGCCAAGGCCTGTCGATGCTTATCTTCGCTAAATCGGGAGCGCTGGTTGGAGCGGTTCTGGGACTGATGAGCTTTGGATTGTTCGTCCACATGGCGGCGGGCGCGACGTACGCGGTCATTCCGTTTATCAATAGAAAAATCCTCGGTTCGGTGGCGGGGATCGTCGGCGCCGGTGGAAATGTGGGCGCTGTGCTGGCGGGTTTTCTGTTGAAGGCAAACGGAGTAAGCTACTCGCAGGCCATGGTGTATCTGGGCGGAGTGGTGCTCTTCTCCGGAGCGACGGCGTTTGTTCTGCGATTCTCGGAAGCGGACGAATCTGTTTCGCGCATGGAATTCAACGCGGGCGCCGCTCAGAATGCGGCAGCGGCGGAACTTGTTCCCGCGACAATGGCCACGGGCGAGTAAGAGCGTGTTTCAAAACCGGGCGCAAGCCGTTTCGAATTACATGCGACATTTTCAGCAGGACGGAGCGCGCGCTTCGTCCTGCTTTTTTTATGCCGCAGCCCAGTTATGATCCGCTCGCATGAAATCCACGCCATCCCATTCCGGAGCCGTCGTGTTTCGCGTGCTGCTGTCGTATTGGCCGCGGCACCGCTTGCAGTGTGTGCTCTGCCTGCTGGGCATCACGCTTGGCGTGGCCGTTGTCACCGCGATGGATCTGGCCAATGCGAGCGCGCTGACGAGTTTTCGACAATCGATTTCGTCCGTCAATGGCAAGGCCACACATCAGATCGGACCGCTGGAAGGATCGTACCAAAACGGCGTGCCTGAAGACCTTTTTCCAAAAGTGTATTCGACGCCCGGCGTCATCGCCGCCGCTCCGGTCATCGAGACCTACGGCACTCTGGTCGTCGATCCCAATACCAATCTAGGCAACACGCCCACGGAACAAATCGCCAACTCCAGTTCCACTAAAAGCCCTCAGGCGCTCGTGCGCATTCTGGGCATTGAGCCTATTCTCGACCGGCCCTTTCGTTCAGCGGATGGCGTCGATACCGGACTGGGTGCGGATATGTTTGCGCAATGGATGCTGCGTGACGACGGCTGCGCGCTCTCCGCTACGCTCGCGACGCGGCTGGGCGTGACGACAGGCGGCAAAGTGACACTGATTCAATCCGGCAAACGGCACGCACTCACGCTGCTGGCGACGTATCGCTCGGATCAGAAAATCGCGCAAGACGACCTGCTCTTGATGGATATCGCAGCGGCGCAGGAGCGTTTCGGAATGTTGGGAAAATTGAATTCCATCGATCTGATTCTGCCGGATGGCGCGGCGGGCGATGCCGTCGTGGAGAAATTGAGCGCGCTGCTGCCCGACGGCGTCGCCCTTCAACGGCCGGCCGAACGCGCGGGACGAACTGAGGCGCTGCTGAGCGCATTTCAATTGAACTTGCGCGCACTTTCGCTGCTGGCGCTCGTGGTCGGCATGTTTCTGGTTTACAACACGTTGACCGTGGCCGTGCTGCAACGCTTGCCCACGATTGGAACGCTGCGCTGCCTGGGCGCGTCGGAACGCGAGACGCGTCGCGCGGTGCTGCTTGAAGCGGCGTTGCTGGGCTTCGCCGGCAGTGTGTTCGGGTTGGCGGTTGGCGCGGCGCTGGCGCGATTGTTCCTGGAACGCGTCGGCGGAATCATGACGGATCTGTACGCGCACGTCGGAGCGTTGGCGGTGTTTTACGATCCGTGGGCGGCGGCGAAGGGCCTGGCGCTCGGCGTGTTGGCGTCCGTGGCCGGCGCATTCGTGCCGGCATACGAAGCGGGAAAGACCGCGCCGACGAGTGTGTTGCGGCGCTCAGGAACGGAGGCGTGGGCGGAGCGCTCGTGGAAGAAATTATTGGCGCTCGGCGGAACGAGCTGCGCGCTGGCGGCAGGATTGGCGGCAATTCCGGGGAAGAGCCCCGTGCCTGGGTTGGCGGCTGCGTTCGCTCTGGCCGTCGGTGGAGCGCTCGCTGCGCCGGCGGTGACACGCTGGATTTCGATATATTCCGCGCCCGCGATGCGCCGCGTCTTCGGCGTGCCAGGAATGCTGGCGGCGCGGGGCTTGAGCGCGAATTTGAGCCGCACGGGGCTCGCGGTGGGTGCGCTGGGAATGGCGCTGAGCATGACCGTCGGCGTCGCCTTGATGGTCGCGAGTTTTCGCGGCACGCTGGACCGCTGGATGAACCAATCGCTGATGGCCGACGTGTACATTCGTCCGGCGGTCCCGGCACTGATCCGGCGCAGCGCGCACATCCCGGACGAGATTCTTCAGCGGCTGCGCGCGTTGCCGAGCGTGGAAGCCGTCGACACGTTTCGCGGACGCGACGTGGTGCTGGCCGATGGTTCGCTGATTCTGGTCGCCGCGACGGATACTCGCGTGACGTTCACGCGCGGCCGCGCGAATTTTCCGATTACGCCGGACGGCGGCGATCCGGATCGCTCGTATCGCGGCTTGATCGGCGGGCAGGCGCTGATTTCGGAATCGCTGGCGCGAAAACAGGATTGGAAACTGGGGGACACGATAACGCTGCCCGGCGCGAAGAACGCCACGCCGCTGAAAATCGAAGGCATCTATTACGAATACGCGACGGATCGCGGCGTGATCAGCCTGGACGCGAAAACCTATGGGCAACTTTTCGGCGAAATGCAGCCGCAGAGTGCGTCGCTCTATCTGAAACCGGGCGCGGATATCGACGCGGCGATCAAGCTGCTTCGCGACGATTTCGGCGCGCCCGGCGGGCTGTATATTTTTTCAAATAGAACGCTGCGCGAAGAAGCGTTTCGAGTTTTCGATCGGACGTTCGCGATCACGGCGCAACTGGAAAATCTGAGTCTCGCGGTGGGGTTGTGCGGAATCTTGAGTGCGCTGCTGGCGCTGTTGCGCGAACGCGCGGCGGATTTTGGATTGTTGCGCGCCCTGGGATTGTCGGCGCGCGGGTTGTTCAAGCTGATGGTGCTGGAAGGGCTGCTGTTGGGAACCGCGGCGTTTCTGGTGGCGTGCGTGCTGGGACCGGCTCTGGCGGTGCTGCTGATAAAGGTGATCAACGTTCGAGCATTCGGGTGGACAATATTGTTCTCGATGAAATGGGACGTCTTCGCACGCGCCGGGGCGCTGGCGTTATTCATGAGCGCGGCGGCGGCGCTATATCCCGCGTGGAAGAGCCGAGGGATGAATGCGGCGGGGGCGTTGCGGGAAGAATAGGCAAGTTACACAAACACTTTTTTCGGATACGGGCACAATTCCACGATCGGGCATCCCGTGCATTTTGGCGTGGGCGCTTTGCAGAATTTTCGCCCGAGCAAAATCATTTCGTGCCCCAGCCGTGTCCAGCGCTCCTTCGGAAATATGCGCATGAGGTCGTGTTCGACTTTCACCGCATCGGTGTTTTTTGTAAAGCCCAGGCGGCGGCTGATGCGCCCGACATGCGTGTCCACCACCATGCCCGGAATGCCGAATGCGTTTCCCAATACGACGTTCGCCGTCTTGCGGCCGACGCCGTGCAGATTGTACAAATCATCGAGTGTCTTTGGCACTTCACCGCCATGCAGCGCGACGATGTCTTTGCACGCCTCGCGAATCGACTTGGCCTTGTTGCGGTAGAAACCGGTGGATTGAATCAGTTTTTCGAGCTCCGCCGGTTCGCTCTCCGCGAATTCGGCCGCCGTTTTGTAGCGCGCGAAAAGGGCGGGCGTGGTCATATTGACGCGCGCGTCGGTGCATTGCGCGGAGAGGATTGTCGCGATGAGGAGTTGCAGCGAATTCGCGTAATCGAGAGAACATTTCGCGCCGGGAAAAGCGCTGTGCAGCGCGGCGTCGATTTGTTTCGCGCGTTCGAGAATTTGCGGGCTGACGGCTCTTGTCTTCTTGGGCATTTTTGAAATGGATGGCTGGCGATGGGTTCAATAAAAAGAGGGCCGAGACGGCCCTCCCACGTTCTTAAGGGCCGGGACGGCCCTTCCACTGTCTTGTGTGTCAATTTTCCGGCTGGACCAGATCGGGTGGCACGTCGCGTCCGAGCGCCTGCGCTTTTTTGAACTGCGCGTCGGCCTCTTTCACCATCCCCATTCCAAGCGCGAGATAACCCAGTTGCTCGGGCACGACGCCGTTTCGAGGCTCCAGAATCGCGACGTTCTCGAAAGCGCCTTTGGCGAGCGCCGCATTGCCTTCCAGCGAGGCGACGAACGCCAGAAACAACTGCGGCTCAGCCCACTGGGGATCGAGCTGCGTGGCGCGTTGAAACATGCCTTGCGCTTCGCTATCGTTGCCGTCGGCGATCAGTGCCAAGCCCAGATCGTAATAGCATTTCGCCAGGGGTTTGACGGCCGGCTGCGCGGCTTTCCAGTTGTCGAAACCTTTGCGGGCGGCCGTCTCGAAGATGGCGATGCGCTGGGTTCCGCGCTGCGTGGCGGTTGGGATGGGATCGATGGAGCTTTTGGAGAACCACTCCTTCGCCTGCCGAAAATTACCGCGGCGCGCGGCGATGGCACCCATCAGCGCGCAGGCTTCGACGTTCAACGGATCGAGCTGAATGGCGCGCGACAACGCAGTCTCGGCTTCAGTCATTTTGCCGCGCCGCGCATGAATCGTTCCGATGCGGCTGTGGGCCAGCGCATAATTCGGCACCTGATCGAGCGCCTTCTGATACGATGCGATCGCTTCGTCCGGCCGCCCGAGTGCGTTCAAGGAGTCGCCCAGCGACAGGCTAACCTGCGGCTGCTGCAGTTTGTGATTGAGCGACTGCCGGAAGTAATTCACGGCCTCGTCGTGCTGGTCGAGCTGTTGGCACGCCAGCCCCAGATTGGCTTCCGCGCAATGCCAGTTTGGAAACTGTTTCAGAGCCATCTGCAACGCTTCGTGCGCTTCGTCCGGACGCCCGTCGTACAGCAAGGCGAGGCCCAGATTGCTGTATGCTTCGGGATAATCGGGCGCCATTTTCAGCGCTTTGCGAAACTCCCTTTCGGCCTCGTCCCAGACGCCTTTTTCGATAAACGAACAGCCGCGCGTTACGAGTTCCTCGGCGAGCGCGAGCGGACGCGACTTGCGCGCCGGGCCGTCCTGCCCCATGCCGCTGAACGCGCCAAGCGTCTGCGGGGATTTAACGGTCGACTTTGAATGGACTACTCTTCTGATTGAGCGCACCGCCATGGTAGACTACTCCTTGATGAGTCCTGGCATCTGACGTCTTTATCGAGATGAAAAATCAATACACCAAGTCTAACCGATTTTCGCAATCGCCGCCACATACCGGAAATGAATTTTCAAGACTGTTTTCTTCTCTCGTTTGCGCTATGCTACGCGGGTCAACTATTTCGCTCTCGATGGTTAGGAGAATGACCGTGCAAACACGCGAAGTCAATATTGCCGGAGTCAAAGTCGGCGGCGGCAATCCGCTGGCGTTGATCGCCGGACCGTGCGCGATCGAAGGCGCTGAAGCCTGCATGGACCAGGCGCGGCTTGTCAAGAATGCCGCCAAACAGGCCGGCATCGCGCTGATTTTCAAAGCGTCTTTCGACAAAGCCAATCGGACATCCGGCAGCAGTTTCCGCGGGCCGGGAATGAAAGAGGGTCTGCAAATTCTGGCGGCCATAAAAAAAGAACTGGGGCTGCCAATCCTGACCGACGTCCACAGTCCCGAGCAATGCGACGCCGTCGCGGAAGTCGCGGACGTGCTGCAAATCCCCGCGCTGCTCTGCCGCCAGACCGATCTGATTCATGCCGCCGGCAAAACGGGCAAGGCCGTGAATGTCAAGAAGGGCCAGTTCCTCGCGCCCAGCGATATGCGCAATGTCGTCGAAAAACTTCTGGCGACCGACAATTCGGATATTCTACTGACCGAGCGCGGCACCTGCTTCGGCTACCATTATTTAATCAGCGACATGCGGGCGCTGCCCTCGATGCGCTTGCTGGGCTATCCCGTCGTATTCGACGCCACGCATTCCGTTCAAACGCCCGGTGGATTGGGAACGAAATCCGGTGGCGAACGCCAGTTCGTCGCGCCGCTGGCCCGGGCCGCGGTGGCCACGGGCATCGATTGCATCTTCCTGGAAGTCCACCCGGACCCCGACAAAGCGCTCAGCGACGGACCCAACATGCTGCGCGTCGAGGATCTCCCCGCGCTGGTTACGCTGCTCCTCAATATTGACAAGGAAGTAAAGGCTGCAATCGAACAGGAAAACATCGTCGAACTGAGACGCCACGGCAAGTCTGCTTGGCAATCGTCGGGTGCTCATCTTGGTCTTGCGGAGCAGATAACCAAGTCCTGAGTTTTGCCGCATTGAATTCGGAGGCCGGGCATGAAGTATCTTGATTTAATCACACGATTCGGTTTTTGCATGGAATTCCCGCGCGCGCAGCACAACCCATTGTCTTGAGCAATTTTTGCCAAAGAAATGAGAAAAAATAGGATCGTTATTGTACATGTAAGTGATACTTTTCTTAGGGGAGCGATAACGTGTCCGGACCAATGGCAGACAATAACCGAATGGGCAGCGACCTGGTGGTCCTGGACGATGTGGAAAGCTCACGCGGCATTCAAGAGCGGGCGCTATTTAAAGCCGGCTACAAACGGGTATCGGCGTTCGCGGCAAGTCCGGCGGTCATCAAGGAACAGCTTTCCAGACAACGCAATGGCAAAGCCGATCTGGTTCTTTTTGGGCTCGACCCGAGCAAAAGCGATTCTTGGGAAAATCTTCGACTGCTTCGTCAAGCGTTTGAAGGCCCGATCCTGGCGACCACGCTTAGCCACACCGCGGAGTCCCGCGAACGCGCGCAGAAAATGGGCATCACCGATTTTTTCGCCATGGAAGAGTGTGGCGAAGAGGGTTTGGAGCTGAAAGTCGAAACCGTGCTGACCGCGCACCGCATCGACTCGCTGGGCCAGGAGAGCGACGCGCGCACGCAAGAGTTGTTCGTGAACATTCTGACGGTCATGGTGAAAATTCTCGAATCGAAAGACCCGTACACGCGCTTCCACAGCCATTCGGTGGCAAAATGGTCGCGCATGATCGGCCGGCGCAAGGGTCTGTCCGAAGACGAATTGAATCGCCTGGGCCTCGCGGCGCTCTTTCACGATTTCGGCAAAATCGGCATCCCCGACGAGATTCTCTGCAAACCCGGGCGGCTGACCGAAGAAGAATTCACGATCATGAAAAAACACCCGACGATCGCCCGCGATCTGCTGCGGTCGCTCGAACCGCTGAGCGATCTGATCCCGGCGATCACACACCACCACGAACGCTGGGATGGGCGCGGCTATCCGGGCAACTTGAAGGGCGAGGATATACCGCTTTGGGCGCGCATCATCGCCCTGGCCGATTCCTACGACACGATGTCCACGCGCCGCACATACAAAGAGCCGTACAGCCGCGAACACGTCGTTCAAGAACTCGAAAAAGGCAAAGGCATGCACTACGATCCTGAATTGACCGACCATCTGCTCACGATTCTTCAAGAGAACGCGTGAAGCAACCGCGTCAATCCAGGCCTACGATCCCTTGAAACGCGTCGAACTCTTCCTCATCTTTTTCCGCATTGGCGCAACCGCCTTCGGCGGACCGGCCGCGCATATCGCCATGATGGAGGACGAATTTGTCCGGCGCAGAGCCTGGGTCACGCGCGAACGCTTCCTCGATTTGCTCGGCGCGGCGAATTTGATTCCCGGCCCCACATCGACGGAACTGGCGCTACTGATTGGAATGGAGCGCGCGGGATTGATGGGTCTGCTGCTGGCGGGCGCGGGCTTTATTTTGCCGGCTTTCGTGCTGGTGATGATCATCGCCGCGTTCTGCGCCGCGGGAGGCGCGACGCCGGCGTTTGAGAGCGTGATGCGGGGAATTCAGCCGGTCATTCTCGCCATCGTTTTGCAGGCACTCATTAATTTGAGCAAGACGGCGTTCAAGACGCGCCTCTTGATTTTGTGCGCCGCGCTGGTGGCCGTCGGCGCGATCTTTGAACTGAATGTGCTGGTATTGTTGCTGGCTGCCGGGATTTCAAATGCGCTTTACAACACACTCAAATCGCCGGTCGTTTCCGTGACGGCCAGCGTCGCTCTGTTCGGCGCGTTAATCTTTGGCAAGCGCCGATTTTTTCCGCCACCCCAGCGCGCCGGCGGGCAACCGATTCCCGACGCGTCCATGGTGGCTCAATCCGTGCCTGCCGTGACCGTCTTGTTGAGCTTTCTCAAGATCGGCGCTTTTTATTACGGCGGCGGTTATGTCCTGCTCGCGTTCTTGCGAGAAGAGTTCGTCGAGAAAAACCTGATCAGCGAAAAGCAACTCATGACCGCCATCGCGGTGGGGCAGTTCACGCCCGGCCCGCTGTTCACGTCGGCGACGTTTATCGGCTATCAGTTGCAGGGAGTCGCCGGAGCCGTCGCGGCAACCGTGGGCATCTTCGCGCCGGCGTTTCTGTATGCGGCCCTGAGCGGATTGTTCGTGCCGCGCATCCGCAAATCGCCGCTGGCCGGCGAGTTCCTGGACGGAGTCAACGCCGCAAGCTGCGCACTGATGGCTGTTGTCACGGCGCAATTGAGTGGCAACGCAGTTGTCGATTGGAAAACGGCGCTGATCGGACTGATCAGCGCCGCTGTGTTGATTCGCTTTAAGATCAATGCCACATGGCTGGTTCTGGCGGGCGCGGCGATCGGGTGGCTGTGTTTGTGAAAGTACTCAGCTCACACCTTGTCCAGCACTTTTACATTCTGCGAGGATTTTCCCGCTTCGGTGTCGGCGTAATCGCGCTGCAAGATTGTCAGTCCGGCTTTGGCGTTGTCGCGGTCGGTCTTGACTTTTGAATTGGCCCACTCCTGGATTTTGTCGAGCATGACTTTAGCGGTCTTTTCCTTTTTGACCTTCGCGTCCGACTCCAATTTACTCATTTCCGATTTGGCTTTAGCCGCTTCGGGGTACGGCTTGTACGACTGCGTTACGGAGTCATACAATTTGTAACCTTCCCATTTCTGTTGCGCAGCGACTTTTTCCGCGGCTTCGGTCATGAGTTTCGCGATATCCTCTTTGACCACCGCTTCAAGTTTCTGCGCCGCGGCCTTGACCTTCGCATCGCCGGCTCCCAGCGCCTGTTTGATTGTCGTGACCGCCTGCGCCGTCTGGCCGAATTCGAGCGAGAACCACGCTTTTTTCAAGACCTCGGGAATTTCCTTGGGATCCATCTTCCACTTGGCGTTGGGAAGTTCTTTCTCAACTTCCGCTTTCATGTCGCCGATGCTGTGGAATTGCCCGCTGGGCGTTAGGATCATGTCCTGATAGATATTTTGCAGATTGATGACCACTTTAAGGTAAGCAGTTTCAAACGAGCGGTCGACGTCGGCATAGATGGCCCACTCCGTCTTCACGCCCTTGGCGTAACTCGTGACTTGCGGAACGGGATGGCCGGAGTTGACTCCGATGAACAAGACAGGTTGGTTCTCAAAGGATTTGCGGATCTGGTCCAGACCGGGCCAGGCTTCGTGACACTTGGGTCATCCCGACTCGTAGAATCGGAACACAACAACTTTGCCCTTGAGCCCCGCCAGCGAGTACGGCCCGTTCAACGCCCACGTGTTGTTGAAATCCGGCGCGCCGGTGGCGGCATCGCCTGCCGTGTCGGGCGTTTTCTTGTCCGCGGCAAACAGGCAAATAGCCATACAGGCCATTGCAAGCAGCCCAAGTCTCTTAAAATTCATCGATTCCTCCTTCGAAATAATCGAAGAACGTACCTAAACAGCATTATTGACCCGCGCATTTCTAAAGCATCATTCTCGCTTGCGGCGGGCGGCGTTGAACTTCGTTGGTCTCGCACGGCGTATTTTCCCAATACGCCTTTGCTCGACCGCCTCGTTCAACTTGCCCGGCGCGGCGCGATAATGACGCTTTAGAAACGCGCGGGTCAATAGCTGAACTTTAGTATCCTTCTTTCCGCAAAATCTTTCAATAGTATTGTTATTTTTGCGGGAATCATTCGCCAAGTTCATTGCGCCGGCCGGCTGTCCAATAGCGGCAGAAGCCCCGTTTGCTGGGCGTGCGGAAAAACTCGACCCAGTGTTTCACCGCCGCGCTGGCGAATTCGGCCTCGAGGCGCTCGAGCGCCCGTGTCAGTGTCAGCCCGCTGCGATACAGAATCTTGTAAGCGGCCTTGATCTCACGCCGATCCTGATCGCTAAGCGCGGCTGAGCGGCGCAGGCCGACGGAGTTCAACAGCGTCACCGAATTCGCGCCATCGCCGATTAAGTACGGCGGCACATCCATGCCAAAGCGCGAGCCGCCCGAGAGCATCGCCAGCCGGCCGACGCGGACAAATTGATGAATCACCACGTTTCCGGACACAAACGCGCCATCGTCGATTTGCACATGCCCGGCCAACAGCGCGCCATTGGCAAGCAGCACGCCCGCGCCTAGTTTGCAATCGTGAGCGACATGGCTTCCCACCATTAAAAAGCAGTTGTCGCCCACAAGCGTACCCTCGCCAGTCGCCGAGCCGTGAATGGTGGCGTTCTCGCGCACGGTCACGCCGTCGCCCAGGACGGTGCGAATCGGTCCACCCTTATACGAAAAATCTTGAGGCGAATGCCCGATCACGGCATTCATGTGGACGCGGCAATTCTTGCCCAACGTCACGCCGGAACAGATATGCGCCCGCTCGCGAATGATGGTTCCGTCGCCGATGGACACGCCGGATTCAATGGACGCGAAAGCACCGACGGAGACGTTGTCGCCAAGCTGGGCTTCGGGGGAGACGAGGGCTGTGGGGTGGATGGTCATTTATTGTGAAGAAGCTTCTAAAAGCCTAGCCAAAATGAATCTGAAACAAAGTCCTCTTTTTCACTTCTTCCATTACAAGAAAATTTAGTCAGCTCTGCGCAGCCCGCCGATCCAAATTCCGGTACTGAATCGCCTCGCTCACGTGCGCCGCGTTGATTTTTTCGACGCCCTCCAAGCAATTAAACAATGTTTTTACTCTTCCGACTTGCTGCGCCATTAAAAATCCGTTTTTCGCAGGCATACCAGACCAACGAGAGGCAAACGGCGGCAGTCAATACATCAAGTAAAATGTTTGCGATTGATATTTCACCCCAGATTCTATTGATTCCCACATTCATTAAATTCGGGCCATCTATCCTTGCTGTGTGGAGGCAAGTTACCGTAAAAGGCCAACCGTAAACAAAACCAAACTCTGTAATCATTGAGCCAAAACCGTCAGAATCTGTTCTTAAGATTATTTCCTCTCCAAAGTTCATCCTAAGAAAAAAGCCCGCAACGAACATCAGCACAATGGCCGTCGAGAGATGTATCTGAAATCGGCGTTTCCTGGGCTGTTCGCTCATACTTAGGCCTTACAGAATATTCGTATACCATGGGGAGTTAAGCGTTTAAACAAAGTTATTTTCTCCGAGAGGCTCGCCAACGAATCCAGAGTTCGCAGATGAACCACAATGAACAGAGCAGGATAAGAGCAACGCCTAAATTGAATGCGAAATTCCAATAGTAAAAATCGCTTTTTCTGGTGAATGCCTGTTGCTCGTTGCCGAATGGATTATTTTCAGAGATCACCGTTATAGAAAGTAAAACCTTACGTGGCCATCCGTATCCAGCGCTCGTAAACGCCTGCCCTGTGGCCGTGTTGTCCATTGTGAATTGAATTTCATCTTCATTATTGTCAAGATCCAAACGGCGGGTTGAAAAATTCGCCCACATAAGTCCGCCAGCCACGAACATCAGCACGATAGCCGTCGAGAGATGTATTTGGAACCAACATCTTCTCATTATCCCTGCGCTCCGCGCCGATCCAGATTTCGGTACTGAATCGCCTCGCTCACGTGCGCCGCGTTGATCTTTTCGACGCCCTCCAGATCCGCAATCGTGCGCGCGACTTTCAGGATACGTCCATAGGATCGCGCAGAGAATCCGAGTGCGTCGACGGCGTTCTTTAATAGGCTGCCGGCTTCTTTATCGGGCTTGCAGAATTCCTGCTGCTGGCGTTCGCTCATCGCGGCGTTGCTGTGGGTGGAGGTGCCGGCGAAGCGTTTGTGCTGGACCGTCCGCGCGGCGACGACTTTGAGTTGAATCTCCGCGCTCGACGAGCCGCCTCGTTCGCTGGACAGTTCGTCATAAGGCACGTGCGGGACTTCTACGTGCAGATCGATGCGGTCCAGCAGCGGGCCGGAGACTTTCGAGAAGTAGCGCTGAATCTGAATTTCGCTACAGCGGCACTGATTTTTGGGGTCGCCAAAATGTCCGCACGGGCAGGGATTCATCGCCGCGACGAGCATGATGTTCGCCGGAAAAACGCACGTCGCCGCGGAGCGCGCGATGGTGATTTTTCGGTCTTCGAGCGGCTGGCGCAGCGCCTCTTTGACGCGCGGATCGAATTCGGGAAATTCGTCGAGGAACAAAATGCCATTGTGAGCCAGCGAGATTTCGCCGGGGCGCGGATCGGCTCCTCCGCCGACGAGTCCGGGATAGCTCGTCGTGTGATGCGGATCGCGAAACGGGCGTACGGTCTTGAGCGGCTCTTTGGCGCTCAACTTTCCCGCGACCGACCAGATGCGCGTCGTCTCAAGCGCCTCCTCTAAAGTGAACGCCGGGAGGATCGATTGGATGCGTTTCGAAATCATCGACTTGCCCGAACCCGGAGGGCCAATCAATAGAATATTGTGCCCGCCCGCCGCGGCGACGGTCAGCGCGCGCTTGACGTGCTCTTGCCCGCGAACGTCGGAAAAATCCAGCGCGTGATCCTGTTTGGCTTGCGCAAAAAGCACGTCGAGATTCACAGCCACGCGCGGCAGCGCCACGTCGCCGTTGAGCATCGAGGCGGCTTCGGCGAGCGTTTTGGGCGCGTAGACTTCGATCTCCTGAACCACCGCCGCTTCGGTCGCATTGTCCGGCGGGACGAAGATACCTTTCTTCTTCAATTCTTTCGCGAGCGTCGCAAAAAGCAGCACGCCTTTGACGGGCCGCACGCTGCCATCCAGCGCCAGCTCACCGATGAAAAGATAATCGTTCAACACATCCGCGCGCAATTCCTGAGTCGCCGACATCACGCCCAGCGCGATGGGAAGATCGTAAATCGGGCCTTCCTTGCGGCAGTCGGCGGGCGCTAGATTAATGGTGAGCCGTTTGTTGAAAGGCCAGGCGTAGCCGGTGTTGGTCATTGCCGCGCGGACGCGGTGCAGGCTTTCTTTGACGGCGGCGTCGGGCAGACCCACAAGCTGTTCGCGCGGCGCCCCGTTGGCAAGATCAACCTCGACCTCCACCACAGACGGCTCAACGCCCTGCGCAGCGGCGGAAGTCACTTTGGATAGCATGAATGGAGTTTAGGGGGAAATTGCGGGCGATGCAAAATCAAAAAACAGGTGTCAACCGAACACGCTGCATTCATTTCGCCAGCATCACCACGCCCAGCAACCCGCTGGAATCAAATCCAGTCGCCACGGCGAATTGCGCTTTCTCCAAGACGCTCGCGGAATTCAGCAGCGGCAGGCCGGGCGCGCCGTTTTGCGCGATGATCTGCGCGCCGCTTAACGTCTGCGCGGCCAGCACGACGCTCAACAGCGGCGAGACGGAGAGCATGTCGCCGGTGAAGTATTTTGGCGCCACCGCCGGCATGTCGGGTTTGTGCAGGTGCTGGATCCAGCCGCCATAGAGGTGGACGTTTGGCACTGACGAAAACACCGCTGTTTCGCGCGTGCCGGTGGCGATGCGCATGGGGGCAACGCTGCTTTTGGGGTCGAGCGGAAAAAAATTGATGCCTTCGATTTCCGCGAGAATTTTTGCGCCGCGCCGCGCCGCCGATGCTTCGCTTTCGAGCACCAGGGCGGCGGCGCCTTCGCCCGGAATCAAACCATCACGCCAGTCGCCGCTGACGCCGAGTTGTTCTGTCGCGAAGAGATGATTGTGCGCGGCCGGCGTGAGACTGTCGCTGGCGCAGACGAGAATGATCTCGGCAGAACCGGCAGCTATTTGATCGAACGCAAAGAGCAGCGCCTCCAATCCGGCGAGCTTTTCACCTGTGAACGTCGCCGCCGCACCGCGCAGGCTGAAGTCAATGCAAAGTAGTGACGATGGGCTGTTCGCGTAGCCGTGTGTGAACGGCAGTGGCGGCGCAAATTTAGGATTCGTCGCTTTCACTTTGTTCCAGAAAATGCCCATCGCTTCCAGACAACCCAGCGTGGAGCCGTAGGCGCAGCCGATTTCGACGCCCTGGGGCCGTTGCGTTTTTTCAAGAAGGCTGGCATCGGCGAGCGCGCGTTTTCCAGCGGCAAGGGCGAACGCGCTGGTGCGGTCGACGAAACTTTTGACGTGCGGAAGTTCGGTTTGGATCGAAAACTCAACGGCCTCAAAGCCCCACGCCGGAACGCCCGCCGCCGTTTCAAACGCGGTGATTTCCGGAGGAGGCTGAGGAGGAGCGCTGAGCTGGCCGCTCAAGACATCACGCAATGGCTCCGGCGCGATATACGCTGAGCCCGTAACAAAGACGCGATGGGATGAAATAGCGATGGATGTAATCCAAGCGTTCCAATAATTTGTCTTAGAACCTTTGAAGGAATGGGCGATACTGGATTCGAACCAGTGACCCTCAGCTTGTCGAGCTGATGCTCTAACCAGCTGAGCTAATCGCCCTATTAAAGGGAACGTTATTAAACACGTGTTCCGAAAAAAGTCAAGCGTTCATTTGAGCAATTGTCTTTCAATTCGAACCCGTCGCTGGTGTAAATCAGAAGTCGGAAGTTCACCCCGCGGGCCACATGCCTGCCCTTTTTAATCGGAGTTCGCGTGTCTAAAAAATCGTCGCGCCTTTCCTTTGCATTGACGCTCGCTGCGCTTTTATTGCCGTCGTCGCTGCTCGCCGGAGAGCATTCGCTCGTGCTCAATTTGCGCAACCGTGTCGAACTGGGCGAAAAGGGATCGGGGCTTTTCAATGTTCAATGGAAAACAGCCGAATGGGACGCGGCGAAGACCGCGGTCGTGATTTGCGACATGTGGGATAAGCATTGGTGCCCGGGCTCCACGTCCCGCGTCGGCGAAATGGCTCCGCGCATGAATCAACTCGCGGCCGAAGCGCGCAAACGCGGCGCGCTGATTATCCACTGCCCCAGCGACACGATGGAATACTATAAGGAGTGGCCGCAGTTCAAACTTGCGCAGAACGCGCCAGCCGCCGAAGCGAAATCGCCGCTGCAGCGCTGGCGCAAAATCGATCTCACTCACGAATCGCCGCTGCCCATCGACGACACCGATGGAGGCTGCGATTGCGCCGAGCCGGTCAAAAACTTTCGCGCTTGGGCGCATCAGATCGACGCCATCAAGATCGAGGCGAACGACGCCATCACCGACACCGCTCAGGCGTACCACCTCATGCGCCAGCGCGGCATTGAAAACGTGCTGGTGATGGGCGTGCATTTGAATATGTGCGTGCTGGGCCGGCCGTTTTCGATCCGCCAGCTCTGCGCACAGGGCTTGAACGTCGCGTTGATCCGCGACATGACTGACACAATGTACAATCCGCGCGCAAAGCCTTTCGTCAGCCACTTCACCGGCAACGATCTAATGGTGGAGCACGTCGAAAAGTTCTGGTGTCCGAGCGTGACCAGCGTCGACATTCTGGGCGGAAAAGAATTCCGCTTCGCCGATGACAAGCGCCCGTACATTTTAATCGTCAGCGCCGAGGACGAATACAAAACCAGCGAGACGCTGCCCGCGTTCGCGCTCAAAAATCTCGGCACCGACTACAAATTCAGCTTCGTCTTCGGCGGACTCAAAGGGGAGCACCGCTTGCAGGGGCTGGGACAAATCGACGACGCCGATGCTCTGTTGTTGAGCGTCCGCCGCCGCATTCTGCAAAAGGATCAGCTTGATCGCGTGCGAAAATTCATCGCGGCTGGAAAACCCGTCATTGGAATTCGCACCGCCTGCCACGCATTCGCTCCGGCAAAAAACGAAGTGGTTCCCGACGATTGCGACGCGTGGCTCGCGTTCGACAAGGAGGTGTTGGGCTGCAATTACAACAACCATTACGGAGCGGGCGACAAGACGCAAATCTCCGCGGCTGAACACGCAAAGGAAAATCCAATCTTAAAGGGCGTCGAGCCTACCGAGTTTGCGAGCAGCGGATCGCTTTACAAAGTCGCGCCGCTCGATCCCAAAGCCGTGCCGTTGCTGAACGGCATCGCCAAAGACAAGCCGGCCGAATGTGTCGCGTGGACATTGACGCGCGAAAACGGCGGGCGCGTTTTTTCGACGACGCTGGGGCATCCCGACGATTTCGCCTTGCCGCAATTTGAGAAATTGTTGCGGAATGGAATCGACTGGGCGGTGGGGAAGACCGCGAAGCCGTAGTTGATGTTTTCAAGCGGATTGCGCAATAATCTGTTTGGCAATTTGCGGCCCAAAGCACGCGCGGATAGCCTTTAGCTTAACCAATACATCAAAAAAGGAGCTTCCCTTGATTCGCGCATACTCCAAAAATTCGGCTGCCGTTTCTGCTGCAATAATAGGCGTCGTGTTGAGCTGTTCAGCGGCTTTTGCCATTGAAGAAGGCGCCAAGACATTCATGTGGAAGGCGACTTCCGCGGGGAATACGGTCTATCTGTTGGGCTCGATTCATATCGGGAACGACGACTTTTATCCGCTCGCGCCCGAGATCGACGCGGCTTTCGCGGAATCCAAAAATCTGGTTGTCGAAGTTAACGTTGACGATCCGGACATGACGGCCAAGATGACAAAGTTGGTGGCGGAAAAGGGCCGGTACAAAGAAGGAGACACGCTGACGAGCAAGGTCTCGAAGAAGAATGCAGATGCATTCAAGGCGTATTGCGAAAAAAAGGGCTATCCGTTTGACCAAATGAATATGCTCCGCCCGTGGCTGTTCAGCTTGACCATAACATTACTGGAAGCCCAAGCGCTCGGTTTCAAGGCGGAGTTGGGAATCGACAAACACTTTCTTGCGCTGGCCAAAGACAAAATGCCAATTAAAGAGCTCGAATCGGCCGAAACTCAAATCGGTATGCTTTCAGGCTTTTCGGACGAACTTCAGGAAACGTTGCTGGCCAAATCGCTCGGCGACGTTGACAGTATGAACGAGAAAATGACCAGCGCAATCAAAGCCTGGAAAACTGGCAACACCAAGGCACTGGAAGACCTGATGGTCACCGATGAATTAAAAAAACATCCTGAATTTCTCCCGATGATTGAAAAAATAATCTACGAACGAAACGTTGGCATGGCGGATAAAATCGATGGCTATCTAAAAAGCAACGAGAAACATTTCGTCGTCGTTGGCGCAGGTCACCTGGTAGGCGAAAAAGGTTTGGTCAATCTGCTGATTAAGAAGGGCTACAAAGTTGAGCAGGTTAGTCGCACGAAGTAAATTGAGCACCGCCGATGAACGACTTGTAAACCGCGAATCGTCGCGAATAAGCGCGGATATTTTTGAAGGGGCGATAGCGGCGCGACGGAATCCGCGTCGCAGCCTTAATTCTACTGTCCCAACACCACCAGATTTCCTTGATCGTTGCGCAGATAAATCTTGCCGTTCGCATAAGTCGGCGTCGTCCAGCAGACGTTGTCGAGAACCTGGCGGCGGGAGATTTCGGTGTATTTGGCCGGATCGGCTTTGACGGTGATTAACATGCCTTTTTCAGTGAGAACCAGCAGCGTCTTGCCAATTCCAATCGTAGTGCCGTAGCCGACCGCTTGCTGTGACCAGTTCTCTTTTCCGTCTGCTTCGTTGAGCGATACCAGGCTGTCCGTGGGTTGCTGCTGTTCGCCGCTGATGCCGTAAATCGCGCCGTCGAGAATGACGCTGTTGTTCATCACGTTTCTCAGTTCCTTGACGCTCCACATTGGCGTTAATTTTACGCCATCGAAGCCGAGCATGTCGGATGTCATCGTGTTGGAAATGAAAATGCGTTTGCCGTGCGACAGGATGAATGGGGTCGTCGCGTTCATGTTGAAGAGCGCTTTAAACGGGTGGCGCGCGATTTCTGCGCCGTCTTTCGCGGAGAGAATAGAAAACCCTTTGCCGTCGAGCGCGGCAACGCATTTCGATCCGCCTTCCACATCAAAAACGGGCGACGTGGCATAACCCGCGGGAAGGTACGCGGTCTTCGAGATCCAGAGCGTCTTGCCTGTTTCGAGATCGAGCGCGCACGCCTTGCCGCCGCAGAACACCACCTGATTGCCATCGACGAACGGCGAACTTGCGAAGCCCCACTCCGGCATCTTGATGCCAAACAATTCAAGTAAATTCGCTTTCCAGAGCACCTCGCCCTTCTCCACGGTGAAACAAATGACGTGTCCCGCCTTGCCAAGGGTGATGACCTTGGCGCCAACTGTGGTCGGAGTCGCGTTCGGTCCGCCGGTGTGGAGATGCGCCATCAGTGGCGCGTCGTACGAGTGCTTCCAAATTTCGACGCCGGTCGATGCGTTGAGACAATAGACAGTCTCCTTGCCCTTGCCATCGTGCCCCATCGTATAGGCGCGATCCCCGAGAACTGCCACCGATGAATACCCGATGCCGACATCCGCCTTCCAGGCGATCTTCCATTTCGCCAGATCGGGTTCGAAGTGCTCGCCTTCCGGAGCCATATTGTCTCCGTTCGGGCCGAGCCAGCGCGGCCAATCCGACGCCCACAATGGCGGGGCGATCAGAATGACAAGTGCCAACGATGCGATGAGTTGAGAGCGGGTGAGCTTCATGGGTATTATCGTCGAGAGTGGGTGGCCTCGCGGGAGGCCGTTAGACGCGTTACGATAGCGGATGGCGCGACTGCGTCAAGAAGGTGGAAAGTTTTCCTCCCCCGCCTGCTCTCGAAAAATGTGCCAAACGACCAGCGTTTCGACAGCAAATGGAATACACTGATCTGCGCTGAATTTAGCGCCAACAGGATTCGGACAGGATTGTGATGCCCATGAAAACTCTTCTCGACGACGCAAAAGCCGAAAGCGCCTGGATCGTCGCCATTCGCCGCGAATTGCACCGCTTTCCTGAATTGGGCTATCAAGAAATCAAGACCAGCCAATTGATCCGGAAAACGCTTGAGGATTTGAGCATTCCCTATCGCCATCCCATCGCCGAAACCGGCGTGCTTGCCACGCTGGGCGACGGCAACGGCCCGTGTGTCGCGTTGCGCGCGGACATGGATGCGCTGCCGATTTGCGAACAGGCCGACGTGCCGTTCCGCAGCGCGGTTGAAGGCAAAATGCATGCCTGTGGACACGATTGCCATGTGGCCATGCTGCTGGGAGCCGCGAAAGTTTTGAAGCGGCGCGAAGCGGAGATTCGCGGCATGGTCAAATTGCTCTTCCAGCCCGCCGAAGAAGGCGGCGCGGGAGGCTTGCGCATGTGCCAGGAAGGGGCGCTCGACGCGCCGAACGTCCAACGCATTTTCGCGCTGCATGTCTGGCCGACGCTTCCATCCGGGCAAATTGGATCTCGCGCGGGAACACTGCTGGCCTCGGCCGGGTCGTTGTCCATCACGGTTACCGGCAAGGGCGGGCACGCCGCGATGCCGCAAATGTCCTGCGATCCCGTCGTCACCGCGGCGAAAATAGTGTGCGAACTGCAGACGATCGTTTCGCGGGAACTCGACCCGCTGGATCCCGGCGTCGTCAGCATCACCACGGTGCGCGGGGGCGAAGCCTTCAATGTCATTCCAATGGAGGTGAAGATGACCGGGACGATCCGATCGTTGACCACGAGAGGAATGGTATTTTTGCAAGAGCGCGTGCGCTCAATCGCCTCATACATTGCGGCGGCAAATCGATGCGAGGCGCACACTGAATTCCTCGATGCCTACCCACCCACGGTCAACGACGGCCACTGCTGGGACGTGGCGCAATCCATTGGGCGGGAATTGTTAGGCGACAGCAAAGTTCAGCAGTTGTTACCTGTCATGGGCGGCGAAGATTTCTCCTACTACACCAACCGCATCCCTGGTTGTTTCGTGGCGCTGGGAATGCGAAACGAAAGCCAGGGCGCGATACATGGAGTACATCATCCCCTGTTCAAAGCCGACGAAGACATGCTGCCGCTGGGAAGCGCGCTGCATGCAGGATTCGCGCTGCGATCATTGGAAGAACTGCGGAAGTAAACAGATTCATTTACCTTGAACTATCGGACTAGATTTAAAAATGACCGAACTCGAACTGCGCGCATTGGACACCAGCGCACTCTGGCATCCATTTACCCAGATGAGCGAATACGCAAACGAGTCGCCGGCGCCGCCCATCATCGTGGGAGCGGAGGGTAATTGGCTGATCGACATTCACGGCCGGCGCTTTTTGGACGCGAACTGCGGCTATTGGTGCCTCGCGTTGGGGTGCCGGCCGGAGGCCGTTGAGAACGCGATTCGTGCGCAGCTTGAAAAGTTTTCGCACTCGACGCTTTTAGGAATTTCACATGTCCCGGCGATTGAATTGGCTGGGCGGCTCGTCGAATTAGCCGGAGCGCCGTTCGGCCACGTGTTCTTCGCCGACTCCGGTTCGGAGGCCGTCGAAGCTTCGCTGAAAATGGCGTACCAGTATTGGCAGCACAAAGGGCGGCCGGAGAAGTCCGAGTTTCTCGCGCTCGGTGAAGCGTACCATGGCGACACACTCGGAGCGGTTGCGGTGGGGGGCGTCGATCTTTTTCACGCTGCGTTCAAACCGCTGCTCTTTCCCGTCCGGCGCGTTCCGCCGCCGCATTGCTACCGCTGCCCGTGGAACAAGCAGCGCGAGAGTTGCGCGCTCGAATGCGCTCAGGCCATGGAACGTGCCATCGAAGAGCACCACGACACGCTTGCGGCGGTGCTGATCGAACCGTTCGTGCTCGGTCCCGGCGGTGTCATTCCACAACCGGATGGCTATGCGGAACGCGTGCTGAGCGCTGCGAAGAAATTCGGCGTGCTTGCGATTTTTGACGAAGTGGCGGTGGGCATGGGCCGCCTCGGAACGCTCTTTACCTTCGAACAATTGGATTCGAAAACTCTTCGCCCCGACATCGTCTGCCTGGCCAAAGGCCTGACCGGCGGCCTGCTGCCGCTGTCCGCCGTGCTGGCCGCGGAACATGTTTACCAGGCATTTGAAGGAACGTTCGCCGAGCGCAAAACGTTCTTCCACGGCCACACCTTCACCGGCTCGGCGTTGGGCTGCGCGGCGGCGCTGGCGGCATTGAATGAATTGACGCGCCCCGGATTTCTGGAATCAGTGAGGACACAAACGATCCCTTCGTTCTGGGCGATGCTCGACTCGCTGCGCACGCATCCGAGCGTCGGCAATGTGCGCGGACGCGGCATGATGGCGGGGCTCGAAATTCGGCGCGAGTCCGGAGAAGACTACGAATGGTCCGAACGCGCCGGCCACGAAATCGTGCTCGCGGCGAGGACGCGTAGAGTTAATGTGCGGGCGTTAGGCAATCTCATTCTTGCCGTTCCGCCGCTGACAATCGCCCCCGACGAAATCGCGCTGCTCGGCCGGGTGTTGAAGGAATGCCTGGATGAGTTCTCTGGTTCTTAAACGAAGAAAGGCACGGAGAACCTGCTCGTTCCGTGCCCTTCTTCTACAATCCAGCGATTTTCATCGTCTGGATTGTTGTGTGAATGTTCTAACCGCCTCGCTTAGTTGCGGTAGCAGCCTGGATGCCAGACTTGGGCACGGCGGTCTCCGTAGTAGTGGGTTTCGTAGTATCCATCGACCCAAACGCGCGGCGCGTAATTATAGTAATCGTAGCTCCCAATGTATAGATTGCCGAATCCGCCGTTGTAGTGCCCGCCATACCGGCTGTATCCGTTACCGTAAGTGTACTGGGGGACACCATGGTAACCGCGGTCGTATCCCCGGTTGTTTCCGATGCCGATGTTGACCCCGATGTTACCTCGGCCGCCATATTCCGAAGCGGACGCGCTGCCCGTTCCCAACGCGAAGATGCAGGCGATACCCAGTGCCAAGCTGCCAAAGACCGCCTTGCGTCCGATAGTGTAAGTGTTCATTGTCGTGCTCCTTTTTCCTACATGCCCTTTCTCGAACCCCACTCCTTGAATCCATTCAAGAAACTGCGATTCATCTTCCGTAGTATTGACGAAGGAGTGACGGCTTAATGATGCATTGGGCAGGATTAGACACGAATTTACTTCTTATAACATATTTATATTTATAGCTTTAAGAGATTATAAAATTATTTAATAATAATACGTGTGCGTACTTTATTCGGTTTTCAGATGTCCGATAATCAGCACAATCGCGCTCTATTGTTTCACTTCATACAGGTCGCACGCAAGCAATCCGAAATCGGCGTTATCTTCGTCCGTGTAGGCAGACGCATCCATTTCAATTTTCAGACCGGAGCAGATTTCCGATGGAAAAACAATTACATGTTCTCCATCCATACCTGTACAACCTTTGATGTGTGCGATTTCTTTCCATACTTTCAGATCCTTGCTGACAAATACCTTGCAATTCGCGTGGCGATTGCGAACGGGCATGGGGTTGCTGTCCCGGCCGGGCATGCGCAAACGGAACGAGATTGCCGCGAGATTCGCCGACTGCGCCAGCGTGCATTGGGACATTCTCGCCGCCGGTTTTCCTCGAACTTCCGGCGAATTGAATTTCTGTGGAGCCAGTTTTTTTGCATCCGGCGGAAGAATAGAATTCGGCGGCAATAGAGATTTCGGCGGCTGCCTGCTCCAATACCTGGTATCCCACTCCACAGGTTCGACGCCGGTGATCGCAAAAATGGCATCGTGAAATTCAAACGTATAGTCCCGCTCTTCGGGATTGGGCAGTTGAATCAGCAGGTTGCGGATTTCTTTGTCGGGATACGGATTTACGATCTCGCTGACGAACACATTCGCGCCCGCGCCGGACAACGTATTCGCGGCAAAACCCAATCTACTCGACGGCAGCATGTGACTGAGCACCGACGGCCCGATCCTGGCTCCGTAGTAAAAACACTGGTTCGAGATATCGTCAAAATGACGCCGAGTCTCCCAATCGCAAACGCACCGCGATCCGTCGCTGTATTCAAATACATAGGCTGGTTGCAAAATATTCCAGTAATGACTGGTCTGTCCCGCGCGAAACACAGTTCGCAAATTCGAACGCAGAACACAAAAGCTCGCGGCCTTGCGGCCGACCGGAACGGTTGCGGCACCAACAATTCCCGGTATCAAGGATTCTTTTCTCCCGCTGCCGATTACGAGCATGGATTTCCAGTTATTCTGAGCCGGATCAATGACCTCAAATGGAATGTCTGCAAATTCCTGCTTGCCCATTGGAATCCTGCGAAAATCGATTGCAGCGCCGAATCCATTCGCGCCCTCGCGCGGACCCGAGCGGCTCGGTCCGCTCGCGGTGCCCTCGTCAATGTGGCTGCGATTGCAGAGCGCATGAATATCGATGTTGAAAAATCGCGGCGTCATGCCCGTGCGCCACGAGGGGTACTCGACGCCCGTGCTGACGCGCTCGTTGAAACGCACGCACGCATTCGCCGCCTGCTGTTCGTAGCGGCTCCGTTCGGAGCCTTTTTCCGGCGCGGCGCCATTCCAGAATGCATCGGCCGTGAGCAGCCCGCGCGAACAGATCTCCGCGCGCCACCACCATTCATAGTCGCAGCGCTCACCGATCGTGATCGCACCTTCGGATTCCGACGTAGCGGGAACGGTATCAAAAAAAGCTTTCCCTCCCAAGGTATACCTGCCTCCAGAGTTGACGGCTCCAGGAGTATCCCATGGCTTGGAAATAGTCCAGAATCCGGAGTGCAAAATCTCCGAAACCTCGGCGGGCCGGTCAAATCGCAATGCCACGCCGTGGTTGACAGAATCAAATGCGCTCGACAGTTCCCGTCCCGCGCTGGCGCGCTGGACAGCGTCGGAGTACATGATGGCGTTCGTGAAAATTGCCGAGCGGTTGCGCGCCCGGCACAGGGCATCGACCTTGTTCATAAAGTCCCCGTACAACTCATAGCCCGCCAGCCCGCGTTTGCGGCACAGGCGGCAGACGTTCCACGTCTTGCCGACAGAGCCCATGAAACCGACTTCAATGAAACGGCTGGTGTCGTGAGTTCTTAAGGCCGAATCCAGGAACTTTTCGATAGCCAGATACGATTGTGGGTTCGAGGGGCAAAGGTTGTCGCTCTCCCATGTGCCGTCGGAATTCTGGATCCCCGCCCCGCCCGAAGGTTGATCGTCCGGGTTGGCTTCGATGCAATCCCCCGGCACTTTCTGCACCCACAGCGCCGGACGAAAATCGGTGAACCGGTCCGACGCGTAGTGCAGCATCTCGCGAGTCTTTGCTTCATTTTCGTAGATACTTGTCGGCAGCCAATCGATCATCGAATTGTAGCGCAGGTAAGAGACTCCATTTACAATGGTATAGTAATTTGACGGGTTGTTCTCCAACGGCAGCAGCAGCCTTCGATGATCCGAGGACGGCACCAATGTCCGGTATTGCAGAACTGGCCAGTCGCGTATTGATACCGCGCGGAGGTATGCAGCTTTTTCGTCGTGCTCCATCCATTGTATCAGCGTGCGAATGCCATGCCCGGCGCCCTCAAAGTCTGACGCCGCAATCACGACTTGCGACGGTGAGACGCGTATTCTGTAGCTTTGAGGCCCGTTGAATTCGTCGAGCTTTTCCGCCGCGCACAGTGCGTCAAATGCAGCGCTGATGCCTTTGACGCCAATCCGAATCGCGCTTTCCGCGGGCGCAATCTCCGATTCCGATTTAATTGGCAGGTCTTCACAGAAACGTTGTTTGATCTCCGCTTGCAGCCAACGCGCCACGTTGGAAAGCTGGCCCCCTGTCGCGCACACGATGGCGGTGTTGGGTCCAATGGAAAAACGCCCTTCGCCCTTAATAAGTTCTTTGGGCCGGGGCCAGACAACCGGCTCCGGCATTTTTCGTAACTGTTCGAACTTGAGTGGCGGTTGTTTTTGAGAGTCCGGGACTTGTACCTTAAAAACATTTACTTCACTGTCGTTATGCTCTCCCTTGGGCTCCGCCCACACCCATATTTCCGCAACACCAAACAACCCGACCTGGCAATTGGGGCGGCCCAGATTGGGATAGCTCACCGCCGCGCCATTCCCCCATGCTCCAAAGATTCCCAATGACAAGCGCAACTGCTGCGCGACCGAATCCAGTCCTGTTTGGCTGAAGTATACAGGCATGCTGGTTGCCAGGCTGCGCTGGGTTCCAGGCCCATTAAACCGGTACACAGGCACAAAATTGTCCGCGGGATTTCCGCTGCCGCGCACCAGAATCTCCAGGTTGCGCACGCCTGTGTTGATCTGTTGAATATCAATGCGCCGAATGTAATACTTATCCTTAAAGTCGAGCACGATGTCGTGCGGACTCGCGCTCGACCAGCGATCCACCGGCCAGCCCGCCCAGGATTCGTCGCCCGTGAGGCTGCCCTTTGAAAATGGTATCCATCCCTGCATGCCGCCGACATCGAAACTGCCTGACGGAAGTCCAACAAACTCCGGCACCGTGCCATCCTGATAGATCACTTCGAAGGGAAAATTCTCGAATTCCTCCTCGCCAATATCGGGCCGCGGCGGTGGAGTATCGAGCGGCTTGCGCGTGGGGCGTCCGATGTTCCGCCATGCTTCCGGCATCTCTTTGGCGCCCAGATCGGGCGCTCCAAGTGAGCGGTAGGGAGATGTTCCGAAATCATGCATGGGAGTTTTAAGATAGGTGTAAGCGCCTTCGGATGCGTTCTTGTTTCGATTCTTTAGATTGCGCTCCGGCACCCAATCGTTGTTTGTCAGACAAATCCAATTGGCGGGAACATCATCAAGAATAGGCTTCAGATGAAATGCTGGCGGCGCGCCGCCTCCTTCCAGTTTCACATCCAGCGCGATGCTGGAAACGCCTTTCGGAACGGTGAAGTCAAGCCGATTGATTTTGCCGAGATCCTGTGCCGCGAAGGGCTTGTCTTCAACCAGAATCGAGACGGCACCTTTGGGGGTTTCGCCGGACCAATCGAGCGCATAATGCGTTCCCGGGCGAACGGTGAGCTGCTGCTTGCCCGCAAGCGCCGCGTTCTCAAGCATGTTCTCGGCGCTGAAGCACAGGTTCGCGTTGTATGTCACCACGTCTTCGGAAATCGTAGGGATGTGCGGCCAGCACGACCTCATGCGTGCCGCGCCGGTTTCCGTGTTTTTTCCGTAGCGGGTAAACTTGATACCCCATACTTCCCCGCGAAGCGGCGCGCCCGCGATGCCCGACAAATACTTGAACGGAATGGCCATTTGAACGTACCAGCGATTGGGTCCGGCCTTGCATTCAAAATGGAGTTTGGGTTCGTGTTCGCGCCAGGCGCCGCTGCACACAAATCCCGCCCGGTTTCCGATCACGCTGCAGCGCGCGCCGCGCCCGCGGGTGTCGCCCACTTCGAGGTATACGCCCACGTGATCGGCGGCCAGAATATTTTTGTTGTCGATCTGCTGCTGGTCGAGCTCGGGTTCTTCGCAATCGAACGAGATGTACAATGCGCTGTCGTCGTAGCAGCAATAAGCCACGCTCTGCCTGCCGCACGGTTCCACCGACGGAAAATTGGTAAATGCCGACGCTGTCTTACCCGCCTGGCTCCACAGCGGGTCGTTGAGCGTTCCGTCTATTTTAGGCGCGTGGTCGCATTTCGTCGCAACGATTGTCCGATTGGCAAGATCCGCCGCGCGCAGGTACTTCGTGCGAAACGCGAACTCTTCGGCTGCGTGCGCGCTTAACGCGCACGGCAGGAGAATAAAACTCAGCACGATCATAAAACGAGTGTTGTGCATTTTGCTCCATCCAGCAGAAGATGCCTGCGCCGTCATGCGACAGTTGATAATTCTTTTGTTTTGAATGCTTCATTCAAAATGATTGTTGGCGTGACGTTCTCGGCTTCGCCTTCAAAATTCAACATCAGCCGGTGCCCCAAGACTTGGCGCGCAACGCCCATCGCGTCCTTTGGTTCAGCCGTATCGCGCCCGTCAATCAGCGCCAGCACTTTTGCGCCGAGAATCAACGCCTGAACACCGCGGGGGCTGGAACCGTAGCGCAGGTATTTTTTCGCGGACGGAAGCGACATCGCGGAGCCGGGCTGAGTGAGGAGAACGAGTTTGATGGCGTATTGACGCAGCGAGCGCGGCGCTTCGACGGCCAGAACCAGTTTCTTGAAAGCTTCAGCCTGAACACCGTTAATGATTCTGCGCAACTCGGCTTCGCCAGCGGACGAGGACTGCTGGCTGATTTCGCGCATTCCTCCGATGTCCGGTTTTTCTAGATGGAGTTTGAAGAAGAACCGGTCGAGTTGAGCTTCGGGCATGGAATAGGTGCCATCCGTATCCTGTGGATTTTGTGTTGCGACGACGAAGTACGGTTGCTCGAGATCGTAAGTCTTTCCCGCGATAGTGACGCGCCGTTCCTGCATGGCTTCCAATAGCGCGGACTGCGTTTTGGGCGTCGCGCGATTGATCTCGTCGGCGAGAAGAAGCTGCGTAAAAATTGGTCCTTTCTGAAATTCGAAGTAGCGCTTGCCATCCGAGCCTTCGGCCACGATGTTGGTGCCCAGAATATCCGCCGGCATCAGGTCCGGCGTGAACTGGACGCGCGAAAACTTCAGGTCGATGACGCGGCTGAGCGTCTTGACCAGCAGCGTTTTCCCCAGACCGGGACTGCTCTCAATTAACAGGTTGCCGCCCGCGAAAAAACAGATCAGCATATCGCGAATGATTTCGCGGCAACCGACCACGGCTTTGCTCATTTCGGCTTCCAGGTCCGAAAACGCGCGCTGGAATTGTTTGACTTCAGTTTCGGGCAGACGGCTCATCGCGTCACTCCTAATGATGGCTTTGTTCAAGCGGCTGAAATTACATTTTGGTGCGATCTTCCTCAAACTCGGGGACTTGCTTCAACAGGTCGGCGATCACGTCGTCCGATGTGATTCCATCGGACTCGCCGTCGAAATTGATGGCCAGCCTGTGGCGCAGCGCGGCGGGTGCGATGTTTTGAATGTCACCACAACCCAGGCTGTAGCGGCCATCCAAAAGGGCTCGAATTTTTCCACCCAAAATAAGTGCGAGCACGCCGCGCGGGCTGGAGCCGTGACGAATGAATTTGCGCACCATTTCCGTGGCGTACTGCGATGCGGGATCGGTGGCCAGGGCGAGGCGCGCGGCGTAGCTTTCCACATGCCCCGCGACCGGCACACTTCGGACGAGCTGGCGCATTCTCAGGATTTCATCGCGGCTGGTCACGCGCTCGATTTCGGGCGGCACGGACGTGGTCGTGCGTTCGATCACTTCGTCGAGCTCCTCGAACGTCGGATACCCGACGATCAGTTTGAACATGAACTTGTCCAGTTGCGCGGCGGGCAGCGGGTAAGTGCCGGCTTGTTCGACAGGGTTCTGCGTAGCCAGAACGAAAAACGGTTCTTCAAGTTTATAGGTAATGCCGCCAACCGTGACGCTGTGTTCTTCCATCGCTTCCAATAGCGCCGACTGCGTGCGCGGCGTAGCCCGGTTGATTTCATCCGCCAAAAGCAAGTGCGTGAATACCGGTCCGCGCTGAAACTGAAGCGTTCGCTTGCCCGTTGAATCCTCGGTGACCATATTGGTGCCGAGAATATCCGCGGGCATGAGATCGGGCGTGAATTGCACGCGCCGGAAATCGATTTGAAGCGCCTGGCTGAGCACCTTGACCAATTGGGTTTTGCCCAGGCCCGGCACGCCCTCCAGCAGAACGTTGCCGCCCGTAATCATGGCGATGACAACTTTCTCGACGACGTCGCGCATCCCGACGATCATCTTGCCCACTTCGTTCATTACGCGCTGAAAGTCCGTGTCGAATGCTTTGATTTCAGCCGCGACCGCGTCCATTGGAACGTCCGCAGCAATTTTCGATGCCATAATTCATCATCCCTCGTTGGTGCTATTCACAGACTATTTTACGAGCTTTATCCAGGCAATGTGTCCGCTGCGCGCCGCTACGTACAACGTGTCGCCCAGGACGCCCCAACCCATCGCGCCGTCAAATGTTTTCGGATCGCATTCCGAACCAATTGTAATGGGCGGCGCACAACTGCCATTGTCGATGCGCGCAGACCAGATGCGGCGATTCGGCGCATCGAAATGGAGCAACCAGCCATTCCACGCAATCGGAGCCAGTGCGATCCCGCCCAGACTTTCCGCGCTCGTCTCATTGGAGTTTGCCGCCGAATGCAGGGCGCTCTCCCACACCCGCTTGCCGGTCACGGTATCAAAACATTCAAGCGTCACGACGCGCTTTCGCAGGATATGACAGATCACTCGATCCTGACCATCCGTGGAGGGTTCGCAGAGCAGGGCGGCGTTCAACGCGCGCTGAAACTTCAATTCGCCGCTGCTCAGATCGTAGGCATAAACTTCGTTCGTCATGTCGTCGGCAAGCACGATCGTTTCATGCGCCACGACCGGCCGCCGCCAGAGAGCGCCGCGGGAAATGGTTGTACGCCAGCCAGCTTCGCCCGTCTTGAGATTAATGGCCGAAAGCTCTTCGGGGCTTCTGACAATCAAGAATTTCTCATTAAACACCAGATCGCCGTTTGGAACCTCGCGTTCCCATAATTTGGCGCCGGTTTTCTTGTCCATCAACTGGAGGAAACTGCGGGGGACGGACGCGGCTTTCGATGGGGTATCAGATGGATTGCCGTTTTGCGTATAAAAGCAGGCGACGAACAGCTCGTTCGCGAACAAAGCGGTTGGGAAAATTTCTTTTTTCCAGGCGATCGCTTGCCGCTCCAGATCGAGCACGCTGAATGACGAACTTTCGACGATTGCGGCGCATTCGCCTCCCAGCCACTTGACCGGCGCACCGGATCCTTCGAGTTTCAATAGACGTGTTTCGGGGGGGTCGATAGCCGTCCGATAGAGCCGGCTTCCGGACTCCACAAAAAGCGTTCCGTTCGAATTATTCTGCAACGCGCCGATTCTCCCCGGCATTGCAATGACGTTGCACGGAGCCAGTGTGAAGCCGTGGAGTTGCGTGGCCGGCAGTTCCGGAATTTGTTGAGACAGTTTTCCGGATTCGTGCAGCGCGAGCACGCGTTTACCTGTCATTTTTACTTTCTCATCGTACCAATAGAGAGTGCTTGAATGCGCTGCGAGCGTTTCGCGGAGCAGCGCGTCGCCCTCCTTATTTTGTCCGGCGGAGAGCAATGCGCGCGCGCGCAAAACCTGGATATCCGCGGCAGCGTCCGTCAACGCGGCTCCTGCGTGCAATTTCTCGATTGCCGCCAGCGCATCGGTGCAGGTCTGCGCGCAGTCGGCGAACTTGTGGGTTGTGTAGCGGGACCGCGCCAGGCGAATTTCAACTTCGAGCAGGCGGCGCAGCACGGGTTGAAGATACGGCGTCAACGCCGGGTTTTGTCCCGCAAGTTCGACGGCGATTTTAAATTCACTGACGGCATCGTCGCGCGCGCCGCTGACGCCATCGTTCTCGGCGGATAGATCGAGGAGGTTTCCAAGCGCGGTATGAAAGCGGAACTCGTTTTTGTTCGCGGACACAGCTTTGCGCAGCCATGCAATCGCTTCATCGATCTTGCCGAGTTGGAACATCCGGCAACCCAACTGGTACACTAGATTGGGCTCAGTCGTGGCTTGCTCGCCTACTGTGTTCCAATTCGAGAGCGCCTTGTCCTGATAGCCCGACAGCGCCCACAGGTCGCCGACGTTCATGATGTATTGCCATTTTCCCGCAGGGCTCAGTTCCTCTAAAATCCAGTTTTCCTGAATCGCTCCTTCGAACTCGTCCGTTGCGACGAGCGTTCTCGCGAGCGCGTTGTGGGCGTCGAGATTCTTCAGATCCATATCGACGACGGATTTGTAGAGTGCTTTCGCGCGCGCCACGTCGGTCCTGACTGGCACGTCTCCAGCCTTCGCGTCGACGCGCGTGTTTTCGTTGATCTGAGCCAGAAGCATCATGTTGTCGGAATTCTGCGGGTCGCTGGCGACGAGCGCCTGCAGATAGTAAATCCATGGCGCGAGACCTTCCCCTTTTGCGCCGCCGAGCAATTTCTTATTCTTCTCTTCTTCGGTGGGATCGCTCATGAAGTCCTTGCTGTGGCGGCCATAGTTCCAGCACAGCGTGATAATGCGGTCATTGACCATGCGCTTGAAATAGAAGCCGGGCGCGAGCGTGAGGGCCGCGACGTAATGCTGAATCGCCATGTGAAATTCCTTGCGCGAATAATGCAGATCCGCCAATGCGTAGCGGCACACAAAACTCTTTGGAAACACATTTGTCGCGGCGTAGCCGATGATGTCGCGCGCCTCGTCCGGCCGATTGTGGGTTTGAAACACCTGCATCATGCGCAGGTATCCGCTCTCATCCAGCGAACCTTTTCCCATGAGTCCGTTGCGAAGTTCGAGCGCGCGTTGAAATGTTTCGCCGTCGCGAGCTTTTTCAGTTTCGGCGCTCGCCAGGCAAAAATCGCAGAAATCCAGCGCGGCGTCGGAACCGGAGATGCCGCCCGCCAGCGCGCGCTCGTAGGCGTTTCGGGCGTTAGATTTCATCCCATATTTCTTGAATGCACCCGCCATCACCAGGTATTTCTCGGGCAGTGTACTGACGGTATTCTGAAGCAAGGTCAACGCGGCTTGAACCTGGGCGGTGTCGCCCATTTCCCAATGCGTGTCGGCGAGGCCGGCATACGCATCGAAATTCTCCGGCATGATCTCGACCAGTTTGCGATAGAGACCGGCTTTAAGTGCGAGCGCGCGGGGACCGCCGGCTTTGGTGTATTGCAGCAGCAAGTCCGAAATTATGGTGACGTCGCGGGGCGCTAATTTTTCAGCCTGCTCGAGCGCTCCGATTGTTGAAGGCACATCGCCAACGCTTTCAAACGCGAGCGCCAAATCGCGCAGCGGCGCGGTGCTCTGCGGCCGATTTCCGGCGGCTTTTTTCAGCTCCGCGAGAAATGCCTTGTCGTCACCCTGTTTCTTGTGAGCCTTTACCAGTTTCACAATCAGTTGCTTGTGCAACCAATGCGTTTCGTCAACGAGCCCGAGCGCGTCGGAATACGCCGCGCACGCTCCGGTGATGTCGCCCAGATGCTCGGCGTTTTCGCCAATCTGGTCCAGAACCCGGACGCGTCCGGCGTAGTCGTCGCCGACGACGTTTGTCAGGCAGAGACGCCACGTGCCGATCGCTTTCTCCCACATTTCGTAGCGCTGGTAAATCTGAGCGAGACGTTCGTAGGTAATCTTGTCGAAGCGGCGCTCGTCGGCGATGAGTCGGTCCCAAATCTGCGCCGCCGCGTCGCGAGCCTGTTTTTTCATTTCGGGTTTATCGCCGGAACGGTCGATGAGCAGTTGGCCCCATTCCTCCAGCAGTCGCGTCTTCAACTCAACGTCGCTCGCACCAATGCGCTCCGCAGCTTTCGCGTAATGCTCCAGCGCCTCTTTTATTGCATTCTCTCCATCCTGCTTTCCCAACAAATGAGCGATTTGGTAATGGACAAAATAATCGTCCGGCGATTTCTTGAGCGCCTCGCGGAAATACTTCATGGCCTGCGCGTAGTCTCGATTCTCGCGGTAAAACATGCCCAACAGCGTCTGGATCTGCTGCTGTTCGGGGTGCTCCTGCGTGAGTTTCAACAGGAATTGCGGAACCTTCGATTCGGCGTCGCTGCGCTGCGCGATCTTGTACATGCGGTAGAACGCGTCTTCGTTGCGCGGATTGGCGCGCAGGGAATCCAACTCGACGACGAACTCCCACCACGACCCGCCCAGCAGATCCTGGATTTTGAGATCTTTGTATCCGGCATCTCCGGCGAATGTGGGTACGGTCAGAACTGCCGCTGCAATCAACGCGGCCAGCAGCAAACGCGGTGAGGCGGCGCAGCGCATCATGATGGATTCCTCTGCAGCGCGCGCACAATGGCCGGCCAGCGCCGCGCGGCCACGTCGCTCAGAAATAGAATGCATGCCGCCAGCAGTGCCCAATGCCCCAGGTCGGTCAGGGTCTCGCGCCGTTTGCCTGCCGGCGACGAGAGGGACACAGTGTCGGCGTCGAGCTTTCCGCCACCCGCTTCGCAAAGATCGTGCAGAAATTTATTGTCTGGCGCGAGCGTCAGGTATTCGCGGAAATTCGAGACGACGATTCCGGTCGAGACAATCTGTCCGTGCTCGGGCCCGCGGAACTTGACGGCGTAAAGACCTTTCGAGCGAATGCGGTGCGTCGCGGCATACCGGCCGGGCCCGTCGGGGTCCAATTCAAAGCGCTCCATGTTGCTTCGCGTATACAGGAGCCCCTGTTCGCCGAGCGAGTACATTTCGCAGTGCACGCTTTTGCCGCTGATGAAGCGTTCTTTCAGATCGAGCAGATCGACACTGGCACGCACCGACTGGCCGCTCACGCTGAGGTGCGGAACGAGCTTTGTGTTTTGCGAGCGGCGCGCAACGCTCAAGATGACGCCGTTCCAAAAGGCGTCGAAGTTGCGGCCCCATTCGCGAAGCCACAGTACGCCCCATTTGTCTTTCACATCCGACGTAAACACCGCGGCGCGCCCTTCGCCGCAGTCCCAGGAGGCCAGCAAGGGATCGTATTCCGGCGGAACGGCCAGGATGTTCGTCGCGCCGATTTTGAGTTTTGTGCGCACGTAACCGAAGAGCATCGGAGCGGTGTTGATGTCCAGATTTTCGATGAGCGGCGAGTCCGCGATTTTACGCGGGCGAAAGGGATCTTCGGCGACGACGCCGGCTTCCGTTTCGCCGAAGAGCGATTTGATCGCCTCTAACGGAACACCCGAGCTGTCTTCCTTCAAATAGAGTCCCCCGCCCCATCGCGCCATTTCTTCCAATTCCTTTACGTCGGATTCCGGGCCGCCGGGAATTGTCGAAATTCGATAGTGATCGGAATTCAGTTTTGCGGCCAGACGCGGATAGCTGTAGCCGGAATCGAAATAGCCGTCGGACAGAACCACGATGTGCTTGAGGCGTGTGTCCTGCTGCGAAAGTTCTTCCGCGGCGCGGCGCATCGACTGATATATGTTCGAGCCTTTGTCGAAGGCGGCGGCATTCGCGAATTCGCGCTGAATGTCGTCGCGGATGCGGTCGCGATCGTAGACTTTCTGCATACGCAGCAGCCAGCGCGACGCGGTGCGTTCGTTTCCCGTTCCGATGATTCCCAGAAAATCATTCGGCGCAAGCCGGTCGGCGATCGCCTGCGCGACCGTGCGGACAAATTCCGGGGCGTCGAATATTTGCCCGTTCGCGAGTTTCTGCGTCACCATGCTGCGCGACGTGTCCACCACCAGCGCGACCGAAGAGGAGGGTTTGGTCAGTCCTTCCGGCAAGCACGATACGGGCAGAATGTCGTCCAGCGGTGTCCCGGCGTATTGGCCGGCCGTCAGGCTGTGCTGCCCGCCGATCACGACGGCTCCGCCTCCGAAATCGCGCACATAGTCGCGCAGCACTCGCATCTGATTTTCAGAGAGGCTTGCAGCGGGCACGTTGTTCAACACGACCGCATCGAATCCGAAAAGCTCCAGCAGCGTCTGCGGCGCGCCGTACGCGTCGCGATACTCGATGAACGATTTTTTCGAGCGCAGCGCTTCGATCAGGCGGCTGGATTCCAATTCATGCGTGCCGATAACCAGAATATGCGGCGCGCCGACGGCGGTCAGATACGCGAAGGCCTGATCGTTTTCGCGCGGTTGAATTTCGTTGGTTTCAAAGAGCGCGCGATAGACGTACTGTCCACTTTCCGCGATGCTCTGGCGAAAGGTCACTTCCGAAGCTCCCGGCGCAAGCGTCACATCCTTCGAGCCGGCGAGAAAACCGTTTCGGTACAGCATTATTTTTCCGACTGTTGCGCGCGTGGACATCAGCGCCACTTTGGCATCGAACGCCTCCTGTATGCGCACCTGCGTCGGCAGATTCAACGCGGCCACGAGCACGTCCAGCGGACGGTCCTTTTCGTTCACCGTGCTCGGCGACGGAACGGTGCGCGCATTCACGTCGATGCCGCTGTTCCTTAGGTTTCCTGCGAGCGCCAGCGCGGAGCCGTCGGTCTCGTTGCCGTCCGTCCACAGGACGATGCGCTTTCCGATTCCGGCGGGGAATGTCGATGCGGCCAGTTCGAGGGCGGCGTCGAAACGCGTCTCGTTGCGCTCCAATTCGGCGAACGCCTGCGTGCCGGGCTTCGCGTCAAGCGCGCTCTGAATGAAGGAGCGCGCCGCTTCCTCTATAATGGGCTTCCCGGCCGGTGGAATACAGACGCGGCAGCGCCCGGCAAAAATCAGCATTCCGTATTGCCGGTCGTCGGACGCGCCTTTGGAGAGTTCGGCGATTTCTTTTGCTACATCGACCATTTTCTCGCGCGGCATGCTTTCGGAAATGTCCACGATGGCGAGCGTGCACAGGCGCGTTTCATCCGTTGAACGCCACAGCCGCACGCGGACCAGCGACGCAACAACCAGAATAATTCCAAGCGCTCGCAGGACGGCGATGGTCATTTTGCGCGCGCGTCCGGCGGCGGCGTCGGTTTTCAATGCGAAAAAAAGAACGGCTGGCAGCAGCAGCAGTAGCAGCCAGTATGCGGGCGCGAGCGTCTCCAGTCGTATACCGGCCATGCAATCGTCCTAGAAAAATATGCGGCGGTGAAAGAGGTAATTCTCAGCGGCCAACAGCATCACGGCAAACGCCGCGAAATAAGCCCATAAATTCGCGGATGCCTGATGTTCAACGAGCGCGTCCAGCGTCACCGCTTCCGCGCGGCTATTCGAAATCCCGCCTCGGTCGCCGATTGTTCCAATTCGAATGGCGTCCGACGCGGACAGATTGCTCACTCGCTGCGATCCGAAGTTCACCGCAAAACCGCGGCTGGGCGTGGGCTCCGTGTCCACCCGATAGCGATACACGCCGGGCCGAAACGTGTCGTAGAACATCACGTTTTCCGCGCCCGGTGGAATGTCGATTTTTTGCGGAGCGCCGTTGTCCGGCGGCGACACCGTCACCGATTTCCAGGCGCTGTCCACCGCTATGGACAGCGCTTCGCCGGGCGCGATCTGCGTCACCGGTTCGATGCCACGTTTGAACCATTCGAAACAATTCAACACGAATAGCGGAAGTTCCTTTTTGAATTGAATATCGGAGTCGGCGGGGTTGAAACCGAGATAGGCGACTTTGCGCCGCCCGATTTCGCGCGCGAGAATCAGCGGTGAGCTGACCAGTTCCGCCACCACGTCGGTTGATTTGTCGGTGAGTTGAAGATCTTTCGCGCGCTTTAAAAACACGTCGCGCATGTTGAGGTAGTTCATCAGCGGATGGCCTTCGTCCCATTTTCGGATGAGCGGTTTGTCGCCCAAAACACCTTTGACCAGGACGGGAATTTCGGGCGATTCGGCGTTCACAAAAAGCGCGTGGCAGGGCGGCAATTCGTTGGCAGGGGGCGCCCAATTGTCGAAGACGACGGCTTCGAATTGAGACTTAAGCGCGTTCTTATCCTGCGCGATTTTCTGGTAATCCGCCGCCGCCAGAAAGCCGCCTTCGACACCGGTATCGCTGCGCAGCACGCGCGCGAGGTAGTATTCGTTCGCGGCTTTTTCGTCCATGGGTTCGCGAGTCACCAACGCCACTTTCATGCGATGCGGCGCGGGCAGGAAATCGACGGCTTCGTTGTCTTCCTGAAGCGCATCTTGGACGGCGAGCCGGGCCTTCAGCGTTCCGCCGCGCCGGTAATCCATGCTGAAATTCACGACCTGAGTCGCGCCCGGTGCAATTTCCGCAATCGTCGCGCGCTGCACTTTGCCGTCGAGATACAGCTCGACCGGAATTTTGAGCGGTTGACTGGCGCTGCTGAAAAGCGTGACGGTGGATTCGATTTCGTCACTGTTGAGTTTCTTGCGGCTCTTGAATCCCACAATCCCCACATTCTCGGAGGACTTGCCCGCTCGGACGCAGCGAATCTTTCCGACGGCGTCCGGAAGATTGTTCAATGCGGCGAAGTCGTTTGAGTCGGCTGAACCGTTGTCGATCACGGTGACGCGAACGTTCTTTTCGGACTTGGCGAGCTCGACGGCCAGTTGACAGGCGGGCGCGAACGCGGCGGATTCGTTGCGCGCTTCAAGCAGCGCGACGCTGCGTTCCAGAATGGCCGGTTCACTCTCGCCGCTGCTCACGATCGTGGTCCGCGCGCCGACACCGACAATGGTCATGCGGTCGCCCGGATTCAGTGCGCGGATCATGGTTTGCAGGGCGAGTTTTTCCTGATCGAGGCGGGACGGACCCGTACGCGCGGGTTTTTCCAAACCTTCGAGCACTTTCAGCTTCGTGGCATCGCAGGCCCGCGTCGAACCCGACAGATCGATCAGCACCAATTCCAAACGCCCGCCGTCAGTCCCGGCGAAATAGGGGCGCGCGAACGCGAGGACCAGCGCGAGCGCGATGGCCACTTGAAGCAGGAGCGAAATCAGCGTGCGGCGTTCGCTCGACATACGCCGGCCGGCGCGCGCCACTTGCAGCCATGGCGCGAGGTCGGCGACTGAGAATCGCCGGCGCGGCATGCGCAGCAGATAGATGGCGACGACTCCCGCCACCACCAGCAGCAGCCATAGTCCCGATGGAAACATCAGCTTCATCGATGTTCCTCTTTTTTCGCTGGGCCGGATTCCAAACGCATCCAGTTTTTGAGTTTCTCCGCGGTGGCGGAGGGGATGTCGCCTTTTTCAATTTCTCGATTGAGCAGATCCTGATTCGCGCGCTTCACGCGCAACGCCGCCTCGCTCTTGGGATCGTCGATCGCGGTGTCTCGATCCTTCTGGTATTTTTCGTCCGTCGCCAGGAGCGCGCTGGCATCGATGGCCACTGCGGTGGTCTTTAAGCCGATTTTTCCGCGCGCCGCTTTTGTATTCGCGGCCGACAATTCAGTCTGCCGCTGAAGCTGTTCCAGTTCCTCGGACTCGACCGCCGCCTTGATGCCCATCGAACGCTGCACGCGATCGCGGACGATTTGCTCGGTGGGCGCCTGCGTCGCGATGCGCACGCCCGTGACTTTCTGGCCGTTCGCCAAGACGAACTGGTACGATTCCTTGTTCTTGCGTTCGAACTCGTCGTGCTGCTGCCGGATCTGATCCAGGTCGGCGACCGCGTTCTTCATCGCTTCGAACGCCGTGGCTCCCCCGCCCCCTTTATAGTCAATCCCTTTGGCACTGATCAGCCGCATCAAATCGGCGCTGGTCATTTTTTTCATTTCGGCTTCGCTGATATTCATCGACTCCAGCATTTTTTTGATGTCGTCTTTCTGCTCGGCGGACACCCCGGGCAGGTCTTGCAAACCCTGGATCATGTTGAGCATTTCATTCTGCGTTTCCTGCGTCACGGCCTGCTCTGTCGGCACGATGTGGGGTGGATAAAGCAAATAGAGCCAGCCGACGCACACGGCTGAAATCAGCAGTCCAAGCGTTGCGCTCCGGGGCCAAAGCAAGTTTGGAATGCGTCCCAGCTTTGCGTTGCGTGCGGCATTCAAACCGTCCTGAATCGCCAATGCGGCGAGCGAGCTACGCCCAGCTTTTCCTTGATCCTTCAGGAGAAAATAGTGCGCGTTGGCGAGACGGTCGTTAAGACCCAAATGTTTATCGAGCAGTTTGGCCGCGGCGTAGGGGCTGCGGAACGAATGCTTCCAGCCCATTGCCAGGCCAACCAGAAACGCGGCCGGAATCGCACAAAAAGAAAAGGCCGCGACGCCTCGCGATAGCCCGCACACTTTCGCCGCAACAATGAGAATCGATGCGGCAACGCCGCCCCAGAGGATCGCCGACAGCCCGGCGCGAATGGCTTCCGCGAACGTCAATCGGCGACGGAAGCGCGCAATCAAATTCGTGATTGTATTGAGATCGTCCATCCATGGCTCCGTTTTTGTTTACATGACGGTATACCGAACGGTGATGACATTGTGCGGTTTTATTTGCGCAAATGCGTTGTTGTTTTGCGCACGGTTCACTCTTGACGCGCAAGCCGCCGCGAAAAATCATTGAATTGTTTGCAGAAAGAAATTTGTTTGAAAAAAGTAAATGATATTATGCACGCATGAATGAACAACCCTCCATCGCAGAAACGCTACTCGACGCGCAATTCACGGCGCGCCTGAGCCAGCTTGCGCTCGTCGCTCCGCGTTCGTTTCGCGGCGCGAGCTCGGGAAAACGCTTCAGCCGTTCGCGTGGTGCGGAAGGCATGGAATTTGCCGATCACAAAGAATACTCGGCCGGCGACGACTTCCGCAGCATCGACTGGAACGTCTATGCGCGCCTCAACGAACTGGTCGTGAAGAATTTCGAGTCGCAGGAAAACCTGCGGCTATATGTGATGCTGGACACCAGCGCGTCAATGAATGGAGCGTCGCCGGAATCGCCCGCGATGCGAGATGGCGCGGTGCAACCGCGGAAAATCGATGTCGCGCGGCGTCTGGCGGCGGCGCTGGCCTATATCGGTTTCAACAACGAAGACTGGACCGGCGTGTACAACTTCACACAAACGGTCGGCGAGAGCTATGCTCCCTCGGGCAAGCCGCGCACCGCGTCGCTGCTTGATTTTCTGGGCAAAACGGCGCCTGGCGGGACGACGGATTACAAGACCGCGTTCAAGAGTTTTACGATCCAGCAGAGCCGCCCCGGGTTGGCCGTGATCATCTCCGATTTCGCGAACCTGAAGGGGCTGGACGACGGATTGAAATTTCTCGCCTACAATAATTTCGTCGTGATCGCTTTGCACATCACGGACCCCGACGAGGAGTGCCCGTCGCTCGCCGGCGAGGTGGACCTTGTGGACATGGAGAGCGGCGAGAGCGTGCCGCTGACGGTTCGCGGCACTACGCTCGCCGAGTATCAGAAATTGTATCGCGTCCATCTGGCGCAGGCCGCCAAGGCGTTCTCGATTTACGATGCGACGTACCTCCGCATTTCGACAAAAGATGACGTGGCGCAGGTCGTGATGAATACGTTTAAACAACACAGGATCGTGCGCCAGCGTTGAGGCTGCAACGCGCGCGTTCTGATTTATCGGTCGCCTACTTATTGACCCGCGCATTTCTAAAGCATCATTCTCGCTTGCGGCGGGCGGCGTTGAACTTCGTGGGTCTCGCACGGCGTATCTTCCCAATACGCCTTTGCTCGACCGCCTCGTTCAACTTGCCCGGCGCGGCGCGATAATGACGCTTTAGAAACGCGCGGGTCAATAATCGCAGATGAACGCGGATAGACGCGGATTACCGCAGATGAAAAAGGTAAATGTTGTTGGGTTGATGATTGAGTCAGTTGGGTGCGCTCGGAATAATTCTTGAGGAATGAATAGTGCAAGTGATTACGAAATTGGTGGTCGTGTTGGCACTCGTTTGCGCAGGCCTTTCCGTTTCTTCCGAGCAATCAAAGCCGATTGATTTGGCTAACATGGATACCAGCGTGAAGCCGGGCGATGATTTTTATCGCTATGCCAACGGCACGTGGCTGGCCAAGAATCCGATTCCGGCGGACGAAAGCCGGTGGGGGAGTTTCGAGGAAGTCACCGAGCGGGGCCGCCGCATCCTGCGCGAGATTGTCGAGGAGGCCGCAAAGCAGACGACCGCGCCGAAGGAGAGTCCGGCCCAATTGGTGGGCGACTTTTATACGAGTCTCATGGATGAGGCGCGGGCCGAAAGCGATGGGGCGCGCCCGCTTGACGAAGAGATGAAGCGCATCGCCGCCATTGCGAGCGTCAACGATCTTCACGATGCGATCGCACGGCTGCAGACTCTGCACGTGAATGTGCCGTTCTCCATTTATGCGGAGCAGGACGAGAAGCAGAGCAGCGAAGTCATCGTAAATCTTGGGCAGGGCGGACTCGGCCTGCCGGATCGCGACTACTACACTCAAACCGATGAGACGTCGAAGAAATTGCGCGGCCAGTACACCGCGCACGTGGCCAAAATGTTTGAACTGCTCGGCGACGACGCGGCCGCCGCTTCCAGCCAGGCCGCCACAATTCTGGCGATCGAAACACAGCTTGCGGGGGCGTCGTTCACGAAACTGCAGCGGCGCGATCCGGAAACGAATTACCACAAGATGACGCTCGACGCGCTCGCGGAACTTACGCCGAACGTGTCGTGGCTGCGGCTTTATGAGGGCATGGGCATCGCCGACCGCCGCGCGGTCAATGTCGGGCAGCCGCCCTTCTTCAAGCAGGTCGACGCTATGTTGAAAACGGTGCCGCTGGCCGATTGGAAAGCGTACCTGCGCTGGCATCTGGTTCACAACACCGCGCACTTGCTGAGCAGCGCATTCGTCAACGAGGACTTCGATTTCAATGAAAAAACTCTGACCGGAGCCAAGGAGCTCAAATCACGTTGGAAACGCGCGCTTCGACTGGTGGACCGCAGCATCGGCGACGCCGTCGGCCAGCTTTATGTGGTGAAGAATTTCAGTCCCGAAGCCAAAGCAAAAGCTCAGCAACTGGTGGCCAACTTGCGCGTCGAATTGCGCGAACGAATTCAGAAACTCGACTGGATGGGCGCCGACACCAAGACGCAAGCGCTGCGCAAACTCGACGCGTTCGCGGTCAAAATCGGCTACCCGGACAAGTGGCGCGACTATTCCGGCCTGACCGTCGACCGCGGACCTGCGGTCCTCAATGCGATGCGCATCCGACAGTTTGAATCCCGGCGGAACATCAAGAAGCTGGGCCAGCCGGTGGACCGCACCGAATGGCACATGAGCGCGCCGACCGTCAATGCGTACTACAGCCAAAATATGAACGAGATCGTCTTCCCGGCGGGAATACTGCAACCGCCATTCTTCGACGCGAACGCCGACGACGCGGTGAACTATGGCGGCATCGGCGCGGTGATTGGACACGAGATGTCGCATGGTTTCGACGACAAGGGGCGCAAGTCGGACGCCGATGGCAATCTGAAGGATTGGTGGACCGCGGAAGACGCGAAGAATTACGAAGCGCGTTCCAGCGTGGTGCAAAAACAATTCGATGGGTTCGTTGTACTTGACGGGCTGCACGTGAACGGGGCGCTGACGCTCGGCGAGAACATCGCGGATCTTGGCGGCATCGCCATTGCTTATGGGGCGCTGCAAAAAGCGCTGGATGGAAAACCGCGCGCGGCGATTGACGGCTTCACGCCGGAACAGCGCTTCTTTCTCGCATTCGCGCAAGTGTGGCGGCAGAATATCCGCCCTCAGGCGCTGAAGATGCGATTGCGTCTCGACCCGCATTCGCCGGGGCAGTTCCGCTGCAATGGGCCGCTCTCGAATTTGAACGAATTCATGCAGGCGTTTGGGATCAAGGAAGGCGAACCGATGATGCGCCCGGCCGCGGAGCGCGTGCGGATCTGGTGATGCGGCATTTTCCCTGTATTCAAGGTCTAAATTAAACGCGGATGGACGCAGATTTCCGCAGATGTACGCGGATAATTTCTATGGGTATTATCCTGCGTTTAACCGCGTTTATTTCGCGGGGCTTTTCATCGCATTGACGATTGCGTCGGCGATGGCTTTCATGCCTTTGTCGCCTGGGTGGGCGGCGACTCCGGCGTGTTCGATTTTTCGTTCGGAGCGCGCGAAGTTCGACTCGTCTTTTCCCAGAGTGCCGATGTCCACAAAAACGCCGCCGGCCGTTGCGCATGCCTGTTGCATGAGATCGTCCTTGGTTTTGTCGGTCCAAAAACAACCGCGGACGAAGAGGGCCGGCTTGCCGTTGTTCTTGAGCGCCGTCAGCAGGTTCGTGAAGCTGTTTTTGAATTGCGTTTTGACTTCGTCGCTGGCGAGCGCGGGCACATTTTCTCCGAGCGCCACGATGACGAGATCTGCTTTGAATTCGAGCGCATCCTTGAGCTGCGAGTTGAGGTCGAATGTCGCGAAGTTTCGTTCGAAATCGGCGACGTTGGCGATGCGCAACTCGGCTTTGTGGCCGGTCAATTCGGCAAGGGAATTCGCGAGAATGTGAACAAAATCCTTCTCTTGAGCGGTGGCCGCCATGCCCCAATCTCCGGTCCAGCCAATTTTGGCCGCCGGCCCGTGACGCGTGATGCTATTTCCGAGAAACAAAATTCGCTGCGCCTTGATGTCGCTCCGAAGATTGCCGACAGGCTCGCCGGCCCGGATTGCGAAAACGACACAGCAGCTTAAAATCGCCATTGCAAAAACACCGCACGAACTCACCACGCCATTTGTCTTCATTGTTTGTCCTCATTCCATTTACGATCTTGATAGCGCCGGATTGTAACCCACCCGTCCAATTTTTTGCCAGCATTAAACGCGGCTTAATCGACCTTCCGCGTCTCAAATAAAGGTCGTTGACTTTTATTCCTTATTAGGGTATGCTTTTTGTTTGGCTCCGTGGGAAAACTTAACGCTGCGAGCGCTGGAACGCATGGGTTGTGTATGGTTTCGTTGTTATTGAAGTTGAGTTTTTCGTGTCATGCCAGTCTAAGAGCGTGTACAAGAAGTGGACGCGGCCGCAAACCGGCGCTTTTTGTCCGGCTCTTCGTTGCGTCGAAAAAACTGTATCTCCGTTCCGATACGGTCTTTTCGACGCGCCTCGATCCGAACAAAAATCGCTCGGTTTGCGCCTCGCGCCACTTCTTGTACACGCTCTAAGAAACAGTTTCTAAATTTATTGCCATACTTACTTTGAACATTTGCGAATTGAGAAAATGACACAGGCTTGCGGCAGTAACCCACCAAAAGATTGGGTGAACATTCTGTTTTTGACTTTGACTCCCGTCGTGGGAGTTCCGGTCCTAATCTGGCATACCTATCAATTCGGCCTGCAATTATGGATGCCGGTGCTGTTCGGCATCATGTATATATTGACCGGGCTTTCGATTTGCGCCGGGTATCACCGCTATTACTCACATAAGAGCTACGAGTGTTCGCGGGCGGTTCAGCTTTTCTATGCGCTCTTTGGCGCCATGGCGATGCAAAATTCCATTCTGGAGTGGAGTTCCGGACACAGGCGCCATCACGCGCACTCCGAATCCGACTGGGACCCGTACAGCATCAGCCGTGGTTTCTGGTGGGCGCATTTTCTCTGGATTTTCTACGATAATTCCGCAAGCGCTAATTTCGACAATGTGCGCGATCTGCAGAAAGATCCCATCGTAGCCTGGCAACACCGGTGGTATAAATTGGCCGGATTAGGAGCGGGGTTTGGGATTCCGCTGCTGGTTGGCTTTTGTTTCGGCAACCCGGTAGCCGGCTTGTTGTGGGGCGGTTTTCTGCGCATCGTTCTGGTACACCATTCGACATTCTCAGTCAACTCGCTGGCGCACCGCTTCGGTTCGCGAGTCTACGATGACGAGTCCACCGCTCGGGACAATTGGGTCGTGGCCTTGTTGACTTTTGGCGAAGGCTACCACAGTTTCCACCATCGTTTCCCCGCCGATTTCCGCAACGGAATACGCTGGTGCAGTTGGGATCCGTCGAAATGGTTTATTTACTCGTTAAAACTGACTGGTTTTGCCTCGAACTTGCGATCCACCGCCGCCTCAACGATCGAACAGACGCGCATGGAAGTGGCCGTTAAGAGTCTTGAAGCGCGCATTGCCAACGCGGGGCAGGCGCGCGCAGCGGAAATACAGCTCGGGATTATGAAAGCCCGGGATGCGTTCAAAGCCGCCATGGTGCTTTGGCGCGCCCAGGCCGAAGAGCGCGCGAAGGGTCATCTGGCGCAATACAAAGAGACCTGCCGGTTGTATTCCGCGCGGTTAAAGGAAGCGCGGCGGGAATGGCGCGGGGTTTTGCGGGCACTCAAGCAGATTCCGAACGAGGTTTCCGGCAATCGTTGATGGGCCCCAAATACAATGGCACGACTCCGCATTCATTTTGTCGCGTGTCTGTCACCAGAACACCAGCGGTATTTCAGGGGGACAGACACGCATCTATTTTAGTTGCGTGTCTGTCCCGAATGGCACATAGTTAAGGAAAAACCAAAAGCGTTAAAGCAAAAATCCCCCCTGACCGAGGAAGTGTTTGCAGACAACTTTCCACGGGGGGAGGACCATTGTGAACATGAGCTTTATCGTCCGGTATGCGGCCGAA